>NZ_JBNHEZ010000002.1:0-648302 GCF_059089735.1 Arthrobacter sp. sptzw32 | reverse complement strand
TCGTGAAGCTGACCGGTACTAATAGGCCGATAACTTACACCACACACCACCGCGTGAACGGCATTCAAAAGACGTTCACACCCCGCGGTGGTAAAAAAGATAACAAGACTGCTTGCGTCCACTATGTGGTTCCCGAACAACAAACCAAACCGGTTCATTGTTGCAGGGAACACCACAACTAAATAACAACACCACCACTGCCCCCAGGGGCAGGAGTTGTAACCACAGATTTCCCACCCCCAACCGGGTGGGGCAAGGGTTACGGCGGTCATAGCGTGGGGGAAACGCCCGGTCCCATTCCGAACCCGGAAGCTAAGACCCACAGCGCCGATGGTACTGCACCCGGGAGGGTGTGGGAGAGTAGGTCACCGCCGGACATAAATTACCAGTAGGGCCCTGACAAACGACGTCAGGGCCCCACTGCTTTAACCACCACCCCACGGCGAGCACCAGCAAAGCCGGCACCACACCTCATGCCAGCCCCCGGCCGAAACCCTCTCTCACTTTCTGCACGTTTCTGGCGGACGCTCCTTCACCCTCAGCGTCGGAATTGCCTTCCGCCCAGGTTGCCCCAGCTGCCGACCGGCCACCTTCCGCGCCGCAGAATGTGCGAGAGCGTTGGGCTGGGAGCTGCCTTAACTGCGAGAGCGTTGGGCTGGGAGCTGCGTTAAGTGGGAGAGGGTGTGAACATTGCCACGATGCGCTTCCAGGCGAGAGCTCTGTCCTGTCCGGCGGGGCGATTCCACTAGAATTGATGCAGATGTACGGACTTCGAAGCGCTTGATTTCGGGTTGCGTAGGAAAACGAAACACGGATACGAGCGGCTGCAGTTGCGCCAGTGGTCGGCTCACAACAGGAGGAATCCACATGGCTGAGCACAACGGCGGCAACCGCGGCGGACAGGACCGCGGCGGGTTCCGCGGCAACAACAATTCCGGCGGTGACCCCCGCGGATTCCGTTCCCGGACCACCCGGGACAACAACGATTCCCCGGGCCGGCCAGCCGGCGGCGGAGAGCGCAAGCCTTACGGTGACCGGGACAAGAAGCCTTTTGGTGACCGTCCGCGCCGTGACGGCGAGGGCGACCGTCGCAGTTTTGGCGGCGGAGAGCGCAAGCCTTACGGTGACCGGGACAAGAAGCCTTTTGGTGACCGTCCGCGTCGTGAGGGTGAGGGCGAGCGCCGTAGCTTTGGAGCCGGTGACCGTGACCGCAAACCCTCCGGGGACCGTCCGCGCCGCGATGGCGAGGGAGAACGCCGGGGTTTCTCCGGTGGTGAGCGCAAACCGTTCGGTGACCGTGACCGCAAGCCTTACGGTGACCGGGACAAGAAGCCTTTTGGTGACCGTCCGCGTCGTGAGGGTGAGGGCGAGCGCCGTAGCTTTGGAGCCGGTGACCGTGACCGCAAGCCTTACGGCGACCGCGACCGCAAACCCTTTGGTGATCGCGAAAACCGCTCCTTTGGTGACCGACCGCGCCGTGACGGTGAGGGCGACCGCCGGAGTTTTGGCGGGGGAGAGAACCGGAAGCCTTTCAGCGACCGTCCGGGCCGCGGCGACCGCCAGGACCGTGCGCCCCGGAGCTTTGACCGCGACGCCGGACCCCGCACCTTTGACCGCGACGCCGGACCCCGGAGCTTTGACCGCGACGCGGGACCCCGCACCTTTGGCCGGGACCGCCAGGAAGAGCGTCCTGCCCGCGTTCCCAACCTGCGCGACCTCCGAAGCGCCAACCGTCCGGATCGCGAACGGTCTCCCCAGATTGACGACGATGTTACCGGGAAAGAGCTGGACCGGGCCACGCAGCACCAGATCAAGACTCTCGAGGCCGCCAGCGCGGAGTGGGTTGCCCGCCACCTGGTGATGGCCGGCCGCTTGATTGACGACGAGCCGGAACTGGCGTTCCAGCACGCCCTTGCTGCCAGCCGGCGCGGTGGAAGGCTCGCTGCTGTCCGCGAAGCTGTTGGACTTACGGCCTATGCTGCCGGCCACTACGGCGAGGCGCTTCGGGAATTCCGGACCTACCGCCGGATCAGCGGCTCCAACGTACATCTGCCGGTGATGGCTGACTGCGAACGCGGCCTCGGGCGTCCGGACCGTGCGCTGGACGTAGTACGGTCCGAGGAAGCCCAGGACCTCGACGCTCCCGGCAAGGCCGAGCTCGCCATCGTGGCTGCCGGCGCGCGTACCGACCTCGGCCAGCTCGACGCCGCCGTGGCCGAACTGGAGATCCCGCAGCTGGACATCAACCGTGCGTTCTCCTACAGCCCCCGCCTCTTCCGCGCTTACGCGGACGCACTCGCCGCAGTGGGCCGTACCGCCGAGGCGGAGAAGTGGCAGAAGCAGGCGGTGGTGGCGGAGAACGCCCTCGGCCTGGGCGTTGACGAAGAACCCGACATTATCGACCTGGGCTGGGACGAGCAGGAGGAAGCCCGCGAGGAAGCAGAACGCCGGCGCTTGCTGGACCGCGCCTCTTCCGCTTCGGCTTCAGCTGCTCCCGCTGACACGCGTGCAACAACCGGCGCAGCCGCAATATCTGAAGCCGTCCCAAAAGAGGCATCCGGAGCAGGCCACGCCGTCGACGCCAGCATCGATGACGAGGAACCGGACTACTTCGTTTCCGACGACGCCGAATCTGACGAGGACTCGGTCGAAACCGATGAACTGGACCACGACGGAGAGGAACTGCCCGCCGGCAACGCTCCTGAAGATCAGCAGGATCACCAGGATCGCCGGGAAGACTAAAGGCCAATGACAGAAGCGACTCTGATTTCCCGGTTCGATGCACTGCTCGCAGACCTGGACGGCGTGGTCTATGCAGGACCGCACGCCATCCCGGATGCGGTGGAATCACTCCAGCAGCTGGCGGGCCTGGGGGTGAGCCTGGGCTATGTGACGAACAACGCCTCGCGCCGTCCTGCCGATGTCGCAGCGCATCTCCGGGAGCTCGGTGCACCCGCCGATGACGACCAGGTGGTGAGCTCATCCCAGGCTGCTGCCGAGTTGCTGGCCTCTGAGCTGCCCTCAGGTTCCAAAGTGCTTGTCACCGGAAGCCCTGCCCTGGCACACGAAATCGACCTGGTTGGCCTGGTTCCCGTGTATGGCCAGGAGGAGGACCCTGTGGCGGTGGTCCAGGGCTTTAACCCGGCCATCGGCTGGAAGGAACTCGCTGAGGCAGCCTACGTGGTATCTGCCGGCGCGATGTGGGTGGCTACCAACACTGACATGACCGTACCGCAGGCCCGCGGCATCGCACCCGGAAACGGCACCCTTGTCGCGGCGGTCACCGCCGCTACAGGCCAAACACCCCGCGTCGCCGGCAAACCTGAGGCGCCGCTTTTCCACTCCGCCGCAAAGCGGCTTGCCGCCGAGCGTCCCCTGGTGGTCGGCGACCGGCTGGACACAGATATCCTGGGCGGCAACAACGCAGGCTTCGCCACCGTGGCGGTCCTTACCGGCGTCGACACCCGGCTGACCATCCTGGCTGCCCGCTCTGCTGAACGCCCTAAATACATCATCAGTTCCCTGGCCGGCTTGCACCGCCCGTACCCGCCAGTCACGGAAGCCGACGGTACCTACACCTGTGGCGAGACATCCGCACGTGTGGCAAACGGCGCCGTCGGCATCATTGGCGCCCAGGACAACCTCGATTCGTGGCGTGCGGCGTGCGCCGCGTGGTGGGCAGCGACACCGGACGCCTCCACGCCCCAGGCGCCGAAGCTCGTGTGGATGGATCACTAGGCTGGTTGCATGTCTGTGCTGAGCCAACCCGACCATCCAACAGCAGCCCAGCCCTCCCCGGACTGGCCGCAAGCCGGCCAGGCCGAGGTGGCGGACCCTCTGGTCCAACAGTCCCTCGGCCGCCTGGACGCTTTGCGCCGGACACCGGTGGCGGAGCATGAAGCGGTTTACAGCGAACTCCATGATGAACTGCGCGCCGCCCTGGACGCCGATCCGGCGGAGCACCACCGCGCCCGGATCAGGAATTCGGACGGCGCCTGATGCCGCTGCGCCTTGACCAGGCGTTGGTTGCGCGCGGCCTTGCCCGGTCCCGCACCCATGCCGCCATGCTGATAGCTGAAGGAAAAGTTAGCTCGTCGGGCCAAGTGCTCGGCAAGGCATCACTCCAGGTTCCTGAGGACAAAGACCTCGTGGTCCGGCACGACGGGCAGGACAGCTACGTGAGCCGCGCCGGGCACAAACTGGCAGGGGCCCTCGATGCCTTTCCCGAAGTTTCTCCCGCCGGGAAAAGGTGCTTTGACGCCGGCGCCTCCACCGGCGGCTTCACTGATGTGCTGCTCCGGCGCGGCGCCTCGCGGGTGGTGGCGGTCGACGTCGGGCATGGCCAGCTGGTCCCTCAGCTGCGGGACGATCCGCGCGTGGAAGTCCACGAGGGACTCAACGTCCGCTACATGAAGCCGCAGGACATAGGCGGCGCGGCTTCGCTGACCGTGGCTGACCTGTCCTTTATTTCCCTGACCCTGGTAGTGCAGCCGCTGGCGGATTGCACCGAGCCGGGCGGTGACCTGGTGCTGATGGTGAAGCCGCAATTCGAGATCGGCAAGGACCGCCTGGGCCGCACCGGGGTAGTCACCTCTGAACGGGAACGCCGGATGGCGGTGGAGAAAGTGGCCCGGGCAGCGCAGGAGGCGGGACTGGAGCTCGCCGGCCTTGCCCAGAGCCCGCTGCCCGGCCAGGACGGAAACGTTGAATACTTCCTGTGGATAAAGCGCAGGATCAACCAAGAGTTGCCTAAGATCGAAGAGCGAGACGCAGCCACCGCTGCCTTGCTCGGACGTATCTGGCACAACCACTAGAAAGCGGAACCTGATGAGCAGGCGTGTACTGGTCCTCGCCCACACTGGCCGTGAGGAATCTTTGAAGGCCGCCTGGGAGGCCTGCGCCCAGCTTCACGCCTCCGGCATAGTCCCGGTCATGCAGGAATCAGAGCTGGATGACATGGAAAGGTTCTTCGGACACCTCGCCCAGCCCGTGGAGGTGCTCCACGACCACGTCCAGCTCCCCGACGTTGAACTGGTGATGGTCCTCGGCGGGGACGGAACGATCCTGCGCGCGGCCGAACTGGTCCGGGAAGTGGACGTGCCGCTGCTCGGCGTCAACCTCGGCCACGTGGGCTTCCTCGCCGAAAGCGAACGGGCGGACCTGGCCCAAACCGTCGAATGGATCGCCAGCCGCGAATACACGGTGGAAGAGCGCATGACCATTGACGTCCAGGTGTGGGTCCGGGGACAGAAGATCTGGCACACCTGGGCCTTGAATGAGGCCGCAATCGAGAAGGCCAACCGCGAACGCATGCTCGAGGTGGTTACCGAGGTGGACCAGCGTCCGCTCACCTCCTTCGGCTGTGACGGCATCGTTGTTGCCACTCCCACGGGATCAACGGCCTACGCATTTTCAGCGGGCGGTCCTGTGGTGTGGCCGGAGGTGGAGGCACTCGTCATTGTCCCCATCAGCGCGCACGCACTCTTTGCCAAGCCGCTGGTGGTCTCGCCCCGCTCACGCCTCGCTGTCGAAGTCCTCGGCCGCACAGATGCCCAGGGCGTCCTCTGGTGTGACGGCCGGCGCTCCGTGGATCTGCCGCCGGGCGCCCGGGTGGAAGTGACGAAGTCAGCAACTCCTGTGCGGCTGGCGCGGACCCATCAGACCCCGTTCTCGGCGCGGCTGGTGCGGAAGTTCGAACTGCCCATCCACGGCTGGCGGGGACCCGTCCCCAAAGCCGAATCCATCCACACGGGCCCCATTCCCATCGTCCGGACACCCCGGCCCATGCCGCCGCTCCAGGTGGCCGGCAGCGGGCAGCCGGACGCCGATCCCGATCCCTCAACCGCAAAGTGAACCATGCTTGAAGAACTGAGAATCCGCGATCTGGGCGTCATTACTGACGCAACTCTGCCGCTGGGCCCCGGGCTCAGCGTGGTCACCGGCGAAACCGGTGCCGGAAAAACCATGGTGGTCACCGCCGTCGGCCTTCTCCTGGGAGCCCGAGCGGACGCCGGCGCCGTCCGCAGCGGTGCCAAGAGCGCAACTGCAGAGGCCGTGATTAAGCTCGATTCCGGCCACCCCGCCATTGCGCGCGCCCTCGACGCAGGTGCCGAAGCGGAAGAGTTCGACGGCGGCGCTGAGCTGATCCTCGCGCGCCGGCTTGGCTCAGATGGCCGCAGCCGTGCTTTCCTGGGCGGGCGTGCCGCACCGGTGGGTGTCCTTGCCGAGATCGGCGAAACGCTTGTTGTGGTCCACGGCCAGTCGGACCAGATCCGGCTCAAAGGCGCGGCAGCGCAGCGCGGGGCGCTGGATAAGTTCGCGGGCGAATCGTTGGCCGGTCCGCTGGGCGCCTACCAGGACCTTTACAGCCACTGGAAGTCAATCCAGGCAGAGCTGGACTCGCTCCGCAGCGCCGCCCGGGACCGGCTCCGGGAAGCCGAGTCCCTGGAGGCGGCACTGGCTGAGATTGACGACGTGGACCCGCAGCCGGGGGAGGACGAACTCCTCAAAGCAGAGGCAGTCAAGCTCGCCAACGTCGAGGAACTGCGGATTGCGGCGAGCACCGCCCACCAGGCCCTGATCGCCGAGGACTTTGGCGAAGCAGGCGACGCAACAACCCTGGTGGATGCCGCCAAGCGCACCCTGGAGCACGTGGCTGAGCACGATGCCGAGCTCGGTTCCGCAGCAGCCCGGCTGGCTGAGGTGGGGTTCCTGCTGAACGATATCGCCACCGAACTGGCCAGCTACCAGGCCGGGCTGGACAGCGAAGGACCTGAACGGCTCGCCGAGATCGAGGACCGGCGCGCCGTCCTGGCCAAGCTGATCCGCAAGTACGCGCCCTCCGTCGACGAAGTCCTCCAATGGGCTGACAATGCCCGGGTGCGCTTTGAAGAGCTGCAGGACGATTCAACCCGGATCGAAACTTTGGACGCCGAGGTGACCCGGGCCGGGGCGGACCTGCAGAAGCAGGCGGCGGCCATCACTAAAATCAGGACCAAAGCGGCCAAGGAGCTTTCATCCCGCGTCAGCGCTGAACTGAAGGCCCTGGCCATGGCCGATGCCACATTGGTGATCAACCTCGAGGGCACTGGCCAGCCGGGACCGCATGGCGCGGACGAAATCAGTTTCCTGCTGCAGCCGCACTCAGGAGCTCCCGCCAGGCCGCTGGGCAAGGGGGCGTCCGGCGGTGAGCTGTCGCGCGTCATGCTGGCCATCGAGGTGGTGCTGGCCGCCGTCGACCCGGTTCCCACGTTTGTCTTCGACGAAGTGGACGCCGGAGTGGGCGGACGCGCCGCCGTCGAGATCGGCCGCCGTCTGGCCATGCTGGCACGCCACGTGCAGGTGCTGGTGGTTACCCACCTGCCGCAGGTGGCCGCCTTCGCGGATCAGCACATTACGGTCACCAAAACCTCCGTGAGGGGAGCGGACGGCAAGACAGCCACCGGTTTCACCTCAAGTGATGTCCGACTCCTCGCCGGCCCGGAACGGGTGCGCGAACTGGCCCGGATGCTGGCCGGCCAGGAAGACTCGGAGTCGGCGCAGGCACATGCGCAGGAGCTGCTGGACGACGCCAAACTGCTGCCACAGCGGGCCTGACCCGTTGCCGGCCACGGACGGCCGGCCCGGCGGGCCCCTTGCCTGCCTCAAGTCCGGAGCCGCAGTATGGATCATTTGGGGAACAATTACCGGACCCGTGGAAGGCTCATTTGATGATAGGCTCGAATTCCGTGGTGCAGCGATCAAATTCCCGTGTAAATTCCCGGTTCCCGGGCTCGTCCAAGACGACCAAACACATCTTCGTAACCGGTGGTGTGGCGTCCTCGCTCGGTAAGGGACTGACGGCATCAAGCCTCGGTCATCTGCTGCGGGCACGCGGCCTGTCTGTAACTATGCAGAAGCTCGATCCCTACCTGAACGTGGATCCGGGCACGATGAACCCCTTCCAGCACGGCGAAGTCTTCGTCACTGACGACGGCGCCGAGACAGACCTGGACATTGGACACTACGAGCGCTTCCTCGACGAAAACCTCGAGGGCTCGGCCAATGTGACCACCGGCCAGGTGTACTCCACCGTCATCGCGAAGGAACGCCGCGGTGAGTACCTCGGCGACACCGTACAGGTCATTCCGCACATCACCGATGAGATCAAGCGCCGCATGCGCCTTCCCGCCGAAGGCAAGAACGCCCCGGACGTCATCATCACCGAAATCGGCGGGACCGTTGGCGACATCGAGTCCCAGCCGTTCCTCGAATCGGCCCGCCAGGTCCGCCAGGACATCGGCCGCACCAACGTTTTCTTCCTGCACGTGTCCCTGGTGCCGTACATTGGGCCCTCCCAGGAACTGAAGACCAAGCCCACCCAGCATTCCGTGGCGGCGCTGCGCTCCATCGGCATTCAGCCCGAAGCGATCGTTATCCGCTCAGACCGCGAAGTGCCGGACGCCATGCGCGAAAAAATCGGCCGGATGTGCGACGTCGACATCGACGCCGTGGTGAACGCCGCAGATGCCCCCAGCATCTACGACATCCCCAAGACCCTGCACAGCCAGGGCCTGGATTCGTACATTGTGCGTGCCCTGGACCTGCCGTTCAAGGACGTCGACTGGACCAGTTGGGACAAGCTGCTTGAGGCCGTCCACAACCCCAAGCACCACGTTGAAATCGCACTGGTGGGCAAGTACATCGACCTCCCGGACGCCTACCTGTCCGTCACTGAGGCACTGCGCGCCGGCGGCTTCGCCAATGATGCCAAGGTCAAGATCCGCTGGGTCCCCTCCGACGAGTGTGAAACCCGTGAAGGTGCCATCCAGGCCCTGGACGGGGTCAACGCCATCTGCGTCCCTGGCGGCTTCGGCATCCGCGGCCTGGAGGGCAAGCTCGGCGCCCTCAAGTTTGCCCGCGAAACCAAGCTTCCCGTGCTGGGACTCTGCCTGGGCCTGCAGTGCATGGTCATTGAGTACGCCCGCAACGTTGTGGGGCTGGAGGGGGCTTCCTCCAGCGAGTTCGAGCCGGACTCCAAGTACCCCGTCATCGCCACGATGGAAGAGCAGCTGGAGTTTGTTGAAGGCGGCGGCGACCTCGGCGGCACCATGCGCCTGGGCCTCTACGAAGCCAAGCTTGATGCCGGCTCGGTGATCGCCGGGACGTACGGCAAGACCACCGTCAGCGAACGCCACCGCCACCGCTACGAGGTGAACAACAAGTACCGTGAGCAGATCGCAGCCGAGGGGCTCGTCTTCTCCGGCACGTCGCCGGACG
Organism: Arthrobacter sp. sptzw32; assembly: GCF_059089735.1. Taxonomy (NCBI): domain Bacteria; kingdom Bacillati; phylum Actinomycetota; class Actinomycetes; order Micrococcales; family Micrococcaceae; genus Arthrobacter; species Arthrobacter sp. sptzw32. The sequence goes on along the minus strand of NZ_JBNHEZ010000002.1, from coordinate 639,044 downwards.
GCAAGCTGGTGGAGTTCGTCGAGCTCCCCGCTGACGTACACCCGTACTACGTGGCCACCCAGGCGCACCCCGAGCTGAGCTCGCGCCCCACGCGTCCGCACCCGCTGTTCGCAGGGCTTGTGAAGGCAGCCCTGGACCACCAGGAGGGCGCCGACACGGCCGCCGGCCTTGGTGCTGTTGCTCCGGAGGCCGAGCAGTCCGGTACGGTAGCCGCTAAGTAGTTCCCGCACGACAAAAGGACGGCGCGATGCCCGGTACACCTGAAGCCACCCATGTAGTCCAGGTTTCGGATGCACCGAGCCCGCGCCGTCTTTTGTCTACGGAAAAGGTTTACGAGGGCCGGATCTGGGACGTGGTCAGTGACACCTTCCTGCTGCAGGAAACGGGGGAGGCCCTCACCCGGGACTACATTGAACACCCCGGCGCCGTGGCCGTCCTGCCCATGAACGACGACGGCGAGATCCTCCTTCTGAAGCAGTACCGGCACCCGGTGGGTATGGACCTCTGGGAGATTCCCGCCGGGCTGCTTGACATCGAAGGTGAGGACTTCCTGGTGGGCGCCGCCCGTGAGCTCGCCGAAGAGGCAGATCTCGCTGCCGGCACCTGGAATGTCCTGGCCGACTTCTTCAACTCACCCGGTTCCTCCAGCGAGGCCATTCGAATTTACCTGGCCCGAAACCTCACCTACGTCCCGCACCATGAGCGTCATTTGCGGACGGACGAGGAAGCCGAGATCGAGTTTCACTGGATCGCCCTTGACGACGCCGTGCAGTCCGTTCTGGCCGGCCTGCTCCACAACCCGTCCGCCGTCGTCGGGATTCTCGCCGCTGCAGCGGCCCGCGCTGAGGGATATGCCACTCTCCGCCCCGCGGACGCGCCCTGGCCCGCGCACCCCAGCCAGCGCTGATGGTCCCTGGTCCCTCTGCTAAGCTGGCTCCTGCTGCACCGGTTCAGGAAGCTCCGGAACAGATCAGTGACGCCGCGCGGCCAGTTGCCCCGCCACCGGCCATTGACCGCGGCATCACGGACTACCTGCAGCACATGGGCGTTGAACGGGGCGTTGCAGCCAACACGCTGGCGGCCTACCGCAGGGACTTGGCCCGGTACTCCCGGCACCTGGCCGCAGCCGGCTGCAGCCGCCCCGAAGACATCACCCGCCACCATGTGACAGGCTTCGTGCGCGCCCTTACGGACGGGTCCGACGGCGGGTCCGCCCTCGGCGTGCGCTCCGCCGCCAGGACAGTGGTGGCCGTCAGGGGGCTGCACAAGTATTGGGCCCTGGAAGGGTTCACCACCACGGACCCCGCCAGTGATGTACACCCGCCTATGCCCGGGAAGCGCTTGCCAAAAGCCATCAGCGTGGACGAGGTCACCAGGATCCTGGAGGCGGCCGGAACCGACACTGCCACCGGGCTCCGCGACCGCGCACTCCTGGAATTCCTGTACTCCACCGGCGCCCGCATCAGCGAGGCGGTGGGGCTGGACGTGGATGACATCTCCCTGCAGGAGCCGGAGACGGGGCCGGCCATCGTACGGCTGTTCGGAAAAGGCTCCAAGGAACGGCTGGTACCGCTGGGTTCCTACGGCGCCCGTGCCCTCGATTCCTACCTGGTCCGCGGCCGCCCGCTGCTGGCCGCGAAGGGAAAGGGGACGCCGGCGTTGTTCCTTAACGCCCGCGGCGGCCGCATCAGCCGCCAGAGTGCCTGGACCATCCTGAAGGCTGCCGCGGAGAAGGCCAACATCACCAGGGACGTCTCACCGCACACCCTCCGGCACTCCTTCGCCACACACCTGCTCGAAGGCGGCGCGGACGTGCGCGTGGTCCAGGAGCTGCTGGGGCACGCGTCCGTGACCACAACCCAGGTCTACACACTGGTCACCGCGGACACCCTGCGTGAGATTTACGCCGCAGCACACCCGCGGGCACTGGGCTGATCGTGGCTGCTGCCGCAGTAGCACTGTGTTTCCTGCTCCGCGAGGTGGACGGCGCCTCCCAAGTCCTGCTGGGGATGAAAAAGACCGGCTTCGGGCGTGGAAAGATCGTCGGCATCGGCGGCCATGTGGAAGCGGGGGAAACTGATGCGGAAGCAGCCATCCGGGAGGTTCGGGAGGAAGCCGACGTGGGAATCCTTCCCGGTGACCTGAGGGACGCCGGCATCGTGCGCTTCGTGTTTCCTGCCAAACCCGAGTGGGACATGGACACGCGGCTGTTCACCGCCGTCCGCTGGGAAGGCGAGCCCACCGAGAGCGATGAGATTGCTCCGGCCTGGTTCGACACCGCTGCCCTGCCGGTGGACCGGATGTGGCAGGACGCCGGCCACTGGCTGCCGGTGGTTCTCGAAGGCGGCAGGGTGAACATCGTGGTCACCATGGACAACGACAACGAAGCCGTCGCCTCCTCGGAAAGCCTCCTCTTTTAAGGCAATGAGCAACATACCGCGGCCCGGCCACCGGGAGGTGACCGGGCCGCCGTCGTACCTTGGCCGATGAGGCGCCTAAGGCAGGTGCCGCTCCTCGGGCCCCACGTATTCGCTCAGCGGCCGGATCAGGGAGTTGGCCTCCAGCTGCTCCATGATGTGCGCGGTCCACCCGGTAATGCGGCTGGCCACAAACAGGGGAGTGAAGGTGGGGGTATCGAAGCCCATGAGGTGGTAGGTGGGGCCGGCCGGATAATCGAGATTTGGCTTGATGCCCTTCGCCTCGTCCATGGCTGACTCCAGCCCGTTGTAGAGCCCCAGCAGCTCAGGGCGGCCGTAGTGGGCGATCATTTTGTCCAGGGCGGCCTTCATGGTGGGAACCCGTGAGTCACCATGCTTGTAGACGCGGTGACCGAAGCCCATGACTTTCTTTTTCTGGGCCAGCGCGTCTTCCATCCATGCCTTGGCGCGGGCCGCCGCTTCCTCCAGGGATTCCTGCGGCCGGATGCCGATCTCGTCGAAGGTGTGCATCACGGCCTCGTTGGCGCCGCCGTGCAATGGCCCCTTTAAAGCACCGATGGCTCCCGTCACCGCCGAGTGCAGATCCGCGAGCGTGGAGGTGATCACCCTGGCTGTGAAGGTCGAGGCATTGAAGGAGTGCTCGGCGTAGAGGATCATTGAGACGTTGAAGGCCTCCACCACCTCCGGCACCTGTTCCTCGCCGAAGGTCATCCACAGGAAATTCGCGGAATAGCCGAGGTCCTCACGGGGTTCGATGAGACCGTGCCCGTGGCGGCGGCGCTGGTCGTAGGCCACCACCGCCGGCATGGCCGAGAACAGGTCGATGGCTTTGGCCATGTTGGCCTCGCGGGAGGAGTCCTCAGCGAGGGGATGCCGGGCTCCCATCACCGAGGCGGCGGTCCGGCAGACATCCATCGGATGGGAGCTCTCCGGCAGCGCGTCGATAACCTGCTTGACCACCGGGTCCAGGTCGCGGCCCGCCCGCTCCCGGGCAGTGAACTCTGCCAGCTGCTGCCGGCCGGGCAGCTCACCATTCCACAGCAGGTAGGCCACTTCCTCGAAGCTGCACCTTGCGGCAAGCTCCTGGACCGGGTAGCCCCTGTAGAGCAGGGAATTGGTGTCCGGGTTGACCTTTGAGACGGACGTGTAATCCACCACGACGCCGGCAAGACCTTTTTTGATGTCCTCTTCAGCCATGCTGAAACTCCTTCGTTCCTGTCGCCTGTTGTGCCGGACCGGGCCGGCGTGGCTTTCCCTACTCCCCGGGGACCCGGAAATTGAATACTCCGCTGTCGAAGCGGTTATAGCCTTCGTAGTCAACGAGATCGTATAAGCGTGCGCGGGTCAGCATGCTGCCCACCTGCGCTTCCTGCGTGCCCTCAGCCTTGATCGATTCCAGCGTACGCTCGGCGGCGCCCATGGCACTACGGAGAAGCGTTACCGGATAGATGACCATGTTCACGCCGGCACGTTGAAGCTGCTCCGTGGTGAACAGGTCGCTTTTGCCGAACTCGGTCATGTTGGCAAGGATCGGCACGTTCACGGCTTCCCGGATGGCCCGGAACTCGCCAAGGTCCTTCATGGCCTCGGGGAAGATGGCGTCCGCTCCCGCTTCCACGAGGGCCCGGGCGCGGTCCTGCGCGGCCTCGAGCCCGTCCACGGCGCGGATGTCGGTGCGCGCCATGATGAGGAAGTTCGGGTCGCGGCGGGCGTCCGCGGCGGCCCGGATGCGTTTGGTTGCCGTCTCTAGGTCGACAACGTTTTTGCCGTCCAGGTGGCCGCAGCGCTTGGGGTTGAACTGGTCCTCGATGTGAAGTCCGGCCAAACCTGCGTTCTCAAGTTCCTGCACCGTCCGTGCCACGTTCATCGGTTCACCAAAGCCGGTGTCGGCGTCCACGATTGCGGGCAGGTCCGTCATGCGGGCGATTTGCCCGGCGCGGGTGGCCACTTCCGTGAGGGTGGTCAGGCCGATGTCGGGCAGGCCCAAATCATTGGCCAGGACGGCCCCGGAGATGTAGACGCCGTCAAAGCCCTTTTCCTCGATTAACCGGGCTGAGAGCGGGTTGAATGCCCCGGGGAACTGGGCGATGGTCCCGGCGGCCAGGAGTTCACGGAACCGGAGCCGCTTCTGCTCGGGGGTGACCTTGGAGTACAGCATCAGAAGAGTCCTTTGGGGGAGGCGGCGGGATCGATGACGCCGGGCGCCGCGGTGATGTTCAGCTGGTCCAGCTCGCCGGCAGCGAGCTCCGGCAGGCGTTCGACGGCGGCAAGGAACCGATCGATCTCCGCTTCCTCCACGAGGCCGGCGGCGAGGGTGCGGAACTTGTTGACGTACTGAGAACGGCCGAAGGGGCGGGCGCCGAGCGGGTGGGCGTCGGCAACGGCGATCTCATCCTTGAGGACGGTCCCGTCTGCGAGGGTGATTTCCACGGAGCCGCCGAAGGCCTTCTCCGAGATGTCCAGTGAGTGGTACCGGCGGGTCCACTCGGGGTCTTCCTCGGTGCTGACCTTTTGCCACAGGTCTACAGTGTCCGGGCGGGCAGCACGGGCGGGGGAGTAGGAGTCCAGGTGGTGCCAGGCGCCGTCCTGCAGGGCGACAGTGAAGATGTAGGGGATGGAGTGGTCAAGGGTTTCCCGTGAAGCGGTGGGGCTGTACTTCTGCGGATCGTTGGCCCCGGACCCGATGACGTTGTGGGTGTGGTGGCTGGTGCGGATCAGCACCGACTTCACGTTGGCGGGATCCGTAGCCTCAGGGTGCTTCCGGTTCAGCTTCCGCGCCAGGTCAATCCAGGCCTGCGCCTGGTACTCAGCGGAGTGTTCTTTGGTGTAGGTGTCCAGGATGGCCCGCTTGGCCTCGCCGGCTTCGGGCAGTGGTACCTGGTAGGAGGCGTCGGGGCCGTCCAGCAGCCAGGCGATCACCCCGTCCTCGCCTTCGTAAATGGGAACCGGGGAAGTCTGTCCGCGCATCGCCCGGTCTGCCGCTTCCACTGCCATCTTGCCGGCGAAGGCTGGGGCGTGGGCCTTCCACGTGGAGATCTCACCCTTGCGGGACTGCCGCGTGGCGGTGGTGGTGTGCAGGGCCTGTCCCACGGACTGGAAGATGGTTTCGACGTCGAGCCCCAGCAATGTTCCGATCCCCGCCGCGGCGGAAGGGCCCAAATGGGCAACATGGTCGATCTTGTGCTTGTGCAGGCAGATTGCCTTCACCAGGTTCACCTGGATTTCATATCCTGTGGCGATGGCACGCACCAGGTCCCGGCCGCTGGACCCTACATGCTGGCCCACGGCGAGGATCGGCGGAATGTTGTCCCCGGGGTGGGAGTAATCCGCCGCCAGGAACGTGTCATGGTAGTCCAGCTCACGCACCGCCACCCCATTGGCCCACGCCGCCCACTCAGGGGAGACGCGCTCGCCGATCCCAAAGACATGTGAGCCCTTTCCGCCGGAGCTGGGGCCGTGGGTGAGTGCCTGCGCCCGGGCTGCAATGATCGGTGCCCGGTTGAGCGAGGCGACTGCCACCGAAGCATTGTCAATAACGCGGTTGATCACCATGTCCGTGACGTCGGCGGGCACCTTTACGGGATCGGCTGCAACCTTCGCGATTTTGTACGCAAGCTGGTCCTCGCGCGGCAGGTTTTCTTCGCTTTTGTAAACGCGGACGTGGTGTTCCTTGACCATGGTGCTCCTTAGCGGGATGGGTGGGTGGCTTTGATGTGGCACAGGCTGCGGTGGAGGTGGAGGGTGGTGGCTGCCTGGGCCAGGCGCGGGTCCCGGGCCGCAATGGCCTCGGCGATGGTGGCATGCTCCGCCGCTGCTGCTGTGAGCCGGGAAGCGTCATCGGCAGCAAGGCGTCGGATGCGGACCAGATGGACCCGAAGGCTGCGCATGGCCTGGGCAAGGTAGGAATTGGAGATTGCGGAATCAACGGCGGTGTCCAGCCGGCCCACCAGCAGGTAATAGTCCTCCAGGGCGGGGGCAGCCCCGGTAAGGAGCGACGGTGCTGCCCGGAAGCCGACTTCGAGCTCCCGGAACGTTTCCGGATCGCCCCGTTCGGCGGCGAGGGCGGCTGCCTTGCCTTCCAGCGTCTCCCGGAGTTCGAACAGTTCGTCAATATCCTCCAGCGAAATATCTGTGACGACGACGCCGCGGCCGCCCGCCGCCGTCGTCAGTCCTTCTGCGGTCAGGCGCCCCAGCGCCTCCCGGAGTGGCGTGCGTGAGACGCCCAGGCGTTCTGCCTGCTCCACTTCGGCAAGCAGGGCGCCTGGCTGGAGGCGCCACTGGACGATGTCATCCCGCAGCGCGGCGTAGGCGCGGTCGCTTGCTCGCACTGGTTTCCCTTCGCTGGTGGAAGGCCAGTGTATACAGGAGGGCCTACCTTTTGCACCGTTCCCCGAAAAAAGACCCTCAACTCCCGCCGTGTGTATACAGCGGCTCTGCAGGTGCTCGATCCAGCCAATGTACAGGCCGGGTTAACGGCCGCTCCACCGGTATTCGTTCTCCGGCCGGCCCGGCGTGCCGTAGCGGGCTGTCCTGGATACCGTTCCGGCGTCGGCGAGGTACTCCAGGTAGCGGCGCGCGGTAACGCGGGACATGCCCAGCGCGTCCATGACCTCAGTGGCGGAGACGGCGCCGTGCTGCTGCTTTATGAACTCCTGGACCGAAGCCAGGGTGGACACCGAGAGGCCCTTCGGCAGGGGCAGTTCGGAGGGTGCCCGCAGGCTGGCAAACGCCTGGTCCACGTCCGTTTGGGAGGCCCCTGACTTCCCGTACCCGCCTTGCGGTCCGGCCAGTTGCTGCCGGAACTGCTGGTAGCTTGCCAGTTTGTCCGCAAAGGTTGCGTAGGTGAACGGCTTGATCAGGTATTGGACAACACCGATGGCAACGGCGCTGCGGACGATGGCCAGCTCCCGGACTGCTGTAATGGCGATGATGTCTGCAAGTATTCCTGCCGCCCTCATCCTGCGGGCAATGTCCAGGCCATGGAGGTCGGGCAGGTTCATGTCCAGCAGAACAAGTTCCACCGGGTTTCCCGCGGCGGCGAATTCGTTCATCAACCGCAGGGCTGACTGGCCGTCGGGGGCGGTGCCGGCGAGTTCGAAGCCTGGCAGCCGCCCCACGTAGGCTGCGTGCGCGGCGGCTGAGATGGCTTCGTCCTCCACAACGAGGACCCGGATGATGCTCACTGTTGGTGCTCCTTCTGTGCCGGCATTGCTGCGGGGAGGAACACCTCGAACTTGGCGCCCCGCCGTCCATTGATGGCAAGGCTGCCTCCCAGGCGCTGGACCGCCTGCCGTACCAGGGCGAGCCCAATGCCCCGGCCGCCGGGGCCTGCCGGTTTGGTGCTGTACCCGTGCCGCAGAATGTTCTCCGCTGCGGCCTGATCGATGGCGGGGCCGGAATCATGGACTGTGATGTCCAGTCCTTCCTCGTCGGACTCCACCGTGAGCTCCACCCGGCGCGGCGGCGGGCCGTCCGCCGCCGCGTCCATGGCGTTGTCCAGCAGGTTACCAAGGATGGTCACCAGGTCCTGGACGGCGATTCCGGCAACACTGGCTGAGCCGAGGGTTGCCACATCCAGCTGCACGCCGCGTTCGTGGGCTTCAGCCACCTTGCCCATCACCAGGGCACCAACAACGGGCTCATCCACGGAGCTGAGCATGTCATCGGTCAACTGCTGGCTAAGCTCCAGGTCCTTGGTGGCGAAGGCCAGGGCCTCCTGGGTGCGGCCCAGTTCCAGCAGGGAAACCATGGTGTGCAGCCGGTTGGCGTGTTCGTGCGTCTGGGCCCGGAGGGCATCGGAGAGGGTGCGCATTGTTTCCAGCTCGCTGCCGAGGGCTTCTATTTCTGTGCGGTCCCGCAATGTTGCCACGGTGCCGTACACGGGCGTTTTGCCGCGGCTGCCCGGGGATCCGGGCCCCTTGGCGGGACCCTGGTTGACCACCAGGATGCGCGAACCGGTCAGGATGATCTCGTCCTTGGCGCTCCGCCCGGACTCGAAGAGCGTCCGGAGCCCCTCCTCGAGCGGCAAGTCGGCCAGCGAGGGCGGACGGGCAGGGTCTTTGCTGGCGGGTCCTTCCAGGCCCAGCAGTTCCGCCGCCTGGTCGTTGTACATCACCACCTGGCCCTTTGTGTCGATGAGGATCAGTCCCTCCCGTACGGAATGCAGCACCGATTCGTAGTATGCAAACAGTTGGGCAAGCTGCTCCGGCCCCCAGCCGCGGGTGACCCGGCGGAGGTAGCGGCCCAGCAGCCACGACGCGAGCGAGCCCCCAACCAGCAGGGCCAGGCCGATGGCCAGGAGGGCGGGCAGGCGCCCGGCGAGGGCCACATCGATGGTCCGCACAGTCACGCCGACAGACACCATAGCCTTCAACGCTCCCGTGCCGTCCTTGACTGGAACGATGGAGCGGACTGATGGCCCAAGGGTTCCGGCCACCACCTCAGTGAAGGCCTCGCCGCGAAGCGCGGCCTCGATGGAACCAATGTAGGGCCGTCCGATTTCCTCGTTCCGGGGATGCGTCCACCGCGTCCGGTCCGGCGCCATGATGGTGATGAAGTCCACGCCGGTTGCCGCCATGACGTTATTGGCAAACGGCTGGAGGGTGGGGGACGGGTTTGGGGAAGCGGCCGCTTCCAACACCAGCGGACTGGCTGCGATGGCAGCTGCTATTCCCGCCATCCGCTGCCCCGCTTCGTCATAGGTGCGGTCGCGGGCGTCCACATACGTGGCCGTGCCAACCACGGCGATGAACGCCGCCACAATCAGCAGGTTCGCCACGAAGAGCCGTCGGGCGATACTCCAGCGGTGGATCATCTGTACCTCCCACGACCAATATGAACGCAACGGTGAGCTGGATCACCACGTGCCCAATGATGGATATCACACCGGAGGACGCGTAGTGCCCAGAGATTGTGCCGCAGCGTCTATCAGATTATCCAAAGGAGACACATCATGGCTTCTCAACGAGGAGAGTCGCTTGACACCGTGGGGACGCGGCGCAAGGGCATCGACAAATCGCATTACCTCTACATCGCCGTTATCGCCGCCGTCATCCTCGGCGCACTGGTCGGCCTGATGTTCCCTGAGGTTGGCAAATCCCTCAAGCCGCTCGGCGACGGGTTCATCAAGCTCATTAAGATGATGATCGCTCCGGTGATCTTCTGCACCATCGTCCTGGGCATCGGCTCCATCGCCAAGGCGGCCACGGTGGGCAAAGTGGGCGGCCTGGCGCTCGGTTACTTCGTCGCGATGTCGACGTTCGCGCTCGCGATCGGCCTGGTGGTGGGCAACCTGATCCACCCGGGCGAGGGCCTGAAGCTGGCGCCGTACGATCCCAACAAGAAGGCAGAGGTCGACAGCACCGTTGCCTTCCTGCTCAACATCATCCCGGGCGATATTCCGGTCCTGCCGACGCTGTTCGCCGCCATCCTCGTTGGCTTCGCGCTTCAGAAGATGGGCCCGCAGGGCGCGCCGATCCTCAAGGCCATCGGCCACGGCCAGGTACTGGTCTTCCGCATCCTGATCATGATCATGTGGCTCGCCCCCGTCGGCGCCTTCGGTGCCATCGCCGCCGTAGTTGGCGCCACAGGCTTCCAGGCCATCGTCAGCATGTTCACCCTGATGGCCGCCTTTTACATCACCTGCGCCCTGTTTATCGTCATCATCCTGGGCGGCCTGCTCAAGGTGGTTACCGGGGTCAACATCTTCAAGCTGATGAAGTACCTGGGCCGGGAGTACCTGCTCATCTTCTCCACGTCCTCCTCCGAAGCTGCCCTGCCCCGCCTGATCGCCAAGATGGAACACCTCGGCGTCTCCAAGCCTGTCGTCGGCGTCACGGTACCCACCGGCTACTCCTTCAACCTGGACGGCACGGCCATCTACCTGACCATGGCCTCTCTCTTCGTTGCCAACGCCATGGGAACCCCGCTGGACCTCGGCGCACAGATCTCCCTGCTGGTCTTCATGATCATCGCTTCCAAGGGTGCCGCCGGCGTCACCGGCGCCGGCCTGGCCACCCTTGCCGCCGGCCTGCAGGCACACAAGCCGGAACTGCTGGGCGGCGTGGGCATGATCGTCGGCATCGACCGGTTCATGTCCGAGGCCCGTGCCCTCACCAACTTCACCGGCAACGCTGTGGCCACCATCCTGATCGGCACGTGGGTCAAGGAGATCGACGGCGCCCAGGTGAACGACGTCCTCTCCGGCCGCGAACCGTTCGACGAGGCAACCATGATGGCGCACCACCACGGCGAGGTGGCGCACAAGGAAGAAGGAGCCCGGACGGTTCCCGCCAGCGCCTGATCCTCCTTACGGCGGAAGCTCTGCCGACAAGACAAAATTGCCCCCGCAGCCTTCGCTGCGGGGGCAATTTTGTCTTTTTACGAACCAACCTTCGACCTCAGCTAGAGGGTCAAGGCTCAACATCCGCAGAAAGTCAAGTTGCCTCGAATATCGTGTCGGGCGCTGTAACCTTGGGAAGAAGAAGGAGCGTTGCTGGCCAGCCAGCGGCAGGAAATCAACGTCATCGAAAGTGTGGATAGATACGTGAGCAGCGAACAGGGTTCAGCAACTCTGGAGGGCACGCAATTCGACCTGGAAGATGCGGTGATGGGACCCACCGGGCGCCCCTACCGTGAGTTCCCGGAACCAGCGCCCCTGGCCTCCCACGGTCCGGCCCGCGTCATTGCCATGGTCAACCAAAAGGGCGGCGTAGGGAAGACCACCTCCACCATCAACCTCGCGGCAGCACTGGCCGAGTACGGCCGCCGTGTGCTCCTGGTCGACTTTGATCCCCAGGGCGCACTGTCTGCCGGCCTGGGCGTTAACCCCCACGAACTCGACCTCACGGTCTATAACGTGCTGATGGACCGCAAGGTGGACATCCGTGACGCCATCCACCAGACCGGCGTCGAAAACGTGGACCTCCTGCCCGCAAACATCGACCTTTCCGCGGCGGAAGTCCAGTTGGTCAACGAGGTGGCCCGCGAGCAGGTCCTCGACCGTGCCCTCAAAAAAGTGGAGGACGATTACGACGTCGTCCTCATCGACTGCCAGCCGTCCCTTGGCCTCCTGACCGTCAACGCCCTCACCGCCGCGCACGGCGTCATCATCCCGCTCATCTGCGAGTTCTTCGCCCTGCGCGCTGTTGCGCTTTTGGTGGAGACCATCGACAAGGTCCAGGACAGGCTCAACCCGCGCCTGCAGGTGGACGGTGTTCTGGCCACCATGTACGACGCCCGGACGCTGCACAGCCGCGAGGTCATCACCCGCCTGGTGGAGGCCTTCGGGGACAAGGTTTTCGAAACTGTCATCAAGCGCTCCATCAAGTTCGCGGACGCTACTGTCGCAGCAGAACCGATCACCAGCTACGCGGGCAACCACGTGGGTGCCGACGCCTACCGCAGGCTGGCCAAGGAGCTGATTTCGCGCGGCGGCGCACCCTAGCCACCCGGTGGCCGAATCAAAACCCAGCTTCGAGGTACGGCTTGCCAACTTCACAGGACCCTTTGACCTCCTGCTGGGACTGATTGCAAAGCACCAGCTGGACATCACCGAGGTAGCCATTGCCACGGTGACCGATGAGTTCATCAAGTACATCCGGAACCTGCAGAAACTGGGCGAAGAGTGGGCCCTGGACGAGGCCAGTGAGTTTCTGGTCATCGCGGCCACGCTGCTGGACCTCAAAGCCGCCCGGCTGCTCCCTGCCGGGGAGGTCGAGAACGATGAAGACATCGCGCTGCTGGAAGCCAGGGACCTGCTCTTCGCCCGGTTGCTCCAGTACAAGGCCTTCAAGCACGTCGCGGGCCTTTTGGGCGAAACCCTGCAGCAGGAGGCCGAGCGCTTTCCCCGGCAGGTGGCACTGGAGGGACACTTCGCCGCCATGCTTCCCGAGCTCGTCTGGAAGCACACTCCGCGACAGTTTGCCCGCATGGCTGAGGCCGCCCTGCTGCCGAAGGCCCCAAAGCCAACAGAAGTCGGCCTGTCACACCTTCATGGGGGCAATGTCAGCGTAAAGGAGCAGGCAGAAGCGATGGGCCTGCGGCTTCAGCTTGAATCACCGCTGACCTTTCGCGCCCTGATCGCCGATGCCGAATCCACCCTGGTGGTTGTTGCGAGGTTCCTTGCCCTCCTGGAACTGTTCCGGGACAAGGCTGTTTCCTTCGACCAACTGTCCCCGCTCGGGGACCTGGCTGTTCATTGGACTGCCGGAAAGGCGGAATGGTCTGCCGAAAACCTGAGCGAAGAATTTGAGGAGCAGCTGTGACTGAGCAGCGAACAAAAGCGGCCCCCGCTGCGGGGCCGGACATTGAAAGTCTTCCCGGTGGGGCCAAGGCCGCCCTTGAGGCGGTACTCATGGTCATCGACCAGCCGGCCTCGGAGGAAGAACTGGCGGCAGGACTTGACCTTCCCCTTGCCACCGTCACTGCCCTGCTCGCAGAACTTCAGCGGGAGTATAGCGGCTATACTGTTAAAGCCCCGGATTTGGATCAAGCCAGTGGAACTGGTCTAGGCTCCAGCCCCCGGGGTTTTGAATTGCGGAAAGTCGCCGGTGGCTGGCGGATCTACTCCCGTACGGAGTTTGCGCACATCGTGGGCAAATATGTGCTGGAGGGCCAGACGGCCAGGCTTACCCAGGCCGCCTTGGAAACGCTGGCGGTCATTGCATACCGCCAGCCGGTTTCCAGGGCCAGGGTGTCCGCAATCAGAGGAGTCAATGTTGACTCTGTCGTACGGACGCTTGCCCAGCGCGGACTGATCGAGGACTCGGGAACGGATCCAGAGTCCGGCGCCATCCTCTACCGGACCACTTCATATTTCCTGGAACGGATGGGGATCGGCTCGGTGGCTGAGCTGCCGCAGCTGTCCCCGCATCTGCCGGGGCTGGACGGCATCGCAGAGTTCTACGACACCGAAGGAATGTAGCCAGGGCGCAACCCCGGGCTGCACGCAAGAGTACTCACAAGGGCAGATTATTTCTGCAGGGCTGGCTAGGGTTGTCCATGGACACCCAGCCGGTCAACATATCGAAGGACGGGTCATGACACAGGCGGGACGCCAGGGTTCACCACGTAACGGTTCGGGACGTAACGGTTCGGAACGAAACTCATCACAGCGCAGCACCTCCCAGGGCGGCAAGCCGGGCGGCGGTTTCCGCGGCGGGGCCCCAAAGCGCGGTGCCGGATTCGGCAGCGACCGCCCGCACCGCGCACCCAAGCCCCGCGAGGAGCGCTTCATCGATCCGGACGAAGCTGCTGCCGGTGCCCAGCCGGGCCGTGGAGCAACGGATCCAAAATCCGCCAAACCCTCTTCACGGAAGCCTGCCGCCCGCAAGCCCGGCGCGAAGAAAGCACCAGGGACCTCGGGAGCCCTCAAGCCAAAACCGCGCACCGGCGCGCCGGGAGCAGCAGCTTCCCGTGCTTTCGGCAGCGAACGCTTCGGCCAGAACCTGGGTCCGGTCCGCCGGCCCTCCCGCAGGAAAGCCCCGCGGGGCGAGGTTCCCCAGTCCGAACTCCATGATGCCGACGGCGTCCGCCTGCAGAAAGTCATGGCCTCCGCCGGCGTCGCGTCACGCCGTGTCTGCGAGGAAATGATTGCCGAGGGCCGGGTGGAGGTGGACGGCCAGGTAGTCACCGAGCTCGGCGTCCGCATCGACCCCAAAACCGCTGTCATCCACGTTGATGGACTCCGGATCCAGCTCGACGAGAACCTGGTGTACATGGTGTTCAACAAGCCCAAGGGCGTTGTTTCCACCATGGAGGATCCCGAGGGCCGCCCCTGCATCAGCGACTTCCTCCGCCACCAGCAGGGCGAACGCCTGTTCCACGTGGGCCGGCTCGACGTCGCTACCGAGGGCCTGCTGCTGCTGACCAACGACGGCGAACTCGCCAACCGCCTGACGCACCCCTCCTACGAGGTGCCCAAGACGTACCTGGTCCAGGTCCGGGGCCCCTTCCCGCAGGGCATTGGTGCCAAGCTCAAGGAAGGTGTGGAACTTGAGGACGGTTTCGCGTCAGTGGATTCCTTCCGGCTCGTGGATTCCACTCCCGGCCACGTCCTGATCGAAGTAGTGCTGCACTCCGGCAAGAACCGCATTGTCCGCCGCCTGTTCGACGCCGTCGGATTCCCGGTACTGCGGCTGGTCCGCGTCAAGGTAGGTCCCATCGGCCTGGGTGACCAGCGCCAGGGAAGCATCCGCAACCTTGGCAAGCAGGAAGTCGGCCATCTGCTGGCGTCCGTAGGGCTCTAGGGCATGTCCGCTTTCCACAGCCAGGGCCGCGGGCACCTGGACGGTCCCGTGGTGGTCCTCGGCACGGGGCTGCTGGGCACCAGCATCGGGTTGGGCCTGCGCGGCCGGGGTGTGCCGGTTTTCCTTTCCGACCCTTCGCCCACCAACCAGGCTGTTGCGGTGGACATTGGCGCGGGCCAGCCCTTGGCCGGGCTTGCCGGCGCCAGCCCGCAGCTGGTGGTTGTCGCGGCACCGCCGGACGTCACGGCCGATGTCGTGGCAAAGGCGCTGGCTGATTACCCGCACTCCGTGGTTGTGGACATCGCCAGTGTCAAGGCCGAAATCCTCGCTGCGCTGCGCAGCCGCGGCGTGGATCTTTCCCGCTACGTCGGCACGCACCCTATGGCGGGTAGGGAAAAGTCCGGCCCTGTTGCAGCCCGCGGAGAGCTTTTCACCTCGATGCCATGGGTCGTGTGCCCCTCGGAGGAAACATCCGGCGCTGCCCTTCAGACCGCCCGCTCACTGGCTACGGACCTGGGGGCGGTTGTTTCCCAGTTCACTGCTGACGAACACGATGAAGCCGTGGCCCTGGTATCGCATTTGCCGCAGGTCATGTCATCGCTTTTGGCCAGCCGGCTGCAGGGAACACCGCTGCACGCATTGTCCCTTGCAGGCAACGGACTGCGGGATGTCACCCGGATCGCCGCGAGTGATCCTTCCCTCTGGGTCCAGATCCTGGGCGGCAACGCGGCCAAGGTGGTCGAAATCCTCTACGGTGTTCGGGAGGACCTCAACCGCCTTATCAGCACGCTGGAAGAGCCAACAGCCCCGGGCGCCCGGCTTGACCTGGCACAGCTGATGAGTGAAGGCAACGCGGGACAGGCGCGGATTCCGGGCAAGCACGGCGGGCCTCCCCAGGCGTATTCGTGGCTCACCGTCCTGGTGGACGACAAGCCGGGTCAAATTGCCCGGCTCCTCACCGAGATCGGCGAGATCGGCGTGAACCTTGAGGACCTGCGCCTGGACCACTCGTCAGGCCAAAACGTGGGTATGGTGGAAATCTCCGTGTTGCCGAACAAGCATGACCACCTGATCGAAGCACTCCACGACCGCGGATGGCGGGTACTCCAGTAATGACACAAGAACTCCTTGACACCGTGCCCGCGCTTCGCGTCGGCAGGCCGTTGGTGGTTGCCATCGACGGGCCGTCGGGTTCCGGCAAGTCCAGCGTCAGCAAGGAAGTGGCCCGCAGGCTCCGGCTTGCCTACCTGGACACCGGCGCAATGTACCGGGCTCTTACCTGGTACTGCGTCAACCAGGGCATCGACCTTAACGACGGCGCGGCGGTGGAGCAGGCGTCCAGGGACCTGGTCCTGGCCCTGAGCACCAGCCCGCAGGAGGAGTACGTCCGCGTGGGCGGGGTTGACGTTACGGATGCCATCCGTGAACCTGCCATCTCCTCGGCAGTCAGTGCCGTTGCCACCACCCTGGGGGCGCGGACGGAGCTCATCCGTCGCCAGCGCGAACTGATCGACAAGCACCACCGCCGAATGGTGGTGGAGGGCAGGGACATCACCACCGTCGTCGCCCCCGGTGCTGAGGTGCGCATGCTGCTGACGGCCAGCGAAGAAGCACGGCTGCGCCGGCGCGGAATCCAGCTAGGCGGTACCCAAAACGCCGAGCAGCTGGCCGCACAGGTAACGCACCGTGACGCCAAGGACTCCACGGTGGTCAACTTCACGCAGGCCGCTTCCGGCGTAGTGACCCTCGATTCTTCCGATCTGGACTTCGACCAAACAGTTGCCGCGGCCCTCGTGATTGTGACCAAGGTTTTGAACCGTGACTGATACCACCGCGGCCAAGCCCAGGCCGGACATCCCATCCGCCTGGACCATGGCCTGGAGCAGGCCCGTCGGCTGGATCCTGGACCACCTGGTCTACCGGACGTCGGTCACTGGCCGGGACAACGTTCCCACCGGCGGTCCCGTCATTTTCGCAGGCAACCACATCAGCTTCCTGGACGGACCGGTGATGTTCGGGGCGTCGCCGCGCCCCATGCACATCCTGGTGAAACAGGAGATGTTCAAGGGCTTTCTTGGCGGGGTGCTGACCGCATCCGGCCAGTTGCCCGTGGACCGGTCAGGTGACCGTGCGGCACTGCAACGCTGCAGGGACGTGCTGGACTCCGGCCGTTGCGTCGGGATCCTTCCCGAAGGTACGCGGGGGAGCGGGGCAGCCGCTGACATCAATGGCGGCGTGGCCTGGCTTGCGTTGAACTCCGGCGCTCCGGTAGTGCCGGTGGCCATCCTGGGCACCCGCAAGGGGGACGAGCACCTGGATTCGGTTCCGCGGCCGGGCAGGCGGTTCCATGTCAGCTTCGGAAATGCGCTGACGCTGACACGAAGGGCCGGTGAAAGCGGCCGGGCTTCCCTGGACCGGGCGGCCCTGGAGATCCGGGCGGCATTATCCGGGCACGTGCAGGACTCCATCCAGCTCACAGGCCAGCCCCTGCCGGATGCACACTTTTCCAAAGATTTCACAGCAGTAGCCGGGACGCCGGCAGATGACCACTAAGGACGATGCAATGAGCGACACAACCCAGAATTCCGGCAACACCGGCGCCGGCGACGACGAATACATGCCCTCCGGCACGGACCAGGTGGCCGAACGGCTGGCCGCGATAGACGACGACGAGGCCGAGCTCCGTGCTGCCTCGCTCCGGGCGGGCCTGGAGGACTACGACCTTGACGAGGACGACGCCGCGCTGCTCAGCGGCGAATACGACGATGAGGACTATGAAGGCCCGGTCAAGCTCGATCCCGTCCTGGCCATCATCGGGCGCCCTAACGTTGGCAAGTCCACCTTGGTCAACCGCATCCTGGGCCGGCGCGAAGCCGTAGTGGAGGACACCCCTGGCGTTACCCGCGACCGCGTGATGTACTCCGCCAACTGGAACGGCCGCAACTTCACCCTGGTGGACACCGGCGGCTGGGAGCACGACGCGCGGGGCATTCACGCGCGGGTGGCCGACCAGGCGGAAATGGCCGTGGAACTTGCAGACGCAGTCCTCTTCGTGGTTGATTCCGCTGTGGGTGCCACCGCCACCGACGAAGGCGTGATGAGGATGCTGCGGCGCAGCAAGAAGCCGGTCATCATGGTGGCCAACAAGGTTGACGACTTCGCCCAGGAAGCCGACTCCGCCACGTTGTGGGGCCTCGGCTTCGGCGAGCCGTATCCGGTCTCTGCGCTGCATGGCCGTGGCGTGGCCGACCTTTTGGACCATGTCATGGACGTCCTCCCCGAGTTCTCCACGATCGAAGGATTGGAACGTTCCGGCGGCCCCCGCAGGATTGCGCTGATCGGGCGCCCCAACGTGGGCAAGTCTTCGCTGCTCAATAAGCTGGCCGGCACCGAGCGCGTGGTGGTGGACAACACCGCCGGCACAACCCGTGATCCCGTGGACGAATTCATCGAACTAGGCGGCCGCACCTGGCGGTTCGTGGACACTGCAGGCATCCGCCGCCGCCAGCACATGGCCCAGGGCGCGGACTACTACGCCTCCCTGCGCACGCAGGCCGCGCTCGAGAAGGCCGAGGTCGCCGTCGTGCTCCTCGCCGTGGACGAAGTCCTCAGCGAGCAGGACGTCCGGATCCTCCAGCTCGCCATCGAATCGGGCCGCGCCATGGTGCTCGCCTTCAACAAGTGGGACCTGCTCGACGACGAACGCCGGCGCTACCTCGAACGTGAAATTGAGCAGGACCTGGCGCATGTTGAGTGGGCGCCCCGCGTCAACATCTCGGCCAAGACCGGCTGGCACAAGGACCGCCTGGTTCCGGCCCTGGACCTGGCGCTGGAAAACTGGGACAAGCGTATCGCCACAGGCCGCCTTAATGCCTTCCTCGGCGAACTCGTGGCCGCGCACCCGCACCCCGTCCGCGGCGGCAAGCAGCCGCGCATCCTCTTCGGCACCCAAGCCTCAAGCAGGCCGCCAAAGTTCGTGCTGTTCACAACCGGGTTCCTGGACCCCGGCTACCGCCGCTTCATCACCCGCAGGCTCCGGGAAACCTTCGGTTTCGAGGGCACTCCCATCGAGGTCAACATGCGGGTTCGGGAAAAGCGCGGCAAGAAGCGCTGATTCCGGTGATTTTTGCGACACGAGTGGCCTGGAAGGCCGGAAAGTGTCACTGGCACCCTCCGGAATCGTGTAAGCTCTTCTAGGTGGTTCGGCCGGACTGCTGGTGAAAATCCTCGGGGAAATCCTGGATTAAGCACAGCGGAGAACGGCGGAACCAGCGGGCTGTAGCGCAGCTTGGTAGCGCACTTGACTGGGGGTCAAGGGGTCGCAGGTTCAAATCCTGTCAGCCCGACCACAAAGGCCGGAACCACGCGGAAATGCGTGGTTCCGGCCTTTTTTGTAGCCACTGTCCAGCGTCGGGACATTTACTCAAAGCTTGGCAGCGCCCAGCCGACAGTATTCCTGGGCGCTGCCAAGAGGGCCTTTTCAGCCCTTATGTGGAGGCGTCGCGAGAGCACCCCACGCTTAGATGATTAGTGGTGGTTGATGATGATAAAGATGACGTGCCACTGTCCGCGGTAATCCTTGTAGGACGCACGGTGGTATTTGCCGTTGCAGTCCTTGTCGTGATGGTCGTGGACGTAAACGTACCCGTAACGGTCGTCCCAGTGGCGATCATGCCTGTGGCCGTTGTAATTGTGGCCATGGTTGTGCCCGTGGGTATAGCCCGAGTGGTGATGATGATGCCGCTTGTCGTTGTCGCGCTTGCGGTCGTTGTCGTACTTGCTGTGATGCGACTTGCCGTCTTTGTAGTCGTCGCCGGCAACAGCGGCACCAGCTGATCCACCGAAGATCAGGCCCGTGGCGAGGGCGGTGGAGCCGAGGAGGCGGGATACTTTGTTCATTGCACTTTCCTTACGTGATCGAATGATCGATACCGCAGGAACGGGAGAGCCGGCAGCGTGGGCACGGCCGTCATTGGGCGCGGTCCACTCCGTTGTGACTCGCCTGTCTACGGTTTTGTCTCAAGCCCGATCGATGTGCAGGAAGCACCAAGCTTGAGGATGCGAGCGCCCGTACCAGAAATAAACCTGCTACTTCCCCCGGTTTGTCTGCTGGAGGGGCGCTGTGGGTGATGACTGAACACACGGTAAAGGCCCAGAGAGGCACTTTATGTAGTATTGAGCGCCGGTTTCTGGACCCTCATGTAATCAGATTCCGTCCGCCTGGTTTGTGCGCGGGGGGACGTGCAAATAATGATAAGTCGCTGGGCGCACGCTGTGAAGGCTCGGCGTTCCATTACGCAAAAGTTTCTGCAAATACTTATTCCGCGCCGTTGATTGCGGCGCCGCTGGAAGCCTTCTGCCCAGCTGGGGCCTGCCCGGCCAGTTACGGCTGCGTGGCACAAACTTGCTCACTGGACCCTGTTGAAACACGCATTGATTCCAGGCGCGAGGGAATTAGCAGAAACTACAAATTGGCGGAACCGCGCGAAACGCGTTTACTTCAGGAACTTCGACGTCCTGCGGTCCGCGAGGATCTTGCCCTTGGTCTGGCACGTGGGGCAGTACTGCAGGGCGGTATCGGCGAAGGAAACTTCCCGCACGGTGTCACCGCACACAGGACACGGCTCGCCGGTCCGGGCATGGACCCGCATGTGGCTGCGCTTGACGTCCTTCAAGTCCTTCGGCGGTTTCCCCCGGGCTTCGGCAAGGGCGGTTCCCAGCACGCCGTGGATGGATTCATAAAGAACCTGTACCGTCTCACGGTCCAGTGATTTAGCGGTGGCGAAAGGGGAGATCCGGGCAGCGTGAAGTATCTCGTCACTGTAGGCGTTGCCGATGCCGGCGATCACACTCTGGCTCCTCAGGAGACCCTTGATTTGCTGTGAGCTGGCCGCGAGGATTTCGGCCAGCATGTCGGCGTCGAACGCCTCGGTGAACGGATCCGGCCCGAGCGTTGCGACCCCCGGCACCTCCTGGGGATCCCGCACCACGTAGACGGCCAGGCTCTTTTTCGTACCGGCCTCCGTGAGGTCGATGCCGCGTGGCCCATCCGGGCCCCCGAAGGTAAAGCGTGCCGCGATGTGCCCCTTACCCATCCGCAGCTGGGCGTCGGTGGGGGAGTCGGTGAAGCGCACCCAGCCGGCCCTGGCCAGATGGAAAACCAGCGAGACGCCGTCGGTGTCGATGCTGACAAACTTGCCGAAGCGGCGTACGCCCGTCACCGTCCTGCCTTCCAGGGCTGTGAACGGCGGATCTGCCGTTTTGAGGACAGCGAAGGATACGATCTGCACTTTGGTCACCGAGGTTCCCCTCAGATGATCGTCAAGAAATTCAGCCAGACCGGCCACCTCGGGGAGTTCCGGCATGGCCTACCCCGCTGCTTCCCGGCGTCCCGGAAGGGTGCGTGCGCTCATGCGTCCCATCTTGTCAGAATCCCCGGCGAACGGTCCGGCAGTTGTGCCTATACTTTCAGCGGCGGCCCGTTCGGCCCCTTTGACATTGGTGTTCCACCCATGAAAGGCCCCTGATGAGCAACATTCCCGAAGACCTGTCCTACACCGCCGAACATGAGTGGGTATCCGCTCCCAATGGCGACGGTGTGGTCCGGGTGGGCATCACCGACTTCGCCCAGGACGCACTGGGTGACGTCGTTTACGCCCAGATGCCGGAGGTGGGCACCAAGATTACGGCAAACGAAGTTGTTGGTGAAGTCGAATCCACCAAAAGCGTCAGTGACATCTACGCGCCCGTCAGCGGCGAAGTGGTGGCCCGGAACGAGTCCCTCGACACTGATTCAGCGCTGATCAACACCGATCCCTATGGCGACGGCTGGCTCATTGAAGTAAAACTCGCCGAAGCGGACGCCGTTGAGTCGCTGCTCAGTGCATCCGAGTACGAACAACAGGTAGGCTAAAAGCTATCCGGTAAATCCGGTTCGGCCAGCTGAGCAGACGGCACGTCTTCGCACGTCAGCGGCCGGATCGGGAGCCGGTGCCGGACCTGCAAGGCAGGCCCGGACGGCAAACGACACTTGCAGGCGTGAGAGCTGCAGCGGAAGAGGAGGAATCCATGGCTGGCCACACAAACAACCCTGCCGATGGGGAATACGGCAATGGTGCGGCCAGGGCGTCGGAGACCACCTCAATCCATCTCACCCCGGTGCGCGATGAACCCACCATCACCCCCAAACTTTCATCCGACGAGCGGAGCTCTGTTGAGGCACTGCCCGCCGGGTCCGCGCTCCTCGTTGCGCACAGCGGACCCAACGCCGGCGCCCGCTTCCTGCTGGACTCGGACGTCACCACCGCCGGCCGGCACCCCGACGCTGATATCTTCCTGGATGACGTCACGGTGTCCCGCAGGCACGTCGAATTCCGGCGCACCGCCCGCAGCTTTGAAGTAGTGGACAAGAACAGCCTGAACGGAACCTACGTAAACCACGACCGCGTGGACAGCGTTGAACTCAAGTCCGGCAGTGAAGTCCAGATCGGCAAGTTCCGCCTCACCTTCTACCTGAGCCCTGCCAGCGCTGCAGGCCGCGGCTGATCCGGGGACCGCTGCCTGTGGCAATGGCACAACCGGAACGCCGCGGACCCCAGGTCCTGAACATCGGCGAAGTCCTCGCTCAGCTCAGCGGGGACTTCCCTGGCATGACAGCGTCAAAAATCCGGTTCCTGGAGGAAAAAGGCCTGATCAATCCCCGCCGCACCCCGGCGGGCTACCGCCAGTATTCCGACGGCGACGTGGAACGCCTGCGCTTTGTCCTGGCTCTGCAGCGGGACCAGTACCTGCCCCTGAAGGTCATCAAGGACTACCTTGATGCCATCGACAGGGGAGAGCGCCCGGAAAACCTGCCGCCCGGCGTCGTGGTGTCCCCGCGCATCGTTTCGGATGAACTGGCGGCAGAACTGCAGAACCGGGGGCGGAAGCTCACCGAAGAGCAGCTCCGCACGGAGTCCGGCGCCAGCGTTCCGCTGCTCCAGGCCCTCCTGAGCTTCGGCCTGATCAGCCACTCCAACGGGCAGTTCGACGAACACGCCCTCCAAGTCGCCAAGGCCTGCGTGCAGCTGGAAAGCCACGGGCTTGAGCCGCGGCACCTCCGGCCCTTCCAGGCTGCTGCCGAAAGGGAGTTCGGCCTGGTGGAGCGCGCCGTTGCGCCCCTTGCTTCACGCAAGGACGCTTCGTCACAGGCGCGGGCAGCGGAGGCAGCCCGCGAAATCAGCGACCTCTGCCTCACCCTGCACCGTGCTCTGGTACAGGACCACATCTCACGCATGGACATCTGATGATTGAAGTTGAGATCGTAGGCGTTCGGATCGAACTGCCTTCCAACCAGCCGCTGGTCCTCCTGCGGGAGATGCACGGGGAACGCCACGTGCCCATCTGGATCGGCACCCCTGAGGCCAGCGCCATCGCACTCGCCCAACAGGGTGTGGTTCCGCCCAGGCCAATGACACACGACCTCCTGGTGGACGTGGTCGAGTCGCTGGGCCACTCCGTGGTCAGTGTGAACATCGTGGCCGTGGAGGACAACATTTTCTACGGCCAGCTCCAGTTCGAGAACGGAACCACCGTCAGTTCCCGCGCCTCCGACGCCCTCGCCGTGGCCCTCCGTGCAAAATGCCGGATATGGTGTGCCGATTCCGTGATGGACGAAGCCGGCGTCCGGATTACCGAACACGATGAGGGTGAGGACGCAGAGCCCGGTCCCACCGTTGATGAAGAGCGTGAGATGCGCCGCTTCCGTGAGTTCCTGGACGACGTGGAACCAGAGGACTTCGACGGTTAAGGTCACGTTAAGGTTAAAGTTCAGCCTTAGAGTTTCGACACGCCTCTTTCAAAGGCCCGACGTCTTTGACCTCGGGTCCCCGCGGGCCTAACGTCTAAGTATCGAGTTCCCATTGCTTACGGCAGCCGCGCAAGTCACACTGGAAGGTGCGTCCCGCGGAATTACAGGCATGAATTTCATTCCTGTTGAGGCTGCTGCAGTTTTTCCCGCGGAGCTTATGACAAGGAGGATCCAGGTGAGTCCCAAAGGCGAAGCAGGCGGGCTTAAACAGCCCACGGCCGGTGTTGCTGTGCCCGCAAGCGGTGCCCAGGGCCTCCTGTTCACCGAAGACCTCCCTGTCCTGGACGAGGACGCAGGATACCGGGGCCCCACCGCCTGTAAGGCAGCCGGTATCACCTACCGCCAGCTGGACTACTGGGCGCGCACGGGACTGGTGGAACCCGCGGTCCGCGGCGCCGCCGGCTCGGGATCCCAGAGGCTGTACGGCTTCCGCGACATTCTGGTCCTCAAGGTCGTCAAGCGCCTGCTGGATACGGGGGTATCCCTGCAGCAGATCCGCACTGCCGTGGAGCACCTGCGTGAACGCGGCGTGGAGGACCTGGCGCAGATCACGCTGATGAGCGACGGCGCCAGCGTCTACGAATGTACGTCTGCAGACGAAGTCATTGACCTTGTGCAGGGCGGCCAGGGTGTTTTCGGTATCGCCGTCGGACGAGTCTGGCGGGAGGTGGAAGGCAGCCTCGCATCGCTACCGAGCGAGCACGCGGCTGAGCAGTCCTTTCCCGACGACGAACTGAGTAAGCGACGGGCTGCCCGCAAGATCAGCTGAGGCCTGCCCCACACCCTTTTGTGTACGGCAGAGGCCGCTCTCCCCAGGGGAAGGGCGGCCTCTGCTGCGTTTCTTAGCGTACCCGGCTGCGCAAGCCGCTTCCGACCGCCATCACGTTGGCCAGCAGGTCATCGAACAGGGCTGCGGCGGCCTTGGCGGACTCACCGGGCCAGTGGTGCACCGGATGTGCAGCACCCTGGATCTGCTGCCAGTTCGCCTGCTCCGGTATCCGGGGGCTGAGGAGGAGCTCGCCGAACATGGACTCCATTTCAGCCAGCCGGTAGCTGTGCTCGGAGGATCCCGAGCGCACCCGGTTGGCGATGATGCCGGCGGGGGACAGGTTGGGCGCGAATTCCTGCCGGAAAAGCTGGATGGCCCTCATGGTGCGCTCGGTCCCGGCAACGGAAAACAGTCCCGGCTCGGCAACAAGGGCCACCTTGTCGCTGGCTGACCATGCCATCCGGGTCAGGCCGTTGAGGGATGGCGGGCAGTCGATCAGGACCAGCCCGTAGTTCTCCGCGGAGCCCAGCACCGTGGAAAGCCGGCGCAGATCGCGGCGGCTGAGGTCCGGGCGGTCGTAGATGCCCGTGTAGGCAGAGCCGACGGCGACATCCAGGACCGCCGGACCGGAACCGTTCGAAGCGGCCTTAGCCGTCCAGCTGCTGCCAACAACGTTCTCAGTGAGCTTGGCGCGGCGGGGGCTCTTGAGCATCCTGCCGATGTCCAGCTGGTCACCGGGCTGCACGCCCAAGGCGGTGGTCGCATCTGCGTGGGGATCAAGATCCACCACCAGCGTACGGACGCCCGCGGCAAGGGCTGCAGATGCCAATCCGGTGGTGACTGAAGTCTTGCCGACTCCACCCTTGAGGCTGCTGATGCTGACTACTTGCACTTGAGAGACCAAAACCTAACGCCGGATGCCGTGTTGGGAGTAATGTTTGCTCCGGCAGTGCCGAAGCCGGACGGTCCTGCCGCCCTACACATCATATGTGGATGCGTCGGCGAATCCTGCTATATCAGGCGTCGGCATGCCATTGACTATGCTGCCAGGGCGGTTTCTGCCCGGCCCGGCAGAAGGGCACGGGACATGACGGGGAAATCTGTGATGGTGGCCACAAAGATTTGTGTTTGTCCTTGTGGGTCCTAGACACTGTGACCACTCACCGATCCACCCGCAATGATGCAGGAGAAGTATGTTTTCCAAAGTTCTGGTGGCCAACCGCGGCGAAATCGCGATCAGGGCCTTCCGCGCCGGCTACGAGCTGGGCGCTAAGACCGTTGCTGTATTCCCTAATGAGGACAGGAACTCGATCCACCGCCAGAAAGCGGACGAGGCCTACCTGATTGGCGAAGAGGGACACCCCGTCCGGGCTTACCTTGACGTCGCTGAAGTGGTGCGGGTGGCAAAGGAGTCCGGCGCGGACGCCATTTACCCCGGCTATGGTTTCCTTTCGGAAAATCCAGACCTGGCACGCGCGGCCAAGGAGGCGGGCATCACCTTTGTAGGCCCGCCGGCCGAGGTGCTGGAACTTGCGGGTAACAAGGTGGCGGCACTGAAGGCAGCCCACGACGCCGGTGTTCCCGTCCTGAAGTCCAGCGCCCCCTCCAAGGACCTGGACGAGCTCATTGCGGCTGCCGATGAAATCGGCTTCCCCATCTTCGCCAAAGCCGTGGCCGGCGGCGGCGGACGCGGCATGCGCCGGGTGGACACCCGTGAGGCACTGCCGGAGGCATTGCAGTCCGCCATGCGTGAGGCCGACGCGGCCTTCGGCGACCCCACCATGTTCCTCGAGCAGGCCGTACTGCGGCCGCGGCACATCGAAGTGCAGATCCTGGCTGACGCCGAGGGCAACGTGATGCACCTCTTCGAGCGTGACTGCTCCATCCAGCGCCGCCACCAGAAAGTCATTGAAATCGCCCCGGCCCCGAACCTGGACGAAGGCATCCGGCAGGCCCTGTACCGCGACGCCGTCAAGTTTGCCAAGGCCTTGAACTACGTCAACGCCGGCACCGTGGAGTTCCTCGTTGACACCGTGGGTGACCGCGCCGGCCAGCACGTCTTCATCGAGATGAACCCGCGCATCCAGGTGGAGCACACTGTCACCGAGGAAGTCACCGACGTCGACCTCGTGCAGGCACAGATGCGCATTGCCGCCGGCGAAACGCTTGCGGACCTCGGGCTCTCCCAGGACACCGTAAAGCTGCGGGGCGCGGCACTGCAGAGCCGCATCACCACCGAGGACCCGGCAAACGGCTTCCGCCCCGACGTTGGAAAGATCACCGGCTACCGTTCCGCCGGTGGAGCCGGTGTACGGCTCGACGGCGGCACTGTCTACTCCGGTGCCGAGATCAGCCCCCACTTCGACTCCATGCTTGTTAAGCTCACCTGCCGCGGCAGGGACTACCCGTCCGCCGTCGCCCGTGCCCGCCGTGCCCTTGCCGAATTCCGCATCCGCGGTGTCTCCACGAACATCTCGTTCCTGCAGGCGGTGCTTGACGACGCCGACTTCATCGCCGGCGACGTCGCTACGAACTTCATCGATGAGCGCCCGCAGCTGCTTAAGGCACGGGTCTCGGCCGACCGCGGAACGAAACTCCTCACATGGCTGGCTGAAGTAACGGTCAACAAGCCGAACGGCGAGCTGACCGTGCACTCGAATCCTGCCAGCAAGCTGCCGTCCGTGAAGGACAAGCAGCCGGCAGCCGGCTCACGGCAGAAGCTCCTGGAGCTGGGTCCTGAGGGCTTCGCCAAGGCTCTGCGCGAACAGAACGCAGTAGCCGTCACGGACACCACCTTCCGGGACGCCCACCAGTCGCTCCTGGCCACCCGCGTCCGTACCCGTGACCTGGTGGCCGCCGGTCCCGCGGTCACCGCACTTATGCCGGAGCTGCTTTCCGTAGAGGCCTGGGGCGGTGCCACCTATGACGTCGCCCTCCGGTTCCTCGGCGAAGACCCTTGGGACCGGCTCGCCGCGCTGCGCCAGGCGCTTCCGAACGTGTGCATCCAGATGCTCCTGCGCGGACGCAACACCGTGGGCTACACGCCCTACCCGGAAGAGGTCACAGAAGCGTTCGTCAACGAGGCCGCGGCAACGGGCATCGACATCTTCCGTATCTTCGATGCGCTGAATGATGTCAGCCAGATGGCACCGGCCATCCGCGCTGTCCGGGCAACAGGCACCGCCGTCGCCGAAGTGGCGCTGTGCTACACCGGGGACATGCTGGACCCTGAAGAGAAGCTCTACACGCTGGACTACTACCTGGAGCTCGCGCAAAAGATCGTGGACGCGGGAGCCCACATCCTGGCGATCAAGGACATGGCGGGCCTGCTCCGACCCGCGGCCGCGGCGAAACTGGTTTCGGCCCTGCGGGAGCGTTTCGACCTGCCGGTGCACCTGCACACGCACGACACCGCAGGCGGCCAGTTGGCCACCCTGCTGGCCGCCGTGGATGCCGGTGTGGACGCAGTGGACGTGGCCTCCGCATCGTTGGCCGGAACCACCAGCCAGCCCTCGGCCTCCGCCCTGGTTGCAGCACTGGCGCACACTCCGCGGGACACTGGCCTCAGCCTCGCCGCCGTCAGCTCGCTGGAGCCGTACTGGGAAGCGGTCCGCCGCGTCTACGCCCCGTTCGAGTCCGGCCTTCCGGGCCCCACCGGGCGTGTGTACCAGCACGAGATTCCCGGCGGGCAGCTTTCAAACCTCCGCCAGCAGGCCATGGCCCTGGGGCTGGGGGAGCGCTTCGAAGCGATCGAGGACATGTACACCGCCGCCGACCGTATCCTCGGCCACCTGGTCAAGGTCACGCCGTCATCCAAGGTGGTGGGCGACCTCGCCCTGCACCTCGTAGGCCTGAACGCCGATCCTGCGGACTTCAACGAAAACCCGCAGAACTACGACATCCCGGATTCCGTGATCGGATTCCTCTCCGGTGAACTGGGTGACCCTCCCGGTGGCTGGCCTGAGCCGTTCCGCACCAAGGCCCTCCAGGGCCGGAGCGTGAAGGTCCGCGACGTGGAACTCAGCGCCGAAGACAGCGCCGCCCTGAAGTCCGATTCGAAGACCCGCCAGCACACGCTGAACCGGCTGCTCTTCGACGGGCCCACCAAGGATTACCTAAAGAGTGTGGAGACCTACGGCAACATCTCGGTTCTGGACACGCGCGATTACCTTTACGGGCTCCAGCGCGGCCAGGAGCACGAGATCCAGCTGGAAAAGGGTGTGCGGCTGATCGCGTCCCTCGAAGCTGTATCCGAGCCTGACGAAAAGGGCATGCGCACAGTGATGTGCACCCTGAACGGCCAGTCCCGGCCTGTAGTGGTCCGGGACCGTTCGGTGGTCAGCAACGTCAAGGCCGCTGAGAAAGCCGACCCCGCCCAGCCCGGTCACGTCGCGGCCCCCTTCGCCGGTGCCGTCACGGTAACGGTCAAGCCCGGCGACGCCGTCAACGTGGGCGACACCGTAGCCACCATCGAAGCCATGAAGATGGAAGCGTCCATCACGACGCCGGTAGCCGGCAAGGTTGGCCGGCTCGCCATTTCCTCGGTTGAGCAGGTCCAGGGCGGAGACCTGCTGCTGGTGATTGAGCAGTAACCGAGTAACTGATTGAAAACAACGAGAGGGCCCTCCGGTCAGGAGGGCCCTCTCGTTGTGTTCAGGTAGTGGTTGAGGCAGGGCTCGATCCTCTGCGTGCTATTCCCCACGCCCCGCTGGGGCCGCTTCGCGGCGAGCGGGGGCGCGGGGCCCCTTTTACGCACGCTGCCGGACCGGGCCCTGCCTCTTGCGCTGCCCCGCCACATCGGGCGTCACTAGCGGGGTGCTGAATACATCTCTTCGATGACCGTTTCGAAGTCCTTCATCACCTGGGCGCGCTTGACCTTCATTGAGGGCGTCAGGTGTCCGGAGGCTTCGGTGAAGTCGGCGGGAACGATCCGGAAGGACTTGATGGCCTCGGCCTGGGACACCGAGGCGTTTGCTGCGGTGATCAGGTCCTGGACGGCGGCCTTCACGACGGAGTTGTTGGCCGCCTCCTCGAGGGAGGTGTTGGCCGGAAGGTTGTGGCGCTGCAGCCAGCCGGGCAGGGCTTCCTGGTCCAGGGTGACAAGGGCTCCGATGAAGGGCCTGTTGTCGCCGACCACAAGCACCTGGGACACCAGGGCATCGGCGCGGATCTGGTCCTCCAGCAGTGCCGGGATGACGTTTTTGCCGCCGGCGGTGACGATGATTTCCTTCTTGCGGCCGGTGATCCACACGAAGCCGTCGTCGTCGAGGCGGCCGATGTCCCCGGTGCGGAACCATCCGTCGGCGAAGGTCTCCGAGGTGAGGTCCTCCCGCTTGTAGTAGCCGCGCATCACGCAGACGCCCTTGGCGAGGATTTCCCCGTCCTCGGCAATCCTGACGGCATTTCCGGGCAGCGGCTTGCCGACGGATCCGATCTTGATCAGGGACGGGGTGTTGACGGAGATGGGGGCCGTGGTTTCGGTCAGGCCGTAGCCCTCGAGGACCTGCAGGCCGATGCCCTGGAAGAAGTGGCCCAGGCGTTCACCCAGGGGGCCGCCTCCGGAGACGGCGTGCGCAACGTGCCCGCCCATGGCCGCGCGCAGCTTGCTGTACACCAGTCTGTCGAAAAGGGCGTGGCGGAGCTTGAGGCCAAGGCCCACCCGCCCGCTCTGGCGCGCTTTGGAGAAGGCGATGGCGGTGTCCGCGGCCTTATGGAATATGGCGCCCTTGCCGCCGTCCTCTGCCTTGGTCAATGCCGAGTTGTAGACCTTTTCGAAGACGCGCGGCACGGCAAGGATGAAGGTGGGCTCGTAGCTTTGCAGGTCCGCGAGCAGGTTCTTGATGTCGGGCGTGTGGGCCACTGTGGTTCCGGCAGCCATCGCCAGGACGGAGATAAAGCGTGCGAAAACGTGGGCCAGCGGCAGGAACATGATGGTCTTCGCGTTTTCATGGACGATTTCGCCGATAATTGCGAGGGCGTTGTCCGAGAGTTCCACGAAGTTTCCGTGCGTGAGTTCGCAGCCTTTGGGACGGCCAGTGGTGCCGGAGGTGTAGATGATCGTGGCGACGTCGTCCAGGCTGGCGGTAGCGCGCCGTGCCTCAAGGTCTGCGTCGCTGACCCCGCGGCCGGCTTCGCGCAGGGCATCCAGGCCCTGGCCTTCCAGTTGCCACACGTGCTGGAGTGTTGTGAGCCCTTCGGCGGTCACGGCCTGGCGGATCACGTCCTCATGGTGCGCTGCCTCGCCGAAGGCTGCCACCGCACCGGAATCCCCAAGGTTCCAGGCCACCTGGGAGGGGGATGAAGTTTCATAGATCGGAACGGATACTGCTCCCGCAAACCAGATGGCAAAATCCACCAGGGCCCACTCGTAGCGGGTGCGGGACATGATTCCTACCCGGTCACCCGGCGCCACGCCGCTTGCCATCAGCCCCTTGGCCAGGGCCGAGACGTCCGCCAGGAAGTCCGTAGCTGAGATGTCCTGCCAGGCGCCGGCGGAGTCGAGCCGCGAAAACAGTGCAGGGTTGCTGGGCTTTGCGGCCTGCCGCAACACCAGGTCAGTGATGTTGGTTTCCCGTGGGACAACAACAAGAGGCGGAACACTGAATTCGCGCACTATAGCTCCTTTGATATCCGAAGACCCGCGCAGGGTATGCCTAAAGACTAGTACGCCTGTAACGGGCCGTGCAGTAAACAAAACTACTGACCAGTAACTTGGGCGTCAATGGTGCCGGCGGGACATGCGGGGCTACCTCCTTTGCCAGCGGAACCGCAAGCCTAGAATTGTTGACTATGTATGTACCGCCACCCGGCGAACAGGCCGGACCGCTCCGACGACCAGTTCCCTGGAGGCGGCGCCCGGCTACCGGCCGGACCAGGCTGCGTCACGGTGAAGGCTTCCGGGAACACCTGCGCCTTGGGCGAAAAGGCCTGGCCATCGGCATCGACATCGGCGGAACCAAGGTGGCTGCCGGCGTCGTGGATGCCGAGGGCAGGATTCTCAACGAGGCGCGCCGCTCAACGCCGGGCACGGACCCGCGGGCAGTGGAACAGGTCATCGTTGAACTCGTGGCGGAACTTGGCCGGGGGCACCGGATCTGGTCCGTGGGGATCGGCGCTGCGGGATGGATGGACCTCGACGGCGGCACTGTGCTCTTCAGCCCGCACCTCGCCTGGCGGAACGAACCTCTGCGGGAAAACCTTCAGCGCCTCCTGCGCCGTCCCGTCCTGCTCACGAACGACGCCGATGCCGCTGCGTGGGCGGAGTGGCGCTTTGGCGCCGGCCAGGGCGAGGACCGGCTGGTGTGCATCACCCTGGGCACGGGAATCGGCGGCGCCATGGTGATGGACGGGCGGGTGGAACGGGGCAGGTTCGGCGTGGCCGGCGAGTTCGGCCATCAAATCATCATGCCGGGCGGGCACCGCTGCGAGTGCGGCAACCGGGGGTGCTGGGAGCAGTATGCATCCGGAAATGCGCTGGGGCGCGAAGCCCGCATCCTGGCGCGGGCGAACTCCCCGGTGGCCCAGGACCTGCTGGCAGCCATGGGTGGCAACCCCGACACCATCACCGGGGCAGTCGTCACGGAGCTCGCCCTGGCAGGTGATGCCGCTTCCCGTGAACTCATCGATGAAGTAGGTGGGTGGCTGGGTCTCGGCCTGGCCAACCTGGCGGCCGCACTGGATCCCGGCCTGTTCGTTATTGGCGGCGGCCTTTGTTCCGCCGGGGACCTGCTGGTGGAACCCGCCCGCAAAGCATTTTCCCGCAACCTCACCGGCCGTGGCTTCCGCCCTGCCGCCGGCATTGAGTTGGCGGCACTGGGACCGAATGCAGGGCTGATCGGGGCGGCGGACCTCTCCCGCGTGAGCAGCAGGTTACGTGCTTAGGGTATTAGCGGCCAGGCACTAAACGCGGGCGCCGTCGTCGTTCTCGTCTTTTTCCTGCGGAAGCTTCATGATCAGGTAGACAGTACCCAGCACAAACACCGCCACGATGCCTAGAACGGCGAGCAATGGCGCCGACCGCCAGAACATGACCGACAGCAGCAGGGCTACGGGCCCGCCCACAGCAGCCAGCCAGGCCAGCATGGTCAACGGGTCCGTTCCGGCCAGGCTCGGCGGTTCCTCGGGAATGAACTCGCCGTCGTCCGCTTCCACGTCATAATCGCGGGGGCCGGCAGCCGCAGCGCCGTTGCCCTCGCTGCCACCGGCTGGGTCCTGCCGCTCGGCGGCGGACAGCTCGGTGGGGGCTGCCCCGGCAAGTCCCAAGGGGTCAAAGTCACGGAAAGTGGCGGACCTGCCCGCTGCGGCGGGAGTGCCCTCCTGCCCTTCCGGAGTGCCGGCCGGTTCGGTGGCTGCAGGGCCGGTGGGGGAGTCAGCTTCAAGGCGGGCCACGAGGTCACGCCAAACGGCGTCGTCGTGATTGGCCCCCTGGTCCGGCGGGCCGGCGTCAGGCCTGTTCACGGAGGGCCTCCTGGCTGGGGCGTGCACCAGTTGCGGCTGCAGGGCCGGCGGCGGGAACAACGCTGCGGATGAACTCCACCGAACCCGCAAAGATTTGGTCGGCGTCGTTGTCCATGGTGGCCACGTGGTAGCTGTTCTCCAGCCGGACCAGCTCCAGGGGAGCGTGGGTGAGGCCGCGGCGAAGTGCCACGATGCTGGCGTCGGACACCACGTGATCAATGGTGGAACGGTAAACCTGCACGGGTGCGGTGACCCTCGGCAGGATCCGGATGGTGTCCTTGAACATTTTGTTGAGTTCATGGGCGGCGGCCACCGGGGTGCGGTTGTATGCGCCCTCGTCCATGCCTTCCTTGAGGATGTCGTTGGCAATGGCCGGCGTGCTCTTCATGACCAGTTTCAGGATTCCGGCGAGCGGCGCGCGGGGATCATCGATCACCAGTGCCGGGTTCACGAGTACGACTCCTGCCACCGGCCGAGTGGCTGCGATACGCAGCGCCAGCGCCCCTCCCATGCTAAGGCCGGCGGAAAAAACGTAGTCGCAGTCCGCGTCGAGTTCAATGTAGGCGTCGTCAAGTGCGCCGTGCCACTGCTGCCACCTGGTCCTGGCCAGCTCCTGCCAACTGGTGCCGTGACCCGGCAGCAGCGGCATGCGGACAGCGAAACCGGCAGCGGCAAAGGCCTGCGCCCACGTCCGCAGGCCATGGGGGCTTCCGGTGAATCCGTGGGACAGGACCACGCCGATCCGGGGCCCCTCGCCGTTAAATACGCAGCTGTAGGGGCTGTGGTCCGGACTGGAGGTCATGGGGTCTCCACTGAGGTGTTCTGGCTGGAGTGGGCGTAAAAGAAGGCACTGGATTTGGCGAAGATCTCCGGTGCGTCCACGTCCAGCGTAGCCACATGGCCGCTGCTTGCAAGGCTGACGACCTCCACCAGGTGCGTGCCGAGGCGTTTCCGCAGTACTGCCAGCGAAGTGGGCGGAACTACCGCGTCGGTGCTGGACTTGAACACCTGCACCGGGGCAGTGACCCGGGGCAGGCCCCGTGTGGCGGCTCCAAAGAGCTTCTTCAGCTCGTGCACGGCGGCAAGGGGAGTGCGGGAATAGTCGCCGTCTTCGGTGACCACCGCCGTGGCTTGCTCCTCCTGGATGGGGAGGGTGGTCTTCTGGAAGTATTTGAGCACGCCAATGACACGTACCCGCCGGTCATAGAAGCTCAGCCCCGGGTTCACTGCCGAGACCCCCGCCACCTGGTGCCTGGACGCAGTCAGGAGCGCAATCGCTCCGCCCATGGACAGCCCTGCCACAAAGCAGGTCTCAGTCCGCTCCGCAAGCTCCAGGTAGGCTGTTTCAAAGCTGCCGTACCATTCGCTCCAGCGTGTCCGGGCAAGCTGGCGCCAGTCCGTCCCGTGCCCGGGCAGAAGCGGAACGGTTACTGCGTACCCCTGCGAGGCAAGGTGTTCCGCCCAAGGCAGCACACTCAGCGGGCTGCCGGTGAAACCGTGGCAGATTGCCACCCCGACGCGGGCGTTTTCCCCATGGCCCGGATAGCTGAAAGCGGCAGGACGGGACGGGATGCTGCTTTCGCTCATGACTACATCGTGTCACTGTTCCGGGCAAATCTCACTAGAGTATGGTTGCACTGAACTGCCGGTCAGGCCCGACGCGGGGCTTGGCGGCTGCCTTCCGGAGAGGTTTTGCACGTGTTCTATTGGGTGATGAAAAGGATCTTTCTGGGTCCGGTCCTGAAGCTGCTTTTCCGCCCCTGGGTAAAGGGCCTGGACAACATTCCGGCCGATGGTCCGGCGCTCATCGCGTCCAACCACCTCTCCTTTTCCGACTCGATCTTTATGCCGCTCATGGTCCGCCGCCCCGTGGTGTTCCTGGCCAAGTCGGAGTACTTCACCGGCACGGGGGTTAAGGGGAGGCTGACGGCAATGTTCTTCCGCCTCACCAACCAGCTCCCCATGGACCGGTCCGGCGGCGCGGCGTCGGAGGCGTCGCTGAGCGCCGGAATGGACGTCCTCTCGCATGGCGGGCTGCTCGGTATCTACCCGGAGGGCACCCGCAGCCCTGATTCGCGGCTGTACCGGGGCAAGGTGGGCGTGGCCAGGCTTGCGCTCAAGGCGGGCGTGCCGGTGGTTCCAGTGGCAATGATTGGAACGGACAAGGTCCAGCCCATCGGCAAACGCCTGCCGAACATCCGCCGGATCGGCATGATTTTTGGTGAACCGCTGGATTTCAGCAGGTATCACGACCAGGCTGGGGACCGGCTGATCCAGCGGCAGGTTACGGACGAGATCATGTTCGAGCTGATGCGTCTCTCCGGACAGGAATACGTGGATGAATACGCGGCGGTGGTGAAGCTCCGGCTCGCCGGCAAGCCGTTGGACCCGGTCGCTGCCGCAGCACCCCCCGCCGCGCCGGCGCCCATCGAAAGTGCCCGCGGCAGCTTCGATGCTGACGCGGCCGGTCCAAGTGCCGAGGCCGGGCAGCCGGGCGCCGGCAGCGAGAAACAGCAGGACGACGGCGGAGCTGCCGCCAGCGCCTGAGCCCTTCTGC
This sequence comes from Arthrobacter sp. sptzw32, assembly GCF_059089735.1. NCBI lineage: Bacteria > Bacillati > Actinomycetota > Actinomycetes > Micrococcales > Micrococcaceae > Arthrobacter > Arthrobacter sp. sptzw32. The sequence continues at coordinate 603,727 of NZ_JBNHEZ010000002.1, read as the reverse complement.
CAGGGGCCGCGGCCGGCACCCGTCCGCGGCCGGTGGTGTCTATGACGCCGGGCCTGGGATGCGTGACGCGGCGGTGTTCGGAGCACCTGCGGGACCGTTAGTCTTAGAGGGTGACTGAGCTATCTGCAAAACCTGCCTTTTCGCTGTCCAGCACCGCACAGAGCGGCGCGGCCAACTATCCCGGACTCGACGACTGGCGGGACCTTCCCATCTCCCAGCAGCCCAGCTGGCAGGACCGGGACGTTTTCGATGCCTCCGTCAAGGAACTGTCCGTGCTTCCTCCGCTGGTGTTCGCCGGCGAGGTGGACGTGCTCCGCGAGCGGCTGGCCGCTGCTGCCCAGGGCAAGGCATTCCTGCTCCAGGGCGGCGACTGCGCCGAAACGTTCGAAGCCGCCACAGCGGACAAAATCAGCGCGAGGGTCAAGACCATCCTGCAGATGGCAGTGGTCCTGACGTACGGCGCCGCAATGCCCGTCATCAAGATGGGCCGCATGGCGGGCCAGTTCGCCAAGCCCCGTTCGTCCAACGATGAGACCCGCGACGGCGTTACACTTCCCGCCTACCGCGGCGACATTGTCAACGGCTACGACTTCACCCCGGAATCCCGCGGCCACGACGCCGCCCGCATGCTCCGCGCCTACCACACCTCCGCCTCCACGCTTAACCTCATCCGCGCCTTCACCCAGGGCGGATTCGCGGACCTGCGCTCCGTACACCAGTGGAACAAGGGTTTCACCGAGAACCCGGCCCACGCACGCTACGAGTCCCTGGCGCGGGACATCGACCGTGCCATCATGTTCATGGATTCCTGCGGAGCGGACTTCGAGGCGCTCAAGCGCGTCGAGTTCTTCGCCAGCCACGAGGCTCTCCTCCTGGACTACGAGCGTGCCCTCACCCGCATCGACTCCCGCACCGGGTTCCCCTACGACACGTCCGCGCACTTCCTTTGGATCGGGGAACGGACCCGCGAACTGGACCACGCACACGTCGACTTCCTGTCCCGCGTGCGGAACCCCATCGGCGTCAAGCTGGGCCCGTCCACCACCGGCGACGACGCCCTCCGCCTGATCGACAAGCTGGACCCGGAGCGCGAGCCCGGCCGCCTGACCTTCATCACCCGCATGGGCGCCGGGAACATCCGGGAGAAACTGCCCGCCGTCGTCGAGAAGGTCACGGCCTCAGGCGCACAGGTGCTCTGGGTCACCGATCCCATGCACGGGAACACGGTTACGTCCCCCAACGGGTACAAGACCCGCAATTTCGACGACGTCATTGACGAAGTACGCGGCTTCTTCGAAGTGCACCACGCCCTGGGGACCGTCCCTGGCGGCCTGCATGTGGAAATGACCGGCGACGACGTCGCGGAGTGCCTCGGCGGCGCGGACCCCATCGACCAGGACGCCTTCCTGGACCGTTATGAGTCAGTATGTGATCCGCGGCTGAACCACATGCAGTCGCTGGAGATGGCCTTCCTGGTGGCTGGGGCACTGGCCAAGCGCTGAGCCGGGCCCATCCCTGAAGCGCGCAGGCGCTTGTCCTGACTGGCACGATCGGGAACCGGCACGACGGGTGTGGGCGGAGCGGATCCGCCTACACCACAGTCAGTGTGATGACTGATCCTTCGGGTACTTCGGTATCCACGGGGTCCTGGTCCCGCACAGTGCCAAAGAAGCCGCCCAGGATATTATCTACCTGAACCTGGAAGCCCAGGCTTTCGAGGGCACGCTTCGCTTCAGCCGCCTGCCGGCCGATGTAGCTGGGCACCTCCACCATTCTCGGTCCCTTTGAGATGGTCAGGGTCACCGTCCCGCCCCGGGTGAGGGTGCCGTTTGCCGGAGACTGGCTCACAACGGCGCCCTCCGGGATATTCCTGTCGAAGACCTCTTCCCGCGCTACCTCCGCCTCCAGGCCGGCCGCCTCGATGGCGTCCTTGGCATCATCCTCGTCCAGGCCCACAACGTTGGGTACCGGGATTGGCTCCGGACCTTTGGACACCACCAGGTTGACCGGAGTGCCGTGCCGTAGCGGGGTACCGGCGGCCGGATCCTGGGACAGGACAACTCCCGCCGGCGCAGCCTCGTCAAACTGCTCCGTGACCGTTCCCAATGCCATCCCGGCACTGTTCAACCCGGTTTTTGCTTCCTCGATGGTTGCCCCGGTCAGCCCGGGCAGAGGAAACAGTTGCGGGCCCTTCGAGACAAAGACCGAAACAGGCTGGAACTTCCGGATTTCCGACCCGGCCGGGGGTTCGGTGCCCACCACCAGCCCGCTCGGCACGGCGTCGTCGAAAACGTCCCTGGTGGTGGACCGGAACCCCGCCTGGCTGAGGAGTTCCTGGGCCTGTGCCACCGTCTTGTTCGCCACGGCAGGAATGGCCGCAGCCGAACCGGGCCCCATGCCGAAGAACCAGCCTGCTCCTGTTGCCAGCAGCGCGGCGATGAGCAGGACAACCACCCACAAGACCCCCCGCCGGCGCGGGCTGCCCTCGCGCAGGTTGCGTGCCGGAGTGGCCGCAGCCCGTGCGCGGGCTTTTTCCTCTTCCTTATCAGCCTTGCGCTGGGCCCGCTTACTGATCGCCGCAGGCGCCGCCGCCCATGGTGCGTCATCGTCCGTCCCAGGGGGAGTGAGTTCATGCCGAAGACCGGGAGCAGGAGAGCTGGCTGCCTGACCGGTGACCCGGCCCGGCCCCTGCCCCTCCATTTGCTGCAGCGGGCGGTGCGGCGGTAACGACGGCCGGCCAAAGGGCATAACGCTCGTTGGATTGTTGGTACGGGCTATAACCTCAGTGTGGTTGGGGTTCCCGGTGGGACCCGGGCTGCCTGCAGCCAGTGCGCCAGGCGGCTGCAGGTCCAGTTCGCGGTCACTGAGGTTGGTCCTGATGTGGCGCAGCTCCTGTAACAGGGCGTTGCCGTCGATGGGACGGTTCTCCGGATCGTTGGCAGTACACCACTGAACGAGTTCATCCACCTCGGCCGCCAAGCCCGGCACCAGTTCCGAGGGTGGACCCACCGTCCCGTTGACGTGCTGGTAGGCCACCTGTATGGGGCCCTCGCCCGTAAACGGCTGCTGGCCCGTGAGCATCTCGTAGAGCATGATGCCCGCGGAGTACACATCGCTCCGGGCATCGGCGGGTTTGCCGAGAACGAGTTCGGGGGAGAGGTAGGCCACCGTTCCGAGCAGCGTTCCGGTGCTGGTGGAGGTGGTGACTGCCCGGGCCAGGCCAAAATCCCCGATCTTGATCCTGCCGTCTTCCGCTATCAGGACGTTTTCAGGTTTCACGTCCCGGTGGATAAACCCGGCTGCGTGGGCGGCGCCCAGGCCTTCCACCACCGGATCAATGAGCGCCAGCGCGAGCCGGGGCGGAAGCGCGCCCTTGGCCTTGATGACGTCCCGCAGCGTATGACCCTTGATGTACTCCATCACCAGATACGCGGTGTTGGCGTCGGTGCCCTGGTCCAGAACTCCCACTACGTGCGGGTGGGAAAGCCTGGCTGCGGCCTTGGCTTCCCGGCTGAGCCTGTCAAGGAAGTTTTCGTCCGCGGAGAGGTGGGGGTGCAGTACCTTCAGGGCCACGTCCCGTTCCAGCCGCTGGTCGGTGGCCACGTAAACGGTGGACATGCCGCCCCGCGCCAGCCTGGACCTGACGGCGTACCGGTTGTCCACCAGGGTTCCTACCAGAGGGTCTGACACGTGTTCCTGCACCCTACGATCGTAATCCAGCAATGAAACGGGTCCGAACCGATATCGGTCCGGACCCGTGCCGCCTTCCGCTGGCCGCCCCCGCGTTGCGGGAGCAGCCGGGGTTGCTAGCCGAAGTTCTTCTGGTGTGCCTTAATGGCGGCGACGTAGGCCTTGGTGTCCTCGTACATGCCGTATTTGCTCACCGAATACTGCCCCTGGTAGTAGCCGGCGATGGCTGAATCCCTGTCCTTGCTGGTGGCGAGGAGCTGGCGGATGATCGCCACACCTGCCGTCGCATTGTCGTAGGGATCCAAAAGGTTCAGCTTCCGGCCCACCAGGTCCGATGCCCACTGGCCCGAGCTGGGGATGACCTGCATGGTTCCGATGGCATTCGCAGGGGATACCGCACGCTGGTCGAAGCCGGACTCCTGGTGGGCGAAAGCGAGGGCGAGTGACGGCTCCACGCCCATGGCCCGCGCCGTGTCCGCGACAATGCCGCGCATCTGATCGCGTGACGGCACCGGCGAAGCGTTCAGGAGTGCCTTGTTTTCGTTCGCTGAGCTCACCACGGCGGCGGGGTAGGTAAAGCCAAGGAAGGAACTGGGCACGAGGGGCGTAACAGAGGCTGGTGGCCGGGGTGCCTGCTGGCCGGCCCCCGGGATGGCCAGCTTGTTGCCCGGGTAAATCACCGTACGCAGGTTCATCTGGTTCGCGGAGAGGAGGTCCGAAAGCTTGACACCGTGGCGGGAGGCAATGGTAGAAAGCGTGTCACCGGCCTTGACGGTGTACGAGCCGGATGCCGGGGCAGCAGCCGAGGTGTTTGCCAGAGCCGGGGCAGGTGCCGCCGGTGCAGGAGCGGGGGCCGCCGGTGCGGGAGCGGAGCCGCCGCCGCCAACCTTGATCTTTTGCCCCGGGTAGATGATGGAGCGCATGTTGAGGTTGTTCCACGAAAAGACGTCCGACAGGCTTACCTTGTGCTTTGCGGCGATGGCCCCCAGCGTGTCGCCCGGCTTCACGGTGTAACTGGCACCGCCGCTGGCCGTCGACGGTGCGGCAGCCGGTGCAGGGGCCGGAGCGGGAGCTGCGGGCGCCGGGGTACCGGAAAGCTTGATCTTCTGTCCCGGGTAGATAAGTGTGTTCGCCTGCAGGTTGTTGAGTTTCAGGATGTCGCCCGTGTTCAGCCCGAACCTGCCGGCGACAGCGCTGATGGTGTCACCCCGGGCGATGGTGTACTCGGCCGGAACGGAGGGCTGGGCCGGCTTGAAGGCCGAGGGGATGGTGGTGGAGACGGACGACGCCGGGATGACGGCCGCCGTCGCCTGTGCCGCCTGCGCTGCCTGGGCCTTCATGGCCGCGGCGAGGGTGGCCGGAACAACGCGGGCGGGCGGCTCCGCGGCAGCGGGCTGGGCGAGGGCCAGGGATGACAATACGACCGCAGGCAGCGCTGCCGTAGTGGCAGCGATTGTGGGCAGGCTCGGTTTTGGGGGCTGCTTGGGCGAGCGGGACATCGTCATGGAAAGAATCCTCTTCTCAACTGCGGGCGCGGGCGGGGATGCCGCTGTCATTCCGATACTACTGTTACAGGTGTTATTCCTGTTACGAATGTGATCTATGTGAATCTCTCACGAATTTGTCCGTAGCACAAGAATTTCGGCATTTGCCGTAAGCAGGACTTTGTGGAGTGTCCGCAGGTCAGCTGCGGGCAAGCGATGAACCGACTAGGCGCGACGGTATCCACCGTGGCAACCTTGATCCGTGAGTAATGTAGAAAACCTCGTGGGCGAATGGTTGCCCCTGCCCGACGTCGCCCAATTGTTGGATGTCTCGATTACCAAAGTCCACAGCCTTATTGACGAGCATGCTTTGGCGGCTTTGCGGGTGGGAGAACGGAAAATCCGTTCGGTCCCGGCTGAATTCATTCAGGACGGCCAGGTGGTGGACAGCCTTAAAGGCACCATTGTTGTGCTGGCGGACGCAGGTTACTCGGACGAGGACCTCATCATCTGGCTGTTCACGCCTGATGAGTCACTGCGCGGACGTCCCATTGACGCCTTGCGGGAGGGCAGGAAAACAGAAATCAGGCGCAGGGCCCAGACTTTGGCCTGGTAGGTGCCAGCTTTTCCGCCGATCGAATCAGGAGGCGCGGCTGACGGTTGCTTCGGCCAGCCTCTGCAGGGCGGTTTTTGGCAGTTGGTCCAGGGGAAGTGCCTCGAGAGCATCGTAGGCTGCCGCGCCGAATTCGTTGATGAGGACTTCGGTGGCCTGCAAAGCCCCCGATTCTTCGATGATCCGCCGGATTTCGAAAATGTCCTCCTCCGTGAGGTCGGGGCTGCCCAGGCGTGCGTCGATATACGCCGATTCGGACTCCGATGCCTGGTCCAGGGCAAGCGCTACCAGCACGGTCCGCTTGCCTTCGCGCAGGTCGTCTCCGGCCGGCTTGCCGGTGGTGAGCGGATCGCCGAAGACACCCAGCACGTCGTCTCGAAGCTGGAAGGCTTCGCCAAGGGGCAACGCGAATGCAGAGTACCCGCGGAGAAGTTCGTTGGAAGCACCGGCGAGTGCACCGCCCAGCGCGAGCGGGTGCTCGGTTGAATACTTGGCCGACTTGAACCTGATGATGGACTGGGCCCTGCTGACGGCTCCCGCCCGGTCCCGCACGGGTCCGGCTACTTCCTCCAGGATGTCCAGGTACTGGCCGGCCATGACCTCTGCGCGCATGAGGTTGAAGATCAGCCGGGCTCGGCTGCCGGCAGCAGCCCGCTCGCCGATGTCCGTAAACGCTTCTTCGCTGAACGAGAGGCAGAGGTCGCCGGTGAGGATTGCAGCTGCCTGCCCAAACCGCTCGCTGTCCAGGGCCCAGCCTTGGGTCCCGTGGAGTTGGCTGAACCGGCGGTGGACGCTCGGTCCGCCCCGCCTGGTGTCCGAGCGGTCGATGATGTCATCGTGGATCAGCGCGGCAGCCTGGAACAGCTCCAGCGCGGCACCGGCTGTCACGATCTGCCGGGCGGACGGTTCACCGCCGGCGGCCCGCCAACCCCAGTAGCACATCAGCGCCCGGAGCCGTTTCCCCCCGGTCACCAGGTTGGAGATGGAACCAGTGAGGGGTTCGATGTCAGGGGAGATGGCGGACATGATGGACTGCCGGGATGTGAGGAAGTCGGTCAGGTCACCGGCGACCGCCGCTACGAAGGCGGCCTGTTCATTCCTTATCTGCTCAGTTGCCGTCACTTGGCTGACTCAGCTGCCACGTTGGCACCGATGGTGAAGGTGACAACGCCGCCGGCCTCCACGGCGGAGATGTTGACCGTCTCACTGTCTCCGCGGACAAAGTCCTTGGAAGCTACCGCCCCCACGGCCTCGCCCGGCACTGCCTTGAACCCGCGCGCCTCAAGTTCTTTGGTGTAAAAGTCCAGGACAGCCGCAGTGGGCGAAGTAATGGTGGCAACCAAGGCTGCGGTGGCCGGCGTCGATGCCTTGTCGAAGCTGCTGGACACCACGCCCGCGCCCGGCATGAGCGGCAGGAGCTGCTGGGGGAAACCTTCGACGACGGCCCCTACCGTAGCGGAGGTGTTGGGCGAGGCTGAGGGGCTGGCCGCAGCTGTCACAGTGGACTGCACCGTTTCCGGTGCAGAGGCGGAGGCTGTGGGATCCGGTGTTCCTGAGGGCGTTGGGCTGCAGGCAGCGAGCGCCAAGGCTGCACCGGCAGCAAAAGCGGCCAGGGCTGCTGGCTTAGGTTTTCCAATGACCGTCACAGGGACATTCCTCCTGGTGTAGATGCCGGATTCAGCCACCAGTTTAGTCAGTACAAGGCGATAGGATTGCAGCCGTGGCACCTGTTGGGACGATCGAGCCGGCCGGAGCAGGCCTCCTGCCCCGCAGGCGCAACTGCATCATGCACGTGGATATGGATGCTTTTTTCGTCTCCGTGGAACTGCGCACGCGGCCTGAACTGCGTGGCAGGCCGGTCATCGTGGGTTACCCGGCGGAGCGCTCAGTAGTCCTCTCCGCGTCCTACGAAGCCAGGGCCTTCGGCGTCAAATCCGCAATGCCAATGGCAGTGGCCATGCGCATGTGCCCCCAGGCGGTAGTGATCGAGCCCCGGCACAAGGAGTATTACGAGGTTTCCGCCCAGCTGATGACGATCTTCGAGTCCGTCACCGAACTCGTGGAGCCGCTCAGCGTGGACGAGGCGTTCCTGGACGTCAGCGGTGCGATACGCAGGCTGGGTCCGCCCCGGGCCATCGGCGAACTGATCCGGCGCAGGGTGGATGCGGAGCTCGGCATTACCGCATCGGTGGGGGTTGCTGAGACAAAGTTTGTGGCAAAAATTGCCTCCACCCGCTGCAAACCGGACGGGTTGCTCCTGATCGGACCTGACGAGACGGTTCCGTACCTCCACAGTCTGCCCGTCGGCGCATTGTGGGGGGTTGGCGCGAAGACCACTGACGTCCTGGCGAGGATGGGCATCAAAACGGTCGCAGACCTGGCAGCCACGCCGGTCTCGTCCCTCAAAAAGATGCTTGGCGCGGGCGGGGTTCATGTCCACCAACTCGCTTGGGGATTGGACCCGCGTCCCGTCACACCCGTCCGGGTCGAAAAGAGCATCGGCGCGGAAGAAACCTTTGCTGTGGACACCGCCGACGACGCCCTCCTCCACCGGGAACTGCTGCGGCTTTCGCACCGTACGGCGGAGCGGTTGCGCAGTTCGGGGATGGTGGCCCGGACCGTCGCCTTGAAGCTGAGGTTCGCGGACTTCTCCACCATCACCCGCAGCCGGACCGTCCAGACTCCCGTGGACAGCGCGCAGCTCATCTATGCCGTGGCGCTTCAGCTCCTGGACTCCGTGGACAGGCCCATGACTGTCAGGCTGGTGGGAGTGCGGGCTGAGCAGCTTGAAGAGGCCGCGCGGACCTCGCTGCAGTTGAGTATCGACCGCAGGGACGAAAACTGGCGCGCCGCGGAGCAGGCTGTAGACCAGGTAGCCCGCAAATTCGGTGGAAAATCGGTCCTTCCTGCCCGGCTGCTTGAGCCCGGCAGCGGTTCCGAATAAGCCTGCAAATAAGCCGTTTGGCGGCTGCCGGGAAAGTCATTGCCGTCTTTCAGAACGGCCCTGAACAAACTATCCTTATAGATACGAAGTTTTGGAGTGACTGGACTTACTGCCAGGCTCTCCTGGACATGCTTCCGCTCACGGTTTGCATGCCCGGGTTGCCGTTTACCGCCACAGCAGGCGGGTACGGGAACCACCAGGGCATACCAGACGTTATCCGAGCAGAAGAAATGGCTGGGATCAGCCCGGACGTTGGCCTACAAAGGAGGTCGTGATGCCGCTGTCGGAGCACGAACAGAAGCTGCTTGAGCAGCTGGAGAAGCAGCTTCACGAGGATGATCCAAAGTTCGCGAATTCCATGGGATCGGACCCCGGGCGTTCGTGGTCTACGAGACACGTCGTGATTGGCGTCCTGTGCGCGCTGGCCGGCGTCTTCCTGCTGCTTGTGGGAGTCACCCTCCAAAACATTTTTGTCGGCGTCCTGGGATTTGTTGTTATGGGCGGCGGCGTCTATTTCGCCACGATGCGCAGCAATTCGTCCGCAACGAAAGCCGCCAAGCCCGGCACCGGTAAGGGCGGCAAGCAACGGAGTTCCTTTATGAGCAACCTTGAGGAGCGCTGGGACGAGAGGCGCAGGGGAGAACCCTAAAGGCTCCGGCGTCCGCAGACACCAAAAGCGCACTCCGCACCACTTTGCTCCACTCCACAACGTGGGGTTAGCGCCAAAAAGACCCGCTTCGGCGGGTCTTTTCGCGTTTAACCGCCCTCCATCTTTCGCGATGCCAGCGGATACGTTCGGGGCACAGGCGCCTTGCGCGTCCGCACTGCCGGGAATTGCCAAAAGTCCTCCACTTCCCACCACCAGCGCAATTCCGCGTGTTTTAGGGGCGCCTTTCCCAGGAATTGAGCGCTTCCCCGCGCTTTTCACGTTGACTGTGGTGGAAAGTGGAGTAATGTGGAGGACATAAGAGGGTGGTTGCAACATAGGGGATGTGCAGTTCCTGACATCGGACAGGCGGTGGGCCAGTGTTTCTGGGCACGCATTCGCCACGTCTGGATGAAAAGGGCCGGATCATTCTCCCCGCGAAGTTCCGCGAGGAACTTGCCAGCGGACTGGTACTCACGAGAGGCCAGGAACGTTGCGTCTACGTCTTCAGCGAGAAGGAATTTGCCCGGGTTCACGAGCAAATGCGGGAGGCACCAATCTCCTCAAAACAGGCGCGGGACTACATCCGCGTCTTTCTTTCTGGAGCCTCGGACGAGGTACCTGACAAGCAGGGGCGCGTGACTATTCCGCCGGCGCTCCGGGAGTACGCAGGGCTCGGGAGGGAACTGGCCGTCATCGGCGCCGGAACCCGCGCTGAGATCTGGGACGCCCAGGCCTGGAATGAATACCTCGCGGAGAAGGAGACCGCCTTCTCCGAAACCGATGATCCCATTCCGGGCATTCTCTGACCGGAACAGGACCGCGGGCAGATGTCTTGGCTGAGATCTCCAGCCGGCCCATCGGCTGGCCAACCTGGCTCACTTCCCCGGAGCCAGGCGGGCACGACGATAGGCGCGGATGGGGATCTGGGCCAAGAACCATACCAGTGACAGCGACGGCGAGAGAGGACGGGGCATGAACGATCAACAGAAGCCAACGTCCGAACGCCATGTGCCGGTCCTTCGCGACCGGTGCATCAATTTGTTGGCGCCGGGTTTTGAAGCGGCCAGGAGCCGCGGCGAAACCCCGGTGGCCATCGACGCAACGCTGGGCATGGGGGGCCACTCCGAAGCCATGCTGCAGCGGTTCCCGGACCTCCACCTGATCGGCATCGACCGCGATGAAGAAGCCCTTGCCCTGGCAGGGGAGCGGTTGGCTCCGTTCCAGGCGCGGACAGACCTGGTCCACGCGGTCTATGACGAAATCGAAGAAGTCATCGCTGACCTTGGCGTGACCGAAGTACACGGCATCCTCATGGACCTGGGCGTTTCCTCCCTCCAGCTGGATGAGCGCGAACGGGGTTTTGCGTATTCATTCGACGCACCCCTGGACATGCGGATGGATACCAGCCGCGGACAGACTGCGGCCGACGTCGTCAACAACTACAGCGAAGAGGAACTCGTCCGGATCATCCGGAAATGGGGCGAGGAGAAGTTCGCCGGACGCATAGCAAACAGGATCGTTGCCTCCCGGGCCTCCCGACCTTTCACCACTACCGGCGAGCTCGTGGAACAGATCCGCGCAGTCGTCCCGGCCGGAGCGGCAAAGTCCGGCGGCCACCCAGCCAAACGGACGTTCCAGGCCCTGCGGATCGAAGTCAACGAGGAGCTTGACGTGCTGGAGCGGGCGGTCCCCGCGGCCGTTGACGCCACGGCCCTGGGCGGCCGAATAGTGGTCATGTCCTATCACTCCCTGGAGGACAAGATCGTCAAGGGAGTTTTCCAGGCCCGATCCAAATCCTCCGCTCCCCTCGGCTTTCCCGTGGAGCTGGAAGAGCACAAACCCGAACTGAAGACCCTGACCAAAGGCACCGAGGTGCCAACCGCCGTCGAAATCGCCGAAAACCCCCGCGCTGCCTCAGCAAGGCTGCGCGCGGTGGAACGTATCCGAACCAGGAGAGCTTAGTGAGCACCGCTGCCGTCAAGAACTTTCCCGTCGTTTCCGGTTCGGCGGCCAAGCAGCTTCCTGCGGGTTCGCCGGCCGGTCCCCGCCGGAACCGCACCCCGCTGTCCGTAGTCCGGACCGTTCCCCGCAAACGCCGCGCCCCCTTCGTGGTGCTCTGCTTCGCCATGCTTGCCGTGGCCCTGATCGCTGTTCTTGTCCTGAACATTTCCGTATCCACGGCGCAGTACCAATTGGTGGAACTGCGCGCCCGGCAGAGCACCCTGACCAAGCAGAACCAGGACCTCACCCAGCAGGTCCAGAACTTCGAAGCACCCCAAAACCTTGCAGCGCAGGCGACGAAGCTGGGCATGGTTCCTTCCACCGTCAAAGGCCAGATTGACCTGTCCACCCTCACCGTCACCGGCAAGGCCACGCCGGCTGTGAAGGACGGTGCTGCCGGCGCCGTTATCCCGGCGCCTGCTGTCGCAGGCCAGGTAACCGTGGTTCCGCCGCCAAGCAAGCAGGATCCGCTGGAAGCCCGGAAGCCCGCCCAGGCACCTGCGGCTGCTTCCGCCCCCACAGACGCCAAGCCCGCCGCCGGCGCCACGCCTGGCCAGGCACCGCCGTCGTCCGCGCCTGCCCAGACACCGCCGTCGTCGGCGCCGGCCCTGCCGCCGGCAGAGCTCCACGGAGGGTCAGTACCGGCACCCGAGCAGAAGGTCCCCGGACAGTAACGCGGCAGGTCTGACAGGCAACAAGGTCGAGCAGCAAGGAATTATCACGGTGGCGCAGAGGACCGGCAAAGCAAGCAGCGGCAAGGTACCCAGCGCCAAAAAGCGGCTCCGGCTGGGACTGGGAATAATGCTGACACTCCTGCTGGTGGTGGGCGGCAAGCTCTTCCTGGTCCAGGGGCTGGACGTCGGTGGAATGGCCGAAGCAGCACTGAACAGCCGGATGAAGCGGACCGTCCTGCCTGCCGAGAGAGGCAGCATCCTGGACTCCCGGGGAACCGTGCTGGCCAACAGCGTGATCCGCTACAACGTGGTGGTGGACCAGCGCGTCAACACCAAAACCGAAACCTTCAAGCGCCTGGACACGGTGGACGGCAAAGAGAAGCTGGTGGATGTCAGCCGTGACCAGGGCCTCACCGAGCTCGCCGCCGCGCTGGGCATGGAAAAGGACGCTGTCCGGGACGCCGTCACCGGCGGGCAGCCCTATTACATCGTTGCCAAGGACGTAAAGCCGGACATTGAGGACCGGATCTCCCAGCTCCAAATCCCCGGCATCGTCACCGAAGGCGTCAGTAAGCGGGTATATCCCAACGGTTCCGTCGCCGGCGGCATCATCGGGTTCCTGGCCGACGGCGCTACTGGCCAGGCCGGCATAGAACAGACCCAGGACGAACTGCTGAAGGGCGCTGACGGCGAACGCCTTTTTGAAATCGGCGCCGACGGCCTGCGCATCCCCGTGGGAGTGGATGAGCTCACAGCGCCGCAGGACGGTAAGGACATCAAGCTCACGCTCAACTCGGACCTGCAGTATTTTGCGCAGCAGGCCATTCAAAGCCAGTCGGACAAGCTCGACGCAGAGTGGGGCGTCATCATCGTGATGGACGCCAAGACCGGGGACCTGGTGGCGATGGCCGACACCAATTCCCCCGACCCCAACGACCCCGGCCGGGTGGCCGCCAAGGATCGCGGTGTCCGCGCAGTCACGGCTGCATACGAGCCCGGCTCTGTTGAAAAGATGATGACCGCGGCAGCCCTCATTGAAGAGGGAAAGGCCAAGCCGCTCGACTCATTCACCCTGGGGCCCACTTACACCGTGGACGGCCAAACCTTCAGCGACTCCTTCGCCCACGGAACCGAGGAGCGCACCCTCGCGGGCATCCTGGGCTACTCGATGAACACCGGCACTGTCATGGCCGGCCAGCGCCTCAGCAAGGAGCAGCGGTACGACTGGCTGAAGAGGTTCGGCATCGGCGAGGCGCCGGACATCGGGCTTCCTGCCACGGCCTCCGGCATCCTCACGCCCTGGCAGCAGTGGGACGGGCGCCAGGAATACACCGTGCTGTTCGGGCAGGGCGTGTCCCAGTCCACCCTCCAGACGGTACGGGCATTCCAATCCATCGCCAACGACGGCGTGATGCTCCAGCCAAGGCTGATCGACGCCCACGTCTCCCCGGACGGAAGCGAGGAAAAGGTGCCCGCCGCACCGTCGCGGCAGGTCGTCTCGGAGAACACGGCCCAGCAGGTCCGGGACATACTGGAAAGCGCCGTGACGGAGGGCCAAATCAAGGACGCTGCCATCGACGGCTACCGCGTGGGCGCAAAGACGGGCACCTCTGAATCCCCCTGCGACGACGGCAAGTCCGGGTTCTGCGGCTACACCGCCTCCATGGTGGGCATGGCACCAATGGATGATCCGCGGTTTATTGTGGAGGTGGTACTCCAGCGGCCCAAGGGCAGCATCTACGGGATTACCAACGGGCCGGTCTTCCGGTCCGTCATGAGCCAGGCGCTGCGGACCTACAATGTCCAGCCGTCCACCGGCGAACCGGCCAGGCTTCCCCAGTTCGCCAAGTAGCACCCCCGCAACAGCCAACCAGCAGCACCACCGGTTCATCCATGCCGGGCCCGATCCACTAGCACCATCGGAGATTCCTTGTCTGACCTCAATCCGTCCGATAGCCTCGCCGTCCCGGAGGGACCCGCCGGCCAAAGCCGCTTCCGCCCGTCAACTGTAGAAGCGGTCCGGCTGGCAAGCATCGGCGATGCCATCGACGTAGCGGTTCCCGGTCCGGCCGCTGAAGTGGAAGTCACCGGAATTTCGCTGAACTCGCGGACAGTCGAACAGGGGGACCTCTACGTCGCCCTTCCGGGCGCGGCACGCCACGGCGCGGATTTTGCGCCGCAGGCCATCGAAGGGGGAGCCGTTGCCGTCCTCACCGACGATGCCGGAGCCAGGCTGCTCGCGCTCTCCACCGAGGTGCAGGTACCGGTAATCATCGTGGACTCGCCCCGCAACGTGGTGGGTCCACTGTCCGCCTTGATCTATCAAAGCCAGCCGGGCGGCGCCCAGCCGCAGTTGTTTGGCGTCACGGGCACCAACGGGAAAACCACCACCACCTACTTCATCAACTCGCTGCTGCACGCCCTCGGCCGGAAGACCGGTCTTATCGGCACCATCGAGATACATGCCGGCGGCGACCCCATCCCGAGCCTGCTCACCACGCCCGAATCCACCGACGTGCACGCGCTGCTGGCCCTCATGCGGGAAAGGGGACTGACCGCCGCCGCCATGGAGGTCTCGTCCCACGCCATCTCCTTCCAGCGGGTGGACGGAGTGCTTTTCGACGTTGCAGGCTTCACCAACCTCACGCAGGACCACTTGGACCTGCACCACACCATGGACGACTATTTCGCCACCAAAGCGGAGCTTTTCACCCCGCGCCGCGCCCGCGCTGCCGTTGTGACGGTCGACGACGAATGGGGCCGCCGTCTCGCCGGTGCCACGGAGGTGCCGGTCACCACCCTCGCCACGACCGCCGGAACCACTGCCGACTGGACTGTGACGGCTACCGCCGCGCGCGGCCTCGGCACGGAATTCACCCTCAGCGGCCCGGACGGCGCCATGCTCACTGTGCACACCGGACTTCCCGGCAGCTTCAACGTAGCCAATGCGGCGCTGGCCGCAGTGATGGTCCTGACGGCAGGCGTGGACGCCGCCGCGCTGCAAGCGGCACTGGACGAGCACGACCCCTTCACAGTAGCGGTGCCCGGACGCATGCAGCTGGTCTCCAGGCGGCCGGCCGCGGTGGTGGATTTTGCCCACAACACCGACGCCCTGGCCCGTGCCCTCGAGGCCGTACGGTCCCCGCAGCAGGGGTCACGCCTTATCGTCGTGTTCGGTGCAACCGGCCAGCGTGACCAGGGCAAACGCCCCGCCATGGGCGCCATCGCGGCGCGGCTCGCGGATACCGTGATCATCAGCGATGACGACCCCCACGATGAAGATCCCGCCGCCATCCGCGCCGACGTCCTGGCCGGAGCCAGGGAAGCAAAGGAAAAGGACTCCCTGGTGTGTGAAGTCCTGGAAGTCTTCCCCCGCGCCGACGCCATCCGCCATGCCGTGGAGTTGGCCCGGCCGGAGGACACTATCCTGGTGGCCGGCCGGGGCCATGAGGTGTGGCAGGAGGTCAAAGGCGTCAACCTTGCCCTCGACGACCGGGTGGAACTGCGCAGCGCCTTGACAGCCAGGGGATTCAACGTTCTCCAAGACGACCGGATAGAGTCCTAGACCGAGATGATTGCATTTACTGCGGCGGAGATCGCCGAAATCACTAACGGGCGCCTGGACGCCGATCCCGGGATTACGCCCCTTTCGGTGGTCACGGACTCACGCGAAGCCACGCCGGGTTCGCTCTACGTTGCAAAGCCGGGTGAGCACGCGGACGGCCATGACTACGTGGCAGCTGCCTTTACAGCAGGCGCCACCCTTGCCCTCGTGGAGCGGCCGGTGTCCGCACCGGGCGGAACACCCTACCCCTCGGTGCTGGTCCAGGATGCCGTCCTTGCCATGGGCGCCCTGGCCGCCGAGGCCGTGCGCAGGATCCGGGCTGCCCGCGCCAGGCAAGGCAGCGAACTCACGGTCGTGGGTATCACCGGCTCGGCCGGGAAAACCACCACCAAGGACCTGCTCGCCGGCATCCTGGCCACACAGGGAAACACCGTGGCGCCGCAAGGGTCCTACAACGGTGAAATCGGTGTCCCCCTGACCGTGTTCCGCGCAGGAACAGAGACGCGCTACCTGGTGATCGAGATGGGCGCTACCGGAATTGGCCACATCCGGTACCTCGCGGACATGGTCAAACCTGACATCGGCGTGGTGCTCGCCGTCGGCACAGCACACGCCGGCGAATTCGGGGGAGTGGAGAACATCGCCCGGGCCAAGGGTGAACTTGTCGAGGCCCTAGCCCCGGCCGGCACAGCCGTGATAAACCTCGACGACAAGCGGGTGGCCGCAATGCGCGCGCGCACCTCGGCGCAGGTCCTGGGCTTCTCGGCAGAAGGCCGCGAAGACGCCGCCGTCCAGGCAGTGAACGCCGACACCAATGCCGCCGGCCATCCTGAATTCGATCTTCAGCTGCCGGGCAGCGAAGCCGGCCTGCACGTGAGCAGCCGCCTTATCGGCGCACACCACGTGGGCAACCTTTTGGCCGCTGCCTCAGCAGCCTGGGCTGCGGGTGTTTCCGGGCGGGACATAGCGTCCTCCCTCAGCAGCCAGACCGCCGCCAGCCGGTGGCGCATGGAGCGCACCGAGCGTCCGGACGGCGTCACCGTCATCAACGACGCCTACAACGCCAACCCCGAATCCATGCGGGCCGCCCTGAGGACGCTCGCGGACCTGGGCCGGGGCAGGCGTACCTGGGCCGTGCTGGGAGCAATGCTCGAACTCGGCGAGGACTCCATCCGCGAACATACCGCCGTGGGTACCCAGGTGGTCCGGCTCAATATCTCCCGGCTGCTGGTGGTGGGCCGGGAAGCACGTGCACTGTACGTGTCAGCGGTGCAGGAGGGGTCCTGGGGCGACGAATGCCTTTTCGCTGAAACAGTGGAAGAGGCCTACGAACTGTTGGACGCTGAGCTGCAGCCCGGGGACCTGGTGCTGTTCAAGTCCTCGAACAGCGTGGGGCTTCGCCATTTGGGCGATCGGATAGCATTACCCCGACAAACCCCCAGCACCGCCGATGAAAGGAGCACTCTGCTGTGATTGCACTTTTGATCGGCGCGGGCCTGGCACTCCTGTTCGCCCTCGTAGGGACCCCGCTCTTCATCCGGCTTCTGGTCCGCCGCGGCTACGGCCAGTTCATCAGGGACGACGGTCCCACCTCGCACCACACCAAACGCGGCACGCCCACCATGGGCGGGACCGTGGTGGTGGCGGCGGTACTGCTCAGCTACGGCCTCACGCACCTGATCATGCTGATGCTGAACCCGGGCTCTTCGGGCCCGTCCGCGTCTGCCCTTATCCTGCTGTTCCTCATGGTGGGAATGGGGCTTGTGGGGTTCCTGGATGACTTCATCAAAATCTCCCGCCAGCGGAGCCTCGGCCTCAATGCCAAGGCAAAGCTGATCCTGCAGGCAGCCGTCGGCATCATCTTTGCGGTACTCGCCCTGAACTTCCCCAACCGGGCCGGTGTCACGCCCGCCTCCACAAAGATTTCGCTGGTCCGTGACCTGCCCTGGCTGGACCTTGCCTTCGGCGGAACCGTCCTTGGGGCCATCCTGTTCGTGGTGTGGTCGAACCTGATTGTCACCGCCGCCACCAACGGCGTAAACCTGACCGACGGCCTTGACGGGCTCGCCGCAGGTGCCGCCGTAATGGTCTTCGGCGCTTATACGCTGATGGGGATCTGGCAAAGCAACCAGGCGTGCGGCTCACCCCGTGAGGCCGGCGGCGGCTGCTATTCCGTCCGTGATCCCCTCGACCTCGCGCTGCTGGCAGCCATCATGAGCGCCGCGCTGGTGGGCTTCCTGTGGTGGAACACCTCACCGGCCAAAATCTTCATGGGTGACACCGGCTCGCTGGCCATTGGCGGCGCCATCGCAGGTTTCGCCATCCTGTCCCGTACCGAACTGTTGCTGGGCATCATCGGCGGCCTGTTCGTCCTGATCACCCTGTCCGTCATTATCCAGGTGGGCTACTTCAAGGCCACCGGCGGAAAACGCGTCTTCAAAATGGCCCCCCTGCAGCACCACTTTGAGCTGCAGGGCTGGGCGGAAGTAACGGTGGTGGTCCGGTTCTGGATCCTCTGCGGGCTGTTCGTCGCCGCCGGGCTTGGGATTTTCTACGCTGAATGGGTTGTGCTGCTGTGACCGTTTCCCCCCGACTCGAAAACCTCACCACCTGGGACTCCGACTGGTCGGGGCTGCGCGTAGCCGTGACCGGAATCGGGGTCTCCGGTTTTGCAGCGGCCGATACCCTTATCGAACTCGGTGCCCGGGTGGTTGTGGTGGACGCTGCCACGACCGATACTGCCAAGGCCCACGCGGAAACCCTCAGGATCGTTGGCGCAGCTGATGTCCTGCTCGGCGAGGACGCGGTACAGCGCATCCCCCGGATCGACGGTGAACTTCCCGAACTGATCGTGACCTCGCCTGGCTGGCGCCCGGACCAGGCCCTCCTGGCCGCTGCTGCAAGGGCCCACATACCGGTGTGGGGCGACGTCGAACTGGCCTGGCGGGTGCGGGTGCGGGAAGGCCGGAAGACGGCCGACTGGCTTGCCATCACGGGAACCAACGGAAAGACCACCACCGTTGGCCTTACCGAGTCGATGCTCCGCGCCGCCGGGCTTAAGGCGATCGCCGTCGGCAACGTGGGCACCCCCATCCTCGATGCCCTCAGGGACCCCGTGGAATACGACGTTTTCGCTGTGGAACTCTCCAGCTTCCAGCTCCACTGGGCGCAGTCCCTCTCACCGGTCGCCAGTGTCTGCCTGAACGTTGCAGAGGACCACGTGGACTGGCACGGCTCCTACTATTCCTACCTGGCGGACAAGGCCAGGGTTTATGAACAGACGCAAAAGGCCTGCATCTACAACGCCGAGCAGATTGAAACCGAGCGCATGGTGGAGAATGCCGACGTGGTGGAGGGCTGCCGCGCCGTCGGTTTCACCACCGTCACCCCGGCCGTCAGCATGCTGGGCGTGGTGGAGGGACTGCTCGTGGACCGGGCGTTCATTGCCGAACGCAAGGACAGCGCCGCCGAACTCGCCTCCATGAGCGACCTCGGTGCATTCGCCCCGCGGCACATGGTGGCCAACGCCCTGGCAGCCGCCGGACTCGTGCGCGCCTATGGCGTAGAGGCAAAAGCCGTCCGGCAGGGCATTCAGGACTACATCCCCGGCGACCACCGCATCCAGCCCGTGGCCCGCCACAACGGTGTCCTCTGGGTGAACGACTCCAAGGCCACCAATCCCCACGCGGCGGCTGCCTCGCTGGCTGCGTTCAGCAACGTCGTCTGGATCGCCGGCGGACTCTCCAAGGGTGTGACCTATGACGATCTGGTCCGGGAAAACGTCCAGCGGCTCAAAGCCGTAGTGCTGATCGGAAGCGATACAACTGCCCTCACCGAGGCCCTCCAGCGACACGCGCCCGATGTCCCCGTGATAACCCCGGCCGCAGGCGAAACTGAAATGGTGCAGACTGCCGCGGCGGCCGGCGCCGTCCCATCCGGTTCTTCCGTACCTGGTGAGACGGTAATGGCCAGGGCCGTAGCGTCAGCAGCGCAGCTCGCCGCCTCAGGCGACACTGTGCTGATGGCTCCGGCGGCTGCTTCCATGGATCAGTTCTCTTCCTATGCCCACCGTGGCGACACCTTCATCAAAGCTGTCCGCGGGCTGGTGGAAGGGCAGGCACAGACCGGCGAGGAGTAACAATGGCCAGCACGCCAATGCGCCAGCAGCCAGCGAAGCAGCAGCAGCCGGTTGGACAGCAGAGCGGCAAGCCACGCCCGGGTTCCTCGGCAACAGCCGGCCCGCGGCCGGCGGCGGCCGCAGCCAGGCTCCGAACGATGTACCGCAGGTTCTGGTCCGCACTGGAAGGGAACGGCACCTCCCGGAACGGCTCTACGTACTACCTCATTCTGGGCTCAACCCTCGCACTGACCGCCATCGGCATCATGATGGTGCTCTCAGCCTCCAGCGTCGAATCCATTGCCGCCGGAAAGTCGCCCTACGGAGATGCCCTGAAGCAGGGCATGTTTGCCGCCATCGGCATCTTCACCATGTTCGTGCTGTCCCGGATCAACGTCATCTGGCTCAAACGGCTCGCCTGGCCGGCAATCGGGGCGGCGCTGGTCCTCCTGATCCTCGTCCAGGTGGTGGGTGACGAGGTCAACGGCAACAAGAACTGGATCGACCTCGGCGGTATCACCTTCCAGCCGTCGGAAGCATCGAAACTCGCCCTGGCCCTCTGGATGGCCACGGTCCTGGCCATGAAGGGAAAGCTGCTCAGCAAGTGGCAGCACGTGGCAGTTCCCGCCGTGCCTATGGCCATCATCATCGTTGGCCTGGTCCTGGTGGGCAACGACCTCGGAACGGCCATGATCATCATGATGATCACCGCGGCCGCGCTTTTCTTTGCCGGGGCTCCGCTCTACCTCTTCGGTATTGCAGGACTTTTCGGAGCTGTCCTGGCCGGTGTCATGGCCGTGACCAGCTCGAACCGCATGTGCCGCATCACGTCCTGGTGGACCGGGCAGTCCTGCGCCGACGGCATCGACGCCAACTACCAGGCCACCAACGGCCTCTACGGCCTGGCCTCCGGTGGCTGGTTTGGCGTGGGCCTTGGGCAAAGCCGGCAGAAATACAGCTGGATCCCCGAAGCCCACAACGACTTCATCTTCGCCATCATCGGCGAGGAACTCGGTCTGGTGGGCACCGTCGTCGTACTCATCCTTTTCGCCATCCTCGGCGCGGCCATCTACCGCGTGGTGGTGGCACAGGAGGGCATGTTCCACCGTGTCCTGGCCGGCACCATCATGGTGTGGCTGCTCGGTCAGGCCACCGTGAACATGTCCGTGGTGACAGGCCTGATGCCCGTTATCGGTGTGCCGCTGCCTTTCATCTCCTATGGCGGGTCCGCCCTGCTGATGTCACTGTGTGCCATCGGCGTGGTGCTTTCCCTGGCCCGGGAGCAGATGGCCCCGGCCATCCGGCCCAAACGGATGCTGAAGTTCAAGGCGAAGCCGGCCACAGCGGCCGCGCCCAGGAAAAAGACTGCAAGAAAGCGTGCCTAAGCCCCACATGAATTCCCCAAATCCCTCCATCGTCCTGGCGGGCGGCGGAACCGCCGGCCACATCAGCCCCCTCCTGGCCATCGCCGCTGCCATCCGCACCGCAGTACCCGGCGCCGCCATCCTCGCCGTCGGAACACCTGCAGGAATGGAAACCCGGCTGGTGCCCGCCGCCGGGGTTGAGCTGGCCACCATCGACCGCGTGCCCCTTCCCCGGAAGCCCTCCGTGGATCTCCTTCGGCTTCCCGGACGGCTCGGCGGCGCCGTCCGGCAGGCCGGCGCCGTCCTGGACAACGCCCGCGCGGACGTTTTGGTGGGTGTCGGAGGTTATGTGTGCACGCCCATGTACCTGGCCGCACGAAAACGGAACATCCCGATCGTGATCCATGAGGCAAACATCCGTCCCGGGCTCGCAAACAGGGTGGGCGCGATGTTCACCAAGCGTGTGGCAGTAGCCTTTGACAGCACCCCGCTGAAGGGAGCCCTGCACGTGGGCATGCCGATGCGCACCGAGATTTCGGGCCTCGACCGGGCAGCTGCGCGGACCGCGGCACGGGAGGCCCTCGGACTGGATGCTGGGAAGCCCACGCTGATCGTCACGGGCGGATCATCTGGCGCGCAAAGCATCAACCGCACCATCACAGCCTCCCTCGGGCAGCTCGCAGCCGCAGGAATCCAAACCCTGCACATCACCGGCCGCGGCAAGTCGGTTCTGGACGACGGCGGCCTGCCGCTGGCCGCCGAAGGCTACCGCCAGGTGGAGTACATCGACGGCATGGAGCTGGCCTACGCCGCCGCCGATGTGCTGCTTGCCCGCTCCGGCGCCGCGACCGTCTGTGAGATCGCGGCCGTCGGCGTGCCGGCCGTCCTGGTGCCGCTGCCCATCGGCAACGGTGAACAGGCCCTCAATGCGGCAGGACTCGTAGCCGCCGGCGGCGCCGTGCTTGTCGCAGACCGGAGCTTCACCCCTGAGTGGGTGGGCAACGAACTGGTTCCCCTCGTCACCGACCAGCCCCGCCTCGCCACCATGGCAGCAAACTCCTACCGACTTGGTATCCGCAACGCCGACCAGCGCATGGCCGGCCTCGTCCTGGAAGCGGTATCCGCATGACCTCCGACACCATCCCCAGCCTCGCGTCCCTGGGCAAGGTCCACTTCGTCGGCGTCGGCGGCGTGGGCATGTCCGCCGTCGCCCGGATCATGGTGGCCCGCGGCGTGCAGGTCAGCGGTTCCGATGCCAAGGACCTTCCCGTTATGGCGGACCTCTCTGCTGCCGGGGCGCGCATCGCCGTCGGTTACGACGGTGCCAACCTTGCCGACGCACAAACTGTGGTGGCAGGCTCAGCCATCAAGGCGGACAACCCCGAAGTGATGGCGGCCAGGGAAGCAGGAGTGCCGGTGCTGCACCGGTCTGTTGCCCTCGCGGCAACCATGGGCGGGGACGTGGTGGTGACCGTCGCCGGAACCCATGGCAAGTCCACCACCACTTCCATGGTCGCGGTCCTGCTGCAGGGGGCAGGCCTGGACCCTTCCTTTGCCATCGGTGCCAACGTGCCTGCCCTCGGCGTCAATGCCGCCTCCGGAACCTCCCCGATCTTCGTGGCTGAGGCCGACGAATCCGACGGCTCCTTCCTCAACTACCGGCCCAGGATTGCCGTGGTCACCAATGTGGAGCCGGACCACCTGGACTACTACGGCACTGCCGGGGCAGTCTACGAATCCTTCGACCGCTTCACTGAGCTGCTTCCGGCCGACGGCGTACTGATCGCCTGCGCCGACGATCCAGGGGCACTGGCCCTGGCAAAACGCACCCGGGCGCGGGGCAATGCCCGTGTTGTTTTGTACGGGACGGGCGGTGAGGCAGAGCTTGTGCTGCACGACGGCGGCCCGGGAGACGTTGCGGTGTCCACGCCGTCCGGCCGCTTTCCGCTCGAGCTTCAGGTCCCGGGCAGGCACAATGCCCTCAATGCGGCGGCCGCCTTTGCCGCGGCCCTTGAGCTCGGCGTGGAGCCGGCCGTGGCTGCCGGCGCCCTGGCCCAGTTCTCAGGGGCTTCGCGGCGCTTTGAGCTGAAGGGCCAGGCGCGGGGCGTGCGGGTCTTCGACGACTACGCCCACCATCCCACCGAAGTCCGGGCAGCCCTGGCCGCAGCCCGCTCCGTGGCCGGCAGCCATAAAGTGCATGTCCTCTTCCAGCCGCACCTGTTCTCCCGGACCCGCGAGTTCGCCCGGGAGTTCGCAGAAGCATTGAACCTTGCCGATACTGCCTGGGTGCTGGACATCTACCCGGCACGAGAAGACCCTATCCCCGGTGTCACCAGCCAGCTCATCGCAGACCACCTCGACGACGGCGGGCGGCTGGTCCGGGCCGACGCGGCCGTAGCTGCCCTCGCCGCCGCCGCCGGTGCCGGCGACATCATCCTCACGGCCGGTGCAGGCGATGTGACCGCGTACGGGCCGCTGATCGTCGAGGCGCTGCGTGCCTAGCTCCCGCCGCCCCACATACGCATCCACCGGCCGGCGCCCTGCCGCCGGAGCTCCGGCCGGCCGAACCCCGGGTGCTGCCAAGGCAGACGTTGCTGCCGATAGCGGCTCCGACGTTATTTCTGCCTCCCGCCCGGTTGAGCAACTTCAGGAGCCAGCCAAAGAGGCCACAAAAACCCCGTTCATGCGCCGGGGCAAGGACAAGTTGGCGTCATCCTCCGCTGCCACGGCAGGCCCGGCCGGCAACGTCCTGGCCTTTCCCGAGCCCAAGGGCAAGCGGCGAAAACGCCATGTACTGACCGTGGCGGCAGTGCTGGTTGCCCTTGTAGCAGGACTGCTGGCCGCAGCGGTATTCACCCCGGTCCTCGCCGTTGACACCATTTCCGTCTCGGGGACACGCCTGCTGACGCCCGCCCAGGTCCAGGCCGCGCTGGAACCCCTGCGCGGCAAGCCCCTGCCACAGGTTACGGACGAGGAGGTAGGGCGCCTCCTCGAACCCCTGGTCCAGGTCAAGTCCGTCTCAGCCGAGGCGCGTCCGCCGTCCGGCCTTGCCGTGGCGGTGCGCGAACGCGTGCCGGTGGCGCTGGTCAAGCAGGGGGAGCAGTACCAGCTGGTGGACGTGGAGGGCATCCAGCTGGCGGCAACCGCAGATCCCGCATCCGTCTCGCTGCCCGTGATTGACGGTGGCGCCGGTACCGTCGGCAAGGACCTCTTCCGCGCCACCGCCGACGTGCTGGGGGCGCTGCCGGCAGATGTGCTCGCGAAACTGTCCAACGCTTCCGCCCAGTCAGTGGACGCGGTGGAACTGAAGCTCGTGGACGGTCAAACGATCATCTGGGGCAACGCGGGGGAGAAGGAACTCAAGGCCAAAGTGCTGGCCGCCCTGCTCAAGGTTCCGGCGGATCCCAAAAACCCGGTTAAGGTGTACGACGTAAGTGTGCCCCGGCATCCGGTGACCCGCTGAGTGCTTTCTTTCCGGTATTAATCCGACACGCGGAGCCGGTTATTGAATGTGGGTACCAGAGGAAATACCGTCACAGACATGAGTTACTTGACATAACTATAACCTTCAACTCGAAGGTTAGGGTTTCAGTCGCTAAGCTCTTCATCAGATTTCGCAATAGGACACGAACAAGGGACACGTAACGTGGCAGCTCCGCAGAATTACTTGGCCGTCATCAAAGTCGTCGGCATCGGCGGCGGTGGCGTGAACGCAGTCAACCGCATGATCGAGGTCGGCCTCCGGGGTGTTGAGTTCATCGCCATCAACACTGACGCCCAGGCCCTGCTGATGAGCGACGCCGACGTCAAGCTCGACGTGGGACGCGAGTTGACCCGTGGCCTCGGGGCAGGCGCGAACCCCGAGGTGGGCAAGCAGGCAGCAGAGGACCACGCAGACGAGATCGAGGAAGTGCTCCGCGGCGCCGACATGGTCTTCGTCACCGCCGGCGAGGGCGGCGGAACCGGCACCGGCGGCGCTCCTGTCGTCGCCCGCATTGCCCGGTCCCTCGGCGCCCTGACCATCGGTGTGGTAACCCGCCCGTTCACGTTCGAAGGCCGCCGCCGCGCGGGCTCTGCCGAGGCCGGAATCGACGCCCTCCGCGACGAAGTGGACACCCTGATCGTTATCCCGAACGACCGCCTCCTCTCGATCAGCGACCGCAACGTCTCCGTTCTGGACGCCTTCCGTTCCGCTGACCAGGTGCTGCTCTCGGGTGTCCAGGGCATCACTGACCTCATCACCACCCCGGGCCTGATCAACCTTGACTTCGCGGACGTGAAGTCCGTCATGCAGGGCGCCGGTTCTGCCCTCATGGGCATCGGCTCCGCCCGGGGCGAAGACCGCGCCGTCAAGGCCGCTGAGCTGGCCATCGCCTCACCGCTGCTGGAAGCGTCCATCGATGGTGCCCACGGCGTGCTCCTGTCCATCCAGGGCGGCTCGGACCTCGGCCTGTTCGAGATCAATGAAGCCGCACGCCTGGTCCAGGAAGTGGCGCACCCGGAAGCGAACATCATCTTCGGCGCCGTCATCGACGATGCCCTCGGCGATGAAGCCCGCGTGACGGTCATCGCTGCCGGCTTCGACGACGTCAAGGCCACCTCGCCGTCCATGGACCAGTCACAGCCGCAGGTAGCCCCGCAGCGGCCGGCCGCCGCTGTCGCTCCGGCGCCTGCCCAGGCTCCTTCCGCCGGCAACCACTCCCTGAACGCGCAGCCGGTCCACGCAGGAGTCGGCGCAGCAGGGCTCAGCAACTGGGGCCAGCAGCGTCCCTCCGCTGTTCCCGCTGACTCAGGCTTCGACGTCGACCTCCCCTCCGTCGTGGAGCCGGACCTCTCCGGCAGCCACTCGGATGACCTGGATGTCCCCGACTTCCTGAAGTAGGCGCCGGATTGTTCCACTGGCGTGCCGAAGTCCGGCCTGGAGTGTCCGTAGGCTTCACCGACGCTGCTGCGGGTAACCTCGCACTGCACGTGGGCGACGATCCCGCAGAAGTGGGCAGGCGCCGGCGGGACCTTGAACGTTCCATCGGCCTCGCTCCGCACGACCTGCGCTTCATGAACCAGGTCCACGGCAGCACCGTGGCGGTCATGGCTCAAGGAAGTGCGGCGCCAGAAGCGGACGCGATGGTTTCGCGCCGGCTTCCGCTGGCAGTCATGGTTGCCGACTGTATTCCTGTCCTGCTGGCAGGGGAGTCAGCGGAAGGGCCGGTCCTCGCCGCTGTGCACGCGGGCCGGCCCGGCCTTGCCAGCGGGGTGATTCCGGCCGCTGTGGGGCGGATGGAATCCCTTGGCGCCTTCGGCATCCGCGCCTGGCTCGGGCCGTCAATTTGCGGGAACTGCTATGAGGTGCCTGCCGGGATGCAGGCCGAGGTGGCAGCGGTTGTGCCTGCGGCGCGGAGCACAACCTCCTGGGACACTCCCGGGCTGGATTTGCCCGCCGGTGCCCGGAGCCAGCTGGAGCAGCTGGGCGTAGGCGTGGAGTACAACGGACCATGCACCCTTGAGACACAGTCGCTTTTTTCCTACCGCCGGAACAGGAACACCGGGCGCTTCGCAGGCGTGGTGTGGTGCCATGACTGATGGCGGAGCAGGGGCGGACCCCCGCCTCGAGGAGCTGAAAAGCCGGCTCAATGCGGTCCGAGGCCGCATCACTGCCGCAGCAGCTTCGGCGGGCCGCGGAGGCAACCTCCCCACCCTGATCGTGGTCACCAAGTTCCACCCGGCGGAGGACATCAGACGGCTCGCTGCGCTTGGTGTTACCGACGTGGGCGAAAACCGTGACCAGGAAGCGGCCGCCAAGGCGGAACAGCTCGCCGACTGCGGATTGGCCTGGCACTTTGTGGGCCAGGTGCAGACCAAAAAGGCCAAGTCAGTGGTCCGGTACGCCGCCGCCGTGCACTCCGTGGACCGGCCGCAGCTTGTCGAGGCGCTGGCCAAGTCAGCGCAGGCCCAGCAGGACACGGCCGGACGGGCGGCGCTGGAGTGCTTCATCCAGGTCAGCCTGGAGGACGACGCCGGAACCCACCGGGGCGGCGCGGCCCCCGGCGACGTCGGGATGCTGGCCGAACGGATAGCGGCAGCGGGCAGCCTCAAACTTGCCGGGGTGATGGCGGTGGCTCCGTTGGGTGCCCCGCCGGAGCCCGCCTTCGAAAAGCTTGCCGCCGTCTCAGCCGGAGTGGTGGCGGAGTATCCCGAGGCCACGGGCATTTCGGCAGGCATGAGCCAGGATCTGGAAGCAGCCATCCGGTTCGGAGCGACACACCTGCGAATCGGCTCCGATATTCTCGGATCGCGTCCCCCCGTGGGGTAGCGTCGGGGCTATTGGAAGTGATGGGCGGGGGACTCCAGTGCTGTCAAGCCATTGGGCGGCCCGCTTACGGACACGATTAGGAGTCGACCATGGCCGGCGCTCTGCGCAAGACAATGATCTATCTTGGGCTCGCCGACGGCGATGAACACTACGAGTCCGAGCAACAGACCACACGTAAGGATGAGGACGAAACGATGGAAGCTGACCGCGAGGATCGCCGTGCACCTGCACCCGTCCGTGAGGTCAGCCGCGAGACGTCCTACACCCCCGAAGAGGAATACCGCGCCCCAGTGACCCCCATCAAGCGCGCGGCCTCGAGCCGCGAGGAGACCAGCGGTCTCCGCCAGATCACCACCATCCATCCGCGCTCGTACAACGATGCCAAGCTCATCGGCGAAAGCTTCCGGGATGGAATCCCGGTCATCATGAATGTGACGGACATGGGCGAGGCCGACGCCAAGCGCCTGGTGGATTTCTCTGCCGGCCTGGTCTTCGGGCTGCGCGGGAGCATCGAACGGGTCACCAACAAGGTGTTCCTGCTCTCGCCCTCGTACGTCGAGGTCATTGGCGATGACAAAAAAGTCAGCGAGACCCAGGCCAGCTTCTTCAACCAAAGCTAGCCGGACCACCTGAGCGATGCCAGGCAGGGACACACCTGCCTGGCATCTGTGCTGAAATAGACAAGAAGCATCGGCCGGGCGTCGCAGTAACCACCACTATGGACATGGAGATATGAATTAAGTCATGGGAATTGTTTTCGGGCTTGTCTATCTCGCGCTATTGCTGTTCTTTGTGGCCTTGATCATCCGCCTGGTATTCGACTGGGTCCAGATGTTCGCACGGGAGTGGCGCCCACGCGGAGCAGCCCTGGTGGTTGCCCATGCCGTCTACTCCATCACGGACCCGCCGCTCAACGGATTGCGCCGGCTGATCCCGCCGTTGCGCCTTGGCGGCATCTCCCTGGACCTGGGCTTCCTGGTCCTTTTCATCGGCGTCAGTATTGCCATGGGGATCACCAGAGGCCTCGCCTGATCCACCCGATAGACCCAGCAGCGCACCCGGATGGAACCCGCGGGAACCACCCATGCAATGCGAAGAAAACTCGCGTTTGACACCGCAGTGTTGAATTAGAGGAACCAGTCCAACTTTAGGTACCGTAGTTTTGACGGCCGGAAGGCCTACTGACTAACCAGACCAGTGAGGTGACCAGATGGCTTTGACGCCAGAAGACGTTGTCAACAAGCGCTTTCAGCCGACCAAGTTCCGCGAAGGCTACGACCAGGATGAAGTTGATGACTTCCTGGACGAGATCGTTGTTGAACTCCGCCGCCTGAACCAGGAAAACGACGAACTTCGCAAGAAGCTCTCCGAAGCCGGATCGAGCGTTCCGGCCAGCTCCGCCGCCGCCCCCGTTGTGGAGAAGGTCCCCGCACCCGTCAAGTCCGACAAGGACGAAGCGCGCGAGAAGGCTGAAGCCGAAGCCAAGGCCGCCGAAGAGCGCAAGAAGAAGGACATCCAGCCGGCTGCTCCGGTGGCTGCCGCTCCCGTCGCCGCCGCTCCGGTCGCCTCCACCGCTTCAGCCGAGTCCGCCGCCGGCCTGCTGGCCATGGCCCAGCAGATGCATGACCGCCACGTTGCAGACGGACAGGCGCAGAAGGACAAGATCATCGCCGAAGCGCAGATCGAAGCCAGCAGCCTCGTCAACGATGCCCAGGAGAAGTCCCGCAAGATCCTGGGTGCCCTCGAACAGCAGCGTTCCGTGCTGGAGCGCAAGGTTGAGCAGCTGCGCGGGTTTGAACGCGACTACCGTTCACGCCTGAAGGCCTACATCGAAGGCCAGCTCCGCGACCTGGACGCCCGCGGTTCAGTGGCTACGCCGGAAGTCAGCGAAGCCAACTAGTCCGGCAAGCACGTATTCTGAAAGCCGGTGGCTGGGGATTCCTCGGCCACCGGCTTTTTGGCATTGAACCAGGTTTCTTAGATGAAAGCACCATGACTGACGAACTCGCCGCCGACCCCGCCCGCCCCGTACCGCCTTCGCAGCGCCCCCGGAAGGCCGTACTGCTGTCCCTCTTTGTGGGAGTCGCAGCTTTCGCCTATGTCCTGGACCAGCTGACTAAAATCTGGGTTACTTCCACCATGGTGGAAGGCGAGCGGATTCCGGTCTTTCCGCCGCTGCTGCACTGGTACTTCATCCGGAACTCCGGGGCTGCGTTTTCCATCGGAGAAAATGTCACGTGGGTGTTCTCCATCATCATGGCCGCGGTTGCTGTGGCCATCCTGTTCCAGGTCCGCAAGCTGGGCTCGAAATGGTGGTCGCTCGCCCTCGGACTGCTGCTCGGCGGCGCCCTGGGCAACCTCACCGACAGGCTTTTCCGGGAGCCGTCCTTCGGCATGGGCCACGTGGTCGACTTCATCCAGCTGCCGAATTTCGCGATCTTCAACATCGCCGACTCCGCTGTCGTCTCGGCCGTCACCATCATCTGCATCCTGACACTGCGCGGAATCACCCTGGACGGAACCCGGCTGACGTCCGGCCACAAGGAAAAGCCCGGCGATGCCTGAACGCATCGTCGTCGCAGAAGAGTATGCCGGTTCCCGCGCCGACGCCGGCCTTGCTGCACTGATGGGCATCTCGCGCTCACTTGCGGCCACCCTTATCGCTGAAGGCAACGTCCTCAGCAAAGGCAAAGCGCTGGGAAAGTCAGCAAAGCTGGTAGCCGGAGACGTCCTTCAGGTGAGCCTGCCGGAACGGCGTGACCCCCTGGAAGTCGTGGAGGAAGTTGTGGAAGGCCTGAAGATCCTGCTGGACGACGACGATTTCGTCGTTGTGGACAAACCCGTTGGTGTTGCCGCCCATCCCTCTCCGGGCTGGGTGGGTCCCACCGTTGTGGGCGGTTTGGCCGGCGCCGGGTACCGCATCTCCACCTCCGGCTCGCCGGAGCGGGCAGGAATTGTCCACCGGCTCGACGTCGGAACCTCGGGAGCGATGGTGGTGGCCAAATCTGAACGCGCCTACACTGCCCTGAAGCGGGCATTCAAGGAACGCACCGTGGACAAGGTTTACCACGCAGTGGTCCAGGGCCTGCCCGACCCGCTGACCGGCACCATCGACGCACCGATCGGCCGCCACCCGGGGCATGACTGGCGGTTCGCAGTCATCGAGGACGGCCGCCCTTCGGTCACCCACTACGAAGTGGTGGAAGCGTTCGGCAAGGCCAGTTTGGTGGAAGTGCACCTGGAGACCGGCCGCACCCACCAGATCCGCGTGCATTTCTCGGCCCTGCGCCATCCGTGCGCCGGTGACCTCACCTACGGCGCTGACCCCCGCCTCGCTGCCACGCTCGGCCTGACCCGGCAGTGGCTGCACGCCCGCGAGCTCGGCTTCGAACACCCGGTGACGGGAGATCCCGTCCGGGTCATCAGTGACTACCCGCAGGACCTTGCGTTTGCCCTCGAAGTGCTGGAGTCCGGGCGGGCCTGACCTGCGGCAGGGGTGCCCGGCGCATAGAATAGTGCGGTGACTTCCAGCAACGACTCGTTTGTCCATCTCCACAACCACACCGAGTATTCAATGCTGGACGGTGCCGCAAGGCTCGGCGAGCTGTTCGACGAAACCGAACGGCTGGGCATGCCCGCCATCGCCACCACGGACCACGGCTACCTCTTCGGTGCTTTCGACTTTTGGAAGAAGGCCACGGACAAGGGGATCAAGCCGATCATCGGCGTCGAGGCCTACGTGACGCCCGGAACGGCCCGCGGCGACAAAAGCCGTGTGCGCTGGGGCGAGGAGCACCAGCGCAAGGACGACATCTCCGGCGGTGGCTCCTACACCCACATGACCTTGCTCAGCTACAACAACGCAGGCATGCGGAACCTGTTCCGGGCGTCCTCCATCGCCTCGCTGGACGCCGTATTCGGCAAGTGGCCACGCCTGGACCGTGAGCTGCTCAACACCTACTCCGAAGGGCTCATTGCCACCACGGGCTGCCCGTCAGGGGAAGTGCAGACCCGCCTGCGGCTGGGCCAATACCGCGAAGCGCTGGAAGCGGCCTCCGAGTTCCGCGACATCTTCGGTGCCGAGAACTACTTCTGCGAACTGATGGACCATGGCCTGGACATTGAACGCCGCGTCACCGGTGACCTGCTCCGCCTGGCCAAGGACCTGAACCTTCCCCTCGTCGCCACCAATGACCTCCACTACACGCACGAGCACGACGCCAAAGCCCACGAGGCGCTGCTGGCCATCCAGTCCGGTTCCACCCTCCTGGAACCCACGTACGACAACGGCGGTTCCCGCTTCGCCTTCTCCGGCAGCGGTTACTACCTGAAGTCGCCGCAGGAGATGAGGGAGCTGTTCCGGGACCACCCGGAGGCCTGCGACAACACCCTCCTCATCGCCGAACGGTGCGAGGTTTCCTTCAACACCGGCGCCAATTACATGCCGCGGTTCCCCTGCCCGCCGGGGGAGGACGAGACCTCCTGGCTGGTCAAGGAAGTGGCCAAGGGCCTGGAGTACCGCTATCCCGGCGGCGTTCCGGACGAAGTGCGCGCGCAGGCCGACTACGAGCTTGGCGTCATTACTTCCATGGGGTTCCCCGGCTACTTCCTGGTGGTGGCGGACTTCATCAACTGGGCCAAGAACAACGGCATCCGCGTGGGTCCCGGACGTGGTTCCGGTGCGGGGTCCATGGTGGCCTACGCCATGCGCATCACCGACCTTGACCCGCTGCGCCACGGACTCATCTTCGAGCGGTTCCTGAACCCGGACCGCGTCTCCATGCCTGACTTCGACGTCGACTTCGATGACCGGCGCCGCTCTGAAGTCATCGACTACGTGACCCGCAAGTACGGCGATGAGCGCGTGGCCATGATCGTCACTTACGGAACCATCAAAACGAAGCAGGCCCTCAAGGACTCCTCACGCGTACTGGGGTACCCCTTCAGCATGGGCGAGCAGCTGACCAAGGCACTGCCCCCGGCTGTGATGGCCAAGGACATTCCGTTGGCCGATATCCAGAACCCGGAAGCCAAGCGCTACGGCGAAGCCGGTGACTTCCGGCAACTGGTCAGCACGGACCCCGAAGCGGCCAAGGTGTTCGAGACCGCGCTGGGCATCGAGGGGCTGAAGCGGCAGTGGGGCGTCCACGCCGCCGGTGTAATCATGTCCTCGGACCCGATCATCGACGTCATCCCCATCATGCGCCGCATCCAGGACGGCCAGGTGATCACGCAGTTCGATTACCCCACCTGCGAGGGCCTGGGCCTGATCAAGATGGACTTCCTGGGACTGCGGAACCTCACGATCATTTCCGACGCCCTGGAAAACATCAAGATGAACCGCGGCATCGACCTGGACCTGGAGTCCTTGGAACTCGACGACGCCCCGTCCTACGAACTGCTGGCCCGCGGTGACACCCTGGGCGTGTTCCAGCTCGACGGCGGGCCGATGCGCTCCCTGCTCAAGCTGATGAAGCCTGACAACTTCGAAGACATCTCGGCAGTGCTCGCGCTGTACCGGCCGGGGCCGATGGGTGCCAACGCCCACACGGACTACGCGCTTCGCAAGAACGGGATCCAGGAAGTCATCCCCATCCACCCCGAACTGAAGGAACCGCTCGCGGAGATCCTGGGCGGAACCTACGGATTGATTGTGTACCAGGAGCAGGTGATGGCCGTGGCCCAGAAGCTCGCCGGTTACTCGCTGGGACAGGCAGACATTCTTCGGCGCGCCATGGGCAAAAAGAAAAAATCCGAGCTGGACAAGCAGTTCGCGGGTTTTTCCCAGGGCATGCAGGACAACGGCTACTCCATGGAGGCCGTGAAGACCCTCTGGGACATCCTGCTGCCCTTCTCCGACTACGCGTTCAACAAGGCCCACTCAGCGGCATATGGAGTGATCTCGTACTGGACCGCGTACCTCAAGGCCCATTACGCCCCGGAGTACATGGCCGCGTTGCTCACGTCCGTGGGCGATGACAAGGACAAGTCCGCCATCTACCTCAATGAATGCCGGCGCATGGGTATCACCGTGCTCCCGCCGGACGTCAACGAGTCGGCCTTGAACTTCACTCCGGTCGGCAACGACATCCGCTTTGGCATGGGGGCCATCCGCAACGTCGGCGTTAACGTGGTGGAAGCCATGGTGGCCGCCCGCGAGAGTGAGGGCGCCTACACGTCCTTCAAGGACTACCTGATGAAGGTGCCCGCGGTGGTCTGCAACAAGCGGACCATTGAATCGCTGATCAAGTCCGGTGCCTTCGACTCCCTGGGCCATCACCGCCGCGCCTTGGCCATGATCCATGAAGAGGCCATCGATTCGGTCATCACGCTCAAACGGAATGAAGCGATCGGCCAGTTCGACCTCTTCGCCGGCTTCGAGGAAGCCGAATCGGAGTCATCGCTCAGCATCGAGATTCCGGACCTGCCGGAGTGGGAGAAAAAGGACAAGCTTTCCTTTGAGCGGGACATGCTGGGACTTTATGTCTCGGACCACCCGCTGCAGGGCCTCGAAGGGGTGCTGAGCCAGCACGCCGAAATGACCATCACGTCCGTACTGGGCGAGGACGGGCCGCAGGACGGCGCCATCATCACCATCGCCGGCATGATCACCTCGCTCAGCAGGCGCATCGCGAAGGCCAGCGGCAACGCCTACGCCCGGGCAGAGGTCGAGGACCTCGGCGGTTCCATGGAAGTGATGTTCTTCGGCCAGGTTTACGGACCCATCGCCTCGGTGCTCGCAGAGGACCTGATCGTGGTGGTCAAGGGCCGCCTGCAGAAGCGGGACGACGGCGCTATCACCCTCAACTGCATGGAATTGTCGGTGCCGGACCTGAGCGAAGGGCTGAACGGACCGCTGGTGATCACTATGCCCACCCACAAAGCCACGGAAGCAGTGGTCACTGAATTGGGCGATGTGCTCCGGACGCACCGCGGGAACTCCGAAGTGCGCCTGCACCTGCAGGGCGACACCCGGACTGAGATCATGGGCCTGCCGGTCCACCTCCGCGTGAACCCGAGCCCGTCCCTTTTTGGTGATCTGAAGGTACTGCTCGGCCCCGCCTGCCTGGACGCCTGACCGACGCCGGCCTGACGACGGCGGAACTTTCCGCCGTCGTCAGGTGCCGTCTTAACGCCAGGCCGGGGCACCAGCCCTGACTGGCCAGAAGGGGCGGCAGGGTGGGCCTTCTAAATCTCGTAGTCGAGGGGCGCGGGCTGGCTGTAGGCGCCCCCGTGGTAAAGGAGGGGCAACCCGTCCCCGCCTACCTGGCCGTCCACCACCTGCACCACTACAACTGCGTTGTTCTCGAAGGAAAGGCGCATCTGCACCTCGCCGATCAGCCAGCCGGCCACGTCCTTCAGTACGGGTACACCGTGCGGCCCGACGTCCCAGTGGTCGCCTTCAAACCGGTTGCCGGCCCCTGCGAACCTGTCAGCGAGTTGCAGGTTCTCCAGCCCCAGCATGTGGACGCCGAGGTAGGTGGTGTTCGCCACGGCGGGCCAGGACCGGGAACTGCGGGCCATGTTGAAGGTGAAACGGGGTGGCTGCGCTGACAGCGATGCTACGGAAGTGGCGGTAAATCCGAACGGGCTGTCCTGGTAATTGACCGTGATGATGGCAACACCCGCGGCATGGCGGCGGAACATCTCCCTGAACGTCCGCTCGGACGGCACGTCATTTGCGGTCACGGGAACTCCTGATCGTGGGTGGATGCGTGTTCTCCTCTAAGCCTATGGGCCGGTTGGCCAGGCAGGGAATCAGTTGAAGCCCCACGTCCGGCCGTTGGCCCGGCGGAACATTTGTTAAGGTTTGTTGCATGACGAAACCAACCCGCCGCACACGTCCGCGGCTGCCCTGGGCCATGCTCGCGGTCCCGGCAGCGGCGGGAGTGCCCGCGGGAATCCTCTGGTGGCTCCTGGCGCCCGGCGGCCTGAACCTGATTACCCGGGATCCCGGCCTCGCGGCCGGAACCAATCCGCTGGTCTGGTTGCCGAGGGACCTGACGCTGGCCGCGATCCTCGTCTTTGCCGGGTGCCTGCTGGCCGTGTTTGTGGCGGACAAGAAGCGCCAGGATCCGCAGGCCGCCCTGCTGATGGGGCTGGCCGGGGCTCTCTGCGGCGCTGTCCTTGCCTGGCAGGCGGGCCTGCTCTCAGCCCTGCTGTGGGGGCCCGCGGTGGATGCCTCAGCCAACGCGAGCATCGCGTTTTCGTTGCGCTCCCTGCCCGTGCTGCTGCTGTGGCCCGCTGCTACTGCAGTATCCGTCTTTGTGCTGGAGCTGATGCACCTCCTCGGACAAAAGGACAGCGGAGGGAAGGACGAGGGCCGGGCCGGGCGGACGCGGCACGTTGCCTTCGGGCCCGTAAAATAATGCGGTGACCATTTCTTCGGGCTTTCCCGCCACCCCCGCCGCCACCGTGAACTTCCGCACTGTTGATCTTCGCGGCCGCAACCTGACCCTCGCGGAACTTCGCGCCGCCGTACCGCGCGCGCAGGGCCAGACCATGGCTGACGCCGAAGAGAAGGTCCTTGACATCATCTCTGCTGTACGCCGGCGGGGCTTTGAGGCACTCGGAGAACTCGCCCTTCGCTTCGACGGAGTGGCGCAAGAGCACCCGCTGGTCCCGCGTGAGGCCCTCGCGGCGGCGCTGCAGCAGCTCGACCCCGCCGTCCGGCGGGCGTTGGAGGAATCCATCAGCAGGGCACGGCGGTTCGCGGACGGCCAGCGGCCCCGCGACGTCGAGGTCCAGCTTGGCGACGGCGCGCTGGTGAGCCAGAACTGGGTACCGGTGGCACGCGTGGGGCTCTACGTGCCCGGGGGACTGGCCGTCTACCCGTCCTCCGTGATCATGAACGTTGTTCCGGCCCTCGCCGCCGGGGTGGAGTCGATAGCTTTGGCGTCGCCTCCGCAAAAGGAGTTCGGCGGCCTGCCGCATCCCACCATTCTTGCCGCCGCCGCCCTGCTGGGCATCACCGAGGTGTACGCCATCGGCGGTGCCCAGGCCATCGCAGCCTTCGCCTATGGAGTGACCGCAGCGGAGGCCGGTCCGGCACTGGACCCGGTGGATGTAGTGACCGGACCGGGCAACATCTTCGTTGCGACGGCCAAGCGTCTGGTGAAGGGGGCGGTGGGCATCGACTCCGAAGCCGGGACCACCGAGATTGCCATCCTGGCGGACTCCACGGCCAAGCCTGCCCTGGTTGCCGCGGATTTGATCAGCCAGGCCGAACACGACCCCAAGGCAGCCTCAGTGCTGATCACAGAGTCGGAGGACCTTGCCGCCGCCGTCCGGGTGGAGCTGGACCGGCAGGCGTCGGCCACCAAGCACTCCGCCCGGGTCCGGGAAGCGCTGTCCGGCCCGCAATCCGGGGTGGTCCTGGTAGACGGCCTGGAACAGGGCATCGCCGCCTGTGACGCCTACGCGGCCGAGCACCTGGAGATCATGACCCGCGATGCCGCGGCAGTGGCCACCAGGATCCGTAACGCGGGTGCCATCTTTGTTGGTGATTTCAGCCCCGTGAGCCTCGGGGACTACTGCGCCGGCTCCAACCACGTACTGCCCACCAGCGGTACAGCTGCCTTCTCGTCAGGCCTGAACGTCACAACCTTCCTGCGGGCCATCCAGGTGGTGAACTACAGCCGGGAGGCGCTGGCGGAAGTAAGCGGCCACATTGTCAGCCTCTCCGGCGCGGAAAACCTTCCGGCCCACGGCGAGGCGGTTACCGCCCGCTTCTCCTGAGCTCGCAGAGCCGGCAGGCACCGTCATGTAGTAGTGCCCACCACTACATGTAGTAATTACAGGGTTGTGATTAGCTCCGTGCCGGACGTAAACTGAAGTCGCTGCGGGCAGGGCCTTGCCTTGCCTGCGGCTTGGACAAGCAACCGTCCACCAAGCGAAGAAGAGCCAGCGAAAGAAGGGACGCCATGTACTGTCCGTTCTGCCGCAATCCCGATTCCCGGGTAGTTGACAGCCGCATGGCGGACGACGGCTCAGCCATCCGCCGGCGCCGCCAGTGCCCCGAGTGCGGACGCCGCTTCACCACGGTGGAAACCACCAGCTTGTCCGTGATCAAGCGTTCCGGCGTAGGGGAGCCCTTTAGCCGCAGCAAGGTCATCAACGGTGTCCGCAAAGCCTGCCAGGGGCGCCCGGTGAGCGAGGACGACCTCGCGCTGCTCGCCCAGGAGGTCGAAGAGCAAATCCGCTCCTCCGGCGCCGCGGAAATTGACGCCCACGAGGTGGGACTCGTTATCCTCGGCCCCCTGCAGAAGCTGGACAAGGTGGCCTACCTTCGCTTCGCGAGTGTCTACCAGGCGTTCGAATCCCTCGAGGACTTCGAAACCGCCATCGCCCTGCTCCGGCAGGAAGCTGCAGAGGGCGCGAACGGCGCCAAAAGCTCCGAAAAGAGCCCCTTATAAGCTCCGGTGGTGGCACTGGAGGGGAAGCCGCAGCCACCACCGGCACCACGCCCGCGCTCAAGGCGCCTGGCGATGGCGGCACCGATGCCCCCGCCGGCACCGGTGGCCGCCAGAACGCCCCATCCCGTACCGGCTGAGGCGCCCCCGCTACTTCGCGAGCTTGTGCTTCAGTGCGATTTCGATGGCGGCGCCCACGATGCCGGCCTCATTCCGCAGGACTGCCGGCACGATTGGCGTGCGCAGCTTGAGGTTGGGCAGATATTCATCCGCACGCTTGGAAATGCCGCCGCCAACGATGAACAGTTCGGGAGAGAACAGGAACTCGACGTGGGAGAAGTAACGCTGCAGCAGGACGCTGTACTCGTCCCATGTCAGGCCGTCCCTCTCGCGGGCCACGGCGGAGGCCTTGGTTTCGGCGTCATGGCCGTCAATTTCCAGGTGGCCCAGTTCGGCGTTGGGTACGAGTTGGCCGTTGAAGATGAAGGCTGAACCGATGCCGGTTCCGAGGGTGATTACCAGGACGGTGCCGGCCACGCCCGCGCCCGCACCGTACCGGGCCTCGGCAAGCCCGGCAGCGTCGGCGTCGTTGATGACCTCCACCGGACGGCCCAGGCGCGCCGTCAGGAGGCCGTCGATGTCCGTGTTGAGCCAGCTTTTGTCCACGTTCGCGGCGGAGTGGACCACACCGTGCTGGATGATGCCGGGGAAGGTGACCCCTACCGGGGAGCCGGCAACAGGGGCTTCGGGGCGGGCCGAGAGTTCGGAGACCACCAGCGCCACTGCTTCGGCAACCGCCTCGGGGGTGGCAGGCTGCGGAGTGGGAACGCGGAACCGTTCACCCAGCAGTTTGCCTTTTTTGAGGTCGACGATGCCGCCCTTGATTCCCGTGCCTCCGATGTCGATGCCGATCAGCGGGGCGTTCTTGTGCGACTTTTCGTCCTTCTTGGCCAATGGGTTTCCGTTCGTGGCAGGGGCGGGCAGGGAAGGGGCGGCGGGCAGCCGGCCCCGGGGTGTTGCGTGGCCGGCGGCCTGCCGATGACAGGTGCCGGGCCGGTACCGCTGGAGGACACGGGTCAGGGCAGGGTAAGGATCTCCGCGCCGGACTCGGTGACCAGGAGGGTGTGCTCAAACTGGGCAGTGCGCTTGCGGTCCCGGGTGACAACGGTCCAGTCATCGGCCCACATGTCCCACTCCACGGTGCCCAGGGTCAGCATCGGTTCGATAGTGAACACCATCCCGGGCTCTATGACGGTGTTGTAGGCGGGGGCGGCATCGTAGTGCGGGATGATGAGTCCGGTGTGGAAGGCTTCGCCTACGCCGTGTCCGGTGAAATCCCGGACCACACCGTAGCCGAAGCGCTTGGCGTACGACTGGATGGCGCGGCCGATCACATTGATCTCCCGGCCCGGGGCAACGGCCTTGATGGCCCGGTTCAGGGATTCCTGCGTCCGCTCCACCAGCAGGCGGGACTCCTCGTCAACATCTCCCACGAGGAAGGTGTAATTGGTGTCGCCATGGACGCCGTCGATGAAGGCCGTGATGTCGATATTGAGGATGTCGCCGTCATTGACCACCGTGGTGTCCGGGATGCCGTGGCAGATGACCTCGTTCAGGGACGAGCACAACGACTTGGGGAACCCGCGGTACCCCAGGGTGGAAGGATACGCGTGATGGTCAAGGAGAAACTCGTGGCCCACCTTGTCCAGCTGATCGGTGGTGACGCCCGGCTCAATGTGCTTACCCACCTCCACGATGGCCTGCGCGGCGATTTTGGCGGCGACGCGGATCTTCTCGATGGTTTCGGCGGACTTGACCTCGGAACCGGTGAACTTCGCCGGTGCCGGCTTGCCGACATACTCGGGGCGGGCGATGGACGCCGGTACGGGACGCTGCGGGCTGACGGTTCCCGGGGTGAGGGTGCCGATGGGTGCAGTCGAGGCAAGGGAAGGCATAGATTGATCATATAAGGCACCACAGAAGGCCTAACAACCGGGAGCCGCGTCTGCCGTGCGCAGTGGTTTAAGTTACGCGCGTCACGCCGCAGCTTCCCTGCCTGCCGGAACGGGGAACAAGGGATGACTGAGTATTGGTACAACATCAAAACCCACGAGGTCGAGGAGGACCGGCTCTCCGACTGGAGCCAGCTGATCGGGCCCTATAAGACCAGGGAGGAAGCGGAACACGCCCTGGAGAAGGTCCGCGCCCGCAATGAAGCCTGGGAAAAGGACGACGACGACTGAAGGCTGGCGGCAGGCAGGCCGGCGCCGCCGGCCTGCCTGCCTGCCGGACCCTTGGGCTAGAAGGAGTGCTCGGGCCCGGGGAACTGGCCGGACCTGACATCTTCCCCGTAAGACGCGGCTGCGTCCAGGAGCGTATTGCGCAGGTCCGCGTACTGCTTGACGAACTTGGCCATCCGGCCGCCGCGCAGTCCGGCCATGTCCTGCCAGACCAGCACCTGACCCGTGGTTTCCTTGCCGGCGCCGATGCCCACAGTGGGAACGGTGACGGCTCTGTCCACAGCTGCCGCAGTCTCCGCCGGCACCATCTCCATCAGCACGCTGAAGGCGCCGGCTTCGGCCAGGGCAACGGCGTCGTCGATCAGGCGCTGGGCATCGTCGCCGCGGCCCTGGACACGGTAGCCGCCCAGCGCGTGTTCACTTTGCGGTGTGAAGCCGATGTGGGCCATCACGGGAATGCCTGCCTGCACCATGGCCCGGACTGTGGGCGCGTAGTACTTCCCGCCCTCGATCTTGACGGCGTGCGCCAGGCCCTCCTTCAGGAACCGGACGCCGGCGGCAACTGCCTGCTCGGGGGAAACCTCGTAGCTTCCGAACGGCAGGTCGGCCACAATAAGGGCCCGCCTGGCAGATCGCGCCACTGCCCGGCACAGGGGCAGCAGTTCATCGACGGTGACCGGAAGGCTGGTCTCATTGCCGAAGACATTGTTCGACGCGGAGTCGCCCACCAGGAGCAACTCGATGCCCGCGGCGTCGAAGATTTCGGCCGTGTACTGCTCATAGGCTGTGAGCATCGCAAACTTCGTGCCCTCGTTCTTGGCCTGCTGGAGGTGGTGGATCCGCACTTTGGCCGGCTTCCGTTCCGGGGCCGGCGGGACGCCCTGGCCGGGACCGCTGTCATAGGGGGCGGGGACGTCGGCGGACATGCTTTGGTCGGAACTGTTGCTTGAGGCCATGGCATGAGCGTAGTGCGACACCCGCGGTCCTAGCCACCGGCAGCGTCAACCTCAGCGGTGATTCACGCCATAGGGGAAGATTGGCGGCGATCCGGTTGGCGGCCGCCGGCGTCGCGATTCCCCGCCCTTCGTGTTAACGCTGTGTTACGCGGCCGGCAGGCTCCAGCACCGGCGCCAATTGCTTAGTACAGTGTTTGTGAACTGCTGCCGGCTTTCTGCGACCGGGGCATGGACGTTGACCGGAGAAGAGGCCACTAATGGACCGCCAGCAAGAGTTTGTCCTGCGCACAATCGAGGAGCGCGACGTACGTTTCGTGCGTCTGTGGTTCACCGACGTCGTGGGTTCACTCAAGTCCGTGGCTCTGGCGCCCGCGGAAGTGGAAGGCGCTTTCGAAGAAGGCCTCGGTTTTGATGGTTCAGCCATCGAAGGCCTCGCCCGCGTGTTTGAGTCCGACATGCTCGCGCAGCCGGATCCGTCCACCTTCCAGATCCTGCCGTGGCGCGGCGAGACCGAGCAGACCTCCCGGATGTTCTGCGACATCCTCACGCCGGACGGCGAACCGTCCACGGCAGATCCCCGCAACGTCCTCAAGCGCACCCTCGCCAAGGCTGCCGACATGGGGTTCACCTGCTACACGCATCCCGAGATCGAGTTTTACCTCCTCAAGTCCCAGGAACCGGGGCCGGACGGCGCGCCGGTGCCCGTTGACGAAGGCGGCTACTTTGACCACGTTCCCGGTGGCGTGGCCCAGGATTTCCGCCGCACGGCCGTGACCATGCTCGAATCCGTGGGTATCTCCGTGGAGTTCAGCCATCACGAGGCAGGCCCGGGGCAGAACGAGATTGACCTGCGCTATGCGGATGCCCTCCAAACGGCGGACAACATCATGACGTTCCGGACCATCATCAAGGAAGTGGCGCTCCAGCAGGGGACGTACGCCACCTTCATGCCCAAGCCCTTCACCGCGCACCCGGGATCCGGCATGCACACCCACTTTTCCCTGTTCGAGGGCGACACGAACGCTTTTTACGAGGCCGGCGCGGAATTCCAGCTGTCCAAGACCGCCCGCCAGTTCATTGCAGGCATCCTCAAGCACGCACCGGAATTCACTGCCGTGACAA
This sequence comes from Arthrobacter sp. sptzw32, assembly GCF_059089735.1. Lineage (NCBI taxonomy): Bacteria > Bacillati > Actinomycetota > Actinomycetes > Micrococcales > Micrococcaceae > Arthrobacter > Arthrobacter sp. sptzw32. The sequence continues at coordinate 561,586 of NZ_JBNHEZ010000002.1, read as the reverse complement.
ACCAGTTCGTGAACTCCTACAAGCGGCTGTGGGGCGGCGGCGAAGCCCCCAGCTACCTGAGCTGGGGGCACAACAACCGCTCCGCCTTGGTCCGGGTTCCCCTTTACAAGCCGGGCAAGGGCCAGTCCGCGCGGATCGAGTACCGCGGGATCGATTCCGCAGCCAACCCCTACCTTGCCTACGCGGTCCTCCTTGGGGCCGGCCTGAAGGGCATCGAAGGCGGTTACGACCTGCCTGCGGCCGCCGAAGACGACGTTTGGTCGCTCAGCTCGGCCGAGCGCCGCGCGATGGGGCATGATCCCCTTCCCGCCAGCCTGCATGACGCCATCCGCACCATGGAGGAGTCCGAACTCCTGCCGCAGATCCTGGGCGAGCAGGTCTTCGAACACTTCCTGCGCAACAAGCGGGCCGAGTGGCAGGACTACCGGCTCCAGGTGACGCCCTACGAGCTGCAACGCAACCTGGCCATCCTCTAGGAGGTGGCGGTGAGCCTCGCGCGGCGACTGATCTCGGCCGGCTTCAGTGATCTGGAGAAGGCCGAGCGGTTCCTCGCTGCCCGTGAGCTCGAAGGACTGGATGAGGACCGGCTCTTTGCGGGGCTGCAGATGGCGGCCAGCCCGGACACCGCCCTGCAGTCCGTGGTGCGGCTGATCGAAAAGCATCCGGACCTTCGGGAGCTGGCCGGAGCAGATCCGGAAACGAGTGAACCGCTCTACCGCGTGCTGGGTGCTTCGGAGGCGCTGGGGGAGTTCCTCATCCGCCATCCGGAACACCTCGACGCCTTCAAGGTCCGGCCCAGCCCCGAGCCGCTGCAGGCGGATCCGGCGAAGTTGCGCGCGGAACTCCTTGCGTCCGTAGGCGCTGATCCGCGTGCCGCCCGTCCCATTGCCGCTGTCACCGGCATGGAAGCCTACGCAGCTCTCCGGACCGCGTACCGCAGGGGACTGGTGGACCTTGCGGTGAAGGATCTTTGCGCTGCCGATCCGCTGGACTTCCTTCCCTTGGCGGGCGGGGAACTGGCAGACCTTGCCGGCGCAGCGGTGGAGGCCGCACTCGCTGTCTCGCGCGCGGAGGCTGCCGGCCAGTTCAGCGGCCCGCAGGTGGCCGAGATTGGCCTGGCGGTCATCGGCATGGGCAAATGCGGGGCCCGGGAGCTGAACTACATCTCCGACGTCGACGTGATCTACGTAGTGGATGCCGGCAGCCTGGAGGATGCGCAGGCCAGCACCATCGGCACGGCCCTGGCCAGCGGCATATCGCGGGCCATTTCCTCCGTGGCCCGGGAACCCGGGCTGTGGGAAGTGGACGCAAACCTCCGGCCCGAGGGGAAGTCGGGGCCGCTGGTGCGCACCCTGGCTTCACACCGGTCCTATTACGAGCGGTGGGCCGAAAGCTGGGAGTTCCAGGCGCTGCTGAAGGCCCGCACCATCGCCGGCGATGCTGCCCTTGGCCAACAGTACGAGGACGCCATTGCGCCGCTGATCTGGAGCTCAGCCGGCCGCGACGGGTTCGTTGAGTCCGTGCAGGCCATGCGCCGGCGGGTCACGGAGCATATTCCGCAGGCGGAGGAACAACGGCAAATCAAGCTGGGCCGCGGCGGACTCCGGGACGTTGAGTTTACGGTCCAGCTGCTCCAGCTGGTCCATGGCAAGTCCGACGAATCCCTGCGGCGTCGGGACACCACCTCCGCCATCGCGGCACTTTCCGCTGGCGGTTACATTGGGCGCACCGATGCTGCCGCCTTCGACAACGCGTACCGGTACCTGCGGCTGCTGGAGCACCGCATCCAGCTCTTCCAGCTGCGCAGGACACACCTGATGCCGGTGGGAGAGCCGGCGCTGCGCGCGCTGGCCAAGGCCGTGCTGGGGCCGTTTTCCAATGAACGCCCGCACCCGGACGCCCTGCTGGCCGCGTGGCAGAAGACCAAGCGCTCAGTACGTGAGCTTCACGAGCGGATCTTCTACCGGCCCCTGCTCAACACCGCCGCGAAACTCAGCAGCGAGGACGCCAGGCTTACCCCGGAAGCAGCGCAGGGCCGGCTCGCCGCCCTCGGTTACCGGGACCCGAAGGGCGCTATGCGCCACATGGAGGCTCTTACCGCCGGCGTCAGCCGCCGCGCAGCGCTGCAGCGCCAGCTGCTGCCCATCCTGCTTGACTGGCTTGCTGAAGGAGTGGATCCCGACGGCGGCCTGCTCGCCTTTCGCCGGGTCAGCGAGGCTTTGGGAACCACCCATTGGTATCTGGGGATGCTCCGTGACTCCAAGGCGGCTGCTGAGCGGCTGTGCCATGTGCTTTCCAATTCGCGGCTGATCGCGGACCTGCTGGAAGTGTCTCCCGAATCGGTGGCGTGGCTTGGCCATGACAAGGACCTCGTCCCGGTCAGCTTCGAGGCCCAATGGCAGGAAATTACTTCGAAGATGTCCAGGCATGCTGACCCGGAGAGCGCCATGCGTCTAATTCGCTTGATCAGGCGGCGGGAGACTCTCCGGATCGCGATCGCCGATTCTGCCGGGCTGCTGAACCAGGATGAGGTGGGAGCGGCACTGGCGGACACTGACCGGGCGGCGGTACTGGGCGCCCTGCGCGTTGCCGAAGGCGTTGTATCCGCCAAAGGTCCGTTGAAGACCGCTGTCCTGGTGGTTGCCATGGGCCGGCAGGGCGGGCGGGAGATCGGTTACGGGTCTGACGCTGACGTCATGTACGTCCACCGGGCGTTGCCGGGCTTCTCCGAGGCGGAGGCGCAGGAGCAGGCAACACGGATCGTAACCAAGGTTTCCAGCCTCCTGACCCAGCCCCTGAAACCGGCGATCATGGCCGAACGGGTGCTGCAGGTGGACGCCGACCTGCGCCCGGAGGGTAAAAACGGAGCGATGGTGCGCTCCCTTGATTCCTTCGCTGAGTACTACCGGCGCTGGTCGCTCATCTGGGAGGCGCAGGCGCTGCTGCGCGCCCGGCCGATGGCCGGTGACGACGCCCTGGCCGCGGACTTCCTGGAACTCATCAACCCCATCCGGTATCCGGAGTCGGTCTCGGGGCAGGACGTTCGGGAAATCAGGCGGATCAAGGCAAGGGTGGAATCTGAACGCCTGCCCCGCGGCGCGGACCCTGCACGGCATCTTAAGCTCGGCCGCGGCGGGCTTAGCGACGTGGAGTGGCTGGTCCAGCTTCTGCAGCTCCAGCACGCCGGCAAACACCCGGAGCTGCGGACCACCTCCACCATTGAAGCCCTCCAAGCCGCAACCGAAGCCGGTCTGCTGGCCAGGGATGACGCCGACCTGCTGGCGTCGGCCTGGCGCCTGGCCAGCCGGATCAGGTCCGCCAACGTCATCTGGAACGGCAAGGCCTCGGACCTGCTTCCGTCTTCGCGGCGCGACCTGGAAGCGGTGGCGCGCTGGTGCGGCTACGAGCCCGGCCAGGCCGCGGTCCTGGAAGAGGACTACCTTCGGGTCAGCCGCCGTGCCAGAGCCGTTTTTGAACGGGTTTTTTACGGCCATTAGCGTGGCGTTCGCGCCGTTGTCCCCGGCGGGCGGCTGGCACGTGCCAGGGGCCCGGTGCTAGCTTGAGCCCATGACCACCCATATCCGCGTCAACCTCCCCGTCAAGGGTCCGGGGCGCTGCGCGGACTTCTCCGCGGCCCCGGCCTTTTCCTCCAGTCCGCACGCCGGGGCGCCGTCCTGAAGGTTGTGAATGCCGGTGTCTGGCTGATCCCGCTGCGGGACCTCGACGACGACGCCCGCGCCATTCAGCTCGGCGCAGTGGCGGAACTGCAACTTGCGCCGGGCCAGGAGCGGTTCGTGGGCGATCCGCTCAGGATGGCCCTTGCAGGGCTGGCCGAGGAGTCCCGGCGTCCGTACGTCATAGAGTCCCTCGGCCTCGCCGTGGGCGTCCTCACCCTGCAGGCCGGGGCAGCCCGGCTTGCGGGTTGGAGGGACGACGATTCAGCCTGGTTGCTGCGGGGTTTCCTGATAGACCGGCGGCAACAGGGCAAGGGGCTCGGTCCGCTGGGTGCTGCCGCCGCCGTGGCGGCCGCGGCAAAACTCAGCGACCGGCAGGGGACTGGTGAGACCGGCGTCGTTCTTTCCGTCAACGAGGCGAACCCGGCGGGACTGTCCGCCTACCGCAAGGCTGGATTCGAAGACCGCGGGCAGTACTCCGGGGGCTCAGCAGGACCCCAGCGCATCATGTTCCGGAGCTTCGGCCGGTCCGACCGGGCATAGGCCAGGCGGTCCGGCATTGCGCTCAGCCCCGGATTGCTTGATTATGTGGATTGGCGGTGTTCTTCAAACCTTGTTGGGGGGAAGGCTTCCACAGTCTTCGTCTCGGGGGGCACTTGTCAGGGGATCCGGCTCCCGGTCTCAGCACGTCTGGAGCTGGATCCCCACCTACAGCCGCCGGTGGCCGGGCCGGGGCACGCGTAGGCGCCCCTGCAAAAGGCGAGTACAGCCTACTGGTGTTCGGAACCGTCGGGAACGGTTAGATATGAGTGCCGGCAGGTTGGAAGTTCGGTAGCCCCTCCAGCCTCCGCCGGCACCAGGATTGCTGAACGGGGAAGCCGGCGTGCCGGCCCAGAAAGCGGCAGGGTGCCATGCGAATCACAGTACACACCGAGGACGGGCTGGATCCGATGGATTGCCCGCATCAGTTCGTTGGCCGCTGTGAACAATGTTCCGCGGCGGGAGGGCCGGCGGATCCTGCCGGGATGGCCGCTGACAAAATTGCCGATCCCGGCTGGTTCGGGACCGGCGCGCTTGCCGGCTGACGGATCATTTTCGCCCGGGAACTGCAAGGGCCGGTCCCGTGGGGACCGGCCCTTGCAGTAATTCCATTCCAGCGGACTGCCTGCGGACTATGCCCGCTTCACCCGCTTGATCCAGCTAGACGCCGTAGTAGAGCTCGAACTCGTAGGGGTTCGGGCGCAGCGACAGCGGACGGATCTCGTTTTCGTACTTGTACTCGATCCAGGTGTCGATCAGGTCCTGGGTGAACACCCCGCCGGCCTGCAGGAACTCGTTGTCCTCGGCCAGGGCCTCGAGGGCTTCTTCGAGGGTGCCCGGAGCCTTGGGGATGTCCTTGGCTTCTTCGGCAGGGAGCTCGTAGAGGTCCTTGTCGATCGGTGCCGGCGGTTCGATGCGGTTGCGGATGCCGTCGATGCCGGCCATCAGCTGGGCAGCGAATGCCAGGTACGGGTTGGAGGAGGGGTCCGGTGCGCGGAACTCGATGCGCTTGGCCTTGGGGTTGCTGCCCGTGATGGGGATACGGATACCGGCGGAGCGGTTGCCCTGGGAGTAAACCATGTTGACCGGAGCCTCGAAGCCCTTAACTAGGCGGCGGTAGGAGTTCACCGTCGGGTTGGTGAAGGCCAGGACGGCGGAAGCGTGCTTGAGCAGGCCACCGATGTACCAGCGGGCGGTGTCGGACAGGCCGGCGTAGCCCTTCTCGTCGTAGAACAGCGGCTCGCCACCGTTCCATAGCGACTGGTGGCAGTGCATGCCGGAGCCGTTGTCACCGAAGACCGGCTTGGGCATGAAGGTGACCGACTTGCCCCAGGCGTCCGCGGTGTTCTTGATGACGTACTTGAACTTCTGCAGGTCATCGGCAGCGTGGGTCAGGGTGGTGAACTTGTAGTTGATCTCAGCCTGGCCGGCGGAACCAACTTCGTGGTGGCTGCGTTCAACCTCAAGGCCGGCTTCGTCCAGGGCGACACACATGGCATCGCGCAGGTCGGCCTGCTTGTCCGTGGGGGAGACCGGGAAGTAACCGCCCTTGACGGGGGTCTTGTAGCCGAGGTTTCCGCCTTCTTCCTCGCGGCCGGTGTTCCAGTAGGCTTCCTCGGAATCGATCTTGTAGAAGCTGCCCTGCGGGGAGGACTGGTACTGGACGTTGTCAAAGACGAAGAACTCAGCTTCGGGTGCGAAGAAAGCGGTGTCGGCGATGCCGGTGGAGGCGAGGTAGGCCTCGGCTTTTTCAGCCACGCCGCGGGGATCGCGGTGGTAAGGATCGCCCGTGCGCGGGTTGACGATCGAGAAGTTCAGCGCGAGGGTCTTTTCCATGCGGAAGGTGTCCAGGAACGCGGTGGTGACGTCCGGAATCAGCTGCATGTCGGATTCGGCGATGCCCTGGAAGCCGCGGATGGAGGATCCGTCGAAGAGCTGGCCGTTGATGAAGAAGTCGGCGTCAACGCTCTTGGCCGGCACGTTGAAGTGCTGCTGGACACCCGGCAGATCCGTGAAGCGAATATCGACGAACTTAATATCTTCGTCCTTGATGAACTTGAGGACTTCGTCCGCAGTGGTGAACATCTATGCTCCTAACGCATATGTAAATATCTGGCGTGAAAGCCATCTGATCCAGCGCAATCCGAAGGCAGGGAAAACACAAGGTTTCCCTGCTCTGAGCACCTGCCGGGGGATTTGCTTGAAACTGCTAACAGCCTATGGACGCGGCATTTCCCGTCCGTGTCCACATTGTTTCGGGCAGGTTACAGAATGCCCTGTTAGGGCTACGCTATCGGCAGTCCACACTGTGGTCTAACTGCTTCCACACTCTGGGCTGCGCCTGCCCGGGTAAACTTGGACGGTGGTAGATCGCAAAGACATTGGCTCCTGGCTCACCGGCCCTGACACCTCGGGCATCTCGAAGTATCCCGGTGAAAGGCTTGGGTTGCCGGAGTCCGGACCGGGTTCCATTGCCCGCGCCGGGCGCCGGATCATCGCCATCATGATCGACTGGGGCGTCGCGTTGCTGATCAGCAACTACGCCTTTGCCGGCGACGCGTGGGCCACCCTGGCGATTTTCGCCGTCGAACAGATCCTCCTGGTGGGAACGCTGGGTTACAGCATCGGCCACCGCGTGGCCGGCATCCACGTGCTGAAGGCCGGCGGAGGAGCCCCCGGACCGCTCGCTGCGCTGGTGAGGTCGGTGCTGCTTTGCCTGGTGGTTCCCGCCGTTATCTTCGACCCGGACCACCGCGGCCTCCACGACAAGGCTATGGACACGCTGCTCCTGCGCCGCTAGAAGCAGCGGTGTTCAGACGCGGCTTGCTTCCTTCGCTGCGGGAGCACTTGCGGCCGCAGAGGCAAGGTATCCGCGTTTGCCGGCCCATCGCTCGAACCAGAGCGTGGCAAACGGGAAGATTGCGGAAAGGCCGGCAAACAGGGCCACCGGGAACGGCCAGCGCTGCAGCCGCCAGAGCATCAGGGCCGCAATCCCGTAACCCACAAACAACGCACCGTGGATGGGCCCTGCTACCTGCACACCAACCTCCGTGGTTCGCGCAATCCACTTGAAGTACATGCCGGCGAGCAGCGCCGCCCAGCTGAATGCTTCGGCGATCGCGAGAATGCGGAAGGCGCGGAGGACGGCATTCCTCACGGGGGATTGCACCTGGTCCTGTTGCAGCTGGTCCTGTTCCACTGTGTCCTGTCCTGTCGTTGGGCACGGGCCGGTCAAAAAATTGCCCCGGTTCCGGCAGGTGCCGGAACCGGGGCGCTTGCTTCAGCGTCCGCGGTTGGGACGGGCTTTGTAGGGGTCAATTCCCTTGGGGATGGGGAGCTTGTTGCCCAGCGAAGCAATGCGCTTGGATACGGCGTTGACCTCAAGCTTGGTCAGTTCCTTCTTGAGCTTGCCCATCTTCTTGGCCACCTGGCTGATGGGAACCTGGCCTTCGCCGCGGCCGCTTTCGATGACGTGCACGGTGACGTTGGGCAGGATCCTCGCAAGGCGCTTGCGCTCTGCCTCCAGCAGGGGCTTTACCCGGTGCGTGGGACCTTCGCTGACCAGCACGACGCCGGGGCGTCCGATGGCGCGGAACACGGCGTCCTGCGTGCGGGGGTTGACGGCGACGGGCTGTTCCTCGGTGATCCAGCCGCGCCGCAGGGTTCCCAGTGCAGCGCCCGACGCGCCGGGCTGGTTTTCAATCTGGGCGAAGGCCGCGCGTTCGGCGCGGCGGGAGAGAATCAGCGTGGCGCCCAGCAGGCCCAGCGGGATGCCGATGATCAAGCCGGTGATCCAGTTGTCCAGCCAGAAGCCCACGAGGAAGCTGACAGCAACAACGCCGAGGAAAACCAGCAGCATAAGCCACGGAACCATGGGGTCGTGGCGGCGGGTCATGTTGAAGACCTCACCGATCTGCTTTAGCCGGCTTGGTTTCTTGACCTTTGCTTCTTTCGGCTTGCGGGAGAAGAAGCCACGTTTCACTGCGCTTGAGCCCGCAGGAGTGGGGTTGCTGGAATCAGGGGATTTCGCCATAGTGCCTCAATTCTACGTGACCAAAGTCGAAGGGCCGGCACCGGAGTTCTCCGGTGCCGGCCCTTGGGGGAGACGCGTTTAGAGGGTCAGGAATGCGCTGCGAGCAGTGAGCTGGCTTCCTGGCGGGTGGTGCCGGAGGACTCGATGTGGGCCAGTTCGGCGGGGATTTCCCAGCCTTTCTTCCGCATCGCGGTGGCCCAGAGCCGGCCGGCCCGGTAGGAGGACCGGACCAGGGGTCCGGACATGACGCCGAGGAAGCCGATCTCGGTGGCCTCGTCCTGGAGGTCCACGAATTCCTGCGGCTTGACCCAGCGGTCCACCGGCAGGTGCCGCTCGGACGGGCGCAGGTACTGGGTGATGGTGATCAGGTCACAGCCGGCCTGGTGCAGGTCCCGGAGGGCTTCGGAGATTTCCTCGCGGGTTTCGCCCATGCCCAGGATCAGGTTGGACTTGGTCACCATGCCCAGGTTCCGGCCCTGCGTGATCACATCAAGGGACCGCTCGTAGCGGAACGCGGGCCGGATCCGCTTGAAGATCCGCGGTACGGTCTCGACGTTGTGCGCGAACACCTCGGGCCGGGAATCGCAGATCGCGGCGATGTGCTCGGGTTTGCCGGAGAAGTCCGGGATCAGCAGTTCGACGCCGGTGCCGGGGTTCAGCTCGTGGATCTTGCGGACGGTTTCGGCGTACAGCCACACGCCCTCGTCCTCGAGGTCATCGCGGGCCACACCGGTGACGGTGGCGTAGCGCAACTGCATCGACTGCACCGACCGGGCGACCTTGGTGGGTTCGAACCGGTCCACCGGGGACGGTTTGCCGGTATCGATCTGGCAGAAATCACACCGCCGCGTGCACTCGGACCCGCCGATCAGGAACGTGGCTTCCTTGTCCTCCCAGCACTCAAAGATGTTGGGGCAGCCGGCCTCCTCGCACACCGTATGCAGGCCTTCCTTCTTGACCAGGTTCTTCAGGCCCACGAACTCCGGGCCCATCTGGACCTTGGCCTTGATCCACTCCGGCTTCCGCTCCACCGGGACAGCCGAGTTGCGCTGCTCAACGCGCAAAAGCTTCCGGCCTTCAGGTGCCAATGTCACAGTAGAGCTCCTTCGTGGGTAGCGACCAGGGCGTCTTCATTCTTGCGCAGTTCTTCGGTGATTCTGGAAACGAGGTCAGCAGGGGCGACGTCATAACCGGTTTCCTGGGCGATGGTTGTGACCCCGGCGTCAGTAATACCGCAGGCAATGATCTGCGTGTACGGGGCGAGGTCGTTGTTGCAGTTGATGGCAAACCCGTGCATGGTGACGCCCTCATGAACACGGATGCCGATAGCGGCGATCTTCCTGTCCGGGCCTTTCCCGTCCGCTTCGAGCCATACCCCTGCCCGGCCCGCGATCCGCACAGCCGCTATGCCGTAGTCCCCGAGGACGGTGATGATGACTAATTCGAGGCGTTCAACGTAGTCGCGAATCCCTGCCCGGTTCTTCAGTTTGATTATGGGATAACCCACCAGCTGGCCGGGTCCGTGCCAGGTCAGTTTGCCGCCGCGGTCCACCGGAACCACCGGCGTGCCGTCGAAAGGGCGTTCGTGGTCCTCAGTCCGTTTGCCCGCCGTGTACACGGGGGCGTGTTCAAGGAAAAGGACAGTGCTCGGCGCCTTTCCGGCGACAACGCTGTCATGGAGTTCACTCTGAATGGCCCAACCGCGGGTGTAGTCGACGTAGTCCGGAGCAAGACCCAGCTGTGAAAACTCAAGAGTCATGGCATCCAGCTTAGACCTTGGGCGGCCACAGGCCGGGTTTAGTGCTTAAGCTCACCGTGCGTGTGCGAGCCGTGCGCCTCTGTGTCCGAAGCCTGTGGATAACTTCTGCACGCAAAGTTGGATTCGGCTAGACATGGGGCATGGAAGATCTTCAGGGGATGACGGTGTCCGGCTACGCCATAGGACGGCTGCTGGGACGCGGCGGCAGTGCCTCGGTATGGCTGGCAAGGGAGGAACGCAGCGGCCGGGAGTTCGCCCTCAAGTGCTTCCGCCCGCCGGCCCGCAGGTCTTCGCGCGGTGCAGTGATGACTGAAGAAGGAATCCGCCGGGAGATCCGCATCCTGTCGGTCCTCGATCACCCGCATCTCATCAAAGCCCATGACACTGTGCCGCTGGCAGGCGGCGTGGAAGGCCGCGCCGCACTCATCATGGATTATGCGCCCGGCGGGTCCCTGGCCAACCTGGTAGCTGCCAGGGGGAAGCTGACTGTGGGGGAAACGGTGACGGTGCTGACGCCCCTTTTCCAGGTCCTGGCGTATCTGCACGGCAAGGGGTTCACGCACGCGGACGTCTCCCCGGGCAACGTTCTGTTCACGGGCCAGGGTAAGCCGATGCTTTCCGATGTCGGCATCGCCCGGATGCTGGGCGATCCTGCCCCTGGGGCCGGTGCGGGCACCCCGGGATTCATGGACCCGGCGCCGGTGGACGCAGTGCGTGCCGGGCTGCAACCTGAACGCGACGTCTATTCTGCTGCCGCCCTGGGTTGGTTTTGCCTGACGGGCCGGCCTCCGCAGCGCACCGCGGACCGGCCGCCCCTAACCATCCTGCTTCCCGGGGTCCCCCGGGAACTGGCGGCTGCCTTGGAGTCCGGACTGAACGAAGACCGCCGGCTCCGGCCCACCGCCGCTGCCATGGCCACGGCGGTCTACCGAAGCGCGGAGCCCCTGCCGCTGGACCTTGCACCGGCGGTCCACCCCACCGTTGTGCCGGAACTGGTAACCCGCCTGCATGCGCCGGCAAGCCCCGGCAGCCGGCTCGGCGGGAGGATCAGGGGATTGCGGCGAAGGCTTACGACGGCGAAGTGGGCACGCCCGTTCGTTCCCCCGGAAAAGCTGCCCTTTCCCGGGCCGAAGATGCTTAAGCCCCGCGTCTCCCCGGACGCCCTCAAGACAGGACGCCATTCCCAGCCCAGGGGCAGCCGGCAGCTGCGGCGCAGCATTCTTGCCGGTGCAGCCGCCGCGGCAGTTGCTGCCGCCTGGTGGCTCTCCGGTGGAGGTGTCACCTTCGCCGGTCCCGTTGCGCTGTCGGGGCCTCCGACCGCCGGCCCGGGTACCGCCGCTGCCGGCGAGTCCGCTCCTGCCGAAATGGACCAGCATGCCCTTGCGGTAAAGGCTGCAAGGCAGCAGGCAGCGTCCCCGGATCCGGCGGTAGCTGTCCAGGGCCTCGCGCTTCTGAGATCACTGGCTTTTAGCGGAGGACAGCTGGAACTCCTGGACGAGGTGAACCAGCATGGCTCGGGTGCAGCGGCTGCTGATCTCGGAATCAGCGCACAGCTGCGGGAATCCGGCCGCAGGCTGTCCGGATTTTCCACCACGCTGACAGAGGTGCAGGCGGAGGAGGGCGGTAACGGGACCCGCACGGTAGTTGCTGTTACCTCGGCCTCTTCCGCTTATGAGGAAACGGATGGCCAGGGCGATGTGATGGCAACGGGAGCAGCCGCGGCCGGGCAGCGGCTCCGCGTGGTGCTGGTCTCGGTGGACGGCAGGTGGCGGGTCAGCGAGATCCTTCCCGGCACCGGCTGACCCTGCGCTCCTGCAAAAGGAGCCCCTACCTTCCGCCCGCCACCCACTGCGCGGCCTGGGCGAGAGTCGGGTGCTGCCAGGAAAAACCCGCAGAGGACAAAAGGGCAGGCTCCATGCGCTGGCTGGCGAGGAGCAGTTCGTCAGCCAAGTCGCCCATCACCAGGCGCAGCACCGGGGCCGGCGCGCGCAGGGCAGCGGGACGGTGCAGCGCCCTGGCCAGCTCAGCCACCAGGGCGTTCACGTCGGCATCCTCGGGGGCACAAAGGTTGACCGGACCGGTCAGTGGGGATTCCAGCAGGAAGAGGAAAGCTGCCGAGACATCCGGCAGCGTTATCCAGGGCCAGTATTGGCGGCCATTGCCGAAGGGTCCGCCAACACCCAGCCGGATCAGCGGAAGCAACCTGCCCAGGGCGCCGCCGGAACGGCTGAGGACCACCCCGGTCCGCGGAACCACTACGCGGACACCCTGCGGAGCGGTGGCAGCTGCAGCCTCCCACTCCCCGCAGATACTGGCGAGGGCCCCGGTTCCCTGGGGAGCATTCTCACGCAGCACAGTGTTCCCGGCATCGCCGTAGTAACCCGACCCGGACTGGCTGATGAAGACAGGCGGTGGTGAGTCGAGCTGCCGCATCGCCCGTGTAAGCGTCCGTGTGGAGTCCACCCGGGAACTGAAAAGCTCCTTGACCCGCCTGCGTGTCCATGGCCTGTCCCCGATGCCCGCGCCGGACAGATTGACGACGGCCCCCGCACCGGCAAGCGCCGCCGGTTCCAATTCGCCCGCGGCGGGGTTCCACCGTACTTCCATCGCCGACGCCGGCTCGCGCCTGACCAGGGACACGACCTCGTGGCCGGCACCGCGGAAGGCCGCTGACATGTGGGTTCCGATCAGCCCGGAGGCGCCGGCGATGACTATGCGCATGGGGTCCATCACACCACGGCTGGCGCGGCCGCGGCACCTCCAACAGGGTTAACCGGGGGCTGACTATGATCAAACGATGACATCTTCGAGCTACTTCCGTTACCCGCACCTGCACGGCGATCTGGTCACTTTTGTGGCCGAGGACGACGTGTGGATTGCGCCTCTGGGCGGCGGCCGCGCCTGGCGTGTCTCCTCGCTCCAGCTTCCGGCCCGCAACCCCCGCTTCACCCCGGACGGACAGCGGCTGGTGTGGACGGTGGTACAGGGAACGGCGCCGGAAGTTGTCTCTGCGGCGGTGGACGGCGGCGACTACCGGCAGCTCACGTACTTTGGCCACAGCACCACCAAGGTCAAAGGCTTTACCGCGAACGGCTCCGTGGTGGTCACCAGCGCCTTCCGCCAGGCTGAGAGCCGGCACACGCACGCCTACAGTGTCCCCCTTGAGGGCGGCTGGGCGGAGGAAATGCCGTTCGGGCCGGTGGAGTCCGTTGCCTTTGGTCCCGAAGTGGGGGATGAGCGCCCGGTAGTGGTGGGCAGCGTGCTCTCCCGCGAGCCGGCCTGGTGGAAGCGCTACCGTGGAGGCACAGCTGGAAAGCTTTGGCTGGACAATGACGGCAACGGCGAATTTGAACGGCTGCTGCCGGAGCTTGACGGAAACCTTGCCGATCCCATGTGGGTGGATGGCCGGATCGCGTTCCTGTCCGACCATGAGGGTTACGGCAACCTGTACTCCGTCCTCCCGAACGGCAAGGACCTGCGCAGGCACACGGACCACGAGGACTTCTATGTCCGCCATGCCGCCAGCGACGGCAAGCGCATCATTTTCGAATCCGCCGGTGAGCTCTGGATGCTTTCCGGTTTGGAAGCTGACGCGGAGCGGCTGGACATCCTCCTGGGGTCCGCTTCCCAGTCGCGGCGCCCCACACTGCTCAACACCCCCAAGCATCTTGGCGCTGCGGTCCCGGATGCCACCGGGGCCGCCAGTGCCATCGAAGCGCACGGCACCATCCACTGGCTGCGGCACAAGGACGGGCCGTCCCGCATCATCGAAGCTTCGCCGGGCGTCCGCGCCCGGCTACCCAGGCCACTGCGCAACGGGCGGTTGGCCTACGTGGCGGATCACGACGGCGTAGAGGCGCTGTACATCAAGGACGTCGCCGGACCGGTACCCGGGACGGCCGCCTCAGCCGCCCTGGGGACGTCCGTGCCGCCTGTCGGAGACCCCGGCAGCGACTCCCCTTCAACGCCGGGCAAGGCCGAGGCCGAGGCAGCCTTGCCCCAGCCCGTTCCGGCCGCCGGGGCTGCCGTCCTGGCAGGAGCCGGTCCGGCTCCTGCAGCCAGGGACGACCAGCAGGCAGACGTCGCCCCCGGGAACGCACCCACAGCCGCCGCAGCGCCGGATCCGGCAGCAGCAACCCGCATCGCCTTCCCCCGCCCCACCCGCACCAGCTCGCTGGAGGCGAGCCCGGACGGCAGCTGGCTTGCCCTGGGCACGTCCTTCGGCGAGGTATACACGGCCAACACCCGGACCGGAGAACTGGCACTCGTGGCCAGCATTGGGGAGGGCACCATCTCTGACCTGGCCTGGTCGGCGGATTCGCAATGGCTGGTCTGGTCCGAACCGGTTACCTCCTTCGGTTCCCGCAGCCGGCTCCGGCTGGCAAAGGTGACCGATTCCAAGGCCGACCCGGTGGACGTCACCGATGGCCGCTTCTGCGACACGTCACCGGCCTTCACCCCTGACGGCAAGTTCCTGGCTTTCCTCTCCAACCGCAGCTTCGACCCCGTGTACGACGGACACTCCTTTGACCTGTCCTTCCCGAGCCCCATCAAGCCTTACCTCGTGGCACTGGCCGCCGACACGCCGTCGCCCTTTGGTCCTTCCGTGGACCAGGACGCGATGGACGAGGCAGATACCGGCGACGGGGAACCGAAGCAGGACGCATCGTCAGCGGCCGCGGAAGTCAAGGTGGACGCGGACGGGCTCGCCCACCGGGTTATCGGTGTTCCCGTGCCCCAGGGCAACTACACGTCCCTCAAGGCAGCCGACGGCGCACTGCTGTGGCTCGACTGGGCACTGGCCGGCGTCACCGGTGACGGCAAAGCCAGCCAGGAAGACAAGGATGCCCGTCCCAGCCTTGCCCGGTTCGACCTCGCCCGGCGGAAGCAGTCCACCCTGGTGGAGTCCCTGGACAGCTTCCGGCTCTCCGGTGACCGGACGAAGGTTGTGCTGATCTCGGACAAGAAGGTCAGTGTTGTCCCGGCCGACAAGAAGGCTGACGAGGACTCGGGCGAGCTGGTCAAGGTTGACCTCGGCCGGGTCCGGGTGATGATGGACCCGCTCAGCGTCTGGGGCCAGGCCTTCGACGAGGCATGGCGGCTGCAGCGAGATTTCTTCTGGACCGAAGACATGGCAGGGCAGGACTGGGAGTCCATCCACAAGCGCTACCGTCCACTGGTGGACCGCCTTGGCTCCCATGACGACCTGGTGGACCTGCTGTGGGAACTTCACGGCGAACTGGGAACCTCCCACGCGTACGTCCGGCCCGCACCGGTCACGGAAAACGGCAGCCATGGACAGGGCCGCCTCGGGGCCGACCTCGCGCTCACGCCCGCCGGCTGGGAAATCACCCGCATTCTCGCCGGCGAATCCTCGGACCCCCTGGCCACCTCGCCCCTGACACGTCCGGGCGTCGGCGCAAAAGCCGGCGACATCCTGCTGGCCATCGACGGCGTTCCTCTCTCCGGAACCGTAACCCCTGCCATGCAGCTGGTGGGCGCGGCGGGCCGGGCCGTGGAGCTGACGCTCCTCAACGGTGCAGCACACGCCGGAGGCACCGGCAGGCAGCGCCGCGTGGCCGTCGTACCCGTCAAGGACGAGGAACGCCTGCGGTACCAGGAATGGGTTGCCTCCAACCGGCGGACCGTCCGGGAGGCCTCCGGCGGCAGCTTCGGCTACCTGCACATCCCGGACATGATGGCCAACGGCTGGGCCCAGCTCCACCGCGACCTCGACACCGAAACAGCGTTGGACGGGCTCATCGTGGACGTGCGGCGGAACCGCGGCGGCCACACCTCGCAGCTGGTGGCCGAACTGATCGGGCGCAAGGTCACCGGCTGGAGCATGCCGCGGGGCGAAAAGCCCCGCACGTATCCGCACCACGCGCCGCGCGGGCCGGTCATTATCCTTGCCGACGAATTTGCCGGATCCGACGGCGACATCATCACCCAGGTCTCCAAGTTGCGGGGCATCGGACCCGTGATCGGAACGCGCACCTGGGGCGGCGTGGTGGGCATCGACAACAGGTTCGCCCTCGCCGACGGCACGGGTGTCACCCAGCCGCGCTACGCCACGTGGTTCGGCGGCGGTGTGGGCTGGAGCGTCGAAAACTACGGCGTCGACCCCGACATCGAGGTCACCTACCCGCCGCACGCCTACGCCGCCGGGCGGGATCCGCAGCTTGAATACGGCATTGGGGCGCTGAAGGAGATGATTCAGGAGCTTCCCACCGACCGCCCGCCTGCCCGGGAGGGGTACCGCCGGTTGCGTCCCGCGCCGCTTCCGGCGCGCCAACAGGGGTAGCCGGCGGCCCGCAAACAACAAAGGGCCCTGCCTGGCCGGAGAACTCCGGCCAGGCAGGGCCATATTTCTTGTCCGAAGAGGCCGGATCAGGACTCCAGGGTGGCGTCCATGGTGATGTCGATGCTGGCGAGGGCACCGGAAACCGGGCAGCCCACCTTGGCTTCGCCGGCGATCTTCTGGAATTCGTCTTCAGAAATACCCGGCACTGTGGCGGAGACGGTCAGGTGGCTGCCGGTGATGCCGGTGCCCGGCACGAACGTCACGTCCGCCTTGGTACGTACTTCCTCCGGGGTGTGGCCGGCCTTGGCCAGCTCGTTGCTGAAAGCCATGGAGAAGCAGGCAGCGTGCGCTGCCGCGATCAGCTCTTCCGGGCTGGTCTTGCCGTTGGCCGCCTCGGTACGCGCCTTCCATGTGACGTCGAACGTTCCCAGGCCTGAGGTGGCGAGGCTGGTGCTTCCGGCACCCTCCGTCAGGTTGCCGTTCCATACTGCATTTGCTGAACGTGTTGCTGCCATGTCCACTCCTCAAGGTTGTTTCGAACCGGGGTCAGGCCGGTGCCCGCCCCGCCGTTTCCCATCCTAGGGACTTCACGGGAAGCGTGCACCCGCTGTCCGCTTCTGGTGGATTATGACCCCATGGCGCAAGACGACGGCGGCGGCGCCCCCCAAAGGGGAGCGCCGCCGTCGTGAGGCCGCGACTTGGGGTAATTACTGCCAGATGGTGGCGATGGCGATGTTCAGGAGCCCGAGGCCGCCCACACTGTGCGCCAGGCCCTTGCTGATGTCCTCGCCTGCCTTGTACTTCCGGCGGCCGATGAAGGCAAGGACGCCGACGGCAAGGGCGATGGCGAACTTGATGCCGAGCTTGACGTAGTTGGCGTCCATGTCCAGGGCCGGGATCAGGCCCATCAGGGCTACGCCGGTGAGGAGCTGGAGCATGGCGCCGTCAAACTGGCGCGGGTGGACGGTGGGCTTTTTCATCTGGCCGATCCAGATGCCGACGATCATGGCGGCGCCAATGATGTGCAGGAAGACCACGGTGTTATAAACGATGTTCATGGGACCAGTGTACCCAGTCCTTCTACGGCTTGTAGTAGTTCAGCATCGGGGGGTGGGCGCACGTGCGTTAACCGGCGACGGCCGTGCAGGCCTTGCGGTGGTTTCCCACCGCTGCCCGCACCGCCGTCGTGCGTTGTGACGCGTTACAGCCCGAGGTCCGCTTCGAAGGCGCCTTCCTCAAGGCGTGCCTTCAGCGTCTGGAGGAAACGGCCCGCATCGGCGCCGTCCACCAGGCGGTGGTCGTACGTCAGGGACAGGTACATCATGGAGCGGATGGCGATTGAATCGTCACCGTTCTCATCGGCCACAACCACGGCGCGCTTGACGATGGCGCCGGTTCCCAGGATGCCCACCTGCGGCTGGTTGATGATGGGAGTGTCGAACAGGGCGCCCACCGAACCGATGTTGGTGATGCTGAAGGTACCGCCGGACAGCTCGTCCGGGCCGATCTTGCCATCACGGGTGCGGCCCGCAACGTCGGCAATCTTGGCAGCCAGTCCGGCCAGGTTCAGGTTGCCCGCGTCGGAGATAACCGGGACCAGCAGGCCCTTGTCGGTGTCGACGGCGATGGCCAGGTGCTCAGCGTTGTGGTACGTGATTTCCTGCTTGCCCTCGTCGTAGGCAGCGTTGAGCTTGGGGTGCTGCTTGAGCGCCTCAGCCACAGCCTTGGCGATGAACGGGAGGAAGGTCAGCTTGACGCCGTTCTGGGCCTGGAACGAGTTCTTAGCCTTGAGGCGCAGCTTGGCGACCTTGGTCATGTCCACTTCATGCACCTGGGTCAGCTGGGTGGAGACCTCGAGGGACTCGCGCATGCGCCGGGCGATGACCTGGCGGATGCGGGGAGCCTTCTGCGTGGTGCCGCGCAGGGAAGAAACAGCGGCGTTGGAAGCGGCCGGGGCTGACGCGGCCGGCGCGGCTGCGGGGGCTGCGGCGGGCGCGGACTTGGCTTCGGCGGCAGCGATGACGTCCTGCTTGCGGATGCGTCCGCCTACTCCTGTGCCTGACAGTGATGCGATGTCCACGCCGTGCTGGTTGGCCAGCTTGCGGACCAGGGGAGTGACATAGCCGGACTCGGATCCACCGTTGGCTGGTGCGGCCTCGGTTGCGGCCGGGGCCGCAGCGGGGGCGGGAGCAGCCTGCGGTGCCGGTGCAGCCTTGGGTGCTTCCGGAGCCGGTGCAGCCTGAGGTGCCGGTGCCGGTGCGGGGGCGGGTGCTTCAGCCTTGGGGGCTTCCTGGACCGGTGCCTCGGTGGAGGGTGCTTCTGCCGGGGCAGCAGCTGCACCTGAACCGATGACAGCCAGGACGGAGCCGACTTCCGCTGTTTCGTCTTCGTTGACGCGGATTTCCTGGAGAGTTCCAGCCACCGGCGACGGGATTTCGGTGTCAACCTTGTCCGTGGAGACTTCCAGGAGCGGCTCGTCAACCTCCACGGAGTCGCCCACGGCCTTCAGCCAGCGGGTGACGGTGCCTTCGGTGACGCTTTCGCCCAGCGCCGGAAGGGTAACTTCATGTCCTTCGCCGCCGCTGGCCGGTGCCTCAGGTGCAGGGGCCGGTGCTGCTGCGGGAGCTTCTGCAGCGGGTGCTGCTGCGGGGGCTTCTTCCGCGGGAGCTGCAGCGGGTGCTGCTGCGGGGGCTTCTTCGGCGGGGGCGCCGCCGCCGGAGCCGTCACCGATGCGGACCAGGGGAGCGCCGACCTCGGCGGTCTCGTCCTCGGCAACCAGGATTTCCTCAATCACGCCAGCGACAGGAGAGGGGATTTCAGTGTCTACTTTGTCGGTGGATACTTCGAGCAGCGGCTCGTCCACCTCTACCCGGTCACCTACCTGCTTGAGCCAGCGGGTGACGGTTCCTTCGGTGACGCTCTCACCGAGGGCGGGCAAGTTAACGGATTCAGACATGTCGTCCCCGTTCTCCTTATTGATCTTTAGTGCGGATGATTGCTGCCTTGTTGGCCAGCCTAATGCACCCGGCATTTCGTGCCGGGTGCACCAGGCCCTTTGGTGCTGGGGGGAGACTAGCCGTGAAGCGGCTTGCCAGCGAGTGCCAGGTGGGCTTCGCCCAGGGCCTCGTTCTGGGTGGGGTGGGCGTGCACCAGCTGGGCAACATCCTCCGGGTAGGCTTCCCAGTTCACGATCAGCTGGGCCTCGCCAACCTGCTCGCCCATGCGGGCGCCGATCATGTGGACGCCCACCACGGGGCCGTCCTTTTGGCGGACCAGCTTGACCAGCCCTGAGGTGCCCAGGATGGAGCTCTTGCCGTTGCCGGCCAGGTTGTACTCCTGGGTCTGTACCTGGTCCTCGCCGAACTTCTCCTTGGCGGCCTTTTCGGTGTAGCCGACGGTGGCGATTTCGGGATCGGAGTAGGTGACCTTGGGGATATTGATGTCCTCGACGATCACGGGCTTCAGGCCGGCGATCTCCTCGGCCACGAAGATGCCCTGCTGGTAGCCGCGGTGGGCCAGTTGGACGCCGGGGACAATGTCGCCCACAGCGTAGACGTTGCCGACGCCCGTGTGGAGGCGCTCGTTGGTGATGACGAAGCCGCGGTCGATGGTGATGCCGGCTTCCTCGTAGCCCAGGTTGGCCGTGACGGGGCCGCGGCCGACGGCGACGAGCAGCAGGTCGGCTTCGAACGTTTTGCCGTCCACCAAGGTGACCTTCACGCCGTCGCTGTTCTGCTCGACGCCCTGGAAGAACACGCCGGTGGAGAACTTGATGCCGCGCTTCTTGAAGGCTCGCTCGAAGTTCTTGACGATGGTGGCGTCCTCGTTGGGAACCAGTGAGGGCAGGCCCTCCACGATGGTGACGTCCACGCCGAAGGACTTCCAGACGGAAGCGAACTCGACGCCGATAACCCCGCCGCCCAGGATGATGACGCTCTTGGGAATGGAGTCCATGGTCAGGGCCTGGTCGGAGGTGATGACCTTGCCGCCGATTTCCAGTCCCGGAAGGGTGCGCGAGTACGAGCCGGTGGCCAGGACGATGTTCCGGCCCTTGTACGCGGTCCCGTTCACGACGATGGTGTCGGTGCCCTGGAGCTTGCCTTCACCTTCGATGACGGTGATGCCCTTGGACTTAATCAGGCCCTGGAGGCCTTTGAACTTGCCGGCGATGATGCCGTCTTTGTAGGCGTTGACGGCGGTGATGTCGATGCCGTCGAGGGTGACGTTCACGCCGTATTTGGCGGAGTCACGGGCGTGGTCGGCGAGTTCTGCAGAGTGCAGCAGCGCCTTGGTGGGAATGCAGCCATTGTGGAGGCAGGTGCCGCCCAGCTTTGCCTTCTCCACGAGGCCGACGGTAAGGCCAAGCTGTACGGCCCGCAGTGCGGCGGCGTACCCGCCGCTGCCGCCGCCGAGTACCAGGATGTCGAATTCTTGCGCAGTTGCCTGATCGGCCACTTAAACGCTCCCTCGCGTGAACGATGACGCGTTCTGCGCGCATCATCTGGTCTTGGAACTTACACTGCCGTGATTATGCCAGCAGGCCTGTTCTCTTGCATTTGTGACTACCGTGGTTCACCTTAGCGAACCACCTATCCATGCTCCACCTTGGCGCCGCGTTTGTGGAGCGCTTGTGTCCAGAGTCACGCGGTACTGCGGTGCAGGGAACAAACCCGCACCGCAGTACCGCGCAGCCTCTGCGCGCGGACACCTGTGTCAGGCCGCCGCGGCCAGGATGTCCTCTACATAGGCCACCAGGGTCCGCACGGTGCAGCCCGTGCCCTGCTTATGGGTGTAGCCATAGGGGCTTCCGTTGTTAAAGGAAGGCCCGGCAATGTCGATGTGGGCCCAGGGGATCTGCTCCCCGTCCTTGCCCTTACCCACGAACTCACGCAGGAAAACCGCAGCCGTCATCATGCCGCCGTGGCGTTCGCCAATGTTGGCAAGGTCTGCTACCTGGGAGTCGATGCTGGGGCGCAGTTCCTCGGGAAGCGGCATGGGCCACACGAGTTCGCCGGCCCGGTCCGCTGCGGCCTTGAGCGGACCGGTCACGCTGTCGGAGCCCATGACGCCTGCGGTGCGGTTGCCCAGTGCGATCAGCTGTGCACCGGTGAGGGTGGCGACGTCGATGATGGCGTCCGGGTACTCGCGGCTGGCTGCGACGATGCCGTCCGCCATGACCAGCCGGCCCTCAGCATCGGTGTTCAGGACCTCAACGGTCTTGCCGCCGAACATCGTGAGGACGTCAGCCGGACGGGACGCTGCACCGGAGGGCATGTTTTCGGCGATGCAGAGCCAGGCAGTCGCCTTGACCGGCAGGCCAAGCCCGGCGAGGGCCAGGACAGTATTAAGGACGACGGCGGCACCGGCCATGTCGCTCTTCATGTCGCCCATGCCAAGGGCCGGCTTGATGGAAATGCCCCCGGTGTCGAAGGTGATGCCCTTGCCGACGAGCGCAATCTTCGACGTCGGCCTGGCGGGGGAGTACTCCACCTTGACCAGCCGCGGCTGGCGGGCGGAGCCCTTGCCCACGCCCATGATGCCGCCGAAGCCTTCCTTCTCCAGCCGCTTCTCGTCCCAGACGGTGACCTTAACGGGCAGGCCCTTGGCCAGCTCCTTCGCAGCTTCGGCGAAGGTTTCGGGATAGAGGTGGCTGGGCGGCTGGTTCACGAGTGAACGGGTGGCGTTGACGGCCTTGCCGATCAACCGGGCACGCTTCAGTGCCGCACCGGTTTCGGCGTGGTCGGCGAGCTCCGTGAAAATGACCGCATTCCGGACCGGATCCTTCAGGCCGTCCTTCGACGACCGGAACTCGGTGAAGGAGTAGGCGCCGAGGGCGGCACCCTCGGCGAGGGCCGCGACGTCGGCAACGGACGCCGTCGGAAGGGCCAGGACAACCGTTGCGAGGCCGGCGAGTTGGCGGACGGCGGAACCTGCTGCGCGGCGCAGTGCCTCACCGGTGAGGGGCTCTGCTGCGGAGACCTTGCCGGTGCCGGCGAGGACCAGGATC
This sequence comes from Arthrobacter sp. sptzw32, assembly GCF_059089735.1. Lineage (NCBI taxonomy): Bacteria > Bacillati > Actinomycetota > Actinomycetes > Micrococcales > Micrococcaceae > Arthrobacter > Arthrobacter sp. sptzw32. Next base: position 539,269 of record NZ_JBNHEZ010000002.1, on the reverse strand, counting down.
CCGGCGCCGGTTTCGGGCAGGCCGGGAAGGCGGACGATCTGGTCGGCGGCGCCCGTGACGCCCAGGGACTTAAGGGAGCCGGCAAGGGCCTCCGCGGACTTGGCGGTGAGGGGGTTATCCAGGAGGACCGGCCCGTCAGTGCCCTTACCCACACCTATGACCACTGCGTCACTGGGGCTCTTCTTCAGGTCCCTTGAGAGGGTACTAAGGTTGATTTCAGTATTCTTGACCACAGGGATCAGTCCTCAATTCTCGAGAGATGTTCGGGCAGGAATGCATGTTCGGCGCTCTGCCATGGATGCCCGGATGCAATCGTTCGGGACGCAGTCCGGGTGTCTGCAGGCCCGTTTGGCAGGCCAGTTCCGATCGTAGCCCGTCCCCGCCCGGGCCGGTGTATTTCCTGAGAGGTGCGCCACAGGCGCAGCAGGAATGTGCGGCTCTCCTGCGGCGTTGTAGAAGGTAACCACCCGCACCTATGAAAGGAACATGCCGTGCTTGAACGGATTTCCGGCTCCCTGCTGGACCCCGATGCGCTTTATGCAAGCAACATCGGGCTGTTCCACAGCCCGGCGCTCCGTGGGCTGAACCTGGTGATGGGTTTCACCGGGTTCGCCGACGCCGGTCACGTGGTAAGGCAGATCAACGCGGAACTGCTTGACACGCTCGACGCCGAACCGGTTGCAGTTTTCGACGCCGACCAGCTGATTGACTACCGGTCGCGGAGGCCGCACCTGACGTTCGTCGAGGACCACCTTCAGGACTACCAGGAGCCCCGGCTCGCCCTCTACCGGCTGAAGGACGGCCTGGGCAATCCCTTCCTTCTGCTCGCGGGCTTTGAGCCCGACCTGCAGTGGGAGCGGTTTGCCCGCGCGGTGGTGGGCATCGTTGAGAAGCTGGACGTCAACCTGGTCACCTGGATCCACTCCATTCCCATGCCGGTACCGCATACGCGTCCAGTGGGCGTGACAGTGCACGGCAACCGGCCGGAACTGATCGAAGGCATCTCCGTGTGGAAGCCCACCGTGGAAGTGCCCGCAGCTGTTGGACACATCCTGGAGCTCCGCCTTGTAGAGGCAGGCCGGAACGTGGCAGGTTACGTCATTCACGTCCCGCACTACCTGGCCGAGGCGGAATACCCCACCGCCGCCGTCGCAGGCCTTGAATATCTCGGTGCGGCCACGTCACTGATGCTGCCCTCGGACAGGCTCCGCGAAGCCGGCCGTGAAGTCAGCCGCCAGATCGCCGAGCAGATAGACGCCTCAGAAGAAGTCCAGCAGGTGGTGGCCCGCCTGGAGACCCGGTACGACGAAAAGGCCGAAGGCACGGTCCGCCGCTCCCTTCTTGCGGACGAGAACGACGAGCTGCCCAATGCGGATGTCCTCGGTGCTGCCGTAGAGGCCTACCTCGCACGCGAGAACCCCGGCCAGTAACAACACTGCCGATTCCCCGGCCGGCAGCCGGATCACGCTGCTGCCGGGCGGCAAGGGCAGTCCGGGCATAATGAGATGGTGACTGCACCCCGCGCCTGGCTGATCTGGACCATTGGCATCTTCGGGTACCTGGTGGCCGTCACCCAGCGCACGTCCTTTGGGGTGGTGGGCCTTGAGGCCACGGAGCGGTTCCACGCCAGTGCCTCCGCCATCTCCTTCTTTACGGTCCTTCAGCTGCTGGTCTATGCCGGGCTTCAGATTCCCGTGGGCCTTTTGGTGGACCGGTTCGGTTCCCGGGCCATGATCGCCGGCGGTGCCGTGCTGATGGGCCTGGGCCAGCTCCAGCTGGCCTTTGCCGACAGTATTCCGGGCGGAGTGGCCGGGAGGGTGCTCGTAGGTGCCGGGGACGCGATGACATTCATCTCGGTGATTCGCCTGATTCCACTCTGGTTTGCGCCCGCCCGGGTCCCGCTCGTGACCCAGCTGACGGGTATGTCCGGCCAGCTGGGCCAACTGTTCAGTGTCATCCCGTTTGCCTTCGTCCTGCACGCCGCCGGTTGGACCCCGGCGTTCCTGATGCTGGCAGGGATGTCAGGACTCGCCGTTGTCCTGGTTCTGCTGCTCCTGCAGGACGTGCCGGCCGGTACGCAGCGGCCGCAGGCCCAGCAGGGGCTGAAGGCGACAGGAGCCTCCCTCGCCCGCGCCTGGCGCCAGCCCGGGACGAGGCTGGGGTTATGGAGCCACTTCACCATCCAGTTCAGCGGCACCGTATTTGCAATGACGTGGGGATACCCGTTCCTGCTGTCCGGGCAGGGCCTCGATGCCGGAACGGTTGCCGCCCTCATGGCCCTGTACGTTGCCACCGCCATGGCAGTGGGGCCGTTCATTGGCCGTTTCGTTTCCCGCCACCCGCTGCGGCGTTCAACCATGGTCCTGCTGATCGCCGGTGCCACCGCCGGAGCCTGGGCCGCAGTCCTGGTGACACCCGGGCGCTCGCCGCTGTGGCTGCTGACCGGCCTGGTGGTGGTGCTCGCGATCGGCGGGCCCGGCTCCATGATCGGCTTCGACTTCGCCCGCACCTTCAACCCGGCACACCGGATTGGAACCGCTACGGGCATCGTTAATGTGGGCGGGTTCTTTGCCGCGCTGATAGCCATCTTCCTGATTGGCCTCGTGCTGGACGTGCTACATGCCAGCGGGTTCTCCAACGGTGTCCTGTATGGGCTGGACCCGTTCCGGATCGCACTGAGTGTCCAGTTCCTGCTGCTTGGTTTCGGAGCTGCCGCCACCCTGGTCTGCCGCCGCAAGGTCCGGCGGCAGATGGCAGCCCAGGGCGTGGTGGTTCCGCCCCTGCGCAGCGCGCTCGCCCGCCAGCGCCGGGAAAGCCTTGCCCGGCGGAGCAGGGCGGCGGCTTCAGAGGACTGACTGGTCCTCCACAGCGCCGGACCCGCCGGGTGTATCCACATACCAACGGGCAGTGCTTTCGAGGGGTGCTCCGGCGGCGAATGCTGGAGCCATGACACTCCCAGAACGCCTGACAATCCGCGGCCCGGAAGACATCCTGGGTTTCATTCCGCACTCGCTGGGATACTGGCCGGCGGAGAGCCTCGTGGCCATGACGCTGCACGGCAAAAGGCTGGGAGCCACACTGCGGCTGGATCTTCCCGGGCGGGATGTCCTTGCTGATCCGGCCGTCTTTGCCCGGACAGTTTGCGGGTATCTTGCAGCAGACGAAGATGCGGACGGGACCCTGCTGGCCTTTTACACCAACAACGGCTGGCTGGTGGGGCCGGACCGCTACCAGGCACTGCTCGAGAGCCTTGAAGCAGCCCTGGGTGAAGCCGGGATGCCCGTCAGGGACGCCTGGAACGTCGGTGACCAGTACTGGCGGCACGTCCACTGCACCGGACCAGCCTGCTGTCCCTTGCCGGGGCGTTCCGTCCATGAAATTAAGGACAGCCTGCTGAACACAGAGATGGTGTTCCGGGGAAGCAGCGTGGGACCGGCCCCCGGGCACCGGCAGGCGGCCAGCCCTGTTCCGGAACTCCACCGTGCCGCTGTGCTGAAGGCGGAAGCCACGTGGTCGGCCCAACTGGATCTCCGGCGGCACAGCAGGGCGCAGTTCGCCGCGGTGCTGGGCCAGTGGGAGCTGATGCTCGCCAGGCCGGTTGGGGACCTGCAACGGCGGTCGGTACACCGGGACGCTTTCCTGCGGGCAACGCTCCTGGTGCCCGCCTGGCGGGACGCTGTCCTGGTCATGGCAGCGGCCGGGAAAGCAGCGGCAGCAGCCGGGGCCGAAGAATTTGGAATCTTCAGCGAGGACGCCCGGCTTGGTCCGCTGGAACCTGCGGAAGAAGCCGGTGCAGAAGAAGCGCCAACAGCTGCGGAGGCGCCTGGTTCCGGATCCTTCTCCGCAGCCGGCCTCTGCAGTGGAGCCCTGGCCGCCTCCGGCCGCCAGGCGGGAATTCCTGGTTACGGGGACGTCCTGATGGGGCACGAGCCTGCAGTTCCCCTCTGGCCCAGCCTCGACGCCCTTGATCACGTCCTGGAGCACCTGGCTGTGCTCGGTGGACCGCCGTCAGCGGCTGCCCTGACGGGGAGGGGCTGGATTGCCTGGTGCCGCGGACGCGGCTCCTACTCGGCCTCGTACTTGGGGGAGGCGCTCGAAGCCGAGCCCGGCTACCGGCTGGCAGAGCTGCTGCTCGAGATGGTCCGCCGGGGTACGCTGTGCGGCTGGGCCGCGCGGAAGGAGGCTGCCTGGCAGAAGTTCGGCCCCGACGCGGCATGAAGTGACGGCGGCAGGAACAGCGGGTTGGGCTTTATTTGGCGAAATCGTGAGACAATGGAGGTCGAGACCCGGTTGGGTCCGTGTATCAGGTGCTCGCAGCGAACCCTTACGGGAACATTGCGGCCGCTCCGGCAGTTCTATTTATGGACTCTGCCGGCCGTGGTGGCGCTTGGTTTTCACCACGGACTTGACAGGGTCATAGTGGTGTTGCCCGTATGGCGATTCCACAGACCACCGCTAGAAAGGTTTTCTGTGACCCCGTCTTCCACGAAGAAGGACCCCGCCGCCCAGGACGAACTGTCCGCTGAGCAGAAGCAGGCGGCAACAAACGCCAAGCGGGCCGCCACTCGGGCAGCCAACAAGGCTTCGGCCGCTGAAGCTGGTGCGGACGGCAAGCGCGAGCCCAAAAAGCGCGGGCCCAAGCCCGGCGCGAAGGCTGCTGCTGAGGCCGCCGGAAAATCTGCCGGTGCCGACGCCGATGAAGTCGAGGAAGTTGAGGAAGACCTCGACGACATCGTCCTTGAAGGACCTGACGTTGTCGAGGAGGACGCCGAGGCCGACCCCGTCAAGGGAGCAGCCGGCTCGGGCAAGGGCTTTGTCTACTCCGACGCTGATGACGACGACGCACCTGTCCAGCAGGTCATGTCCGCCGGAGCCACTGCCGACCCCGTCAAGGACTACCTGAAGCAGATCGGTAAGGTAGCGCTGCTCAACGCCGAGCAGGAAGTGGACCTTGCGCTCCGGATCGAAGCCGGACTGTTCGCCGAAGAAAAGATCGCCGCTAACGACGGCTCCATGGACCCGAAGTACAAGCGCGAGCTTGAATTCATCATCCACGACGGCAAGCGTGCCAAGAACCACCTGCTGGAAGCCAACCTCCGCCTTGTGGTCTCGCTCGCCAAGCGCTACACCGGCCGCGGCATGCTGTTCCTGGACCTCATCCAGGAAGGCAACCTGGGCCTGATCCGTGCGGTCGAGAAGTTCGATTACACCAAGGGCTTCAAGTTCTCCACGTACGCCACCTGGTGGATCCGCCAGGCGATCACCCGTGCCATGGCGGACCAGGCACGCACCATCCGTATTCCGGTGCACATGGTGGAAGTCATCAACAAGCTGGCCCGCGTCCAACGCCAGATGCTGCAGGACCTCGGCCGCGAACCCACGCCTGAGGAGCTTGCCCTCGAACTGGATATGACCCCTGAAAAGGTCGTGGAAGTCCAGAAGTACGGCCGGGAGCCCATCTCGCTCCACACGCCGCTTGGCGAAGACGGCGACTCCGAATTCGGCGACTTGATCGAGGACTCCGAGGCTGTGGTTCCGGCTGACGCCGTGAGCTTTACCCTCCTGCAGGAACAGCTTCACTCCGTGCTGGATACACTCTCCGAGCGCGAGGCCGGCGTGGTGGCCATGCGGTTCGGCCTGACCGACGGACAGCCGAAGACTTTAGACGAAATCGGCAAGGTCTACGGAGTCACGCGTGAGCGGATCCGGCAGATTGAATCCAAGACCATGTCCAAGCTCCGCCACCCCTCACGTTCGCAGGTGCTGCGGGATTACCTGGACTAAAGCAGAACACAAAAAGCGGCCCGCCGGCTGCCGCGCCCACACCAGGCGCGGTACCGGTGGGCCGCTTTCTGCTGGCCCTCTTCCGATTCTTTGCTGGCCCTATGGAGGAGCCCCTTAAAAAGGTTGGGACCCTGCCTTACGGCAGGGTCCCAACAACTTCAGTAGAACTAGTCGATTTCCACGGCTGCTTTCTCGTGAAGCTTCCCCGTCTCATCGTGCCAGTCCGAGCTCAACGGCTTGAGCGTTGCCTCAACTGCACGGGCGTGGTGGCCACAGAACAGCAGCTCACCGCCGGAGGACTCCAGTACAACCCGGACATATGCCTGAGCTCCGCAACGATCGCACCGGTCCAGTGCGTTGAGTGTGCGGTCTGCCACTGCTGTTGTCATGTCGGCCTCCTTAGTAGATCAGTACGTCTATATAACCAGCATTCGTATCAAAACCATCGCAAGGATGGCCCAAGTTCGCTGTGCGCGTATCCTCAAGACTGCGTCAAGGGCTGCGAAGCGGAACCCAGGCACGCGGCACGTGGCGCGGTGCACACGGGGCCCAAGGTGTGGCAGTCCGCGCTGCCGGGCCGCGCCGACTACCCTAGAAAGAGCGACCCCAGCCCGCTTTTTCCCTCCCTGAAGGAGATCGTCACCAGTGGCACCAAGCTCTGATTACACTGCCCGGCACCTGTCTGTGCTGGAGGGCCTCGAAGCCGTCCGCAAGCGCCCCGGCATGTACATCGGCTCCACTGACTCCCGCGGCCTGATGCACTGCCTCTGGGAGATTATCGATAACTCTGTGGACGAGGCACTGGCCGGATTCGGCCACGACATCAAGATCATCCTGCACGCGGACAACTCGGTGGAGATCCACGACGACGGCCGCGGCATCCCCATCGACAAGGAGCCCAAGACGGGACTCACCGGCGTCGAGGTGGTCTTCACCAAGCTCCATGCCGGCGGCAAGTTCGGCGGCGGCTCCTACACCGCTTCCGGCGGCCTGCACGGGGTGGGCGCGTCCGTGGTCAACGCGCTGTCCTCCCGCCTCGACGTTGAGGTGGACCGCGGCGGTAAAACCTACAAGATGTCCTTTCGCCGGGGGGAGCCCGGGCGCTTCAAGGACAGCGGGTCGAAGTCCGATCCGGCTGCCCCGTTCACCCCGTTTGTGGACGACTCAGTGCTCGATGTCGTGGGCAAGGCTAAGCGGGGCATCACGGGAACCAGGATCCGCTACTGGGCGGACCGGCAAATTTTCACCCCTGACGCGAAGTTTTCCTACGACGAGCTTGCTTCCCGGGCCCGGCAGACATCCTTCCTGGTGCCCGGCCTGAAGCTGACGGTCCGCGATGAGCGCAAGGTCCCGGGAACCCCGGGCGAGGCCGGGCCCCATGAAGAGGTTTTCCACCACGACGGCGGCATCTCCGAGTTCGTGGAGTTCCTTGCCGCCGACCCCGCCGTCACCGACGTGTGGCGGCTGCACGGCTCCGGGAAGTTCAAGGAGACGGTTCCCGTGCTGGACGAACGGGGGCACAGCCAGCTAGCCGAGGTGGAGCGCGACTGCGAAGTGGATGTGGCGCTGCGCTGGGGGATCGGGTACGACAGCACGGTCCGCAGCTTCGTTAATATCATCTCCACGCCCAAGGGCGGAACCCACCAGTCCGGCTTTGAGCAGGCACTGGTGAAGACCTTCCGCAAGGCAGTGGAAAACAATGCCCGCAAACTCAAGGCCGGCAACGACAAAATTGAAAAAGACGACATCTTCGCCGGCCTTACGGCCGTCCTGACCGTACGCCTGGCGGAGCCGCAGTTCGAAGGCCAGACCAAAGAGATCCTGGGCACCTCAGCCGTCCGCGCCATCGTGTCCCGGGTGGTGGAGCGTGAGATCACCGCGAAGCTCACCTCTGCCAACCGGAACGACAAAGCACAGTCCGCGCTGCTCCTGGAAAAAATCGTCAGCGAGATGAAATCCCGGATCTCAGCCCGGGTGCACAAGGAAACCCAGCGGCGCAAGAACGCCCTGGAGACCTCCTCAATGCCCACGAAGCTTGCGGACTGCCGCACGGACGACGTCGAACGCTCCGAACTTTTCATCGTGGAGGGCGATTCGGCGCTGGGGACCGCCAAACTGGCGAGGTCCTCGGATTTCCAGGCCCTGCTGCCCATCCGCGGCAAGATCCTCAACGTGCAAAAGGCATCGGTGGGGGACATGCTTTCGAACGCCGAATGCGCGGCCCTCATCCAGGTGGTGGGCGCCGGATCGGGCCGCAGTTTCGATATCGCCGCCGCGCGCTACGGCAAGGTGATCCTGATGACCGACGCCGATGTGGACGGCGCGCACATCCGCACGCTGCTACTGACCCTCTTCTTCCGTTACATGCGGCCCATGATCGATGAGGGACGCGTGTTTGCCGCCGTCCCGCCGCTGCACCGGGTGGAAGTCATCAACGCCGGCCAGAAGGCCAATGAAATGATCTACACCTACTCGGAGGCCGAGCTCCACGTACTGCTGGCCCGGCTCGCCAAGGAGGGCAAGCGGTACAAGGAACCCATCCAGCGCTACAAGGGGCTGGGCGAAATGGATGCTGAACAGCTGGCCGAGACCACCATGGACCCACGCCACCGCACCCTGCGGAAGGTGGGGATCGAGAACGCAAAGCAGGCGGAGGAGATCTTTGACCTCCTGATGGGCTCGGATGTATCGCCGCGGAAGGACTTCATCATCGCCGGCGCCTCCAGCCTTGACCGGGAGCGCATCGACGCCTGACCACGGGAAGCCAGGCAGGAATACGACGGCGGCGCGTCAGCCGAGCAAACCCGGCACCACGAGCAGTGCGGTGGGCAGTGCCAGCAGGAGGACGCAGCCGGCGAGCACCAGGCTGCGGACCGGGGAGGACAGCTGGGGCTGCGGGGAGAGCAGCCGGCTGACACGCGAGGCAGTGGTGCGGGCCGAATCCGAGCCGGACGCGGACTCGATACCGGCAAGGGCCAGACTCGGGGCTCCGGACTGAAGTTCGGCGTCACGCGCAGTCCCGGCGGAGCCGCTGGCCACAATCGCGATTGCCTTGATGAGCGTGACCTTGCTCTCGGTCTTGAGTGCGACGTCATCTGCCAGCATTTCGATCAGGGAGTTGACGGACTCCTGGGCGAGCCGGGTGGTAGGCAGCCAGGGCAGTGCCTGGCGCCAGGCGGCGAAGGCCCACAGCAGCAGGTGGTGCCGCTGGCTCAGGTGCGCGTTCTCATGGATCAGGACTGCCCGGAGTTCGGCCGGTTCGAGGGCTGCCATCAGGCCGTCGGAGAGCACGGTCACCGAGCGCGCGCCGCCGGGGAGGCAATAGGCCACGGGCGAATCGTGGCTGATGACCAGCGTCCCGGCTCCCTCCGCGGACGGTGAGGCCAGGAGCGCCAGAAGCTCGCGGTGCCGCCGCCGCTGGCGCTCTATCTTGTAATAAGTCAGCAGGAGGGTGAATACCAGGTGGGCCGTCAGCAGGGCCGCGGCGGACAGTGCGAAGATGTGCCAGAAGCCCAGCGCGGTGGTGGGAGCATTAAAAAGCACCATCCCCGCAAGAGCCCGGAGGCCGGCGAGGAGATTGTCACCAATGGGCTCCAGGCCGTACACCAGCATTGCCCCGATCATGGACAGCCCGCCGGCCAGTGCAATGGCCTGCCAGAGCAGCATGGCCGTGAAAGGGCTGCGCGCGGGCCACTGCGCCCTTGACAGGAGGATAGGCACCGGCCATGCCAGGACTATCGCAAGGACCGCCAGCAGGTATGAGGCCCAGAACATGGTCCGTTAGATGTGGCCAAGCAGTTTGCGCAGAGTTTCGGCTTCACCTTCGGAAACGGATCCGATAAAACGGGCCAGCACGGCCTCGCGGTCCGGAGCTGACCCCAGAACCTCGTGCATCAGCTCAGCGGTATGCTCCTCGCGGCTGGACACTGCCTGGTAGCGGTGCGGGCGGGTGCCGCGTTCGCGTTCCACCAGGCCCTTTTTCTCCAGCCGGGACAGCACGGTAAGGACGGTGGTGACGGCAAGTTCCTTGCCTTCGTGCCCGGCTGCCCCGCCCTGGCCGGCCGAGGTCTGCGCAAGCCGGTCCCGCAAGGTGTTCGCGGTGGCTGCTTCATGGCCCGCCCAGAGCAGGTCCATCACTGCCCGTTCCAGTTCACCAAGACTAGCCATTGCATTTTTCCTTTGTTTCCCCGCACCGCAGCCGCAGAGGCAGCGCAGTGACTCATGCGTGTGTTTCACCTACAGGAACCAATTTACCCCTATTCCCCGTCACTTTCTACATTGGGTAGAACAGCCATCACCGTGGGCGCCAAAAGCGTGAGCCATCGATGAGACGGCGCGTTTTACACTCCCTGCGGCGCTGTTCTACACTTTGTAGAAGTTAGACTTTCTACAGCACGTAGAAAACCTGCATCGGCTGACAGTAGGGACCGCCTTGGACGCTTTGGACGCTCTGGAAATCGCACGGTGGCAATTCGGCATCACCACCGTCTACCACTTCATGATGGTCCCGCTGACCATCGGCCTGGGGCTGGTGGTGGCCGTAATGCAGACTGCCTGGCACCGGACAGGGAAGCCCGAGTATCTCCGGATGACCAAGTTCTGGGGCAAGCTCTTCCTGATCAACTTCATCATGGGTGTGGCCACCGGCATCGTCCAGGAGTTCCAGTTCGGAATGGCCTGGAGCGAATACAGCCGCTTCGTCGGCGATGTCTTCGGGGCTCCGCTGGCACTCGAGGCGCTCCTGGCCTTCTTTGTTGAGTCAACGTTCCTGGGCCTGTGGATCTTCGGCTGGAAGCAGTTGAAGCCGGCCGTCCACCTGGCGTGCCTCTGGATTGCCGTCATAGGCTCCGTGTTCTCCGCATATTTCATCATCGTGGCCAACAGCTGGATGCAGCACCCGGTAGGTGTTGAAATGATTGATGGCCGGCCCGTCATGACAGACGCCTGGGCGGTCTTCACCAACAACACCGCACTGGTGGCAGTTCCGCACACGCTGTTCGGCGCACTCGCCGTCGCCGGCGGTTTCCTGCTCGGCATCGCGTGGTACCACCTGTGGCGCAGGCGTCGCGACGGCGTGGACACCGTCGGTGCCGACGGCAAGGTCATCGCCGGCGAAGCCCAGGACATTCCCGGCCGGGACAAGGACGACCACAAAGTCTGGATCCGGTCCCTGCGCATCGGCGCGGTGGTAGCCATGATCTCCTTCGCCGGAACCGCCCTCACCGGTGACCTCCAGGGCAAGCTGATGTTCGAGCAGCAGCCCATGAAAATGGCGGCCGCAGAAGCAGCCTGCCACGACGGCACCGGCTTCTCGGTGTTGAGCATCGGCAACCTCGGCTCGCAGAACTGCGACGACATCGTGGCCCTGATCGAGGTGCCCGGCATCCTCTCCTACCTGGCCAAAGGCGACTTCACCACCGAAGTCCAGGGCGTCAACAGCCTCCTGCCCCAGTACAAGGAGGCCTACGGCACCCACCTGCCGGACAACCCCATCTACGGCGAACGCGCCGGCCAGGAGATCGACTACCTCCCCGTCATGGAGGTCACCTACTGGGGCTTCCGCATGATGATCGGTTTCGGCGGGATCGCCGCCCTGGCGGCCCTCGTGGCACTATGGCTGACCCGCAACGGAACCGTGCCCGAGTCCAGGTGGCTCATGCGCCTGGCCGTCTTCGGAATCCTGGCCCCGTTCGGTGCCAACGCCGCCGGCTGGATCTTCACCGAAATGGGCCGCCAGCCCTTTGTGGTGGCCCCCAACCCCGACCCCAGCGGCATCGACCAGGTGTTCATGTTCACCGCCGCTGCGGTGTCACCCGGGGTCACCGCCGGGGAGCTGCTGGCCTCACTCGTCACCCTGGCAGCCATCTACGGGGTACTGCTCGTAGTGGAAGTGAAACTGCTGGTCAAGTACATCCGGGGCGGCGTGGTGTCCGCCATGCCGGAACTGGTGCACGCCCCCGTCGATGAAAACGAGGATGCCACCCCGGGCCAGGGAGGCCAAGGCAGCGGAAAACCCGCCGAAGACGTCCTCGCCTTCGCCTATTAGTCCGCGCCCGCCAACGAAGATCAGAGGAAACGACGAATGGAACTGCTGCCAACCATCTGGTTCATCGCCATCGCGGTGCTGTGGACCGGCTACCTCTTCCTTGAGGGCTTCGACCTGGGCGTCGGGATGCTGATGAAGCTTTTCGCCCGGAACAACACCGAGCGCCGCGTCCTGCTCAACACCGTGGGACCGGTCTGGGACGGCAATGAGGTGTGGCTCCTGACCGCCGGCGGGGCAACCTTTGCCGCCTTCCCGCTCTGGTACGCTTCGCTGTTCTCCGCCCTCTACCTGCCGCTGCTGGTAGTCCTGGCAGCACTGATCTTCCGCGCTGTGGCCTTCGAGTACCGGGGCAAAGTGGACACGGATCAGTGGCGGAACCGGTGGGACTGGGCCATTGCCCTGGGGTCCTTCTTCGCAGCCTTCGGCGTGGGTGCGGCGCTTGCGCTGACCACTACCGGGCTTCCTTTGAACGCCAACGGGGACCGCGAAGGCGGGCCGCTTGCATGGTTCAGCGGTTACGCCGTGCTGGGCGGGCTGGCCGTGGTGGGGTTCTCCCTGGTGCACGCCCTCGCATTCCTGGCATTGAAGACCGACGGCGACGTGCGGCACCGCGCGCGCAAGTGGTTCGTCCGCCTTCTCCCCGCCCTGCTCCTGCCGATCGCGGGCTGGGCGCTCAGCATCCAGTTCCTCGCAGGAAAACTTTGGACCTGGGCACTGGTGCTGCTGGCTGTCGCCGCCGCGGGTGCAGCCTGGGCCGCGGCGCGCAAGGGAAGGGAGGGCAAGGCCTTTATTGCGCTTGGCGCCTTCCTGGCCCTGGGATCGGCCTCCATCTTCGGGGCGGTGTTCCCGGTGGTACTGCCGTCCACGTTGAACGAGGCCTTCGACCTCACCATTTCCAACGCCTCATCCTCTGACTACACTCTGGGCCTTATGAGTGTTGTGGCAGCGTTCGGCCTGCCCCTGGTCATCGCCTACCAGGCCTGGACCTACTGGGTGTTCCGCCGGCGGGTCAGCGCCGCGCATATTCCGGAAGCCCACAGCTTCCTGCCGGCCATCGCCGCCAGGGCCTTCACCACCAAGGGCTGAGATGCGTCCAAGTTTCCCTGCCGGCCCGGCAACCCGCTCCGCCATCTATTGGCTGGGACTCCTGGCAGCCCTCAAGGCGTTGTCGCTGGTCCTGATCGGCCAGGCTGTGGCCTCGGCGCTGGCCGGCCTCGCGGCCGGGGACACAGGCTGGGCGGAGCAGATTTCTGTCGGCATGGCCGGCGTGGTGCTGAGGTCCCTCACGGTCTGGGGGCAGGCAGTTGCAGCCCGCCGTGCTGCGCTGGGCATCAAGGAGGAACTCCGGTCCGGACTGCTCGAAAGGGCACTGCGTAACGGCGTCCGGAGCGAGGGACCGGCCGACGGCGGACTGGCGGTCCTGGCCACCCGCGGACTGGATGCCCTGGACAGCTACTACACCCAGTTCCTGCCTGCGCTGGTGAACTGTGCGGCCATCCCGCTCCTGGTGGGGGCGCGCATCCTCTTTGCAGACTGGGTCAGTGCTGTGGTCGTGGTCCTGACCGTTCCGCTGGTGCCGCTCTTTATGGTGCTGATCGGCCGGTACACGGAGGACAGTGTCCGCGAGGCACAGGCCTCCCTCGCCCGACTCTCCACGCACATGCTGGAACTCGCCAAGGGGCTGCCGGTCCTGGTGGGTCTTGGCCGCGCCACCGCCCAGCGGAAGGCACTCGAAGAAATATCTGAAGAGTACCGGGCCCGGACCATGGGCACGTTGCGGACCGCGTTCCTCTCGGCGCTGGCCCTCGAGCTCATCGCCACCATCTCCGTGGCCGTGGTGGCTGTATTCATCGGCGTCCGCCTGGTCCACGGCGACATGCCCCTGGAGGCCGGCCTGCTGGCCCTGATTCTGGCGCCGGACTGCTACCTTCCGCTGCGCGAACTGGGAACCGCCCACCACGCCAGCGATGACGGCCGGGTGGCGCTCGCCCAAACAACGGCAGTGACCGACGCGCCGGAGCCGCAGCCTCTGCCCGCTGCCAAAGCCGGCCGGCCCGGTGCCCCGATAACCGTCACCGGACTCACCGTGACCTATGACGGAAGATCCCGGCCCGCCGTCGGCCCCCTCAACTTCACCGCGCCCCAGAGCAGGATCACCGCGCTGGACGGGCCCAGCGGCGCCGGCAAAAGCACTGTGCTCGGGGTCCTGGCCGGGACCATCGGCCATGGCGCCGGCACCACCGTCAGTGGCACCCTCACCGGCCTGGACCGCAGCAGGATTGCCTGGGTTCCGCAGCATCCGGTCATGGTGGCGGAGACGGTGCTCGATGAGATCGTGCTTTACCTGGGCGGTGATTCCGGCACACGAATCACTGAGCCGCGTACCATTGAGCCGGGAACCATTGAACACCCGCGCACGGCAATGGAAGCTGCCGCCAGGGCCTGCCTGGCCCGCGCTGCAGCCGGACACCTCGCGGCAAAGCACCCCGCGGAGCTAAGCCCGGGGGAGCTGCGCCGCGTGGCCCTGGCCCGCGGTTTGGCGAGGATCGAGGCCGGGGCCACCGTCCTGCTGCTGGATGAACCAACAGCACACCTCGATGACGGGTCCGCAGCATTGGTGGAAGAGGCCATCAGGAAGCTCCGTGGACACGTCACGGTCATCCTGGTGGCCCATGAAGAACGCACCCGGGGGCTGGCGGAACACCTGGTGCCCGTGGGTGGAAACGGCCTGACACATCCGCTCCCCGGCAGCTCGCAGGTTGCCCAACCCGCGGCCGCCTTCGGTCCTGGCGCAGCCCTCTCCAGCGATCCGAAGACGGCCGCGAAAGAGCCGGAGCCGGCAGCCAGTGCACACCCTGATGAATGCGGCGGCACAAGTGGCGTCAACGGATCCGGCTCAGCTCAACTGCTCGCGGCACTTCTGGCGCCCGTGAAGGGCAAGTTCGCCGCGGCAGCGCTCGTGGGCACGCTGGCGGCCGTCTTCGCTGTCGCCCTCTCCGGGCTGTCCGGGTGGCTCATCATCCGCGCCAGCGAGCAGCCGCCCATCCTCTACCTGCTGACCGCGATCGTTGGGGTGAGGTTCTTTGGGATCGGCCGGGCAGTGCTTCGATACTGCGAGCGGCTCCTCCTTCATGACGCCGTGTTCGCGGCACTGACCCGCCTGCGCGGCAGGTTGTGGGAAGCGTTGAGCCGGCGCGCACTGCCGCTCCGCCGGCTCCTGCAGGGCGGCAACGTTCTGGGAACGGTGATCGACGACGTCGACACCGTCCGCGATCTCCTTCCGCGGGTTGTCCTGCCGCCGGTCACAGCACTCGCGGTTGCGGCCCTGGCTTTTGTGGCCACCTCGCTGCTGGTCCCGGCGGCGCTTCCTGCCGTGATCGCAGCCGGCCTCACCGGCCTCCTGCTCGCCCCGGCAGTAGCACTCTGGGGCGACCGCAAGTCCGCCGCTGCCGAGCAGTTCCTCCGGTCCGGAGTCCTGCGCCGTGTTTCGGCAGCCCTGGACGCCCGCGCCGAACTCTTTGCCAACGGGGTGTCTGCCCGCGTTATGGACGTGTTGCGGGACCAGGACCGCCAAGCCACCAAGGCCTCCCAGCGCTCTGCCTGGGCTGACGGGTTGGGCCAGGCCCTCACCACCGCAGCCTGCGGAGCTGCGGCCCTGGCAGCTGCCTTGCTGGCTGGCCCCGCCGTGCTGGCCGGCCAGCTCGCGCCGGCGACGGCGGCCGTGGTGGTCCTGCTGCTCCTTGCACTGGTGGAACCCTTCGCAGCGATGACGACGGCGGTGCGGCAGTTCCCCGCGCTGCAGGCCGTGATGCAGCGCGTCAGCGAGTCCGGGGCCCTGGATGAGAATGTCCGGGATGGTTCCGGCAGTGGACTTGGGAACGGTTTGCAGGCGGTACCTGCTCGGCTTAACGGGGTTCCCGGCGTCGAACTGGCCGGGCTTGCCGCTGCCTGGCCCGGGGGTGCCCCGGTGTTTTCCGGGCTGGACGCCGTGGCGAAGCCCGGGCAGTGGCTGGCCGTTACGGGACCCTCAGGGTCGGGGAAGTCCACGCTGCTCTCGGTCCTGCTTGGCTTCCTGCCGGTTGCGGCGGGCCGGATCGGCGTGACCGGCCGGGCGGCGTGGTGCCCTCAGGAAGCGCACCTGTTCGATTCAACCATCCGCGGGAACCTGCTGCTGGGCCGGCCTTCCTCTGACACCGGAAGCCCCGAAACAATCAGCGACGACACCATGCTGGCCGCGCTTGCGTCAGTGGGCCTGACCGGCTTACTGGAGCGGCTTCCCGCGGGCCTGGACACCCGGATTGGCCCCGGTGGCGCGTTCCTCAGCGGCGGGGAGCGTCAGCGGCTGGCAGTGGCCCGCACGCTCATGACCGGGGCCGAGGTGATCCTTTTGGACGAGCCGACGGCCCATCTGGACGCGGAATCGGCCCGGGCCATGCTGGCGGACCTGCGGCAGGGCTTGCGCAGCCGCACGGTGGTGCTGGTGACACATAACCCTGCCGACATCAGGCCAGAGGATGCCCGGCTGGTGCTCGCCACCGGTTCAGGACAGCCGTCCCCGGAGCACGGGCAGGACCTGGCGGCGTCGTTTCCGGGGAATCAGCCGTCCACGTCGTGAAGGTGGTGCATCAGGTCATGGAGGAAGTACTGGGACAGTGTCAGGACGGTGAACTCGGAGCCGTTGCTGCGCAGCCCCTTGCGCCCCCATTGCTGCTCGCGGACCGCGGCGAAGGACTCCGCCGCCTGCTTGCCTTCCGCCGCCAGTTCTGCGCTGACAACCGCGGGGTCGGCGTTGGCGTAGTCCTTGTCAACGGCGGTCTGGTCCTGGTCCCAGTTGTCGAACCGGGCGTCCTCTGAATCGAGCATGAGGTTCAGGCGCTGGTCAAAAAGGCTGAAGACGTCACGGACGTGGCAGGCGTATTCCAGGGCGGACCAGGTGTGGTCGTCCGGGCGCTCGGCAGCATCAGGACGCCGGAGCACCG
This sequence comes from Arthrobacter sp. sptzw32, assembly GCF_059089735.1. Lineage (NCBI taxonomy): Bacteria > Bacillati > Actinomycetota > Actinomycetes > Micrococcales > Micrococcaceae > Arthrobacter > Arthrobacter sp. sptzw32. The sequence goes on along the minus strand of NZ_JBNHEZ010000002.1, from coordinate 522,460 downwards.
CACGCCAGCGGGGGAGCATGCTGTCGATACTGCCCGGGACTGTTGACGGCGTCACAGTGGAGGCGTCGAAGGAGCATTCCGGGCACGGACGGGTCAGGACCCAGGTCCAGTCCTTTTCATCAGGAACGATAGGCATGGCAGCAGTCTAAGCGGGATCAGGTCAGGCCATGGCAGGGCCCACCACTTCCACCGGCTGGGACAGCGGCACGCCGGAACCGTCACGCCGGCCGTGCTCCTGGGGGAGGGACCGTGCCACCCCGGCCGCAGAGGATGCCTTCGCCGGGCCGTGGCCGGCCCACGCCAGCAGCAGGGTGTCCTCGCCCTTCAGGAACCGGTGTGCCCGGACTCCGGCGGTCGCCCGTCCCTTCGCCGGGTACTCCGAGAACGCCGTCACCTTGGCCGTGCCCGGCGCCGTGCCGGGCAGGGCGCCGGTGGTACCGGCAATGGTCACCACCACTGCGGCCTCATCCTTGGGCTGGACAGCGCCGAAGAACAGCACGCGGTCACCGGCAGCAAGCTTGATCCCTGCCATGCCGCCTGCAGTGCGTCCCTGCGGCCGCACCACCGCAGCGCCGAACTTCAACAGCTGGGCCTGGCTGGTCAGGAACACCAGTTCGGCATCGTCTGCTCCGGCGGGGGCTACCCCTACCACGAAGTCCTTGTCCTTGAGCGCGATGACTTCCCAGTCCTCCCGGTTCAGTGGGTAGTCCGGCTGCACCCGCTTCACTACGCCCTGGGCCGTGCCAATGGCCAGCACCTCGTCCAGCGGAGCGAATGCCACCAGGGTTTCGCCCTTCAGCAGGGTGATGAAGTCCTTGGCCGGAACCCCGCCGGCGAGGTTGGGCAGGCCCGAGACGGGCGGCAGGACCGGCATGTCCATCACCTGCAGGCGGAGCATGCGCCCCTGGGAGGTGACAGCGGCGATCTCGCCCCTCGCGGAGGTCTTGACGACGGAGGTGTACACGTCATGCTTGGTCCTCGGCCCGGCCTCAGCCAGCGGTTCCCGGTTGCTGGTGCGCGCTATCTGCCCGGATGCGGTGAGGATGGCCCAACAGGGGTCGTCGGCGATTTCCAGCGCCAGCGGGGCCGCCTTGCCCTTCTTTCCGTTGGTCAGGGCGAGGTCGGCGGCGACGGTGGGGGACACGGCTTCGGATTCGAGCAGCAGGGTCCGCCGGGGCGTGCCGTGCTCTTCAGCAATGGCGCCCAGTTCGTCGGACACAAGGGTGCGCAGCCGTTCCTCGGAGCCAAGGATGGCCTCCAGCTCCGCGATTTCGCGGCGCAGCTCGTCCTGTTCCTTCTCCAGTTCAATCCGCGAGTACTTCGTCAGCTGGCGGAGCCGCAGCTCCAGGATGTAGTTCGCCTGGATTTCGGTGAGGTCGTAGATGGACATCAGCCGGGCCCGGGCGGCCGCGGCTTCATCCGACGACCGGATGATTTGGATGACCTCGTCGATGTCCACGATGGCGATGAGGAGGCCCTCCACCAGGTGCAGGCGGTCCTTTTTCTTCCCCAGCCGGAAAACGGTCCGGCGGCGCACCACGTCAATGCGGTGGTCCACGTACACGGTCAGCAGCTGCACCAGGCCCAGGGTTTGGGGCTGGCCGTCCACCAGGGTGACGTTGTTGATGCCGAAGGAGTCTTCCATCGGGGAGTAGCGGTAGAGCTGCTGGAGCACGGCGTTGGGGTTGAAGCCGTTCTTGAGTTCGATGACCAGGCGCAGGCCGTGCTTGCGGTCGGTCAGGTCGACGATGTCGCTGATGCCTGTCAGTTTCTTGGCGTTGACGGCGTCCTTGATCTTCTCGATGACCTTTTCCGGGCCCACCATGTAGGGCAGTTCAGTGACCACCAGGCCGGTCCGGCGGGCGGAAAGCTGCTCGACTTCCACCTTTGCGCGGGTCTTGAAGGACCCGCGGCCGGTGGCGTACGCATCGCGGATTCCGTCCAGTCCCACAATCCGCCCGCCGCTGGGCAGGTCCGGTCCGGGAACGAAGCGCATGATGTCGTCCAGCGTTGCGTCCGGGTTGGCGATCAGGTGCCGGGCAGCGGAAATGACCTCCACCAGGTTGTGCGGGGCCATGTTGGTGGCCATCCCGACGGCGATGCCGGTGGCGCCGTTGACCAGCAGGTTGGGGAACGCCGCCGGAAGGACCTCCGGCTGGGTCAGCTGGTTGTCGTAGTTGGGGACAAAGTCCACCACGTCTTCATCGAGATGGTTGGTGAGGGTGAGCGCAGCGGCCGCCAGGCGGGCCTCCGTGTACCGCGGTGCCGCAGGGCCGTCGTCGAGCGAGCCAAAGTTTCCGTGCCCGTCGATCAGCGGCAGCCGCAGCGAAAAGTCCTGGGCCATGCGCACCATGGCGTCGTAGATGGCGGTGTCGCCGTGCGGGTGCAGCTTGCCCATCACTTCGCCAACCACGCGCGCGCTTTTGACGTGGCCGCGGTCCGGCCGCAGGCCCATGTCGCTCATCATGTAGAGGATGCGCCGCTGCACGGGCTTGAGTCCGTCCCTGGCGTCCGGAAGTGCACGGGAGTAGATCACCGAGTACGCGTACTCCAGGAAGGAGCCTTCCATCTCGGAGGTGACATCGATATTCACGATGTTCTCCGTGAAGGGGGAGCTGTCAGCCACAGCGGGGGCGGTACTTTGGCGGCGGGCCATGGGGTTGGTAAATCCTTCTGGGTACTGTGCAATCGGTCTATTGTGCGCAAGCTGCGGTGCTGCGGGAGTTTTTGGCTAGGCTAAGCCTATGGTGGATCAGCCCGGGGACGGCGAATATCCGGAACATTGGGAAGCCGATGTCGTACTGCGCGACGGCGGGACAGCGCACCTGAGGCCCATCCACCCCTCGGATGCGGACGCTGTCCAGGCCTTCCACATCGGGCAGTCGCAGGATTCAATTTACATGCGCTTCTTCGCCTTCAAAGCCAGGCTGTCCAGCAAGGAGCTCAAGCGCTTCACCGAAGTTGACTACAAGGACCGGGTGGCCTTCGTCATCACCATCCGCGGCGAGATCGTGGGCATCGGCCGCTATGACCGGCTCGATGACCCCACCGAAGCGGAGGTGGCGTTCAACATCGCCGACTCCCACCAGGGCAGGGGGATCGGCTCCATCCTGCTGGAACACCTTGCCGCCGCAGCGCACGAAAACGGGATCCGGCGCTTCAGTGCCGAGGTGCTGCCGGAAAACCGCAAGATGCTGAAGGTTTTCTCCGAGGCCGGCTACGACGTCCGGCGGCACTTCGATGACGGCGTCGTCAGCCTCGAGTTCAACATCGACCCCACCGAGAAGTCCCGTGCGGTGATGGAGTCCCGGGAACACCGCGCCGAGGCGAGGAGCGTGCGGGACCTGCTGACGCCGTCGTCCATTGCCGTGATTGGCGCCAGCCGCAAATGGGGGACAGTGGGCTACCAGCTCCTGGAGCACATTATTGAAGGCGGCTTCCGCGGCCCCATCTACGCCATCAACCCTGAAGCGCTGGAACTGGCCGGCATGCTGTCCTTCGGCAAACTGTCCGAGGTCCCCGACCCTGTCCAGCTGGCCGTCGTCGCCGTGCCCTACGAGGAAGTCCCTGCCGTAGTGGCGGACTGTGCCGCAGCCGGCGTCAGGGGACTGGTGGTCGCCTCGGCAGGCTTCGCGGACGACGGCGAACGCGGCCTGTTGCGCCAGCGGGACCTCGTCCGCCAGGCCCGGGCGAGCGGCATGCGGGTTATCGGACCGGCGTCCCTGGGGATCGTCAACACCAATCCCGAGGTGTCGCTGAACGCTTCGATGGCGCCCACCCTGCCCCAGCGCGGCGGGCTCGGCCTGTTCAGCCAGTCCGCCGCCATCGGTGTCTCCCTGTATGCCGCCTCCAGCCGGCGGCGGCTGGGCCTGTCCACCTTCCTGTCGGCCGGGAACCGGGCCGACGTCTCGGGCAACGACATGATGCAGTACTGGGAGGACGACCCGGAGACAACCGCCGTCGGGCTCTACCTTGAATCCATCGGCAATCCGCGCAAGTTCTCCCGGCTGGCCCGCCGGCTGGCCCGCATCAAACCCGTGATCGTGGCCAAGTCCGACGCCATGGGGCTGCGGCTGCCGCCCGGGCACGCCGTCCGCACCACCCAGGCACCCTCCGGGGCGCTGGATGCAATGCTGCGCCAGTCCGGCGTTATCCGGGTGGAAACCATCGAGCAGCTGGTGGACGTCGCCCAAGTGGTCTCGGGCCAGCCGCTTCCCGCCGGCCCGGGACTTGCCATCTTCAGCAACTCCCAGGCACTGGGCAAAGTGGTGGCGGACAGCGCCACGTCCCAGGGACTCGCCGTCGAACAGCTGGTCACCGGAGTGGACCTCGACGCCGGCCAGTCAGTTGCCCTTCCCGCCCTGCGGGCCAGCCTGCTCAACACGCTGGAGTCCGACGCTGTCCACTCGGCTGTTGCGGCCCTGCTTCCGGCACGCGGGCTGACGGTGGACAGCATCGCAGAAGTCCTGGCTGAATGCTCGGCTGCTACCGGAAAGCCGGTCGTCGCTGCCTTTACCGGCATCCTTGACCCTTCCATCTCCGTTGAGGGGATGCTGGGGTCCCCGGAGCGCGGGGTGCCCAGTTTCTCCAATCCCGGTGCCGCTGTTGCCGCGCTCGCCGCCGTGGTGCGCTACTCCGAATGGGTCTCCCGCGACCAGGGTCATTTTGTGGAACCTGAAGGCTGCAATCCGGAGCTTGCCCGGGCGGAACTTGAAGCCCTGCTTCAGGATGTCAAAGGCGAACAGCTGAAAAAGCTGGATCCTGCCGCCGCGGCGTCGCTGCTGGGCCACTACGGGATTAGGGTTCTGCCGTCCGTGGGCTTTGATAACCCTGACCAGGCGGTTAAAGCTGCCGACTCCCTCGGCTGGCCGGTGGTGCTCAAGACCACCGATCCCGCCCTCCGGCACCGCCTTGACCTCGGCGGCGTGCGGCTGGACATCCAGGACGCCGAATCGCTTCGGCTGAACGTGCAGCAGATGCGGCGCGTGCTTTCGAATTACGGCAACCCGGCACTGGAGGTGCAGAGCATGGCTCCGGTCGGCCAGGCCTGCACCTTCAGGGCTATCGAGGATCCGCTGCTCGGGCCGGTTATCTCCTTCGGGCTTGCCGGAGACGCCGTGAACCTGCTGGATGACTGGTCCCACCGGGTGCCGCCACTGTCCGCTGCCGACGTCGACGACTTCATCCGGGGGCCCCGCGCAGCCCAAAAGCTGTTCGGGTACCAGGGGCTGCCCGCCGTGGATGTCGAAGCCCTTGAAGACTTGGCCGGCCGGCTCGCCTGGCTCAAGGACAACCACCCCGAGATCGCCCTGGTGGAGCTCAACCCGGTGCTGTGCGGCACCTCGGGAGCCACCACCCTTGCCGCGGACGTTCGGATCGGCAACGCCGCCAAGCGGACGGACAGCGCGCGCAGGGCCATGCTGGGCTGAGGCGGTTAGCAAGTGACCGGCCGATCTGTGAAAATGGGGGAATGAGCTCTCAGCCTCCCGCCTCGGCGCCAGAAACGCCCGGCAATGAAACCACGGCACTGCGTCACCACAGCTCACACAACCACAGCGCGCAGGGCCAGAGCCTTGATGGTGCGCTCCAGAAGGCAGGCTTCTACCCCCTTCTCGTGGCCGATGTGGTGGACGACGCCCTGGACGGCCGCGACTGTGTTGCCCACCTGGTGCACCTGGAAACCCACTTCGACCGCGCCGAGGTCCGCCGCCACATCACGGTGCTGGTCCTTACTGCAGACATGCTGGTCATCACGCACGTGGACGACCAGCAGCTGGACGAAGCCGGCGAGCAAATCGTGGCCCAGATTTCCACTGAATCCGTCCCTGTGGCGCAAATCCGGTCCGTGGTGCTCAGCTACATGTACGCACAGCCGCAGGACTACAAGCCATCGGATCCTGTCCGTGAACTAACGCTCTCCATCGCCTGGTCGGGCGGGCAACGGCTGGACATGGGTCCGGCGAGCTGCGGTGACCCGCAGTGCGAAGCTGACCACGGCTACAGCGGAACCATCGCCCAGGAGGACATCGTTCTGCGTATCAGCGCGGAGGCGGATGGCCTGCAGGCAGTCCAGGACGCCAAGCTCTTTGCCCGCGCGCTCCGGGCCGTCAACACCGGTTCCCCGGCTCCGCAGGCACATGTTCAATCTTTGCCGCCGCGGCCGCGTGCCGGGGTATTCGGGAACCGCCTCAGCCGCGGGCACCAGCCGCGCTGATGCCGGAAGACCGCCACCCGAACCATGCTGTTTCCGCCCGGCCCCGCAGCCAGGTTGTCCTGCCGTCCGCTCCCGCCTACGGGCAGCGCTCGGTCGCGGAGGTGCTCACCAGCGCCGCGGCGAGCCTGGGCGTGGAGGGGTTCTCGAACACCCTTGGCCTGCCTGCGGCATCACGTGTCTGCGTGGTGCTGGCGGACGGGCTCGGCCGAAACCTCCTGAAGCAGAAATCGGCCCACACGCCCTTCCTGCGCTCCGTTATCCAGGCAGGGCAGGGCGAGGTCCCTGTCTGGCTGGATTCCGCGTTTCCTTCCACCACCGCAGCTGCCCTGTCCAGTTTCGGCACCGGCCTGGCGCCCGGCCAGCACGGCATGGTGGGCTATGACGTGCTCGACCCGGAGCAGGACAAGGTAGTCAACCTGCTCGGGAACTGGGACGCCGGCGTTGATCCCGCACAATGGCAGCCATTTCCCACCGTGCTGGAACGCGCGGCGGAACACGTGAACGTCATCACGGTGAGCCTGCCCCAGTTCGGCGGCTCGCCCATGACGCGGGCTGCACTGCGTGGCGGCAACTTTCTCTCCGCCACAACAGCGCATGCCCGGACGGAGGCCGCGGCCGAAGCGATGTCCGGCGCCGGTCCGTCGCTTATGTACTTTTACCTCAACGAGCTGGACAAGGCGGGGCACCGCTACGGCTGCCAGTCCGAGCAATGGGAGCACCAGCTAGAAGAGCTTGACGCAACCATGAAGCGGCTCAACGCTTCCCTTCCGGCCGGCACCACCATCCTTCTCACCGCCGACCACGGAATGCTGGACGTGCCCGAACAGCGACGCATAGATTTCTCCGCCGACCCCGCGCTGGTGGACGGGGTGCGGCATACGGCCGGGGAACCCCGGATGGTCCACCTCTACCTTGAGAACGGGGCAGGGGAAGACGTCCGGGAACGGCTGCTCGCAGCATGGCGGGGACGCTTTGGTGACCAGGTGTGGGCCTTCACCCGGGAAGACGCACTGGCGGCGGGCCTCTTCGGCGCGGTCCGTCCCGCCGTCGAGGGCAGGATCGGCGACGTGATGATCGCGGCGCGGGACGCCGTCGCCCTTTACGACACGCGGCGCGTCCGCCCAACCGCTATGGAGGTGGTGGGCCAGCACGGCTCACTCACCAAGGCCGAGCGGGAGGTTCCCCTGCTCTGCTTCAGCGCCGGCGGCAGGAGCCCCCGGCGTGGCTGAACTCGTATTCTTCTCCGGCACCATGGACTGTGGAAAGTCCACCCTCGCCCTGCAGATGGACCACAACCACCGGGCCCGGGGACGCGGCGGAGTGCGCTTCAGCCGCAACGACCGGGCAGGGGAATCGCGCATCTCCAGCAGGCTTGGCCTGGAAACAGACGCGGTGGAGGTGCTGGACGGCACTGACTTCTGGGAGGAAGTCATGCGCCGGCGCACACAGGGGCAGCGGGTGGACTACCTGATTTGTGACGAAGCACAGTTCTACACCCCTGAGCAGGTGGAACAGCTGGCAAAAGTCGTGGACGAGATTGACGTGGACGTCTTCGCGTTCGGCATCACCGCCGACTTCCGTACCCGGCTGTTTCCCGGATCCCAGCGGCTCGTTGAACTTGCCGACCGGGTGCAGGTCCTCCAGGTGGAGGCGCTCTGCTGGTGCGGCCGCCGTGCCACCCACAACGCGAGAACGGTCGACGGCGTGATGGTCACCGAAGGTGCGCAGGTAGTGGTGGGCGATGTGGACATGGCGGGAGACTCCACCGCCGTTGAGATTCCCGCGGATCACGTCCCCGTGGTGGGGTACGAGACGCTCTGCCGCCGGCACTACATGCGACGCGTTACCGCGCACGGGGCCGCATTGATGGGCCAGCAGGACCCGCTGCTGCCCTTTGAAATTGATGCGTGCCTGTGGCGCGGCTCAGGCGGAACCGGAGTTACGGAGGCCTGAATTTCGGCGCCTGGCCTGATGCTCCGGGTTCGCAGCCCTCTGCCGCTTGCTGCTCCTTCGTCGCTCTGACGCGCCCGCACAAATGACTCCGGCACCGGTGCCGAACCTCATGGACCGGCTATTGGGCTGGAGTTGGAGCACCTCGCCCGAATACAGTACTGGACCGAGGGGACTACCTGAGCAGCAAAAACCCGCTTGTTAGAGCCGCTTTGTGACGGAAACCCAACACAGGAGCGTTGCCTGCTGCGCTGCTTGGACGCCGTGCGGGCTACCAGTTAATCGCCCCGCGTACCGAAGACTATCTCGTCCCACGAGGGAACGCTGGACCGCTTGGGCCTGCCCGGCTGGCGCTCGGGAGCGCCGGTCTCCGGCAACTGGCCGGTAGTGGGGGAGGCGTCTTCACTGCGTGAGGCTAAGCGCCCGAGGTTCCCGCCCAACAACTCGTTCAGGCCTCCGCCACTGGCGGACCCGCTGTTGGTGCCGCTGTTGGTGAAACCATCCGAACTGGTGCCGCTGGCGTCCCCATGGCCAGCCTCGGAGGTGCTGCCGGAGGAGCGTTGGGGGGAGGCAACAATGGTGATTTCGCGGGTGTCGGTGCTCACGCCGTCGTGCAGCTTCAGAGTGTCATCCGGGGCGTCCCGGTGCGGCGGAATGAGGCTCAGGCGCGAAAGCATGGAAGGGCGGGCGTCACGCCGGCGGATGAAGGAGCTGCCCTGGGCCGCCGGGTCCTGTGCAGCCGCACCTTGTCCAGCCGGACCGTGTGCAGCGGGCGCCTCCGGTGTGTCTTTCTGAGGCTGGTCGTTGTGCTCTTCTGCGTCAGGGGTCACTTCCGACGGCCGCGGGTGTGCTGCGGGAACGCCGTGGGTCAGCAACAGGGCCAAGGCGTCGTCGGAATTTTCGTCGACGCCCAGACGCTGGCCGCGGCGCGACCGGAGCATGTCAAGGAGTCCGTCTGACTCCTTGCCGTCCGTCTGTCCGGCGTCCGGCCCGGAACCGGGCGAAGGGCGGGCCGAGTCTGCGTCAGCCTCGAAGTCGAATGGACGGTCGGATACCGCCGAGAGCCGGCGCGCCGGTACGGGCCCGTCCAGGGGCTCGAGCTCGCTGAGCTGCTGCGCCCACCTGTTTGCGTTCTGCAGTGACCTCCTGGCCGGGCTGAAAGTCCACAGTGCCGGAGGTTCCTCACCGATGCCGGCCTTCCCGCCCGTGTTGGTTTCGAAACTCGCCTGAACCGTCCACGTTCCGTCCTGGCGCCGCCAGGAATCCCACTCGACGGTAGAGGGGTCAATGCCGTGGGCTGAAAGCCGGTGGGCCACCATGTCCGCCAGCGTGGCTGGGTTGTCGCCGAAGGCCGACCTGTAGATGTCGTGACCGGGCGAAGGTGAAGCTACTTCCACCTTGCGCGCCTGCTGGGCAACATACTCGCGTTCTGCCAGAACGGGTCCTTCATACCGTTCCACCTTGGCCAGCGGCAGGCCGGACAGGTCTGCCACCTCCGCAGCGGTCGCTCCCGCCCGGATCCGGGCCTGGATGTCCCTCGGAGACATGGGAATGGCAGGCCGCTCAGCGGGCGGCCTTGCGGCTGACCTGCTCGCGGTCCTCAGCGCTTCGTCGATCGGCAGCTGGAACATCTCGCCGCCGGCACCGCTCAACAGGAGATGCGCTCCGTCGTCGTGCACGCCTACAAGCCGTAGATCCTGCATACAAATCCTCCACCCTGGCATTACTATCAGTCGGTACTCTGCCACCCGCTGAACCTGTTTTGGCTCAAGGGACAGGGCGCGCCGCGATATTCCGGCCCAACGCCGGGTACTGGGCGGCTGAAGGGCCCCCGTGCGGGCATGCCGCGGCCGGGCACAAAGCCGGGACGTTCGGCGTTATGGAGGGTGATGTCCGCAGGTTTGGGCCAAAGGAAGAGGGTTACAGCGACAATGGCCACCGATTATGATGCGCCGCGCAAGTCCGAGGAAGAGCTCGGGGAGGATTCCATCGAAGAGCTGAAGACCCGGCGGTCAGAAAAACCGGTTGCGGTGGTGGACGAGGACGAAAGCGATCTTGCCGCAGGCTATGAGCTGCCAGGTGCCGACCTTTCCGGCGAAGAGCTCACGGTGCAGGTGATTCCGGCGCAGCAGGACGAGTTCACGTGTTCTTCCTGCTTCCTTGTCCGGCACCGCTCCCAGATTGCACGCGAGAAGGACGGACGCTTCTACTGCAGGGAGTGTGAAGGCTGAACACGGTCCGGCGCGGGGGCATTTGCGCTGAGCCAGCCTGGCAGGGCAGTTCAGCAGGCAAGGCGGGGTGCAGGCGTCACGACGGCGGGATCCTGCCCGGCCAGGCAGGTTACCTGCGTGACAGGGCGGCGGTGAGTTCCTCCGGGCGCCGCGTGGAGGTCAGCCAGTACGGCGTCTGGTCGGACGGATCGGTAATTCCGATCTTGACCACAGGGTCGATCCAGCCGCGGAAGCAGAGGTAGGCCAGCGCGTTCAAGCGGGTGCCGCGTTCTGCAGTTGCCTCCTCGCCCCGGAACGCCTCAACCTCGCCCACGAACCGGCGCTCGATGCTGGCCCGGCCAACTGTCAAGGAATCCTCGGTAACCGTGATCGCCGGAGTGGACAAAACCAGGAGTACCGCCATGATGGCAAAAAGCACTCCTGCGGCCGTGAAACCCGCTGCTGTGCTGATGGGCGCGAAGACCAGGATCCCGGCTCCTGCCACGCCGGCAGCAATGATCCAGATCCACATGTTGGGCCAAAGCTTCTCCCGGTAAATCACCGCGCCCCCGGTGGACGGTCTCTGGGGGACGGGCGCGGGAGAGCTTGATTCGGGCATGAGCCAAGCTTTCCATCTTTGCCCTGCTAATTCATCTTGGGCTGTTTCTTCCTGCGCGGGACTGTTCCCGCCACCGTCACCTCCCCGCCAGGTGCAGCCGCCGGCACGAGGCCGTCCCTAGGAGCGATTGCCACACGCGGGTTAGAGTGAGTGACTGTGACTGATCATCCCGCCACAGTAGATGCCTTTCCCGTTGAAGCTGCCGCAGCCGGCCCCGCCGCGGCCTCGGGCGCTCCCACCTTGCAGGTTCAGCTGAAGATGCTGGACCAGGACCTTGAAGCCCCGTCCTACGCCCACCCGGGCGACGCCGGGGCCGACCTTCGTGCGCGCGTGGACGTTGTGCTGGAGCCGGGAGAGCGGAAGATGGTTCCCACAGGGGTGGCCATTGCCCTTCCTGAAGGTTTCGTCGCATTGATCCATCCCCGCTCGGGCCTGGCCACAAAGCACGGCCTGACCATTGTGAACGCGCCCGGAACTGTCGATGCGGGCTATCGCGGCGAGATCGCCGTCACCCTCCTGAACACCGACGCCAGGGAGAGTATTGAACTGCGCCGCGGCGATAGAATTGCCCAGATGGTCATCCAGCGCGTGGAGTACGCGCAGTTCATCCCCGTCAACGAATTGAGCGGATCTGTACGTGGCACAGGAGGTTTCGGCTCTACCGGCGGCTTCAACGCCCCGGGCGCCTGAACTTCAGCTCTTCCTCAACCCTTCTTCCGTACCGGCGCAGGCATGCCGGACGGCAACAGAGCACGACGGCGGGGCCCCAAGGGCCGGACCGGCAACCAATTAAGGAGATACCCAATGGTCTTTGGGCTCGGCAGGAAAGCCAAGAAGGAACAAGCAGCCGAACCGGAGGAACTGTCCGCTGACGCGGAGACCGCGGAAGAGGCAGCGCCCGTTCCTGGACCTCGCTCGAACGGCCCGTTCGACGAGTCCGAAATCGGCAGCCGTGATGGCTATGTCGATCTGGGTGCGCTCCTGATCACACCCAGCGAGGGACTGCAGCTCCGGCTCGAGGTGGAGGAGGCCACCCAGCGGGTCGTTGCCGTCACCATGGACCTCAACGGCTCCAGCCTGCAGCTCCAGGCCTTCGCAGCCCCCAAGAGCGAGGGGCTCTGGGACGAGATCCGCGAGCAGATCGGCCAGTCCGTGGGAGCCCAGGGCGGCCAGGTTGAGGAAGTTGAAGGCGCTTTCGGCACTGAACTCGTGGCAAAGCTGCCGGCAGGGCTGCCGGATGGCAGCCAGGGCTACCGGGCGGCGCGCTTTATAGGAGTGGACGGTCCCCGGTGGTTCCTCCGGGGCGTTCTCGGTGGAGCCGCTGCACTGGAGCGCCCGGCCGCTGAACCCCTTGAAGCCCTGTTCCGCCAGGTAGTTGTGATCCGCGGAGACAGCCCCATGCCGCCGCGCGACCTGCTGCAGCTCCGGCTGCCGAAGGACGCCACCCCCACGCCGCCACCGGCTGCACCTGCACTTCAGGAACCTGAACGTGGTCCTGAAATCACACAGATTGGCTGATGCCGCAGCCGGGGGAGCTCCGCTGGACGAAAGCGGCGATGTTCCCCTCAGCCGGCTGCCGCTCAAGGGCCGGCTGGTCTGCCGCGGCCGCATCGAATCGGTGACCTACGTACCGGCCGACAGGACTGCAGCCTTCAGCGCCATAGTCTCGGACGCCGACCCCCGGGAATCAGGAGCCGGAACCGCAGCCGGACCCCGAGGGCGGCTCCGTGTGGTGTGGCTCGGACGGCACCGCGTCCCAGGCATCGAGGCCGGCGCCGAAGTCCGGCTCAAAGGAATGGTGTCCCGTGTAGAGGGCATGCCCACCATGTTCAACCCACGCTACGAGATATTGTCCCGCCAGGAGAACGAATGACTGCGTCCACGCCCCGCCCTTCCGGTACCGGCCCGAACAATGCCTCAGGCCCGGACGGTGCTTCGTCGAACGGCCGGGGCAGCCTGGAAAACGGCGCGGACCTTAACGGCGCCGGTGAAGTCAAACTGCCAGGCGCTGCCAACGATGACGCCACAGGCCAGGCACCGTCCCCGGCAGCGGGCTTCGCTGCCGGCTACGCAGCAAAAGCCGGGCTGCACCGGACCCATGACGGCCGGGTGGATGTGCTACGCAGCGCCGGCGGGTTCCAGGGCATCGCCGAAAGCATCGTTCCGGGACTGTTGTTCCTCGTGGCCTACACCATCACGCGGGACCTTACGGTGTCCCTTGTGGCCGCGTTGGCTGCCGCGGCCATGTTTACCGTGGTGCGGCTCGTGCAGCGGCGTCCCCTGACGCAGGCACTCGCAGGCGTGGTGGGTGTCGGCATATCCGCCTGGGTGGCCAACACCACCGGAAAAGCCGAAGACTTCTACCTTCCCGGGTTCTTCACCAACGCCGCCTACATCGTAGCCATGGTGATCTCCATTGCGGTCAAGTGGCCCGTGGCCGGGCTGCTCTTTGGGTTCATCCGCAATGAGGGCCTGGACTGGCGCAAGGACCCTGCCAGGGTCAAGGCCTACCGGATCGGCACCTGGATCATCGTCGCCGTATTGGTGCTTCGGCTTGTGGTGCAGGTACCCCTGTACCTGATGGGGACGGACGGACTCGCCGCGCTGGCGACCACCCGGCTCATCATGGGTACGCCGCTGTATATCCTTGGCGTCTGGATCGCCTGGCTCGTCACCAAGCCCGCTCCCATTGAGGACGAGGCAGCGGACGGCCCCGCGAAAGGTTGAGCGCGCGGCTTAACCGTCGAACCCGTCGTCGTCCGGGCCTTGCTGCTCCAGGTGCCCCGCATCTTCGCCCGGGCGCGGCTGCGGCTCCGCCGATTCGGGGGAGAGCAGGGCACGCAGCTCGTCCTCGGCGGCGATGGTGGTGACGAAAAAGAGCTCGTCGCCGCCGTCGATGACATCGTCCCGGCTCGGTGTGATCGGCGCGTGATCCCGCAGGATGGCCACCAGGGTGGAATCTTCCGGCCAGCGGATTTCCCCTACGGTTAGGCCAATCACATGTGAATCATGGGGAACAGTGAACTCCACCAGCGAGGACACCCCGGTCTGAAGGGTGAGCAGACGCACGAGGTCGCCGATCTCCACCGCCTCCTCCACCAGCGCTGTCATCAGCTGCGGCGTATTGACGGCAACGTCCACGCCCCAGGAATCGTTGAACATCCAGTCGTTCTTGGGATTGTTTACCCGGCCCACCGTGCGTCCAACGCCAAACTCGGTTTTGGCCAGCAACGACACCACGAGGTTGACTTTGTCGTCACCGGTGGCGGAGACCACCACGTCCGCGTCCTCCACCTTGGCGCCCTGCAGCGTACTGAGCTCGCACGCGTCCCCCACAAGCCAGTGGGCCCCGCGGAGTCCGCTCCGTCCGATAACCTCCGGCTTGAGGTCGATCAGCAGGATTTCATGCTTGTGCGCCAGCAATTCCCTGGCGATGGACGAACCGACGCTGCCGGCACCCACGATCACGACCTTCACTGGAACTCCTTGACGGGGGCTTTGGCCAGGATCTGGGCCACCTGGGCGCTGCGGTCCACCTGCAGCATGGCGTGGACGGTGTCGCCGTCCTGGTAGGCGGTTCCGGCGTCGGGCAACAGTCCTTCACCAAACCGGGTGAGGTACGCAACGCGGACATTGGCCGCTCTTTCGATGCTGCTGATCCGATGGCCCACCCAACCGGCGTCGAGATCCAGCTCGGCGAGCACGAGCCGCCCGGAAGGCTCCCGGAAGTCCCCGGCCAGGTGCTGTTCGGGAAGGATGCGGCGCAGTACCTGGTCGGCGCTCCAGCGCACCGCCGCCACCGTGGGGATTCCAAGGCGCTGGTAAATTTCGGCACGGCCGGGGTCGTAGATCCGGGCAACCACGTGGGGCACATGGAACGTTTCCCTGGCCACCCTGGTGGCCAGGATGTTGGAGTTGTCGCCGCTGGACACCGCGGCGAAGGCATATGCGTCGGCAACCCCTGCCTGCTTCAGGGTGTCGCGGTCAAACCCGACGCCGGTGACCTTGCGTCCGGTGAATCCCTGGCGAAGCCTGCGGAAAGCGCGGTCGTCCTGGTCGATGATGGCCACAGAGTGCCCGGCGTCTTCGAGCGTATGCGCAAGCGTCGCCCCCACCCGGCCACATCCCATGATCACGAAATGCGCCACCAGTATCTCCTCTGTGTGTTTCCCACGGTCCTGCCGCTAGAACTCTACCGTCAGCGCCGGAAGGCAGCTGTCCACGGGCCGTCATGACACAGCCCGGGAATCAGACTAGCTTTGTGGAGTGCTGACAATACTGAACGCTGCCAAGCGCGTGCTCGTAGGCAGGCCGTTCCGAAACGACCGGATGGCGCATACGCTGCTTCCCAAGCGGATCGCACTTCCGGTTTATGCTTCCGATGCCCTCTCATCCGTTGCCTATGCCCCCGACGAGATCCTGCTCACCCTGGCGCTGGCCGGCGTCAGCGCGGTGGCGTTCTCACCATGGGTGGGCCTGGCCGTCATGGTGGTCCTGCTGACGGTTGTCGCTTCCTACCGGCAGAACGTGCACGCCTATCCTTCAGGCGGCGGGGACTACGAAATAGCGGGGGAGAACCTGGGAAAGTACGCCGGCCTCACCGTCGCATCGGCTTTGCTGGTGGACTATGTCCTGACTGTTGCGGTATCGATGTCCTCGGCTGCCTCCTACGTCACCACTGCCATTCCGGCACTGCACGGCCAGCAGGCCGTGATCGCCACCATCGGCGTGGTGGTCCTTGCGCTGGTGAACCTCCGCGGAGTCAAAGAGGCCGGCAGCGTTTTTGCCGTGCCCACCTACATCTTTATGGCCTCAATCCTGGGCATGACGGCGGTGGGCATTTTCCAGGCGGCCACCGGCCAGCTGGGGGAAGCGCCCTCCGCGGCCTTCACCATTGTGCCCGCGCCCGGCTTTGACGAAGGGCTGGTGGGACTCGCCGGCGCCTTTCTTCTCCTGCGCGCCTTCTCCTCCGGTGCCGCCGCACTCACCGGCGTGGAAGCCATCAGCAACGGAGTCCCCAACTTCAAGCCGCCGAAAAGCAAGAACGCGGCGACCACCCTGCTGCTCCTGGGCGTGATCGGAGCGTCCATGCTCGCGGGGATCATCTACCTGGCCAACGCCACCAAGGTGCACATAGTCCTCGATCCCGCCACGGAGTTCCTGCTGAATGGCAGGCCTCTTCCGGAGGGCTACATCCAGACTCCCGCCATCAGCCAGATTGCGCAGACCATTTTCGGTCCGGGATCCATCCCCTTCTACATCGTGGTGGCCGCCACCGGCGTCATCCTGGTGTTTGCCGCGAACACGGCCTTCAACGGCTTTCCGGTGCTGGGGTCCATCCTCGCCCAGGACGGGTACCTTCCGCGCCAGCTGCGCACCAGGGGTGACCGGCTGGCCTTCAGCAACGGCGTCCTTGCCCTCGCTGCCGGGGCCCTGGTGCTCATCCTCGCCTTCAACGCCGATGTCACCAGGCTCATCCAGCTGTACATCGTGGGCGTATTCATCTCCTTCACTGCCAGCCAGCTCGGGATGATCCGGCACTGGGGCCGGCAGCTGAAGCTGGCGAAAGACAAAGGCGTCCGACGCCGGATGGCCAGGTCCCGGGCCATCAACAGCGTCGGTTTCGGCATGACCGCCCTGGTCCTGGTCATTGTCCTGATCACCAAGTTCGAGCAGGGCGCCTGGATCGCCCTGCTCGCCATGTTCGTTCTCTTCCTGATCATGTGGAGCATCAGGGCGCACTACGACAACGTGGCCAGGGAGCTGGCAGTGGACGAAGACTCCTCCCCGCGCGCCCTGCCCACCCGGGTGCACGCCGTGCTGCTGGTGTCCCATGTGCGCAAACCCGTCCTCCGGGCCCTCGCCTACGCCAGGGCTTCCCGGCCATCAAGGCTGGACGCAGTGACGGTGGACATCGACCCCGAAGAAACCGCCGGGACAGTGGCTGACTGGGAAAAGCTCGAGATTCCCGTGCCGCTGACCGTGCTGGCCAGCCCCTACCGTGAGACCGTCACCCCCATCATGGAGTACGTCAAGCAGATGCGGCGTGACTCGCCGCGGGACCTGATCGTCGTCTACATCCCCGAATACGTTGTGGGTAAGTGGTGGGAGCAGCTGGTCCACAACCAGACCGCCCTGCGCATCAAGACACGGCTCCACTTCGAGCCCGGCGTCATGGTGGCCAGCGTTCCCTGGCAGCTCAAATCATCCGAAGAAGCAAAGAACCTGCAGGACATTCAATGACAACAAAGACCCAAACCCAGGCGGAACTGACCGGAGAAACCGGCAGGGAAGTAGTGCTCGACGTCGGGCCTGTCGCCCACGGCGGGCACTGCGTCGCAAGGCACGAAGGACGCGTCATTTTTGTGCGGCACGCCATCCCGGGCGAGAAAGTGCGGGCGCGGCTGACGGACGCCGGTGAAAAAGCCAAGTTCTGGCGCGCCGACGTAGTCGAGATCCTTGAAGGCTCGCCGGACCGGGTGGACCATTTCTGGCACCCTGCGGATTCGCTCCGCGCCTGGCGCCGCGGGCACCCGCCGGTCGGCGGCGCTGAGTTCGGCCACATCACCCTGGCCCGCCAGCGCAGCCTCAAGGCAGAGGTCCTCTCGGAACAGCTCAACCGGCTGGCCGGCGTCGGGCAGCTCCCGGACGGCTGGGGCACCGTGGAAGCGGTGGGCGGCAGCCCATCCGCGCCCGGGGCAGGGGGCGGGGCAGCGCCCGACGGCGCGGACGGCCTCCGCTGGCGCACGCGCGCAAGTTTCTCGGTCACCCCCGGCGGCAAGCTCGGAATGCATGCCCACCGCTCGGCAGAGATCGTCCCCATCCAGGAGATGCCGCTGGCCACTGACGCCATCAATAACCTGCGCCTGTGGGACATGGACCTGCAGGGTGTTGACCGTGTTGAGGTGGCTGCTCCGGCGAATGGTTCCCGCCCCCTGGTGCTGCTGGCTCCTGCCGCTGGAACCAAGCCCAAGCGTCTTGCCGCCATTGCGGCAGCCCTTCCCGCTGACGTCTCCGTTGCAGCCTTCGATCCCATTACCGAGGACGTCCAGCAGTTGCGCGGCAGGCTGTGGGTGCAGGAATCCGCCGCCGGGCACGAGTACCGCGTCACCGGTGCCGGGTTTTGGCAGATACACCGCGACGCGCCCGGGACGCTTGTGGGGGCAGTCACAGAATTCCTGCAGGGCGGCGGCTTCCTTCACCCAGGCGCTGTAGTGGCGGACCTGTACGCCGGAGCCGGCCTTTTCACTGCCGTCCTTGCCGACGCCGTGGGCGCTACGGGGTCGGTCCTCTCGGTGGAAGGCGCCCCGGGGACCAGCCGGGACGCGCGCAAGAACCTGCACGCAGCGCCCCAGGTGGAAATCGTCCAGGGCCGCGTCGAGCGGGTCCTGCGCCAGAAACCGCGGGACTTCGACGCCTTGATCCTCGATCCGCCCCGGGCCGGCGCCGGAAAGGCAGTGGTGGGCCAGCTTGTTGCAGCCCGCCCGCGCGCCATTGCCTACGTGTCCTGCGATCCGGCGTCGTTCGCCCGCGACGTGGGGTACTTCCGCCAAGCGGGCTGGGAGCTGGCTGGCCTTCGGGCCTTCGACCTCTACCCCCACACGCACCACCTTGAGACGGTGGCGCTGCTGGCCCCGGGTCCCTGATGCCGCAACTGGTATCGACTACTATGGCGGTAGTAGTCCCACGTCGCGCTCCGTAATCACGGCCGGCCGTGTGCAATTTTCGGGCCCTGCACTAATTAGGGCTCCCTAACTAGCAGGCGGTCAACCGCGCGACAAAGATGAAACTGTTGCGAGAGGAGTCCTGCGATGAGCACTGTGGACAGCTTCGGTTCAAAAGGCAAACTTAATGTAGCCGGAACCGATTATGAAATTTTCCGGTTGAACTCCGTTGAAGGTGCAGAAAACCTTCCGTTCAGCCTCAAGGTATTGCTTGAAAACCTGTTGAGGACCGAGGACGGCGCGAACATCACTGCCGATCACGTCCGCGCCTTGGCAGGCTGGGATCCCAACGCCCAGCCCGATACAGAAATCCAGTTCACGCCTGCACGCGTGATCATGCAGGACTTCACCGGCGTTCCCTGCGTGGTTGACCTGGCGACGATGCGTGAAGCAGTTAAGGAACTGGGCGGTGACCCCAAGCGGGTGAACCCCCTGGCACCTGCCGAAATGGTCATCGACCACTCGGTCCAGATCGACGCCTTCGGCAACTCCGGCGCACTGGAGCGCAACATGGAGATCGAATACCAGCGCAACGGGGAGCGTTACCAGTTCCTGCGCTGGGGCCAGACCGCCTTTGACGACTTCAAGGTGGTTCCTCCCGGAACCGGCATCGTGCACCAGGTCAACATCGAGTACCTGGCCCGCACCGTCATGACCCGCGAAGTTGACGGCGCCCTGCGCGCCTACCCCGACACCTGCGTCGGCACTGACTCGCACACCACCATGGTCAACGGCCTGGGCGTCCTCGGCTGGGGCGTCGGCGGCATCGAAGCCGAGGCTGCCATGCTGGGCCAGCCCGTGTCCATGCTGATCCCGCGCGTTGTGGGCTTCAAGCTGACCGGTTCCATTCCGGCCGGTGCCACCGCAACGGACGTTGTTCTCACCATCACCGAACAGCTCCGCAAGCACGGCGTTGTGGGCAAGTTCGTGGAGTTCTACGGGGAAGGCGTGGCCGCTGTGCCGCTCGCCAACCGCGCCACCATCGGCAACATGAGCCCGGAATTCGGTTCCACGGCTGCCATGTTCCCGATCGACGACGTCACCCTGGATTACCTGCGCCTCACCGGCCGCTCGGACCAGAACGTCGCCCTCGTTGAGGCATACGCGAAGGAACAGGGCCTGTGGCACGATCCTTCCCGCGAGATCAAG
The DNA here is from genome assembly GCF_059089735.1 of Arthrobacter sp. sptzw32. Classification (NCBI taxonomy): domain Bacteria; kingdom Bacillati; phylum Actinomycetota; class Actinomycetes; order Micrococcales; family Micrococcaceae; genus Arthrobacter; species Arthrobacter sp. sptzw32. Next base: position 502,594 of record NZ_JBNHEZ010000002.1, on the reverse strand, counting down.
TTCTCCGAGTACCTGGAACTGGACCTGTCCACCGTTGTTCCGTCCATCGCCGGCCCCAAGCGCCCGCAGGACCGGATCGAGCTGACCGAGGCTAAGGACGAGTTCCGGCACGACCTGAAGAACTACGTCTCGCACGACGCCAACGCCGGTACCCTGGACGAATCGCTGGAAGAAACCTTCCCGGCCTCCGACTCGCCCTCCTTCACCGCCGGAGCCACCCACATCTCTGACACCGACCGCGAGCCCCCGAAATACTCGGCGGGCCACGGGGGAGCGGGACGCATCAGCAACCCCGTCCCGGTCAAGATGGACGACGGACGCGAGTTCGAACTGGACCACGGTGCAGTCACCATCGCATCCATCACGTCCTGCACCAACACGTCCAACCCGTCGGTCATGTTGGCCGCCGCAGTCCTGGCCCGTAACGCTGTGGACAAGGGCCTGACATCCAAGCCCTGGGTGAAGACGTCGGTTGCCCCCGGCTCCAAGGTGGTCACCGATTACTACGAGAAGTCCGGCCTGACCCCCTACCTGGAGAAGCTCGGCTTCTACATCGTGGGCTACGGCTGCGCCACCTGCATCGGTAACTCCGGCCCGCTGGAAACCGAAGTTTCGGAAGCCATCCAGTCCAACGACCTCGCCGTTGCGGCCGTCCTCTCCGGCAACCGCAACTTCGAAGGCCGCATCAACCCGGACGTCAAGATGAACTACCTGGCCTCCCCGCCGCTGGTCATCGCCTACGCCCTGGCCGGTTCCATGGACTTCGATTTTGAAACCGACGCACTGGGCCAGGACCAGGCCGGCAACGACGTCTTCCTGAAGGACATCTGGCCGAACCCGGTTGAGGTCCAGCAGGTCATCGATTCCTCGATCGACAAGGAAATGTTCGCCAAGGGCTACGAAGGCGTCTTTGAGGGTGACGACCGCTGGAAGGCGCTCGATACCCCCGCCGGTGACACCTTCGCCTGGGATCCGAACTCCACGTACGTCCGGAAGCCCCCGTACTTCGAGGGCATGAAGGCCAAGCCCGAGCCGGTCAAGGACATCACGGGCGCCCGTGTGCTCCTGAAGCTGGGTGATTCGGTCACCACCGACCACATCTCACCGGCCGGTTCCTTCAAGTCCGACACCCCTGCGGGCCAGTACCTGCTGGCCAACGGCGTGGAGCGCAAGGACTTTAACTCCTACGGCTCGCGCCGCGGCAACCACGAGGTCATGATCCGCGGAACCTTCGCGAACATCCGGATCAAGAACCAGATCCTGGACGGCGTCGAGGGTGGCTTCACCCGCGACTTCACCCAGGAAGGCGGCCCGCAGGCCTACGTTTACGACGCTGCGCAGAACTACCAGGCCGCCGGCACTCCGCTGGTTGTCCTGGCCGGTAAGGAATACGGTTCAGGTTCCTCCCGCGACTGGGCTGCCAAGGGTACTGCCCTGCTGGGTGTCAAGGCAGTCATTGCCGAGAGCTACGAGCGCATCCACCGCTCCAACCTCATCGGCATGGGCGTCCTGCCCCTGCAGTTCCCGGCCGGTGAATCAGCTGCAACCCTGGGACTGTCCGGCACGGAAACGTTCTCCGTAGAGGGCGTCACCGCCCTGAACGAGGGCACCACGCCGAGGACCCTCAAGGTTACCGCGACCGCCGGGGACGGCAGCTCGACGTCGTTCGACGCCGTGCTGCGCATCGATACTCCGGGTGAAGCGGACTACTACCGCAACGGCGGCATCCTGCAGTACGTACTGCGCCAGATCTCCGCCAACTAGCGGTAACTGCCAAGCAGGCACCACCTGCTGAAGCCCCGGCCGGTCACCGACCAGCCGGGGCTTCGGCTTTGCGGCTAAGTCTGGTCCTGCTGACCAAGGCGTTAGAGTTAAACGGCACGTCTACCACCTGAAGGAGGGGTCATTGGGAATCTTGGACACCATCCGGAATCCGCAGGACCTGAACGAGTTGTCCGAAGAACAGCTGGAGCAGCTGGCTTCGGAGGTCAGGGATTTCCTGATCACGAACGTCTCGCAGACGGGCGGGCATCTCGGACCCAACCTCGGCGTGGTGGAACTGACACTGGCCGTGCACCGCATCTTCGACTCTCCCCGCGACAGCATTGTCTTTGATACCGGCCACCAGTCGTATGTGCACAAACTGCTGACGGGCCGCCAGGACTTCAGCACGCTGCGCCAGGAGGGCGGCCTCTCCGGCTATCCGTCCCGCGCCGAATCCGAACACGACATCGTCGAAAGCTCGCACGCTTCCTCGTCGCTGTCCTGGGCTGACGGCATCTCGCGCGCCCGGCAGCTCACCGGGGAAGGCGACCGGCACGTCGTCGCCGTGGTGGGCGACGGCGCGCTCACCGGAGGCATGGCCTGGGAAGCCATCAACAACATCGCCGCCGACAAGCGGCGCCGGGTGGTCATTGTGGTCAATGACAACGGCCGGTCCTATGCCCCCACCGTGGGCGGCTTTGCCGATTACCTCGCTTCCCTGCGCCCCACTATCGATTCCTTCCGCACAGCTCCTGCCTATGAGGTGGCGCTGGACTGGTGGAAGAAGAAGCTGCAGGACGGCGGGCCGGCGGGCCAGTTCACCTACAAGAGCCTGCATGCCATGAAGAAGGGCATTAAGGACTGGTGGGCGCCGCAGGGCATGTTCGAAGACCTGGGCATGAAGTACATCGGCCCGGTGGACGGCCATAACCTCCAGGCAATGGAGAACGCCTTGTCCACCGCCAAGCACTACGCGGGCCCGGTGATCGTCCATGCCATGACCGAAAAGGGCCATGGCTACGCACCGGCACGGGCGCACGAAGCGGACCAGTTCCACGCTGTGGGCATCATTGACCCCGAAACCGGGGAACCCACCGGCACCGCCGGGGCCCAGTCGTGGACCTCCGTTTTCGCTGACGAGATTGCTGCCATTGCCGATGAGCGGAAGGACGTCGTCGGCCTCACCGGCGCCATGCTCATTCCGGTAGGCCTGCACAAGTTCGCGGCCCGGCACCCGGAGCGGGTCATCGACGTCGGAATTGCCGAACAGCACGCCCTGACCTCCGCGGCGGGCATGGCGTTCGGCGGCCTGCACCCCGTGGTTGCCGTCTACGCCACCTTCCTGAACCGGGCCTTCGACCAACTCCTGATGGACGTCGCCCTGCACAAGGCCGGCGTGACGATCGTCCTGGACCGTGCGGGTGTGACAGGGCCGGACGGCGCCAGCCACCACGGCATGTGGGACATGTCCATGGTCCAGATCGTCCCGGGCCTCCACTTGGCTGCGCCCCGGGATGCCAGCAGGCTGCGCGAGGAACTCCGGGAGGCCGTAGCCATCGGCGACGCGCCCACCGTGGTCCGGTTCTCCAAGGGATCCGTAGGCGCCGAAGTGGAAGCACTCGAACGGCTCAGCGACGGCGTGGACGTCCTGTCCCGCAGGCCCAGCGGTTCCACCGAAAACGATGTCCTGATCATCTCAGTGGGTGCCATGTCCGAGCTCGCCCTCGATGTGGCTAACCGCCTCGGCGCGCAAGGCATCAGCACCACCGTGGTGGACCCGCGCTGGGTGCTCCCCGTTCCACGCTCCATCGTCGCCCTGGCATCCCACCACCGCCTGGTGATCTGCATCGAGGACGGCGTCCGCGCCGGCGGTGTAGGCTCCCGCATCCGCCAGGAAATGCGCGCAGCAGGCGTGGACACAGCCCTGAACGAGGTGGGCCTGCCGGTCGAATTCCTCGACCACGGCACCCGCAAGCAGGTCCTGGAACGCGTGGGCCTTACGGCGCAGCAGATAACGCACGACGTCGTAGCCCAGGTCCTCGGGACAAAGGTCCCCTTTGCGCGTCCCCTGCCCGGCCAGCAGCACCCCACCACCGGCAGTCTTCCGATCCTGTGAGGGGCGAGGACCTACTGAAGTATCCGGGCGTCCTGGGGGAGCCGGAAGCTGAAGACCAGCCCGGGACGAGCCGCGAACCGCAGCACCTGGAACCCGGCCACCTGGTCGTCGCACGGAACCGGAAGTGGAACGGCAAAGCTCATTGGGTTGTCCCTGGGCGCTACCTGGGCGAGGACCGGCATGGCTGGTGGATTTTCCAGGGAACCAATGAATTCTGCTCCCGGCCCGGTGCTGCCTTCTACACCAAGTCCGACGCCGTACTCCTTGTGCCGCGCGAGGGCGACTGGGTTGCCACCTTCTACGACGACGCGCACCCCGGTGGTGTGAGGATCTATATAGACCTGGCCGTAGCGCACGAATGGCACCCCATCCGGCCGGCCGTGACGGAGTTCCATGTCATCGACATGGACCTTGACGTGGTGCGGACAGCAGGGCGCGGCGTGTTCATTGACGACGAGGACGAGTTTGCCGAACACCGCGTCGCCATGGACTACCCGGCAGCCTTGGTGGAAACTCTCGAGGCCTGTGCGGACGAGCTTTACCAGGCCGTTATGGCACAGCAGGCACCCTTCGACGGCACGGACGTCGAATGGTTTACAAAGGGACGTTCATGAGCGGAATTGTCAGGGTCTACAAACGGGACGAAGAGGGCACCCTCCATTTCCGGGAAGCCTGGTTCGATGAGGACTACAACCAGTTCCTGATGAACTACGGAGTTGTGGGGCACCAGAGCAAGACAGAGGAAACCGACGTCCCGGATGCGGCTGCAGCCGAAGGGCTGTTGGACGCCTTTGCCGTGCAGTGCGCCGGGGACGGCTACGCCGAAATCCCGGACGAGGAACAGTTCTGGGTAGTGGCCCAGTTTGCGCTCAAAACCAGGGAAGGTACCGACAGGGACCGCTACCTGGAAGAAAAGGCGACCGACGCCCTCATCAGCCATCTTGCCTGGCGCGGACTCGGAACTGTGGAACGCTCCGAATTCACGGACTACAAACTCAACATCTTCTGCCTCTGCCCCGACGTGAACAAGGCAGTCAGCGCCATCAAGGTGTGCAGCCGCGGCGAAGACCTGGACTTCACCAAGCTCAGCATCGGTGCGGCACCCTACAGCGATCCGCAGAACTTCAAGCTCAAGCACTCCGCCAAGCCCGCCAGCACCTTCAGCCTTTAGGAGCGTCCGTGACCACCTACCGCCGCGTCGGGAAGTCCGGCCTGACCGTCTCCACCGTCGGGCTGGGCTGCAACAACCTGGGCCGGGCCAGTACCGTCACGGAGTCGCAGGAGGCCACCAACGCCGTGGTCCACGCGGCGGTGGATGCCGGAATCACCCTGTTCGACGTCGCCGACACCTATGGCCGGGAACCCGGACTAAGCGAAACGATGCTGGGCAAGGCCCTCGGGAACCGGCGTGCCGGCGTCGTGCTGGCCACCAAGTTCGGCATGGACATGAAGGGCGCAAGCGGGCCGGACTTCGGTGCCCGCGGCTCACGCCGCTACATCGTCCAGGCCGTGGAGGCCTCGCTGCGGAGGCTGGCCACCGATTGGATCGACCTCTACCAGTTCCACACCCCCGATCCGCTGACCCCCATTGACGAAACACTGTCCGCACTGGATGCCCTCGTCAGCAGCGGCAAGGTTCGGTACATCGGGCATTCCAACCGTGCAGGCTGGCAGATCGCCCAGGCGGAGTACGTGGCCCGCGAACTCGGCAGCGTCCGCTTCATCTCCACCCAAAACCACTACAACCTCCTGGACCGGCGGGCCGAGCTTGAGGTGACACCGGCAGCCGAAGAGTTCGGGCTGGGGGTCCTGCCGTATTTCCCCCTGGCAAACGGACTGCTGACCGGCAAATACTCGCCCGGGCACGCCCCGGACGGTTCCAGGCTCAGCCACACCCGCAAGCACCTGGTCCACGACGCCGACTGGGACCAGTTGGACCGGTTCAGCAGCTTTGCCAGGGAACGCGGGCTGACCGAGATCCAGGTTGCTTTTTCCTGGCTGGCGGTCCAGCCCTCGGTGGCCAGTGTCATTGCCGGCGCCACCACGCCGGCGCAGGTCCGCCAGAACGCGGAATCGGCGGATTGGTTGCCTTCGGAAAAGGACCTTGCGGAACTGGACGAAATTTTCCCTGCCGCTCCCAAGGTGGCTCTGTTCTAGGCCGGCCATGACAGCCTTCCTGCTGGACGTTGACACCGGCATCGACGACGCCCTGGCCCTTGCCTACCTTGCCGCCTTGCCTGACACGGAATTCGTCTCCGTCACCGCAACCCCGGGAAACGTTGACGTGGACCAGGTGGCGCGCAACACCCTGGCCTTGCTGGAGCTCTGCGGCCGAACGGGGGTGGAAGTGGCTATCGGCGCGCGCGGGCCGCTGGCCATACCGCTGCTGACCACTCCCGAAACCCACGGCCCCCAGGGCATCGGCCACGCAGTCCTGCCCGAACCGGTCGGCAAAGTGTCGCCCCGCAACGCCGTCGACCTGTGGGTTGAGCACGCCAGGGCACGGCCGGGGGAGCTGACCGCGCTCATCACCGCACCCCTGACCAACTTTGCGCTGGCGCTCCGGCAGGAACCACGACTGCCTGAGCTGCTGGCCAAAGTGGTGATCATGGGCGGCAGCTTCTACCACCAGGGCAACACAACGCCCACCGCAGAATGGAACACGCACGTGGACCCGCACGCGGCCAAGGAAGTGTATGCCGCTTTCCAGGACCTGCCGCCGGAAAAGCTGCCCATCGTGTGCTCCCTGGACACCACCGAGCGGATGGAACTGCATCCCGAACACGTTCGGCAGCTGGCAGAGGCGGCCGGGGCAAGGGTTCCGGAACTGGTGCTGCCCGACCAGCCGGAGGGCCAGCGCAGCAGCTCCGACAACACCCTGATCCGGCACCTTTCCGATGCGCTCCGGTTCTACTTCGAGTTCCACCGCCACTACGACCAAGGCTATCTGGCCCACGTCCATGACTACTTTGCCGCCGGCGTCGCGGCAGGAACACTGGACTTCGAGGCCCGCCCCGCCACCGTGGACGTGGAAACCGGCTCAAAGATGCTGATGGGCACCACCGTCGCCGATTTCCGCGGCCTCTGGGGCCAGCCGCCGAACGCCCGGGTGGTGTCCGCCAACCATCCCGGCGCTGCCTTCCGGGAGCTGGTGTCCGCCGTCGGAAATCTGGCCCGCCGCGTGGGCTGAGCCTCGACCGGATCCCCATCGCGGAGGCGCCCGTGCACCGGTAGAATAGTCCGCGGACCGGACAGGCGCAGCTGCCTGGCCGCAGCTGCCGAGGTGACATACGCAGCGTTCCATCCCGGCCCGGGATTCCCGGGCCGGCCGTGCGCACCCCTCTAAGGAACTCCATGTCATCGCCCTCCCTGACGCTGCCGTCACCGGCACCGGCCGCCGCCCGCAAACGACGGGTACTGGAAATCCTCGGCGCCCTGGCCATCGCCGGCACCTACGTCTACCTGGTCCTCAACCAGCCCGCAGACATCACCGGCGGGCCGGGCAGCGCTTCGGCCCTGATCGCACTGTCCGGTTTCCTCGCCGGCGCCGTCCTCCTCGTTTTTGCCGTCCTGCCCACCCTGCCCACATCAACCGTGGTGCTGATTCCGGTGGCCCTGGTGCTGAACATCGTGCTCGGACAGTTCGTCGGCAGCACCCTGGTCCCGTTCTACCTTGACGCGATCGGTACCGTCCTCATTGCGGTCCTCGCCGGCCCGGCTGCCGGGGCAGCAACCGGTGCGTTGAGCAGCATCGTCTGGTCCTTCTTCAACCCCACCGTGCTGCCGTTCGCGGCCGGCGCGGCACTGATCGGTTGCCTTGCCGGGCTGGCTGCCAAGCACGGTTTCTTCCGCCGTTTCTACCTTGCGCCCGTCGCCGGCTTCCTCACCGGGATCATCGGCGGAGTGGTCTCGGCCCCGGTGGCCGCCTTCGTTTTCGGCGGTACATCTGGCGTGGCCACCGGAGCCATCGTCAGTGCCTTCCGGTCCATGGGGGACACCCTCCTGGCCGCCATCACCAAGCAGGCACTCCTCTCCGACCCCATGGACAAAGCCATCGTGTTCACCGTGGTGGCCGTACTGGCCTACGCCCTGCCCCGCCGTGCAAGCCTGCAGTTTCCGTTTGTCCGGCGGCACCGGGTGCTGGCCGGCAAGGCTCGCGGACAGGGTTCCTGACCGCCTTCCCATGCGACTGCATCCGCTGACATCCCTCGCGGCTGCCGGCAGTACCGCGGTCATCACGACGGCGGCAGCCAGCTGGCCGCTGTCCCTCGCCGTGATCGCGGCCGCCGTTGGTGTCTCGGCGTGGGGCGGGACGCTCCGCCGCCTGTTGCCCGCGGCGGCTGCGGTCCTGGTGCCGCTGTGCCTGTCGCTGTTGGTCCTGCACGGCCTGTTTTTCCCCGAAGGGGCTACGGTGCTGGCCTCGTGGGGACCCGCGCGGGTCACCACTGAAGGGTTGTCCTTTGCACTCCAGAGGGCAGCGCAGCTGGGCGCTGCGGTCCTGGCTCTCCTGGTGTTTTCCTTCAGTGTCAGCGTTCCGGACCTGGTGGCGGCGCTGTCCGCGAAGGGCGTCCACGGCCGGGTTGCTTTCGTGCTGGCGTCCACACTGACGTTGCTGCCTGCCGTCACGTCCCGTATGGAACGTATCCGGCAGGCGCAGGAAGCGCGGGGGCTGGTGATTCGGCGCGGCCTGCTGCACCGGATGGCCGCTTTCCGGCTGCAGGCCGTTCCCCTGGTTTCAGCGCTGGTGGAGGACGCCGGAACCCGCGCTGCAGCCCTCGAGGCCCGGGGATTCGGCAGCGCCGGCCCCAGCACCAGCTACCGGGACGTGCCGGACCGGCCCCTCGAACGGTTGCTGCGCGTCCTTTTGCTCCTGGCCGCTGTGGCTGCCGTAGTAGCCCGCGTGTGGCAGGCGGCGGCCTAGGTGCATACCTCCACTGCCCTTGGCGCAGGAATCAGCAGCTTTTCCTTCCACGGGGAAGACGCTCCCGTCCTTCAAGACGTGGCCATCTCCTGCGCCCCCGGGACCCTCACGGTAATCCTTGGTGGATCCGGAAGCGGCAAGTCCACGCTGGGCAGGCTTCTCGCCGGATGGCTGTCACCCGGCCGGGACGGGCACCTTCAGGGGCACCTCGAACTGGCAGGATCCAGGCTGGACTTTACCGGTACCGCCGGCGACCCGCGCCTCAACCCCGCCGAATGGGGTACACGCGTGGGGTTCGTGCCGCAGGACCCCGCCGGAGCACTGTCAACTGTCAGGGCCACCGTGGCCGAAGAACTCGCTTTTGGACTCGAAAATGCGGGCCTGGACCGTGGAGCCATGCATGCCGCCGTGGAACGTACTGCGGGGCTGCTGGGACTTTCCCGGCTGATGTCCCGCCACCCTGACACCCTGTCCGGGGGAGAGTTGCGCCGCCTGGCCACCGGCTGTGCTGTGATAACTGAGCCGGAAGTACTGGTTTTGGACGAGCCCTTTGCCTCCCTCGACGCCGCCGGGAGGGGCGAACTGGTGCTCCTGCTGCGCAAGCTCGTGGCCGGCGGTACTTCCGTCGTCGTCCTCAGCCAGGTGATGGATGAGGTGCTGCTGGAGGCCGACCGGTGGATTGTCCTCGACGCCGGCACGGTAACCGCCAGCGGTACGCCCACGGAACTGCACCAAGCGGCCGGTTGTCTGCCGCCGGCGATCCGGCGGCCCATCAGGCAGCTGGATTTCCAGAAGGCGGCCGGTACCACCGCAGCGGAGCCCGTCCTGGAGCTCCGGGGCGTGACCTTCGGGTATCACGGACGTCCGCGCCGGGTTGGGATGGCCAAGGCAGCCAGCCGCGGGGGCGCCGGGCACCACCGGATCACGGTCCTGCAGGGAGTCGATCTCGTGCTCCGGCCGGGGGAGGTTGTTGCCGTTACCGGACCCAACGGGGCGGGCAAATCCACACTCCTTCGCCACCTCAACGGATTGGTGCGGCCAACATCGGGCAGCGTCCTGGTTGGTGGGAAGAACATTGCCGGCGTGCCCGCCGGGGAGGTCGCCGCGTCGGTGGGACTGCTTTTCCAGAACCCGCGCGACCAGCTTTTCGAACGGACTGCCGCACGGGAAGTCCGGTTCGGACTGGGCCGGACGTTCGGTGCCGGCGAGGCTGCGGAAAGAACCGCTGCAGCTTTGGCCCTAGTGGGTTTGTCCGGAGCCGCCAATGACCACCCCGGCGAGTTGCCGGCCTCCGGCCAGCGGCTGCTCGCGCTGGCAACGGTCCTCGCCCGCAGGCCCTCCGTCCTTGCCCTTGACGAGCCCACGGTTGCACTGGACGGCCATGGCCTGGCCGTCCTGGACGCCGCTGTGCGGTCCGCAGCAGCGGCGGGGGCCGCCGTCGTCCTGGTCACCCATGACGTGCCCTACGCACGTTCCGTGGCGCACCGCCTGTTGAAGCTCGACGGCGGACAGCTGCTGGAGGGCTGATGTCATAGGCGCCGTAACGCGAAAGGGCTACGTCCAACGTGCCGGACGAAGCCCTCTGCAATGCCTGTAGGGCTGGTGGGGACTAGCTTTCGACGGACTGGCCTGCCGGGCGGGAGGCCACCCCTGGCGGGAGGAACCGCTTGCCGTTGACCCGCTCGGAGGCCCCCACGCGGTCAAGGTAGGGCGTGATGCCGCCCAGGAACATCGGCCAGCCGGCGCCGAGGATCATGCACAGGTCGATGTCTTCGGGTCCGGCCACCACGCCTTCTTCGAGCATCAGGCCAATTTCCTCGGCAAGGGCATCCTGGGTGCGCCGCAGGACCTCCTCCGGTGTGGAGGGGCTGGTTCCGAAAGACATCAGGGACAACGTGGCCTGCGGGATCTCCCGGGTGCCGTCCGGGCCGGGGACCCACAGGCTCTTCACGCCGTTGTCGATCAGTTTCTGCAGGTTCGCGGACACCGGAAACCGGTCACCGAAGGCTGCGTGCAGCGACTCCTGGACGTGCTGGGCCACGGGGAGCCCTACCATAGCGCCGAGGGTGAAGGGGGTCATTGGCAGGCCCATCGGCCGCAGGGCGTTGTCCGCCACCTCAGCGGGAGTACCTTCGTCAAAAGCGGCAGTGACTTCGCCCATCAGCCGCAGCAGGATCCGGTTGACCACGAATGCGGCGGCATCCTTGACCAGCACCCCCGTCTTTTTCAGTTCTTTGGCAAGCTCAAATGCGGTGGCCAGGACGGCGTCGTCGGTCCTCGGGGCACGGACAATTTCCAGCAGCGGCATAACGGCCACCGGGTTGAAGAAGTGGAAGCCCACCAGCCGTTCCGGGTGCTGGAGGTCCTCCGCCATTGCGGTGACGGACAGGGAGGACGTGTTGGTGGCCAGGATGCATTCCGGGGTGACGATTCCCTCGAGTTCGGCGAACACCTGCTTCTTGACGTTGAGCTCTTCAAAGACGGCTTCGATGACGAAGTCCGCGTCGGCGAAGACCTCCTTGGAAACGGACCCCGTCACCAGTGCCTTGGTTCGGTTGGCAGCGTCCTGGTTGATCCGCTTTTTGCCCAGCAGCTTGTCCACCTCGGTGTGGACGTAGTCCACGCCTTTATTCACCCGGGCCTGGTCGATGTCAGTCATCACCACGGGAACCTTCAGTTGCCGCGCGAAGAGCAACGCCAGTTGGCTGGCCATGAGGCCGGCTCCGACCACTCCCACCTTTGTGACCGGTCGCGCCAGCTTGCGGTCTGGGGCGCCTGCCGGGCGCTTGGACCGTTTCTGGACCAAATCCAGGAAGGCGTACACGGTGGCGCGGAACTCGTCGGTCTGCATCAGCCCGGCGAGGGTTTCGCACTCGAGCGCAGCGGACTCGGCCTGGGTCAGGGTGCGGTTGGCTTCAAGGATGTCCAGGACTTTGGCCGGAGCGGGTGCGGCGTTGGACGTTTTGGCTTCCACCAGGGCCCGGCCGGCAGAAACGGCGGCGGCCCAACGTGCTGCAGTGTCCGGGTGGGCGGGGTCGACGGCGTTGGCACGTTCCGCCGTCGCTTCCCCGGGGATGACTTTCGCCGCCCAGGCAAGGGACTGCTCCAGGAAGTCCGCAGGCTCGAACATTGCGTCGGCAATGCCCAGCTCGAAGGCCTGGGGCCCGGTCAAAGTACGGTTGTTGCTCAGCGGATTTTCGATCATGACGCGCACTGCGTTTTCCGGTCCGATAAGGCGCGGGAGGATATACACGCCGCCCCAGCCAGGCACCAGGCCGATGAACGCTTCCGGGAGCGCCAGCGCGCCGGCCCCTGTGGACACGGTCCGGTAAGTGGCCTGCAGGGCAATCTCCAGGCCGCCGCCGAGGGCTGTGCCGTTGATGAAGGCAAAGCTTGGCACCCCCAGGTTGGCCAGCGTGCTGTAAACGTCATGGCCAAGCTGGGCCATCCATAAACCATGCTCGCGTTTGTCCAGGGTCTTAACCGTGGAAAGGTCGGCACCGGCAACAAGGTAGTAGGGCTTGCCGGTGACACCCACGCCGATGATCTCACCGCGGCGGGCCCGCTCCCGGAGTTCCTCCAGCACGGTGCCGAGTTCCACCAACGTGTTCGGGCCCAACGTGGTGGGCTTGGAGTGGTCCAGGCCGTTGTCCAGCGTGATGAGGGCGAACGTGCCGGGGCTGGGTTTTCCCGCCTGGGCCGGAAGTTCAATGTCCTGGACGTAGGAGTGCGTCACGGTTTCATGAGGAAAGAGGCTGGCAAGCTGGGTGAAATCTGCGGCGCTCATGCTGCTCCTTCGGAAACGGTTTCGGTGGTTGCGGCGGATACCACTTGCCGGGCTCCGGTGTAGTCGGCGTGGAGAGGGTTCTCCCAGATGACGGTGGCACCCATTCCCAGTCCCACGCACATGGTGGTGATGCCGTACCGCACGGAAAGGTCCTCCTCGAACTGCCGTGCGAGCTGGTTCATGAGCCGCACACCGGAGGAGGCGAGGGGGTGGCCCACGGCAATGGCGCCGCCGTAGCGGTTGACCCGGGGATCGTCATCGGCAAGGCCGAAATGTTCGAGGAAGCTCAGCACCTGGACGGCAAAGGCTTCGTTGATCTCGAACAGCCCGATGTCCCCGATGGAGAGCCCGGCGTTCTTCAGGGCCTTTTCGGTGGCGGGAATGGGGCCTATGCCCATGACCTCGGGCTCAACTCCGGCATAGGCGTAGCTGACCAGGCGCATACGGATTGGCAGCCCCAGCTCAATAGCGGTTTCGGCGGATGCCAGGATGGCGGCGGTGGCGCCGTCGTTCAAACCTGCGGCGTTTCCGGCGGTGACACGGCCGTGGGCACGGAAGGGCGTGCGGAGGGTGGCGAGGTCAGCGATGGTGGTGCCTGGCCGGGGCGGCTCGTCCACGGTGTTCAGCGTCCAGCCCTGGCCCGGCTTCAGGGTTGCTACGGGCACCAGGTCCTGCTGGATGCGGCCCGCACGCCGGGCCTCGTCGAATTTCTTCTGGGAGGCCACCGCATAGGCATCAGTCCGCTCCTTGGTGATGGAAGGAAAACGGTCGTGCAGATTCTCGGCCGTATTGCCCATGTTCAGCGCGGCTGGATCAACGAGCCGCTCGGACATGAACCGCGGGTTCGGGTCCGCCCCCGAGCCCATGGGGTGGTTGCCCATGTGTTCCACACCGCCGGCGATGACCACGTCGTAGGCGCCAAAACCGATTCCGCCGGCGGTGGAGGTGACCGCTGTCATGGCACCGGCGCACATCCTGTCGATAGCGAAACCGGGCACAGTCCTGGGGAGCCCGGCCAGGAGGGCTGCCGTCCGTCCGAGGGTCAGGCCCTGGTCGCCGGCTTGCGTGGTGGCGGCGATGGCCACCTCGTCAATGCGTCCCGGCGGCAGCGACGGGTTGCGGCGCAGCAGCTCCCGGAGGCACTTGACTATCAGGTCATCCGCCCGGGTGCCGGCGTAGATGCCTTTTTCTCCCGCCCGGCCGAACGGTGTGCGGAGGCCGTCGACAAAAACGACGTCCCGGACAGTGCGGTTGGACGCGCTGCTTCCGTTGTTGCTCACGTTTAACTCCTCATCGAGACGTAGGCGTCAGTCCACTGCCGCAGGGCGGCAGGCAGCTGAACGGCAATACTTTCGATGTTACTCGCGAGTAACTTAGGCCGCAAGGGGTGAGGGTCAGCCCTGCTGTCCGGCAGCGGCCACGTCCGGACGGGGTTCCCTCGGCGGCAATGGCTGTGGGTTGAGGAAAGCTTCCGTGATGAGCGGCGCCACCAGTTGCACCTGCCACTGACGGGCACCGAGGGTTCGGAGTTCCGCACCGACCGACGATTCGCTGATCTCCGCAGGGGGCCGCCACGCCACCCGGCGCAGGAAGTCCGGGGTCAGCAGGTTCTCCAGCGGTAGGTTCAGCTGATCGGCCTTCTCCTGCAGGAGCGGCCTGGCGGTGCCCAGCCGGGCCGCAGCTTCGGGATCCCTGTCTGCCCAGACGCGCGGCGGGGGCGGCGCGTTTGTGGCAAGGTGCAGCGGCGGAAGTTCTTCCAGGTCCCGGGCCGCGGCAATGCACCGCAGCCACCGGGGAGCCTCGCGCTGCGCGGCACGCCCATGAAAGCCTTTAGTGCCCAGCAGCTGGGGCACGGTGGAGGGCATGGCCTTGGCCGCGGCAACCAAAGCGGAGTCCGGAATGAGCCTGCCCGGGGCCACGTCCCGCTTTTGGGCCAGGGAATCGCGTTCCAGCCACAGTTCCCGCACAGCTGCAAGCTGCCGCCGGTCACGGATCTGGTGGAGGCCGGAGGTTTTCCGCCACGGGTCAACACGCGGCGGGGCGAGCCCGGCGTCCAGGATGGCCGCAAACTCCTGCTCCGCGTACTCCAGCTTGCCGTCAGCTTCCAGGAGTTCAATCAGCTCTTCGCGCAGCTCCGTGAGGACCTCAACGTCGAGGGCTGCGTAGCGCAGCCATGGCTCAGGAAGGGGCCGGGTGGACCAGTCTGCGGCCGAGTGTTCCTTGGCAAGCCCGAACCCCAGCAGCTGCTCGATAACGGCAGCAAGGCCAACCCTGGGCAGGCCTGCCAGGCGGGCTGCCAGTTCGGTGTCAAAGAGCCTGTCCGGCCACATGCCGAGTTCCGACAGGCACGGCAGGTCCTGGCTGGCCGCGTGCAGGATCCATTCGACGCCGCGCAGGGCCTCGTTGATGATGTCCAGGTTGTCGAAAGGCTCCGGATCGATCAGCCACGTCCCGGCCCCCTCGCGGCGGATCTGGACGAGGAAGGCACGCTGTCCATAGCGGAAGCCGGAGGCCCGTTCTGCGTCAACTCCTGCAGGGCCGGTGCCTGCGGCGATGGCAGCGGCACACCGCTCCAGCCCGGCTTGCGTCTCGATGACCAGCGGAACGCCGTCGCGGGGCGAATCGAGCTCGATGATTTGGGGGATGGGGCTGTCAAAGCCTTCCACCGTGATGTGGGGGGCGGTATCAGCAGCCGGAACGCCGGCCGTGGTGTTTTCCGGAATGTTAGGGGTCATGATGCCTTTAGTTTACCGGCCGGCCGTTGGCCGTCTGGCCGCCGCTCCGCGCTGAAAGGCACAACAGCCGGGCTCCAAGCCGCACTGCAAGCCACCAGCTAGCTCCTGCGCCGGTTCGGGAGCTGGGTGACCCCGTCAGGAAGGGGTGGCAGGCCGGCAAAGGTGCACACCATGTCAGACCAGGCTTCGAGGTGTGCGGTTACGTCCGACGTGGACGGAGTCCAGGACGCGCGAAGCTCGATGTCGATGGACCCGGGCCGTTCCGCAAGCGTTCCGAAGCTTTCCGAAAGAACCCTGGTGGCAGTGCCGCCGGCTGCGCGGTAGGGGGCTTTGTGGTTCTCGAGCGCCTCAACAAGCCAGGTCCAGGCCACTGTCCCCAGCATCTCGTCATTTCCCATTTCCGGCTCCAACTGGGCGCGGATGTAGGTGACGATGCGGAACTCCCCGTCCCACACCGCGGAGCCTTCCGGGTCGTGGAGCAGGATGAAGCGGCCCGTTGCCAGCTCAGTTTCGTCGTCGTCCGCTGTTCCTGACGCGGCGGCCAGCGCCATCGCCGCAGGGCCGTGCAGGGGAGTGGCGGCCGTCCCGGGCCCCGGTGAGAGGACCTCCGCCCCCAGCGCCACAGCGAAGGGCGCGAGCCGAGCCGGCGCGGGAATCTCCGCCAGGTGGAGTTCCTCCCGGCACCGGGCTTTCCTGAGGGTTCCCAAGGCGTGAAGAAATTCCGGGGGAACCTTGTCAAGTGCGTTCACCTTCGCAGGTTACGCAACCGGGCCGGTGACGGCGGGAAGGCTCGCCGTCACCGGGCGCCGCCTAGCCGGACTGTCTGTTTTCATGGCCTTGAAGTTCATGGCGGATTGCTGCAACGAAGGCATCGATGTCCTCCTCGGTGGTGTCAAACGAACACATCCACCGGACTTCCCCGGCAGCCTCGTTCCAGTCGTAGAAGCGGAAGGAGTTCCGCAGCCTGTCTGCCACACCGGCGGGCAGGACGGCAAAGACGCCGTTGGATTCGGTTTTCTGTGTGGGCTGAACGCCCTCAATGCTGTCCACGGCGGTGCGGAGCCTGGTGGCCATGGCATTGGCGTGGGTGGCCGACCGCAACCAGAGGTCGCCTTCCAGGAGGGCGATGAACTGGGCGGACATAAAACGCATCTTCGACGCCAGCTGCATGTTCATTTTCCGGAGGTACACCAGCCCGTGCGCAGCCTCCGGGTTCAGCGCCACCACCACTTCGCCAAACAGCAGCCCGTTCTTGGTGCCGCCGAAGGACAGGATGTCCACCCCGGCGTCGCGGGTGAAGGCCCGCAGCGGGACCTGGAGGTGGGCTGCCGCGTTGGCCAGCCGTGCACCGTCCATGTGGAGCTTCATGCCTTTGGCGTGTGCGTGGTCAGCAATGGCCCGCACTTCTTCCGGGGTGTAGCACGTTCCCAGTTCCGTGGTCTGCGTGATGGAGACGGCGAGCGGCTGGGCGCGGTGCTCGTCGCCCCAGCCCCAGGCTTCCCGGTCGATCAGTTCGGGCGTGAGCTTGCCGTCCGGGGTGGGGACGTGCAGGAGCTTGATGCCGGCAATGCGTTCGGGCGCACCATTCTCATCCATGTTGATGTGCGCGGTGGAGGCACACACCACCGCGCCCCAGCGGGGCAGCAGCGACTGCAGCGACAGGACATTGGCGCCGGTGCCGTTGAAGACAGGGAAGCACTCAATCCCGGCCCCTAAGTGTTCCTCCATCAGTTCCTGCAGCCGGGCGGTGTAGTCATCTTCCCCATAGGAGACCTGGTGGCCGTCGTTGGCTGCAGCCAGGGCCGCGAGGACCTCCGGGTGAACCCCCGAGTAGTTGTCCGAGGCGAATCCGCGGATGGTGGGATCGTGCAGCCGGGTTCCGGCGGCAGTTTCTGCTGTTGTAGTCATGGCTTTGCTCACGCTTTCAGTCTAAGTACAGTCAGGACGCCAGCAGCAGCCGGCTGCCGTTCAGGCCGGTGGCCCCGGTATCAAACAGGCCGACGACGGCGCGCGCCAGGTCCTCGACATCTGTTGCGCCCGGGAACTTGCGTTCCGGGTGGTTCCTTCGCAGGGCATCGTCCACGAGGGCCTTGACCACCAGCACGACGGCGGCACTCTCCGCGCCGCTGCTCACCACGCTGCCACTCTCCGCGCCGCTGCTCTTTCGGCCGTCGGGCTGGGCAGCTTTGCGAAAGCCGTCCGCGATTGCCATGGTCCAGGTTTCTGCAGCGGCCTTGGCGGCAACATAACTGGCCGTGGCCGCCGTCGGCTTGTCCACGGCTGTGGAGGACACCATGGCAAACCGGCCGCAGCGCGACCCGGCAATGTCGTCGAAGAAGATGCGCGACACGTTCCGGAGGGTGGTGATCGCGCCGCGTTCCAGGAAGTCCCAGTCCCCGTCCGTCTGGTCCGGGATGCCCTTGGCCCCCCGCCAGCCGCCCACCAGGTGGATGACGGCGTCAACAGCACCGGCCGCCGCTGACATCTCTGCCCGCAGCTGCCGCACGTCGTCCAGCTGGGCGAGGTCGCACACAAGTCCTGTCACGCCGTCGCCCGCTTCTTCGGCTGCGGCCTTGATTCTCGCCTGGTCCGAGCCGACCGTGAACACCCGGTGCCCTGCCTTGTGGAGGGCACGGGCGACAGCGATGCCCGAGGCCCCGCTGCCACCGGTGACCAGCACGTTCAACCCCGGCGCCTGCGTATCCGGCGCTGATTCCCCTGCCAATGGTTCTTGGGTCACAGAGCAGATGCCCCGGTGATCCCGGCAGTTGATTCGATGACAGGGCGCATCTTCTTCTCCAGTGCTTCGTAGAACATGGACAGCGGAAATTCATCATCCAGCACCTGGTCCGTCAGCCCGCGCGGCGGACCGGCCAGGGCCAACGCTTCGGGGCCCTTCGCCCAGACCGAAGCCGGGTTGGGCGTAACGGTAGCCGAGATCAGCTGGTAAGCGGCCAGCCAGTGCGCCGTCTTGGGGCGGTCGATGGACCGCCAGTACAGCTCGTCGATGGAGGCACCCAGGGCGATGACAGCGTCCGCCACCTCGTCCCAGTCGATGGTGAGCCGGGTATCGGTCCAGTGCAGGACGTGCTGCTGGTGCAGCCATGCGAACAGGAGCTGCCCGCCCAGCCCATCGTAGTTGCGGACCCGGCTGCCGGTGATGGCGAAGCGGAAGATCCGGTCGAAGATAATGGCGTACTGCACCAGCTTCGCATGGCGGCGCGCCTCCGGATCAGCGTCCTCATCCTTTTCGATGCGGACGGACTCACGGAAGGCCGTCAGGTCGCAGCGCAACTCCTCAAGGGAGTACAGGAAGAAGGGCATCCGCTGCTTGATCATAAACGGATCGAACGGCAGGTCGCCGCGCATGTGGGTCCGGTCGTGGATGAGGTCCCACATCACGAAGGTGGCCTCGGTCAGGTCCTGGTCGGCGAGCAGTTCCGCCGCGCCCGCGGGGAGTTCCAGGCGGGTGGTTTCGGCCGCTGCCTTCAGCACACGGCGGAACCGGGCGGCCTCGCGGTCGGCGAAGATGGCTCCCCACGTGAAGGTGGGAGTCTGGCGAACAGCCACCGTCTCGGGGAACAGCACTGCGGAGTTGGTGTCGTAGCCGGCGGTGAAGTCCAGGAAGCGGATGGGCACGAACAGTTTGTTCGAGTATTCCCCGGCCTCCAGCCCGGCGATGAACTCGGGCCAGATCACCTCGATCAGGACCGCCTCCACCAGCCGGCTGCTGCTGCCGTTCTGCGTGTACATAGGAAAAACCACCAAGTGCTGGAGCCCGTTTTGGCGCTGTTCCTGCGGCTGGAAGGCCAGCAGCGACGACAGAAAGTCGGGGACGCCGAAGCCGTTCGCTTCCCAGGCGGCGAAGTCTTCGCAGACGGCGTCCAGGTAGCTGGCGTCGTGTGGAAAGGCAGGGGCAAGCGCGCGGACAGCGTCCACGATCTCGCCCACGTGACGGGAAGCTTCTTCACGGGCGCCGGCATCCGGAATTGACCCGTCCTTCACCTGCAGGGATTGCAGGGCGGAAGCCGCGGCTTTGAGCTGGAGCCAGTGCTGGTTGTGCGCGGTTACTCCGGTAGAAGCGGCGATCAGTGTTTCGGTCATCGTCGGCTGCCTTTCTGGTTGCTTGCCATCTTTTGCGAGCCTAGCAAGCAACCAGCAGGACTAATCTTAAAAGAGCCGATGCCAAAGAAGTTCTAATGCTCCAGGTGCTTTGCAGCGCCTAAGCTCCAGCGCTTCCAGTTACTCAGGCGCCGGCCCGGGCTCGCTGACCTGCGATTCTTCCCGCGGTACCAGTTTCAGGGAGACGGAATTGATGCAGTAGCGCTGGTCAGTGGGCGTTGCGTAGCCTTCGCCCTCAAACACGTGTCCCAGATGCGAATCACAGGTGGCGCACCGGACCTCTATCCGTTCCATCCCCAGTGTCCGGTCGTGGATGTACCGCACCGTGCCCTCAGCGAGGGGAGCCCAAAAGGAGGGCCAGCCGCAATGCGAATCAAACTTTTCAGTGCTGGTGAACAGTTCCGCTCCGCACGCCCGGCACTGGTAGACACCGGCTGTGTGCGTGTCCCAGTATTCGCCGGTAAAGGGCCGTTCCGTCCCCGACTGGCGGAGCACGTGGTATTCCTCCGGCGTGAGTTCCTGCCGCCACTCGGCGTCGCTCTTATGGACAGTGGGTTCGGCCGCGGGACCCTTAGGCGCCGGATCTGCAGCCTTGTTCCCGAAGATGCTGTTACCCAGGATGTTGTTTCCGAAGATGCTCATAGCCCTGTCAACGTTCAGGAGTCGCCGATAAATCCCGAACCTGCGTACAGGTGAAGGACGGGGAGACCCAGTTGGTCCTGGGCCTTGTTGGCCCAGTCGGTATGGAAGGTGTCTGCCACGGCGTGCGGCCTGGTGATCACCACGGCCTGGGAAGCGCCGGTCTCCTTGACCTTCGAAACGAGGCCCTGCACCGCCCCGCCGTCCACTACTTCCCCGCTGACGCCGGCGCCCAGCCCGGCCAGCGCCGCCAGCGAGACCGCAAGGGTTTCCGCTGCTTGCGCCCGCTCCACGGCAGGGTCCTTAGCGTGCGCCGTGAGTTCCCGGAACGCCTTGGCAATTTCAAGCAGGGACAGGTTTTCAAGGAAGTCCACCAGCAGATGACGCTCTGTGTTCCCCGGGACCAGCACAACGAGCCGGGTGTCTGCTCCGTCCACCAGGCGCTCGATGTTCAGGCGGTCATCCGCCCCCAGTGGTTCTTCGGTCAGGATGACGATGGGATCACTCATGGCCCTAGCCTAGTCCGGCACCAGGTGCGCTGCACTCCTTCACGGGCAAGGCATTCCTGCACCAGGCCGCGGGAAATACGGCCCTGCAGTGCGGGGACGGTAAGAATAGTTCCATGGCACTTTCCCACCGCCCCCGCCCTGCTTCGGTCCCGCATTCCCAGGATCCGGGAGCCGGTTTGTCCCACCGCGCGAAATGGGCCATCGGCACGGCCATCGGCGGTGGCGCCCTCGCCGGGCTGCTGGCCACAGGTTCCTCTGCGCTGGCTGTCTATTTTGCCCGCCGCGTCATCACCCCGGCCCGGCAGCGCGCCGAAAACCAGGAAGTCCTCGCGGTGATCCGGGACGGCCACAGGCAGCAAGTGATCCTTGCAGCCAATGACGACACCACGGTGGACGGCGTGTATGGATTCTTTTTCGACGGCGGAAAGGGGCATGCGCGCATCGGCCGCATCGTCTCGTACTCTCCCGCCGAACGGACGGTGGCGCGGGAGGTCGAAGCGGTCTACTCGGGTGACCTCAGCAAGGCGCGCTGGGGCTGGTGGAGCGGTGCGGTCCATCCGGAC
Organism: Arthrobacter sp. sptzw32; assembly: GCF_059089735.1. Lineage (NCBI taxonomy): Bacteria > Bacillati > Actinomycetota > Actinomycetes > Micrococcales > Micrococcaceae > Arthrobacter > Arthrobacter sp. sptzw32. The sequence continues at coordinate 481,438 of NZ_JBNHEZ010000002.1, read as the reverse complement.
CCGGCCGCCGTCGGCCTTCCTGCGGAGGATGTGCTCATTGAGGTGGACCGCGGACAGGCGCCCGCCTGGCTGGTCCGCGCCGGCGGGACAGCACGGACGTGGGCGGTTATGGTCCACGGACGGGGAGCCAGCAGGCAGGAGGCGCTGCGCGCCGTCGGGCCCGCCCTTGAGCTCGGCCTGACCAGCCTTCTGGTGTCCTACCGCAACGACGGCCTGGCGCCGTCCGCGGATGATGGGCGCTACGGACTGGGCTCCACCGAGTGGCGTGACGTCGAAGCCGCCATTGAGTACGCGCTGGCCAACGGAGCTGAGGAGATCGTTTTGTTCGGCTGGTCAATGGGCGGCGCCATTTGCCTGCAGGCCGCCGACCTGTCGCGCTACCGGCACCTGATCAGGGCCATGGTGCTGGATGCGCCGGTCATCGACTGGGTGACCGTCCTGGCGCACCATGCGCAACTCAACCGGATCCCCTCGCTGGTGGGGCGTTACGGGCAGCTCATGCTGGGGCATCCGCTCGGGCGTCGGCTCACCGGGCTGTCCGCACCGGTGGACCTCAAGGTCATGGACTGGGTGTCCCGTGCAGTGGAACTGCGGACTCCCACCCTGATCATCCACAGCGTCGACGACGAGTACGTGCCCTATAAGCCCTCGGCGCTCCTGGCGGAAAGAAACCCGGAAATAGTCACCTTCGAGGCCTTCAGCCATGCCCGGCACACCAAGGAGTGGAACGTGGATCCCGAACGCTGGGAAAACGTGGTGAAGGCGTGGCTGCGCCAGCAGCTGGCGCCCCGGCTGAACCCGGGCGGGGTCCGGCAAGGATCCATCGGTGCCGTGGCGGACCGGGTTCAATAAGACCTGTTGTCCGGGTGGCGCCAGTGGCTGAACCAGCCGGGACGTGGTCTCAGCCGATGGGGTGACCCTGGCTGCAGGTGCTTTCGCCTGGCAGAATCTCGTGCCCTTGAAGACACGTCACTGATGGTGGTGGCGGGTTTTCGTGGGCAATAAAAAAGAGGCTGCTCTTTCCGTGGCTGATGGCGGCACCTTCGCGCCGGAGCCAGGAAGTGTGGTGGTTTTTCCCGGTGTCCTGGCCCGGATCATGCGGGGAGTGTTTGAATGGATTTTTGACCACGGTGACCGCGACCTTCCAGTGCCGTCGCTGCTTCTGCAGTGAACCGCCGGTACAACGATTATAGGCCCGCAGCAGGAAGATCAGCCGTGCCTGTCCGGGGCCTACGGGGCGGACAGCGAGCTGATGGGAGCGGTGACGGCGCCGGTGAGGCGGACGAGGTCTCCAGGGGCGAGCTCGATGTCCAGGCCGCGCCTGCCTCCGGAAACCAACAGTGTCTCGAGTGCCAGCGCGCTGCGGTCCAGCACTGTGGGGGAGGGTAGCCGCTGGCCCAGCGGGGAGATTCCGCCCAGCACATATCCGGTACGCCGCTGGGCGGCAGAGGGGTCTGCCATTGCCGCTTTCTTTGCTCCCAGGGCTGCCGCGAAGGCCTTGAGGTCCAGGGTGCCGCTGACGGGTACGATGCCCACCGCCAGCTTGCCTTCCACCTCAACCATCAGCGTCTTGAAGACCTTCGAGGGATCCATGCCGAGGACCTCGGCGGCCTCGGCGCCGTAACTGGTTGCGGAGGGATCGTGGGCGTAGGGGTGCAGCACAAAGGGAACTCCGGCTGCCGCCAGTACGGCGGTGGCCGGAGTTCCCTGTGCTGCGCTTTTGCGTCCCGTCAATGTTTTGGCAGCTAGGAGCGGATGGCGGGCGAAGCCGCAACCTTGCGTTTGATCCTGCCCAGCATCGCCGTCATTCCCCGCATGCGCAGGGGCGTGATGGCGCGGGTCAGGCCCAGCAGCTCCGGCATATCGTCGGGCACCGAGAGGATCTCTTCAGCGGACAGTCCGTCCAGGCCTTCATGCAGGACGCCGGCGAAACCGCGCGTGGTGGGAGCCTCCGGAGGGGCCTTGAAGAAGAGCCGCACGGCAGGTGCCGGCCCGCCGTCGTTCTTCTCCGTCTCAATGGTGAGGAACAACGGCGACTGGCACTCTACAACCTGCTCGAGCAGCTCGGGATGGTTGGTCAGTCGCTCAGGGAGCTCCGGCAATCCCTCGGAGAATTCCAGCAGCAGCTGCAGCCTCTCGGGTTCGGTCAGGGACTGGAAGTCGTCCACGATCGCTGCAAGGGCGGAAGGCAAGGCTTGAGTAGTCATCAGTCCAAGTTTACGCGGGACACCCGCGTTAGACTCCCACTGCCAGCGGAACGGAACCGCGCTCGGCGCCCTTCACGATGGGAACGCGCACGGCATTGCCCCACTCGGTCCACGAACCGTCATAGTTGCGGACGGACTCGAAGCCGAGGAGGTACTTGAGGGCGAACCAGGTGTGGCTGGAACGCTCTCCGATCCGGCAGTAGGCCACGACGTCGTCACCTTCGGTGAGGCCCGCTTCGCCCAGGTAGATGGCTTCGAGTTCCTCCCGGCTGCGGTACGTGCCGTCGGCAGCGGCAGCGCGTGCCCAGGGGACGGACGCTGCCGTGGGGATGTGGCCTCCGCGTAGGGCACCTTCTTCCGGGTATGCGGGCATGTGGGTGCGCTGGCCGGTGTATTCCTCGGGGGAGCGGACATCGATGAGCGGGCCGGTGCCCAGGTGCGCCAGGACGTCTTCCTTGAAGGCGCGGATGGGGGTGTCGTCACGCTCCACCACGGGATAGTTACCCCGGGCCGGTGACGGCTTGTCCTTTGTCAGTTCGCGGCCTTCGGCAATCCACTTGTCCCGGCCGCCGTCGAGGAGCCGCACGTCCTGGTGGCCGAAAAGGGTGAAGACCCACAGAGCGTAGGCAGCCCACCAGTTGGACTTGTCGCCATAGATCACAATGGTGCTGTCCCGCGAGATACCCTTCGACGCCGCCAGCTCGGAGAATGCGGTGCCATCGACGTAGTCGCGGGTGACTTCGTCGTTCAGGTCGGTGTGCCAGTCGATTTTTACGGCGCCGGGAATGTGCCCGGTTTCGTACAGGAGCACGTCCTCATCAGACTCCACCACAACCAGCTGGCCGTTTGCTACGGCTCCGTTATTGATGGCGGCAGCAAGCCATTCGGTGGAAACCAGGCGCTCGGGGTGGGCGTAGGCGGCAAACTTCTCGTTTTGTTCAACTGGGTAGGACATATTTTTGCCTTTCATCGAGAACACGGCCGACCCTTGGGACCGGCATGGGACCTTCTCCCACCCTAGCCACCGCCTCCGGCGGTGTCCGTTTTCCGTTAACAGGAGGAAATGTTGCCTTGGTCACGCTGCGGGGCCCGGGGGTCCGGTTCACCAGGGCCGGGTGGCGGGTTGCCGGTATCCTTTCTGGGGACCAACCACCAGCAGAACGGACCACCTTGGTACAGATCGAACAGCTTGCCGCCCGAACTCCGTCCGTATCGGTGGATGAGCTCCTTAAGGGATTCTTTCCCTCGCCACGCTTCGGCGAGGTCTCCTTTGCGAGTTACCGTCCCGATCCCAAGCAGCCCAGCCAGGCCCACGCCGTCCGTGCCCTCGAGGGTTTCGCCGGGGGCGTCGGGGCAGGTGACGGGGGCGGGCTGTTCAAGAAACTGTTCGCCAAAAAGGACACGTCCCGCGCGGGGATTTACCTGGACGGCGGGTTCGGCGTCGGCAAGACCCACCTGCTGGCCTCGCTCTGGCACGCAGCACCCGGGCCCAAGGCCTTCGGCACCTTCGTGGAGTACACCAACCTGGTGGGCGCGCTGTCCTTCCGCAAAACGGTGGACGCGCTGAGTGGTTACAAGCTCGTCTGCATTGACGAATTCGAGCTCGATGATCCGGGCGATACAGTGCTGATGTCGCGGCTGATGCGCGAACTTGCCGACGCCGGCGTGAAGCTGGCAGCCACCTCCAATACCCTGCCGGGCTCCCTGGGTGACGGCAGGTTCGCGGCGGTGGATTTCCAGCGCGAGATCCAGGTCCTCGCAGACCAGTTCGATGTGATCCGGATCGACGGCGAGGACTTCCGCCACCGCGGACTGCCCGCCGCACCATCGCCCCTGAAGAACAGCGAACTGTCCGCCCACATGAAGGCGGAGTTTGACGGCAAGACGGTGGCGCAGGACGAGTTCAGCACCCTGATTGCACACCTGGCCGGCGTCCACCCGAGCCGCTACCGCCAATTGATCGACGGCATTGACGGGGTGGTGTGGCGCAACGTCAATACCATCACCGAACAGGCGGTGGCCCTTCGGTTCGTGGTGCTGGCGGACCGGCTCTACGACAAAGACGTGCCCATCCTGGCCAGCGGCGTTCCCTTCGACAAGTTGTTCACGGAGGAAATGATGACGGGCGGGTACATGAAAAAGTACTTCCGCGCTGTCTCCCGCCTTACAGCCCTGGCCCGCGAGGGCCAAAACCACGAGCCGTCCTAGCCGGACTCAGCGTGGCGCGATATCAGTAAACGGACGGGCCCTGCCGGGACCCGGCGTCGTACGTTCCACCGCAGCCGGGGGAGCGGGCGTTAAACGCCAAAGGTGCGGGCGCCGCCTCCCGGCGGGACCCGCACCCCGTTGACGTACTAGGGCAAAGCCCTGGCCAAATCCTTTACGGAGCCTTGTCAACCGGCGGAACCGGGTTGACCGGCGGAACCTGCCCGGGGGCAGGTGCCTGGCCCGGAGTTCCGTTCTTGTCAATGAGCTTGGAAGCGCCATGCTGGATCTTGCTGACGTGACCTGAGTACTTGCCTCCGGTCTTGGTGTCGACAAAATCACCGGCCTTGCTGATGCCGTTCTTGATGGCCTGCTCGTTGCCGTGGATAAGACCCTGAGCCTTGCCCTTTAGGTCGCCAATCAGTCCCACGAGCACCTCCCTTCAATCGCGGAGCCAGGTCGCTCCTCCGCCTAAGATCCTAGCCCTGCCCGGGAGGCATGCCAAGGTAAAAGGGGACTTCGAGCGTTCGCCGCCAGCGGATGCAACTGCATCGGCAGGAAAGGGGCATGAAAAAAGCAGCTCCGGGGAGCTGCTGTGTGGGCGATACTGGGATCGAACCAGTGACCTCTTCCGTGTCAGGGAAGCGCGCTACCGCTGCGCCAATCGCCCGGAACCGGAAGCCCGGCTGATGGGATTGTGGGAAATAAGAGAGCGGACGACGAGATTCGAACTCGCGACATCCACCTTGGCAAGGTGGTGCTCTACCAGCTGAGCTACGTCCGCATATGAAGTACGCTCCAGCTAAAGCCAGCCGTACTGCATGAAGCAAGTTTCCTTGCTTGGTGGGCGATACTGGGATCGAACCAGTGACCTCTTCCGTGTCAGGGAAGCGCGCTACCGCTGCGCCAATCGCCCATGTTTGTCCGGAATGACCCGGAAACCATGGTTTTCACCGAGGTGGGTACGGGATTCGAACCCGTGTATACGGCTTTGCAGGCCGCTGCCTCGCCTCTCGGCCAACCCACCGTGTAAGCGTCGATTCACAAAGAATCTTTGCCGTGACAGTGTCCTGCGAGCGGACGACGAGATTCGAACTCGCGACATCCACCTTGGCAAGGTGGTGCTCTACCAGCTGAGCTACGTCCGCATTTTGGAGTGCCGATTCGCTGCCGTTCCCGGCATTTCCTCGCTTTCCAACGAGTAAAAACAATATAGGAGGTTCCGGGATTCTCCAAATCGGCGGGTCTTTGTGAAGGAACGATGCCGCCGCTTCCCTGCAACGGCGCGGATTTTGCCGACTTACATTGGTGTAATTCACGTGGGCGTCCGGGCGTTCCGTCGGTTTATCGGCTGCTTGTGCAGGGGAGTGGGGCGCCATTGTTTCCTGCTCAGCGCCGGCGCGTATCACCGGTCCTGCTGCACGGGTCCATGCCCCTTTTGCCGCCGGCGGGCTCCGATTTCCGAAATGGCTGCAAGGTCCGCTACCATTCAAATGCATCAGGGCGATTGGCGCAGTGGTAGCGCGCTTCGTTCACACCGAAGAGGTCACTGGTTCGAACCCAGTATCGCCCACCGCATATTGGTCCGTTTCCGCTTATCCGCAGCGGGAACGGACCTTTTTTGTGCGCCCGGACATTCTGTCAGCCCCCTGTGAAAGAGTCTTTGTTATGACTGCTCCACTTCTTGCCCACGCCACGGAATACGGGCGGATGTACGCCCGGTCCACCTCTGAGCATTTTTCCGTGCCGTCCATTACCACTGTGATCGGCCAGCAGCCGCACGGTCTTGACGGCTGGTTTGGGTATATGGGCGCGAGTAGCCTGGCGAAGGATCCGCTACTGGCCGACTGCCTGGGCAGCCCTGCCAAAATCAAGCAGGCGGTCAACCGCGCGGCCAAGGCTGCGGAGACGTACCGGGACGAGGCCGCCAGGCGCGGGGACCGCGTTCACTTCTACTGTGAGCAGGTGGCCCTGCGTGCCCTTGGCCGGCCGCACGCCATGAGGGAAGCGCGCGAGGCCCTGGCGTCCAACGGGGAGGAAGCTTTTGCGGTCCGCTTCGATGAGTGGTGGGAGCTCTTCAGGGTGGAGCCTATTGCCCCGGAAATCACGGTCTGGAACAACGCGGTGGGCTACGCCGGCACCCTTGACCTGGTGGCGAGGATCAACGGACGGGTTTGCCTGATCGACTACAAAACCAAGGGCACCACCCGAGACGGCCTGGTTAAGCCGCTGGACGACAAAGTGGTGATGCAGCTGGTGGCCGGCATGAAGGCCGAAGAGAGCCTGGTGGACCCGGTGGCAGGGACGTGGGAGCCCTGGAAGTACGGCGACAACCCGGTCTTGCTGGCTGTAGCCATCGGCGAAACAGAGGTCCGCCCGGTACGCGCCAACCCGGACGTCCTCAAACACCACTGGTGGAAGTTCTGTGCCTTGCGGCGCGTCTGGGAGCTTTCCGCGGACACCCTGTCCGCAGGTGCGGCACTGCTGCCCATTGCCCCGCCGCCGCTGCCGCAGGCGCAGCCCGCCTGAGGGCGCAGGACCGGAACTGCCTGTTGTTCGTCTGCGCCTAAACTGGATTGGTCCCCTTTGCCGCCTACCTTAAGGAAAAACAGCCCATGGCTATTCTGAATATCCGCATCATCGGTGATCCTGTGCTCCGCACAGTGGCCGATCCTGTGACGGAATTCGGGCCTGAGCTTGCCAAACTGGTGGCGGACATGACCGAGACCATGGAAGACGTGGACGGTGCCGGCCTCGCCGCACCGCAGGTCGGGGTAAGCAAGAGGGTGTTCACTTACCGGATTGACGGCGTGGAAGGGCACATCATCAATCCGGTGCTGGAAAACAGCGAGGATTTCCAGCCGGACCAGGTGGAGGGCTGCCTTTCCATCCCCGGGTTGGGCTTCCCGGTTCGGCGTTTCCGCTCTACCCGCGTCACCGGCGTGGACATGCAGGGGAACCCCGTGTCATTGGAGGGCGAGGGGATGCTGGCGCGCTGCTTCCAACATGAGAACGACCACCTGGACGGGATCCTTTATACGGACCGGCTGGAGGGGGAGGACCGCAAGGCTGCCCTGCGTTCCATCCGCAACGCCAACTATGACTCCGTCACGGAACGGACGACGGCGAAGCGTGCCAAGACGGTCGGCTCAAGTTTTGGCGGTTCAAGCTTCGGCGGCACGGCGTCCGGGTCAAGCTTCGGTGCCGGCGCGGCTGGTGCCAACGGGTGAGGGTACTTTTCGCCGGGACACCCGCCGTCGCTGTCCCGTCTTTGAATGTGCTGGTCGAAGCAGGTTTCGACGTAGTTTCCGTGCTTACAAGGCCGGATGCTCCAATTGGCCGGAAGCGCGTCCTGACTCCGTCGCCTGTTGCTGCCCGGGCAGCGGAGCTGGGGATCCACGTCATCCACGCTGCCCGGATTGATGCGGAAGCCATCGGCAGGATCTCTGCGGTGAGCCCGGATGTGGCCGCGATTGTTGCCTACGGCGGACTGGTTCCCCCGGCCGCCCTGCCGATTCCCCGGCACGGTTGGATCAACCTGCACTTCTCCCTCCTTCCGTCCTGGCGCGGCGCGGCGCCGGTGCAGCGGGCTGTTATGGCCGGCGACGACGTCACCGGTGCCGTGACCTTCCAGCTCGAGGAAGGCCTGGACACCGGGCCGGTATTCGGAACCCTCACCGAAACGGTGGGCCCGGAAGATACCGCCGGCCAACTGCTGGAACGGTTGTCCCACAGCGGGGCGGTGCTCCTGGCCCAGACGCTTTCGGCGCTCGACGCCGGTAAGGCCGTTGCCCTTCCGCAAACGGGTGACATTTCCCTTGCCCCCAAGCTGACCCTCGAGGACGGGCGCCTCGATTGGAAACATCCGGCCCTGGCCATTGGCAGGCAGGCGCGCGGGGTTACTCCTGAGCCGGGAGCGTGGACGGTGTTGGATGGACAACGAATCAAGCTCGAGCCCGTCCGCCTGCGGCCTGACATCTCAGGTTTGGCTCCCGGGTCCCTGTCACTTCAAGGCAAAAGCGTCTTGGTGGGAACAGGCTCGCACGGCGTCGAGCTGACCCGGATCCAGCCTGCGGGCAAAAAGATGATGGCCGCTGCCGATTGGGCACGCGGTATGGCTTCCCTTGAAAGCGTGGTGTTCGAATGAGCGGTTCCGGCGGCAACCAAAGCGGTCGCGGCAATGCCGGGGGCGGAGGCTCAGGCGGCGGGCAGCGCGGGAAGGGAGACGGCGGCCGCGGCAACGGCGGACCGCGGGATTCCAGCAATCGCAACGCCAAGGGCAGGGAACGGAACCGCAGCGCCCAGCGCAGTTTCACCGGCAATGCTCCCTCACAGCGCACGCGCAGGGCGGATCCGGCCCGGCTGGTGGCGTTCGAAGTCCTCCGTGCCGTGGCCGCCGAGGACGCGTACGCGAACCTGGTGCTGCCGGCACGGATCCGGCACCACGGGCTGGACAAGCGGGACGCCGGCTTCGCCACAGAACTCAGCTATGGGGCTCTCCGCGGCCAGGGCACCTACGACGCCATCCTGGCCCGCTGCGTGGACCGTCCGTTGGACCAACTGGACCCGGCCATCCTCGATGCCCTTCGGATCGGGGCCCATCAGCTGCTGGCCATGCGCGTCCCGGCGCACGCCGCACTGGACCAGACCGTTGGCCTGGCCCGGGCAGTCATCGGTGCAGGACCGTCGGCCCTCATCAACGCCGTCCTCCGGAAGGTCACTGCCCACAGCCTCGAGGAGTGGCTCGAGCAGTTGGTTGCGGGAGAAACCGACGAGACCAAGGTGGCTTCCCTCCGCTACGCCCATCCCGAGTGGATCGTCCGCGCCATGCGCCAGTCCCTCGTGGCACACGGGCGCTCTGCCTCGGAAATCACTGACCTTCTGGAAGCTGACAACGCCGCACCCGTAGTCAATCTGGTGGCCCTGCCCGGGATCGGAAACCTCGACGAGGCTTTGGAAAGCGGTGCCACCCCCGGTGAGCTGGTGGAAGGCTCTGCTCTCTCCAGCGGCGGAGACCTGGGCCGGCTTGCCTCGGTCCGGGAAGGCAGCACCAGGGTCCAGGACGTTGGTTCACAGCTGGTGGCACGCGCCATGGCTGCAGTTGACCTCGGCGGACAGCGGCAGGATGGAGCCGACGGGCGTCCCAACGCAGACGGGTCCGGGAGCCCTGCCGAGGCCTGGCTGGACCTGTGCGCGGGGCCAGGCGGAAAGGCTGCCCTGCTGGGTGCGCTGGCAAGCCAACGCGGCGCCACCCTGCTGGCCAACGAACCTGCTCCGCACCGGGCAAAGCTTGTAAGCCAGGCACTTTCGGCGGTGCCGCGGGATACCTGGCAGGTCCGCACCGGGGACGGCCGGGAGGTAGGGACGGAAAAGCCCGGGGTCTTTGACCGGGTGCTTGTCGACGTACCCTGCAGCGGGCTGGGCGCGCTGCGGCGCCGGCCGGAGTCGCGCTGGCGCCGTACTCCCAAGGACCTTGCAGACCTGGGGCAGCTTCAGCGTGACCTCCTCAAGTCGGCACTGGCAGCAGTCCGGCCCGGGGGAGTGGTGGCCTACGTGACCTGCTCCCCCCACCCGGCCGAAACCACGGCTGTGGTTACCGACGCCCTGCGCAAACGCGATGACCTTGAACTGCTCGAAGCCGGCCAGGCCTTGGACAGCGTCAGCCTGACCGGAAACCTCGGTGCCGGACATGAGTCAACCGCCCAGCTGTGGCCCCACATCCACGGCACCGACGCGATGTTCCTTGCCCTGATCCGCAAAAAGCCCTGATCCGTTTAATTTGATCCGTTCAACCTGATCGAAAAGGCCGTGCCCGGCATGGAACGGGCCGGTAAAAACTGGCCACAAAAGCGCAACCCCTGAAAGGCTCCCCTGTGACGCAATGCTGCATTAACCCGAGCATCCTGTCTGCCGACTTCGTCAACCTTGAGGCCGAACTGCAGCGGATCAGCAATGCAGATGCCGTGCACGTGGACGTGATGGACAATCACTTCGTGCCCAACCTCACCCTCGGGCTGCCGGTGGTCCAGCGGATCCAGGCCGTGAGCCCGGTTCCGCTGGACGCGCATCTGATGATCGCCGACGCCGACCGCTGGGCCCCGGGTTTCGCCGACGCGGGTTTGGCCTCCGTTACCTTCCACGCCGAGGCTGCCATTGCCCCCATCAAGCTGGCCCGCGAGCTGCGCGCCCGGGGTGCAAAGGCAGGGATGGCGCTCCGTCCCGGAACTCCGGTGGAGCCGTACCTGGACATGCTTCCGGAGCTGGACATGCTGCTCATCATGACGGTGGAGCCCGGATTCGGCGGCCAGGCGTTCCTGGATGTGACCCTGCCGAAGATCCGCAGGGCAAGGAAGGCCATCGACGGCTCGGGGATTGGCGTGGCCATCCAGGTTGACGGCGGCATCACCGAGGACACCATCATCCGTGCTGCGGAGGCAGGTGCCAACGTCTTCGTGGCGGGCTCGGCGGTGTACGGTGCAGAGGATCCGGCCGCAGCCATTGACCGGCTGCGGGAAGCCGGGAGCCAAAAGTTACGCTCCGCGGCGGAATAGCCGGGAGCCGCACGCGGTTATGGCACAATAGCAACACACATACGTGCTCCGGGGTCGGTGTAAGTCCGAACCGGCGGTGACAGTCCGCGACCCGCGAGCCGGTGGTTTTCCTTCCGAGGAAGTCCCCGGCGGACGGTTGAACCGGTGAAATTCCGGTACCGACAGTTAAAGTCTGGATGAGAGAAGCACGTACAGCTGTTTCTGCGGCGTCACTCGACGCCGCAGCCTTCTGCTGTCGTATATCCCCGGAGCCATCGCGGTTCTAGAGGGAAGGAACGACACAAGCACTATGAACCTGCTGCGATGGCTCTTATCGGCCACCACTCCTGCTGCCGCCATGCCCGGCAGCACAACCAGCGAGGCCCCCGCATGACGGCCGAAGTCGTGACGGCCTTTACTGCTGCCGAAACCGCCGCCATGGACAAGGCCCTGAAGGCGGCCCTTCATGGTCCCCGCGGCGCGAACCCGTTGGTGGGCGCCGTCGTCGTCGATTCCGAAGGCCGGGAACTCGTCGCGGGTTTCCACCGCGGCGCGGGAACAGCCCACGCCGAGGCGGACGCCATTGCCCGGGCAGCTGCCGCCGGGCTTGATCTTTCCGGTTGCACCATGATGGTCACCCTGGAGCCCTGCAACCATATCGGCCGTACCGGCCCTTGCGCCCAGGCGATCATCGACGCCGGAATAACGGACGTGGTCTACGCCGTGGACGATCCCCATGATCCCGCCGCCGGCGGTGCCGCCACCCTTCGGCAGGCGGGCGTACGCGTACGCAGCGGACTGGGTGCCGGCGAAGCACTGGACCTGAACCGTCATTGGTTTGAGGCAGTAGCCGCAAAACGCCCGTTCGTCACCCTGCACATCGCACAGACCCTGGACAGCCGGATCGCTGCTGAGGACGGCACCAGCCAATGGATTTCCAGTCCGGAATCCCTGGCTGACAACCACGCCATCCGGGGCCGCATCGACGCCATCCTCGTGGGAACCCAGACCGTGCTGGTGGACAATCCCCGTCTCACTGCCCGCGGCCCCGCAGGGACGCCGGCTCAAAAGCAACCATTGCGGGCCGTGATGGGGTTGCGGGACACCCCGGCAGATGCTGCCATCCACGGGAGCGACGGCCTGGTAACCCACCTGCAGACCCGCGACCCCCAGGAAGCGCTGGCCACCCTTTACGGTTCCGGCATCCGCCACCTGATGGTGGAGGGCGGATCAAGCATCCTCAGCGCGTTCCTCGCCGCCGGGCTCGTCGACGAACTCATCATCTACCTTGCCCCCACGCTGCTGGGTTCCGGAACCCCCGCCCTCACCGGCCTGGGCATCACCACCCTCGCCGATGCCCAGCACTGGGAGTGGGACCCGTCCGACGGCGGGGCCGTCCGCACGCTGGGCCGGGACCTCCGGCTCCACCTCCGACCGCAACGCGCCGTTGCCCCAGACCCACAACCGTCCCGCCCCAGCGCGGAGCAAGCCCAGGGAGGCTACTGATGTTCACCGGAATTATCGCCGAGCAAGGGCACGTTCTGTCCGTTCAGAGGGACGGGAACGCCAGCGCCACCGTCCGGCTGCACGCCCCCGGCACTACCGAAGGCCTCGGTCTTGGCGGGTCCATCGCCGTCAACGGCGTATGCCTCACTGCCACCGAAATCGACGGCAAGGAATTCAGCGTGGACGTGATGGGGGAGACCCTCGTCCGCAGCACCATCGGTGAGTTGGCTGCGGGGGATGCCGTCAACCTTGAGCGTTGCGTCCCTGCCGGCGGAAGGCTGGACGGGCACGTGGTGCAGGGCCACGTGGACGGCGTCGGCGTGCTGCTCGAACGCGAGCCCCTGGGCAACTGGGAAAGGCTCCGGTTCGGGGTGCCAATCAACCTGGCCCGTTACATCGCGGAAAAGGGATCAATCGCCATCGACGGCGTTTCACTCACCGTTACCGCGGTCAGCCACGCAGCTGAACAAAGCCCCTGGTTCGAGGTGGGACTCATCCCCACCACCCTTGCCGAAACCGGCCTCGGTGCCAAAAGCACCGGCAGCAGGGTGAACCTGGAGGTGGACGTCCTGGCCAAGTACACCGAGCGGCTCCTCGCGTTCAGCACCCCCGCTCCTGCCGCTGTTGAGGGAGGAACACCGTGAACGCCGCCGTCGGATTCGAAGCTGACGTGGCCGGCGCTGCCGTCCCCGCTGCCCCGGGAGGAGCTGCCGTGCCGTTAAACACCATCGAGGAAGCTGTGGCGGCCATGGCCGCCGGAAGGCCGGTCCTGGTCGTGGACAACGAGGACCGGGAAAACGAAGGCGACATCATCTTCGCGGCCCAGCACGCCACACCCGCGCTGATGGGCTGGACCATCCGCTACAGCTCAGGAGTCATCTGCGTGCCGCTGTCCGGCGAACGCGCCGACGCCCTTGCCTTGCCCCCCATGGTGGCTGTCAATGAAGACGCCAAAGGCACGGCCTACACCGTATCCTGCGACGCCGCCGTCGGCGTCAGCACCGGCATCTCCGCCACCGACCGTGCCCTCACCGCCCGGGTTCTTGCCGATCCGCGGACAGGGCCGGCGGCCGTGACCCGTCCTGGGCATATTTTCCCGCTCCGCGCAGTTGACGGAGGCGTGAGGGAACGCCCGGGCCACACCGAAGCTGCGGTGGACCTGTGCCGCCTCGCAGGCGTCGAGCCCGTAGGCGTCATCGCCGAAGTGGTGTATGACGACGGCGAGATGATGCGTCTGGACGGGCTCCGGGTGTTCGCGGCGGAGCACGGCTGTCCTCTGATCTCCATTGAGGATTTGGTGGCCTACCTTGCAGCAGGGACAGGCGGCGCTCCGGTTCAGGGCGTCCGGCCGGTACCGGCCGGGGAGAAGGAGGAACGATGACGGCATCTGCGGCCAGCAATGGCCACTATCAGAACGGCTATCACCCGGAGCGGACCGGCAGCGGAGTGGTGCCCCATCCCGTCAGCGGCGGCCCCATCGTGCAACTGCCCACCGCCTTTGGCGACTTCGTGGCCCAGGCCTGGACCGATCTCGTCACCGGCGCCGAACATCTGGCCGTCAGTTCCCCCAACCCGCCCCGGGACGGCAAGGCGCCCCTGGTGCGGCTCCATTCCGAGTGCCTCACCGGTGATGTGTTCGGATCGTACCGCTGCGATTGCGGCGAGCAGCTTGCGTACGCCCTGGAACTGATCCGTGAACAAGGCGGTACCCTGCTGTACCTGCGCGGCCAGGAGGGGCGCGGCATCGGCCTGGCAAACAAGATCAAGGCCTACGCGCTGCAGGAGGCAGGCTTTGACACGGTAGAGGCCAACGAGCAGCTGGGGCTGCCCGTGGACGCCCGGTGCTACAACGCCGCCGCCCAGGTGCTTGCCGAGATGGGCCTTCACGAGGTCCGCCTGCTGAGCAACAACCCGGACAAGCAGAACAGATTGGCCAGGGCCGGGGTGAAAGTGGTGGAGATGGTTCCCACCGAAGTCCCTTCCCGTGACCAGAACCTCCGCTACCTCCAAACGAAGAAGGACAGGATGGAGCACCGCCTCCTCCTGGACACCCACGTGGCCCCCGTGCCCGTTGCCAGCCCCACCACCTTTACCCACCAACAAGACTGAACGGAACAGCACTGACCTATGAGCGGACACGGCGCCCCCGATATCGACCTCACCACCCTCAACCCGGACGAAACGTCCCAGCTGCGGCTGGCCATCGTTGCGGCCAGCTGGCACACCCAGATCATGGACGGGCTCCTGGATGGCGCACTTCGCGCCGCCAAGGACGCCGGGATCGCCGAGCCCACCGTCCTGCGGGTGCCGGGCAGCTTTGAGTTGCCCGTCGCAGCCGCGCGGCTGGCACCGCACTTCGACGCCGTCGTCGCCCTCGGCGTCGTGATCCGCGGCGGTACGCCGCACTTCGAGTACGTCTGCCAGGCGGCGACGTCAGGCCTCACCGACGTGAGCGTGCGCACGGGCGTTCCGGTGGGCTTCGGAGTCCTGACCTGCGACACCGAACAGCAGGGCCTGGACCGCGCAGGCCTTCCCGGCTCAAAGGAAGACAAGGGCCACGAAGCCGTCACGGCGGCGCTGGCCACCGCCGTCGTCCTGAAGCAGTACAACAGCTAGCAATCTGCGCCGCGGCGGGCGCGGTGTGTCTTCACTCACATCGTGCCCGTCATCCAGCGGCCCGACAGGCGCCCTGCACGCCGCAGCAAGTAGGCTGGAGGGCGTGAAGAATTTCGAGACGCTGTTCGCTGAACTCAGCGACAAGGCAGCCACCCGCCCGGAAGGCTCCCGCACCGTCGCTGAATTGGACTCCGGTGTCCACGGCATCGGCAAGAAAGTCGTTGAGGAAGCAGCCGAAGTATGGATGGCTGCCGAATATGAATCCGATGAAGCTGCGGCCGAGGAAATTTCCCAGCTGCTGTACCACCTGCAGGTTCTGATGCTCGCCAAAGGCCTGACCCTGGAAGACGTCTACAAGCATCTGTAGCCACCGGTCCGGCGTGCCACGTGCCGCCGGTGCCCGCCGTGGCCTGCATTGCCTGAAAACCTAGACATTTTCAAATCCAGAAAGATTACCCATGCTGCGAGTTGCCGTCCCCAACAAGGGCTCACTGTCCGAAGCTGCCTCCGCCATGCTGACCGAAGCCGGCTACCGCCAGCGCCGCGATGCCCGCGAACTGGTGATGGTTGACCCCGACAACGACATCGAATTCTTCTTCCTACGACCCCGCGACATCGCCGTTTATGTAGGCCAGGGAACGCTTGACGTCGGCATCACCGGACGCGACCTGCTGCTGGACGCGGAGGTGGAAGCCGAGGAGCTGCTTCCGCTGGGATTCGCCGCCTCCACCTTCCGCTTCGCCGGTCCGGTAGGAGACTTCGCAAAGGTCGAGGAGCTGGAGGGCAAGCGGCTCGCCACCAGCTATGACGGACTGCTCCGCGGCTACCTCGCGGACCGCGGCATCAACGCCAAGGTGGTCCGCCTGGACGGCGCCGTGGAATCCTCGGTCCGGCTGGGCGTTGCGGACGCCATCGCCGACGTCGTCGAAACCGGCAACACCCTCAAGGCTGCCGGGATGGAGATCTTCGGTGAACCGATCCTGAAGTCGGAGGCCGTCCTCATCCGGCGCACCGGCGGTGGCGGCGCCGCGAACGGTACGGCCAAGGAGATCGAAGTCCTGATCCGGCGCCTGCAGGGTGTGCTGGTGGCCCGCCAGTACGTCCTGATGGACTATGACATCCGCAAGGAACTCGTGGAACAGGCCGCTGCCCTTACGCCCGGCCTGGAATCACCCACCGTTTCGCCTCTGCGGGATTCTGACTGGGTTGCCGTGCGTTCCATGGTGCCCAAGCGGGAAACCAACCGGATCATGGATGAGCTGTACGACCTTGGCGCCCGCGCCATCCTGGTGAGCAGCATCCACGCCTGCCGTATCTGATTCCGCCCGCCCAGCAGCACTCCCGCACCACAGAATTCCAGGAGTTCCCATGGCAGTAGCCGTACGCGTCATCCCCTGCCTCGACGTCGACGCCGGGCGCGTCGTCAAGGGCGTCAACTTCGAGGGTCTCCGCGACGCCGGCGACCCCGTGGAACTGGCCCACCGCTACGACAACGCCGGCGCCGACGAACTGACCTTCCTTGACGTCACCGCCTCCTCCGGCAACCGCGAAACCACGTTCGATGTGGTCCGCCGGACCGCCGAGGAAGTCTTTATCCCGTTGTGCGTCGGCGGCGGCGTCCGTGGTGTGGCAGAGGTGGACAAGCTGCTGCGCTTCGGTGCGGACAAGGCCTCCATCAACACCGCAGCCGTTGCCCGGCCCGATGTCATTGACGAAATCACGCGGCACTTCGGCTCGCAGGTCCTCGTCCTGTCCGTCGACGCGCGGCGCACCCGCCCCGGGTCCCGGCCCACGCCGTCGGGCTTCGAAGTGACAACCCACGGCGGACGCACCGGCACCGGAATCGACGCCGTCGCATGGGCAAAGGAAGCCGCCGACCGGGGCGTGGGCGAAATCCTCCTCAACTCCATCGACGCGGACGGCACGAAAGACGGCTTCGACCTTGAGCTCATCAGCCTGGTCCGGGCCGCCGTCAAAGTGCCCATCATCGCCTCCGGCGGCGCGGGGGAGCCGGCACACTTTCCGCCAGCCGTCGCAGCCGGCGCTGACGCCGTACTGGCCGCATCTATCTTCCACTGGGGACCGGACGACATGATGTCCCAGGTCAAAACGGCCATTAGGGAAGCGGGCTTCGAAGTACGCTAACCCCACTGACTGGCAGTTGTTGTCGTTTTGGACGCTGATAACGACAACAACTGCGAGTTAGTTGGGTTAGAGTCCCACTTCGGCTGACTGCAGGAGCGCGACGGCGTCCGGCTGGCCTTCGAAAGTGACCAGGGCGTGCCGTGTTCGGCCGTGCGCGTGCATGAGCAGTTCGCCCGGCTCGCCGACAATGGCCACAGAAACGGGGGCGCGCTTGGCAACATGCCGCGGTCCTGAAGGCCGCACCAGCACGATGCCCAGGTCGACTCCCCGGTACAGGATGGCTGCGCGCTTGACGAGTTCATCCCACAGGGCGTCCGAATAGGCTTCGTCCAGTGCCCTCGGTGCCCACCGGTCCACTGCGCGCCGGACGTCTTCGGTGTGGACGAAGTACTCGATCAGGTTGGCGCTCTCATCCAGCCCCTTGATCTTCAGGGGCGAAAGCGCGGGCGGCCCGGCACGGAAAGTGTTGACCAGCCGGGTGTAGGCCTCGGCCGTGGTCAGCTTTGCTGCGAGTTTTGCGGTGGCCTGGTCTGACGCTTTCGCCAGCCGCTTGATGATCAGGCCCAGTCCCACGGCGGCTTTGCGTTCGCGCAGGTAAAGGTGCGCGGCAAGGTCCCTGGTGCGCCAGCCCTTGCAGAGTGTGGGCGCGTCAGGACCGGCCGCAATGAGGGTTTCGGCCAGGACTTCTCGGGACGGATCAACGAAATGCATCACTTGGAAAACTAGCACGAGAGCCGCTCAGTTGGGCAGCACGTCCACGGGGGCCGGCCTGCCCTCGTTCACACAGGAATCGGGGCAGGGCCAAGGCACTAGACTTGACCTGATGTCTGAGCAGCCCACCCCCACCGCAACCCCTGATTCCACCGTGCCCGCAGCGCCGGCGGCAGTCCCGGAGGCAACGCCCGCCGCCGGTTCTGCCAGCCCCCTTCCCGAGGAGCTGGCAGCGGCCCTCAAGCGCGACAGCTCCGGCCTGGTGGCCGCCGTCGTGCAGCAGTTCGATACCAACGAGGTGCTCATGCTGGGCTGGATGGATGACGAGGCACTGCACCGCACCATGACCAGCGGCCGCGTCACCTTCTACTCCCGTTCCCGCCAGGAGTACTGGCGCAAGGGAGACACCTCCGGGCACGTGCAGTGGGTTAAGTCCCTGGCCATGGACTGCGACGGCGATGCCCTGCTGGTGCGCGTGGACCAGGTCGGTGCCGCCTGCCACACCGGCACCCGCACCTGCTTCGACGGCAGGGACCTCGCAGTCACAACAGGCCAGGCAGACTGACCTTCATCCGCAGGCTGCTGCGGAGCGCGGGGGAGGGCTGGCCAACCCCGCAAGCACACCAACAGGCGCCGGCTCGGCCGGCCCCTACTAGAACAGGCGGAACAGCATAGCCATGCAGGACCTTGGAATCATCACCCCGGGCCTTGAGGAGTTCCGGGAACTTGCCGCCCACAGCCGCGTCATCCCCGTGCGCCTCAAGGTACTTGCCGACGCCGAGACCCCCATCGGTTTGTACCGGAAGCTCGCGCAGGGTCAGCCCGGAACGTTCCTGATGGAGTCCGCTGCAGTGGGCGGTGCATGGTCCCGTTACTCCTTCATCGGCGCGAGGTCCCGGGCAACACTGACCACCAAGGACGGAAACGCGCACTGGCTGGGCGAGCCCCCCACAGGCGTCCCGGTGGACGGCAGCCCCGTGGATGCTGTCCGTGACACCATCGAGGCGCTCCGCACCGAAAGGTTCGACGGCCTGCCGCCCTTCACCTCCGGCCTGGTGGGCTTCCTCGGCTGGGAAACAGTGCGGCACTGGGAACGCCTGGTGAGCCCGCCCGAGGATGACCTGCAGCTGCCGGAAATGGCGCTGAACCTCGTCACGGACATGGCCGTGCACGACAACGTGGACGGCACGGTGCTGCTGATCGCCAACGCCATCAACTTCGATGACAGCTCCGAGCGCGTGGACGAGGCCTGGCACGACGCCGTGGCGCGGGTCAAGGCCCTCCTGGCCAAAGTCAGCACGCCCGTGGCGCAGCCCGTCTCCGTGCTTGCGCCGGCCGCGCTGGACTTTGCCTCCAGCGTTCAGGAGCGCTGGGACGAAGCCGAGTATTTGGCCGCCCTGGACCGCGGCAAGGAAGCCATCGTTGACGGCGAGGTGTTCCAGGTGGTGATTTCCCGCCGCTTCGAGATGGAGTGCCAAGCTTCCGCACTGGACGTCTACCGGGTGCTGCGCAACACCAACCCCAGTCCCTACATGTACATCTTCAGCCTTGAGGATGCCGAGGGCCGGGAGTACTCCATCGTCGGGTCCTCGCCGGAGGCCCTCGTCACCGTCACCGGCGAAGAAGTCATCACGCACCCCATCGCAGGATCCCGCCCGCGCGGCAGGACGGTGGAGGCGGATAAAGCACTCGCTGAGGAGCTCCTGGCGGACCAGAAGGAACGCGCCGAACACCTGATGCTCGTGGACCTTTCCCGCAACGACCTTTCCAAGGTATGCGTGGCCGGGACCGTTGACGTCACGCAGTTTATGGAGGTGGAGCGTTTCAGCCACATCATGCACCTCGTCTCCACGGTGGTGGGCCAGCTCTCACCGCGAGCTAAGGCGTACGACGTCCTGAGGGCCACGTTCCCGGCCGGGACACTGTCCGGAGCGCCGAAACCCCGCGCCCTGCGGCTCCTCGACGAGCTCGAACCGCACCGCCGCGGCATCTACGGCGGCGTTGTGGGATACCTCGACTTCGCCGGGGACATGGACATGGCCATCGCCATCCGCTCGGCCCTGCTCCGCGGCGGACGGGCTTATGTCCAGGCCGGCGGCGGCATCGTGGCCGACTCGGTCAACCCGACGGAAGCCCTCGAAACCGTGAACAAGGCCGCGGCGCCGCTGCGGGCCGTGCACACCGCGGGCTCCCTGCAGAACATTTCCGCCGATTCATTGCCGGGCAGGACAGAATCCTGATGCAGGACCAGGACCAGGACAAAGGCCAGGCAGCAGGGCAGCCAACCGGCCGGAAGCCCTCCGGCACCCGGGCCTGGGCACGCAAGTCCACGCTGGTGCTGCTCGTAGCCGTCCTGGCGCTGGCCGTTTTCGGCACCACCACCCAAACGTGGATGACTGTCACGCTGGACCCCAACCAGGTGGGCCAGGCCGGCGCCGCGCAAACGGCACTTGAGGTCCAGGGCAGCAAGGCCGCCACCGCCGTTACCGCGCTGGCCCTGGTAGCCCTGGCGGGCGGGCTCGCCGCAGCAATCGCAGGCAGGATCGCCCGGTTGATCATCGCCGGCATCATCGTCCTCGCATCGGCAGGGATTGTTGCCGCCGCGGCCACCGTTCTGGCCAATCCGCTGGCCGCAGCCCAGGGGGCCATCGCGGCCGCCACCGGGATTACAGGCAGCAAGGCGGAGGTGGCCGTCACCGCTTTCCCGGTGTTCGCCGTCGTTACCGGCTGTCTGCTGGCCCTGGCAGCCCTGCTCATCATTCCCGCCGGGCGGCACTGGAAAACCAGGACCAAGTACGACGCACCTGCCGCGGGCAGCACCGCCGCCGCGGCAGGTCCGGTGGACGAAATTGACAGCTGGGACCGGCTTTCCCGCGGCGATGACCCTACCTAAGCCGGTGCAACGCCGTCCGGCGCACGCGGGCAGGCCGCCGATACCCGGCCACCGGCCAATAAATGGCAGAATGTAAGCAGTATCCACCCTGAGGAGATTTTCCATGAGCAAAGCACCTGCATCCGTATCCAAGTCAGGCACCCGCACCGTGGCCCCCGGCGCCATTGACCACAGCCAGGAACTCGGCCACGGGAACAGCCCCGCGGCCTGGACCTGCGTCATCGTGATGCTGGTGGGCGCACTCATCGCTTCGATCGCCTTTGTGATTGCCAGCACTCCCATCTTCATCGCCGGCATCGGCGTGATGGTGATTGGCCTCATCCTCGGCTACATCATGCGCAAGGCAGGCTACGGCGTCGAAGGCAGCAAGCTGAAGAACTCCGGCCACTGATGGCAACTGTTCTCGATGACATCAATGCCGGTGTCAGGGAGGATATGGACGCGCGGAAACGCCAGGTTTCCCTCGCTGAACTGAAGGACCTGGCCCAGGCCGCGGCACCTGCCCGCGATACCTGGGCTGCGCTCGGCGGGCCCTCCCCGTCCCGGGAACAGCTGAAGGTCATTGCGGAGATCAAACGCCGCAGCCCCTCCAAGGGCCACCTCGCCGCCATCGGCGATCCGGCGTCCCTAGCGAAGCAGTATGCCGACGGCGGCGCCTCCGTTATCAGCGTGCTCACCGAACAGCGCCGCTTCAACGGCGCACTCGCAGACCTGGACGCCGTGCGTGCCGCGGTTGACGTTCCGTTGCTGCGCAAGGATTTCACGCTCGACGAGTACCAGATCTGGGAAGCGCGCGCACACGGGGCCGACCTGATCCTGCTGATCGTGGCAGCGCTCTCCGACGCACAGCTCGCCGAGTTCTCCGCGCTTAGCCACGAGCTGGGCATGAACGTCCTCGTGGAGACCCACACCGAGGAGGAAATCGAGCGGGCCGTCGCAGCCCGCGCGCGCATCATCGGCGTCAACGTGCGGAACCTGAAGACGCTCGACGTCGACCGGTCCGTTTTCGCCTCCCTGGCAGGCCAAATTCCCGCCGAAGCCCTCGTGGTGGCCGAATCGGGGGTCCGCGGCGTGGACGACGTCACGCACTACGCCGCCAGCGGCGCCAACGCAGTCCTCGTGGGCGAGGCGTTGGTCAGCCACTCCACCCCGCGTGAGCGGATTGCTGAATTCACGGCGGCAGGGGCCGCCGCCATCGCTGCCCGCCGCTGACCGGAGCGCCCCTGCACACCCTGTGGGCAGGGGCTGTTTGCCGCCCGGCGTATTCTGTTCCGGCACCGCTGCCGGAACCTCACACACTTACTGAATGAACAACTTCGAACAGGACGGGTCTGATGGTTGACGCACCCTCAGCGAACGCTGACAACAATGCCGCGGAAGCATTCCTGCAGGGCGGCTCCCTCAAGCATGCTCCGGGACCCTACTTCGGCAGCTACGGCGGACGCTGGATGCCGGAGTCCCTGATCGCCGCCTTGGACGAACTTGAGGAAACCTTCGACAAGGCGAAAGACGATCCCGAGTTCCGGGCCCAGATCACGGACCTGAACAAGAACTACTCCGGGCGTCCCTCACTGCTGACCGAAGCCAAGCGCTTCTCGGAGCATGCCGGGGGAGTCCGGATCTTCCTCAAGCGCGAGGACCTCAACCACACCGGTTCGCACAAGATCAACAACGTCCTGGGCCAGGCGCTGCTGGCCAAGCGCATGGGCAAGACCCGCGTCATCGCCGAAACCGGTGCCGGCCAGCACGGGGTGGCCAGCGCCACCGCCGCCGCCCTGATGGGCCTGGAATGCGTGGTGTATATGGGCGCGGAGGACTGCCGGCGCCAGGCGTTGAACGTAGCCCGCATGGAGCTCCTCGGTGCCACCGTCATTCCGGTCACCAGCGGCTCGCAGACCCTCAAGGACGCCATCAACGAGGCCCTCCGGGACTGGGTGGCCAACGTGGACCACACCCACTACCTGCTCGGCACTGCTGCCGGCGCCCACCCCTTCCCCGCGATGGTCCGCTACTTCCATGAAGTGATCGGTGAGGAAGCCCGTGCCCAGATCCTGGAACAGGAGGGCAGGCTCCCTGACGCCGTCTGCGCCTGCATCGGCGGTGGCTCCAACGCCATCGGCATCTTCCACGGCTTCCTTGACGACCCGTCCGTGAAGATTTACGGCTTCGAGGCCGGAGGCGACGGCGTCGAAACGGGCAGGCATGCCGCCACCATCACGCTCGGCAAGCCCGGGGTCCTGCACGGCGCCCGCTCTTACCTCATGCAGGACGATGACGGCCAGACCATCGAGTCCCACTCCATCTCCGCCGGCCTGGACTACCCGGGCGTCGGCCCGGAGCACTCCTACCTTGCCGACATCGGACGGGTCAGCTACGAGCCCATCACGGACAGCGAAGCCATGGACGCCTTCAAGCTCCTGTGCCGCACCGAAGGCATCATCCCGGCCATCGAGTCCTCCCACGCGCTGGCCGGCGCCATCAAGGTGGGGCAGCGGCTTGCTGCCGAAGCCGTAGCCGGCGGCGGGGCTGCGGAGGACAAGATCGTGATCGTGAACCTCTCCGGCCGCGGCGACAAGGATGTGGCCACCGCAGCCGAATGGTTCGATCTGTTGGACAAGGACTCCGCCGAGGCGGAAATCGGCAAAGAGGGGGAGCAGCTGTGACCACTGCACAGACCATCAGCAAGTCAGCGGCGGCCATCGACAAGGCCCGCGCGGAAGGCCGCGCCGCGCTCATCGGCTACCTTCCCGCCGGCTACCCCAGCGTGGAGCAGACCATCGCCGCCGGCATAGCCCTGGCGGAGAACGGTGCCGACCTCATCGAAATCGGCATCCCCTACTCCGACCCCGTCATGGACGGCCAGGTTATCCAGACCGCCACCACCGAGGCGCTGGCCAAGGGCTTCACTGTGCGCCAGGTCTTTGACGTGGTGGCGGGCATCACCAGCAAGACCGACGCTGCCGTCCTGGTGATGACCTACTGGAATCCGGTGGTCAGGATGGGCGTGGACGAGTTCTCCCGGCGCCTGGCAGAGGCCGGGGGAGCCGGGCTCATCACCCCGGACCTCATCCCGGACGAGGCAGCCGAATGGATGGAAGCTTCGGACAAGTACGGCCTGGACCGCGTGTTCCTGGTTGCGCCGTCCTCCACCGCCGAGCGCATGCAGCGGACCGTTGACGCCAGCCGCGGCTTTCTCTACGCCGTGTCCATCATGGGCGTCACTGGCGCGCGGACCTCCGTCAGCACCGCGGCCAAGGACGTTGTGGCCGCCGCGCACGCCGCCGGCGCCCGACGGGTCTGTGTCGGGCTGGGCGTGTCCAACGCCGGGCAGGTCCGGGAGATCGCCGCCTACGCTGAAGGCGTCATCGTGGGCACGGCCCTCGTGGCAGCCATCCGCGACGGCGGCGTGGACGCCGTCGCTGCCCTGACCAAAGACCTCAGCACCGGACTGACCAGGGAAGAAGCCTAACCTCATGCAGACGCTCCTTTCCGCGGCCGCGATGGTGCCCGCCAGCATCCCCAGCCCTGACTGGTCCGGCTTCGACATTCCCCTGCCCTGGGGGACGCTGCGCATCCACGCTTACGCGCTGTGCATCCTGGCAGGCATCGTGGTGGGCCTGTGGCTGACCTCGGCCCGCTGGGCCAGGCGGGGCGCACCGGAAGGCAGCGTCTGGGACATCGTTGTTTGGGCGATTCCCTTCGGCATCATCGGCGGCCGCCTCTACCATGTGGTGTCCTCACCGGACGCGTACTTCGGCCCCGGCTTCGACGGCACCGGGGACCTCTCCCTGATCCCCCAGATTCAGCGGGGCGGGCTCGGCATCTGGGGCGCTGTTGTCCTGGGCGTCGTGGGCGCGTGGATCGGCTGCCGCCGCAGCGGCGTCAAGCTCAGCGCCTTCCTGGACGCCGCAGCACCCGGGCTGCTGCTGGCCCAGGCCGTGGGGCGCTGGGGCAACTACTTCAACCAGGAACTGTTTGGCGGCCCAACCACCCTGCCGTGGGGGCTGCAAGTCGACGCCGACAACGCCAACTTCCCTGCAGGAGTCCCCGCCGACACCCTGTTCCACCCCACGTTCCTCTACGAATCGCTGTGGAACCTGGCCGGCGTCGTGATCCTCCTTGCCCTGGACCGGAAGTTCAACTTCCGCCGCAGCAGGCTGTTCTGGCTTTACGCGATGTACTACACCCTGGGCCGGGTCTGGATCGAAGCCATGCGGATCGATGACGCCGAGCAGATCTCCCTCTTCGGCATCACCACCCGGCTGAACGTCTGGACCAGCATCTTCGTTTTCCTGGCCGCCCTTGCCGCGTTCATCCTGCTGGGAAGAAAGAAGCGGACGGAATCGGAGAGCGTGTACCTGCCGGGCCGGGAGCCGGTGGAAGACCTGGGCCGGCCGAACGCCGGTGCAGTGACAGCCGCGGGCAGTCCAGTCCGTGATACGGACTCCGTTGTCTCAGATAGTGAATCGCGTGATAATCTCCCTCATAACAAAAGCGGTTCCCGGCATGCTTCCGTCCCCGCGGAACAAGCCAAGGCTGCGCCGGCGGGCCGCAAGCCCGGACAGGACGCAACCGCTGCCGGAAGTTCCGGCAGCACGGCCACAGGAACCGCGCCGGAAGCCGGCACTACCAAGTAGCGCGCAGGCCAGGCAGGGCAGCGGAGCCACCGCTCGAAGCGCCTAATCACCACAGCGTCGTGGCAGCGGGGCCACCCTGGACAGCATAGAGCTGCTGTCCGGTGTTGCCCGGGGCAGGGGCCTGCTTAACTGTTAGTTCAGCAGGCCACGCTGACCTACAATTTCCAGTAATCAACACTTTGTTGTGCCCATAACCGCGGCGCCGCACGAGTGGGGCCAACGTTGTCCCTTCCATACGCACGATCAGGAGGAAGGACGTCTCCCATGACCCAAACTCTTCACACTCCCAGCTGGTCTGAACCGGATCAGCCGGAGGCTGCCATGTCGCCGTTCAAGCGTTTCGCAGCCCTCCCGGAGGCAAGCGGGCTGTACAACCCGGAGCAGGAGAAGGACGCCTGCGGTCTTGCGATCATCGCCACCCTTCGCGGCGAGCCCGGCTATGACATCGTGGACGCCGCCCTCACCGCCCTGCGCAACCTCGAACACCGTGGTGCCGTGGGCGCGGACGAAGGCACCGGTGACGGTGCCGGGCTCCTGATGCAGATCCCGGATGAGTTCTTCCGCGCGGTCACCGAGTTCGAACTTCCCGCCCCCGGCCAGTACGTGGCCGGTACCGCTTTCCTCCCCGCCGAACAGCGGGAGGCCGACGCCGCCAAGGCAGGCATCGAGGGCCTCGCCGCTGACGAGGGCCTCAAGGTCCTCGGCTGGCGTGAGGTGCCCATCGTCGCCGACCTCGTCGGTGCCATGGCACGCGCCTGCATGCCCTACTTCTCCCAGCCCTTCCTGGCGTCCGCCACCGGCGAAGAACTGGACCGCAACGAGCTGGACTCCCGCGCCTGGCGGATCCGCAAGCGCGCGCAGAACAAGTTCGGCGTGTACTTCCCGTCCCTGTCCTCCCGGACCATCGTGTACAAGGGCATGCTCACCACCGCCCAGCTCGAGCCGTTCTACCCGGACCTCTCGGACAAGCGCTTCAAGACCAAGCTCGCGATCGTCCACTCGCGCTTCTCCACCAACACCTTCCCGTCCTGGCCTCTGGCCCAGCCGTTCCGCACCATCGCCCACAACGGTGAGATCAACACCGTCAAGGGCAACCGGAACTGGATGCGCGCCCGCCAGTCCCAGCTCGCCAACCCGCTGCTGGGGGACTCGCCGGAAGAGCTGTACCCCATCTGCACCCCCGGGGCCTCCGACTCCGCGTCCTTCGATGAGGTGGCCGAGCTGCTGTGGCTTTCCGGCCGCCCCATCACGCACTCGATCATGATGATGATCCCCGAGGCGTGGGAAAACCACGCCACCATGGACCCGGCACGGCGTGCGTTCTACGAGTACCACTCGCTGCTGATGGAGCCTTGGGACGGTCCGGCGGCTGTGTCCTTCACCGACGGCAACCTCGTCGGCGCCACCCTGGACCGCAATGGCCTGCGCCCCGGCCGCTACTGGATCACCGAGGACGGCCTGATCGTCTTCGCCTCCGAGGTGGGCGTCATCGACGTCGAGCCCTCCAAGGTGGTCAAGAAGGGCCGGGTGTCCCCGGGCAAGATGTTCCTGGTGGACACCGGGTCCGGCCGCATCATCGACGACGAAGAGGTCAAGGCCGAAGTCGCTGCCGCCAACCCGTGGGCGGAATGGGTCAAGGACAACCTGATCGACCTCAACGACCTTCCCGAGCGCGAGCACGTGGTCCACACGGCCGCGTCCGTGAACATCCGCCAGCGCACCTTCGGGTACACCACCGAAGAGCTGAAGATCCTGCTCGGCCCGATGGCCCGCACCGGCGCTGAGCCGCTGGGCGCCATGGGATCGGACACCCCGGTTGCCGTGCTGTCCAAGCGCCCGCGCCTGCTCTTTGACTACTTCGTTCAGTCCTTCGCGCAGGTCACCAACCCGCCGCTGGACGCCATCCGCGAAGAACTGGTCACCTCGTTGACCTGTGCCATCGGCCCCAACGGCAACCTCCTGGACACCAAGCAGGTCCGCCAGCCCCAGATCCAGCTGCCGTTCCCGGTGATCAACAACGACCAGCTCGCCAAGATTGCCAACATGGAGGACGCCGAAGGCTTCCGCGTAGCCATGAAGGTCCGCGGGCTTTACCGCCCCGAAGGCGGCGAGAACGCCCTCCGCGCCCGGCTCACCGAAATCTGCGAGCAGGTCTCCGGCGCCATCAACCGCGGTGTCCAGTACATCGTGCTCTCCGACCGTGACTCCAATGCGCAGTGGGCGCCCATCCCGTCCCTGCTGCTGGTCAGTGCCGTACACCACCACCTGCTGCGCAGCGCCAACCGCACCAAGACCGCCCTGGTGGTCGAGGCGGGCGACGTCCGCGAGACGCACCACGTGGCGGTCCTGATCGGCTACGGCGCCTCCGCTGTCAACCCTTACCTGGCCATGGAATCCGTGGAGCAGCTGATTGCTGCCGGCGACGTCACCGGCGTCACCCCGCAGGACGGCGTCTACAACCTGATCAAGGGCCTGGGCAAGGGCGTCCTGAAGATCATGTCCAAGATGGGCATCTCTACGGTCGCGTCCTACACCGGCGCCCAGACGTTCGAAGCACTCGGCCTGGGCCAGGAGCTGGTGGACGAATTCTTCGCCGGCACGCACTCGCAGCTCGGCGGTGTGGGCCTGGACGTTATTGCCGCGGAGGTCTCGGCGCGCCACCAGATGGCGTACCCCGAGGGCGGCATCGAGCAGCCGCACCGTCCGCTGCTGGGCGGCGGCGAGTACCAGTGGCGCCGCGACGGCGAGCCCCACCTGTTCAACCCGGAGACCGTCTTCCGGCTGCAGCACGCCACGCGTGAGCGCCGCTACGACATCTTCAAGGCCTACACCAGGGGAGTTGACGATCAGTCCACCAACCTGATGACCCTCCGCGGCCTGCTCAAGTTCAAGAACGAGCGTCCTGCCGTTCCCCTCGAGGAAGTGGAGCCGGTCTCCAGCATCGTCAAGCGGTTCTCCACGGGTGCCATGAGCTACGGCTCCATCTCCCAGGAGGCCCACGAGACGCTGGCCATCGCCATGAACCAGCTGGGCGGCAAGTCCAACACGGGTGAGGGCGGGGAGGACGTGGAGCGCCTGCTCGATCCCAAGCGCCGTTCCGCGGTCAAACAGATCGCTTCCGGCCGCTTCGGCGTCACCAGCCTGTACCTGACCAACGCCGATGACATCCAGATCAAGATGGCGCAGGGTGCCAAGCCCGGCGAAGGCGGCCAGCTGATGGCGCAGAAGGTCTACCCGTGGGTGGCCCGCACCCGCCACTCAACACCCGGCGTCGGGCTGATCTCCCCGCCCCCGCACCACGACATCTACTCCATCGAGGACCTCGCCCAGCTCATTTACGATGCCAAGCGCGCCAACCCCTCGGCCCGGGTACACGTCAAGCTCGTGTCGGAAGTGGGGATCGGCACCGTGGCGTCCGGCGTGACCAAGGCGAAGGCCGACGTCGTACTCGTCTCCGGCCACGACGGCGGAACGGGCGCCTCGCCGCTGAACTCGCTCAAGCACGCCGGTGTCCCGTGGGAGCTCGGCCTGGCCGAGACGCAGCAGACGCTGATGCTTAACGGCCTGCGCGACCGCGTGGTGGTGCAGGTGGACGGCCAGCTCAAGACCGGCCGCGACGTTGTGATCGCCGCTTTGCTGGGCGGCGAGGAGTTCGGCTTCGCCACCGCCCCGCTCGTGGTGGAGGGCTGCATCATGATGCGCGTCTGCCACCTGGACACCTGCCCCGTGGGCGTGGCCACCCAGAACCCGGAACTGCGGGCACGCTTCAGCGGCAAGCCCGAATTCGTGGTCAACTTCTTCGAGTTCCTCGCCGAGGAAGTCCGCGAAATCCTGGCAGAGCTGGGCTTCCGCAGCCTCGAAGAGGCCATCGGCCACGCCGAGGTCCTGGACACCCGCGAAGCCGTCAACCACTGGAAGGCCGACGGCCTGGACCTGGATCCGATCCTGCACGGGCTGGAGTTCGACGACGACGCCCCGCTGCGGAACATGACCGGCCAGAACCATGAGCTGGACAAGCACTTCGACCAGCGGCTGATCACCATGGCCACGGAAGCCCTGACGGACCGCAGCCCGGTGAAGATCTCGGTGGACGTGATCAACACTGACCGCTCCGTGGGCACCATGCTGGGCCACATGGTCACCAAGACCTTCAGCACGGACGTCCTGGCCACGGACACCATCGATGTCACCCTCAGCGGCACCGCCGGCCAGTCCCTGGGCGCCTTCCTGCCCGCAGGCATCACGCTGCGGCTGTTCGGTGACTCCAACGACTACGTGGGCAAGGGCCTGTCCGGCGGACGCATCATCGTCCGGCCGGACCGTACCAATGTGTTCAAGGCGGAGACCAACGTCATCGCCGGCAACGTGATCGGGTACGGCGCCACGAGCGGTGAAATGTTCCTGCGGGGCCAGGTGGGCGAACGCTTCCTGGTCCGCAACTCAGGTGCCACCGCCGTCGTCGAAGGCATCGGTGACCACGGCTGCGAGTACATGACCGGCGGCCAGACGCTGATCATCGGCCGCACCGGGCGCAACTTCGGCGCCGGCATGTCCGGCGGCACCGCCTACGTCCTTGACCTGGACACTGCCCGGGTCAACAAGGACGCGCTGCAGTCCGGCGAACTCCAGCTCCGCGGGCTGGACGCCGAGGACCGCGACATTGTGCACGGCCTCCTGGTCAAGCACGTTGAAGAAACAGACTCCCAGCTGGCTGCGCGGCTCCTCGAGAATTTCGATGACACCGCTGCCCGCATCACCAAGGTGCTGCCGCGCGATTACGCGGCTGTGCTGCAAACCCGCCTCAACGCCATTGAAGAGGGCCTGGACCCCGACGGCGAAGAAGTGTGGTCCCGAATCCTGGAGGTAACCGGTGGCTGATCCACGCGGATTTCTGAAAGTACGCCAGCGTGAAACCCAGCCCCGGCGTCCCGTTCCCGTCCGCATCATGGACTGGAAGGAAGTATACGAGGCGCAGGAAAAGGGCACCCTGAAGGCCCAGGCCGGCCGCTGCATGGACTGCGGCGTCCCGTTCTGCCACCAGGGCTGCCCGCTGGGCAACCTCATTCCCGAGTGGAACGACCTCATGTGGCGGGACAAGGGCGAGGAAGCCATCGAGCGGCTCCACGCCACGAACAACTTCCCGGAGTTCACCGGCCGGCTGTGCCCCGCCCCGTGCGAGGCGTCCTGCGTGCTGGGCATCAACCAGCCTGCAGTAACCATCAAGCAGGTGGAAGTTTCCATCATCGATGAGGCCTGGGACAACGGCTGGGTCAGCCCGCTGCCGCCGGCACGCCTGACCGGAAAGACCGTTGCCGTCGTCGGCTCCGGACCTGCCGGCCTTGCGGTCGCTCAGCAGCTGACGCGCGTGGGCCACACCGTGGCCGTGTACGAGCGGGACGAGAAAATCGGCGGCCTGCTGCGCTACGGCATCCCTGACTTCAAGATGGAAAAAGAGCAGGTGGACCGCCGCGTCGAGCAGATGAAGGCGGAAGGAACCCGTTTCCGCACCGGTGTAACGGTGGGGACGGACGTGACCTGGGAGCAGCTGCGCAGGCGCTACGACGCCGTCGTGGTTTGCACCGGCGCTACTGTGCCCCGTGACCTGCCCATCCCGGGCCGGGACCTCGAGGGCGTCCACTTCGCGATGGACTACCTGGTGCCGGCAAACCGTGTAGTAGCGGGGGAGACGGTGGAAAACCAGATTCACGCCCAGGGCAAGCACGTGGTGATCCTCGGCGGCGGCGACACCGGAGCAGACTGCCTCGGCACCGCCCACCGCCACGGTGCTGCTTCGGTGACCACCCTTGCCATCGGCAAGCAGCCCCCTGCTGAACGCGCGGGCCACCAGCCGTGGCCAACGTTCCCCACGCTGTTCGAGGTGGCCAGCGCCCACGAGGAAGGCGGCGAACGCACCTACCTCGCCTCCACGGTTGAGTTCGTTGGCGAAAACGGCCAGCTGACCGGCGTCAAGGTGGCCGAGACGGAGTTTGTTGACGGCAAGCGCCTACCCAAGGCCGGCACGGAGCGGATCATTCCCGCGGACCTGGTCTTCCTGTCCCTCGGGTTCACCGGTGCTGAGCCTGCCGGCATCACCGAACAGGTGAAGGCTGAATTCGACGGCCGCGGCAACGTGTCCCGCGACGGCTACTACATGACCAACACCGAAGGCGTATTCGTGGCCGGCGACGCCGGGCGCGGCCAGTCACTGATCGTCTGGGCCATCGCCGAAGGACGCGCCGCCGCAGCGGCAGTGGACAAGTTCCTGATGGGCAGCACCATCCTGCCGGCTCCCGTGGCGCCAACCGACAGGGCCATCGCCGTCCTCTAGCGCAGCATCAAGGGTTCACCTCCACGACGACTTAACCAATGCAAGTGACCAATAGGGTAGGTATATGAGACGCGCAAAAATTGTGGCTACGTTCGGCCCGGCAATTGCCAGCTACGAAAACACGCTCGCGGTGCTGGAGGCCGGCGTTGACGTCGCCCGCATGAACATGAGCCACGGTGACTACACCGTGCACGACAACACCTACGAGAACGTCCGGAAGGCTGCCGCCGATCTCGGCAAGGCGGTGGCCATCATGGCCGACCTGCAGGGGCCCAAGATCCGTTTGGGCCGGTTCGTTGACGGCCCGCACGCCCTGGCCGTCGGCGACACCTTCACCATCACCACGGAGGACGTTCCCGGCACCAAGGACATCTGCTCCACCACGCTGAAGAGCCTCACCGAGGACGTGAACGTGGGCGATGCCCTGCTGATCGACGACGGCAAGGTGGCGCTGCGTGCCACAGCCGTTGACGACGTCAAGGTTGTTGCCGAGGTGACAGTGGGCGGCATGGTGTCCAACAACAAGGGCATTAACCTGCCCGGCGTTGCCGTCAACGTCCCCGCCCTGAGCGAAAAGGATGAGGACGACCTCCGCTGGGCCATGCGCCGCGGTGTTGACCTGGTTGCCCTTTCCTTCGTGCGTGACGCCTCAGACATCACCCGGGTGCACGAGATCATGGACGAAGAAGGCCGCCGCGTGCCGGTCATCGCCAAGATCGAAAAGCCCCAGGCCGTGGAGCAGCTTTCGGAGATCATCGACGCGTTCGATGCCATCATGGTGGCCCGTGGCGACCTGGGCGTGGAACTGCCGCTGGAGGAAGTGCCGATCGTCCAGAAGCGTGCCATCGAACTGGCCCGCCGCTGGGCCAAGCCGGTCATCGTGGCAACCCAGGTCCTGGAATCCATGATCGACAACCCCCGCCCCACCCGGGCCGAGGCCTCCGACTGCGCCAACGCCGTCCTGGATGGTGCCGACGCCGTCATGCTCTCGGGTGAGACCAGCGTGGGCAAGTACCCGATTGAGACCGTCAAGGTGATGGCCCGGATCATCGAGTCCACCGAGGTCCACGGCCTTGAGCGCGTACCCCCGCTGGGGACGAAGCCCAAGACCCGCGGCGGTGCAATCACCCGTGCCGCCGTCGAAATCGCCGACCAGCTGGACGCCAAGTACATCTGTGCGTTCACCCAGTCCGGCGACTCCGCCCGCCGCCTCTCCCGCCTGCGCCCCATCAAGCCGGTCTTCGCGTTCACTCCGGTGGAGCAGGTCTGGAACCAGCTCGCGCTGACCTGGGGGATTCAGCCGGTGCTGGTCCAGATGGTGGACCACACGGATGAGATGACCGCGCAGGTGGACCGCAGCCTTCTGGAGATGGAACTCGTCGAAGATGGCGACCTGGTGGTCATCGCCGCCGGTTCCCCTCCCGGAAAAGCCGGCTCCACCAACTCGCTGAAGGTGCACAAGGTGGGCGACCTCGCTGACACCGCCCGTGTTGGTGAAGCGGTCAGCAACAAGGAAAAGCTCGGCCCCTGGCCGGAAAAGAAAAAGAAGGCCTAGGCTTTCGAGCAGCGAAAAGGACCCCTGCCGGTTGGCAGGGGTCCTTTTCGCTGGCTTCGTTGGTTGGGCCTGCTGGAACCAAAAGGCCCAACCTTTTGGCTGCTAGTTGACCTGGTTGATGATGGTTTCGGCGACCTCGCGCATGCTGAGGCGGCGGTCCATGGAGGTTTTCTGGATCCAGCGGAAGGCTTCGGGTTCGGTGAGGCCCATCTTGGTGGTGAGCAGGCTCTTGGCGCGCTCCACGAGCTTGCGGGTGGCGAACTGCTCCTGGAGGTCGGAGACTTCGCTTTCGAGTGCCTTGATCTCCTCGTGGCGGGAGAGTGCGATTTCGAGTGCCGGGATAAGGTCGGCAGGGGTGAAGGGCTTCACGACGTAAGCCATGGCCCCGGCGTCGCGGGCCCGCTCCACCAGTTCCTTCTGGCTGAAGGCGGTCAGCAGGACCACGGGGGCGATGCGGGCCTTGACGATCTTTTCCGCTGCTGAGATACCGTCCATGACGGGCATCTTGACGTCCATCAGGACCAGGTCCGGCTTCAGTTCCTCGGCAAGCTGGACAGCCTTTTCGCCGTTGTCCGCTTCGCCGATGACGTCATAGCCTTCGCCGCGCAGGATTTCGATGATGTCGAGGCGGATGAGGGTTTCATCCTCGGCCACAACGACGCGGCGCGCCGGCTGGGACGTGGGTTTTGACTCCGTCTGTTCAGTCACGGGATCTCCTTGGAAAGGTACGGCGGGACACCACTATCTTAGGTGCGCCCGGTCCCGTACTTGATCTGCATGGTCAGTTGCGGCGACGGCGGCGCGATTCTGGAATTCAGCCTATCTGCATGTAGAGTAATTCCGCGTACGTGAAGCGATCGCGTTGCTCACAATCAGCTGTGGGCGTACCGTTTTACTTCATGTATTCCGCGCCCGAGTGGCGGAATTGGCAGACGCGCCGCACTCAAAATGCGGTATCGAAAGGTGTGTGGGTTCGAGTCCCACCTCGGGCACGGCATATCCCCTCGTCAGAGGGGTTTTTGCTTTAACGTGTGTACCTGGCTTGTGGTGGCGTCCCTTTGACGCTAGGTGTGCGGGTTGTAGCCTGGCCGCCGCGGTGGCCTATTCAGGTGCGTGCGTGGCGGGATGAAGACCCTGGCTAGTGGGTCTTCCGCATGCTGGGGTTGAGTTCATGCGGTTTCTCGTTCCGGTATATCGGGTTGGTCGGGTGTGGCCAACACGTATTCATGGCTCGGGCTTTGCGGTCACAACATGACTTCGTCGAGTTGGGGGCGCATCGTCTTGGAGGGCTCCCCGAACATGCCCGGGAGCCGTATGAGCTCGGTTTGTCTGCCAAAGGAGGTGGACACTGTCCACACTTACGTCTGCTTTGTTTGATAGCCGGGCGGAAGACTGACGTAGCGAATTTAATGGTCACTGTTGGTGCCTGGTCTCCTGACAGCGCAGGAAAGCCGCCTAGCAGCAGCCAGAAGGACAACAGCGAAGCCGGCTCCTGGGGTTCAAGAGCGTGGGGGAGGAGCGCTCCATGGCGGACGGACAGGAGTGGACCGCTAACTGGCACCTTGAGTGTCTGGACAGAGGGCAGTTACTCCCGGTGCTGCCGCCCTCCAACCTGGCACTTCACCGTGCTGTTCCGCCGATTGGTCAGCTCTGATACTCGACGACCTGATGGATCAAATGAAGATTAGGCTCAACCAGATGTGTTCAAGTCTTAAGGTTTTGGTGGAACATCCTCTGGGTGTGTCGCGAGGGGGTTTACCTCTGCGGCATCGAGCAGGCCGGCCGTGTCGTTGTTGCTAACCAGGTCTTGCAGGGCGATGGCGGGGCGCGCCGGGGCATCAAAGGTCACTTTTCCCTTAGTTGAAATAGTCCCAAGTGAGACACGTTGTTTATACGCCGTCGTTCTCTGGAACCGCTGCGAAGCAAGGGGCTCCAGACGGCAGACAGGTCGGTTCTCCTGTCTCGATAAAGGATCCTTTAATGAACAACCCTCTTCAGGTCGCTCGTGGATCTAGTCGGAGGGTTCAGGAACATCATTGAGGTGGGTTGAGCGACGCGTTCTCGAAGAGGGATGGTCATGATGCGGGCTATGCTGTGCAGGCTCGATATTGGGCACCACTTGATGGCGCAGGGTCGCCTGAGGGTGGGTTCCGTCGCGTTGTACTGGGTGTGGCAAGTACAACGGCTATATCCCCAGCCGGCGGGGCACCTCGTACCAACTTAGAAGTTGATTTTTCGCTTTTCAGTCAAGCCATCGCTGAACGTTACTTCAACTGGCACTCCGTGATCCGAAGCATCTTGCAGTTCGTTTCCGGGTAGCCAGAAGGCGAAGTGACCTTTCGCTACGGTTGCGAGCACCTTTGTGCCGTCGGCGCTTGTGTAGGACATCGCTGCGACATCAGTTCCTACGCGACCTGCCGCCATCGAGATGTGGTTGTCCGCGTTGGTACCGGTCCCAAGTTGAGTAACAGCGATACCTCGGGCAGGCAGGGTAGTGGCATTCGTTGGTTTTCCAACCGTGCCGAAGGACCCCTTGTTGAACCAGGATGCTGTGGCGTCGGTGGTGCAGCTCGCTTCGAAACCGTCACCGCCGGTGAGGATGACTGTCACCCAGGCTCCGCGCCGCTCAGCAATGGCTACTTCCGCTGCTGCAAGGTCGGTCCTGTACATTCCGTCGCCTACACGTTGGGTAGATCCGCGGCAGTCCGAGACGGCATTGTCGCGTTCTAAGCCGATCAGTGTCCCGGGTGCTGCTGTCCATGTCGCGAAGGCTGGGTCACCTCCTGAGATTGCCGGCACGATGAGCAAACCGGCGGTGACTGCAGCGGCCAGACCTCCCAGAGAGACGGCTCGTCGCAAGCGCTTGACCTTGGGTCTGGTCGGGCAGTAGCTAACCCCCGAACTGCTGCTGGAACCAGTGGAAGCTGGCGGGGAGCTAAGTATGCGTGTGAGGTCGGCTTCAGCCCGGCCGGCGTTTGGCAGCGGGCTTTGCGCTGCGGCATCGAGGGAGCGAAGAAGCGGGTCGAGATGCTGATCGGTTTTCATAGTGTTGACGCCTTTTCGGGTGTTGCCGCCGACATCTCGGAAGCCTGATGGGGGAGGTGGTCAAGGAGGAGCCGCAAGGCTCGTCTGGCGCGGGTCAATCTCAGGCGGAAAGCCACAGGTGAGATGCCGAGGACTTTGGCCGCTTGCGGCGCGGCAAGGTTCTCGAAGACAGCGAGTCCGAGAGCTTCTTGATGTACTTCAGAAAGAAGCGCCCAGGCGCGGCTCACATCTATGCGGCTGCTGACCAGATCGGCATGAGAGTTGCTGCCGCCTACTGCTGTTGTTTCAGCGAGCCGAACGCCTAATGCCTGACGTCGTTGGTCTCCTCGCTGTGCGTTCAACAACAGATTCCGTGCTATCCCGAAAACCCAGGCCCGGGCGTCACACTCTTCCGCTGGCGCTTCCGAGAAGCGCCTCCAGACCACAAGAAATGCCTCAGCCACTACGTCCTCAGCATAAGCCGCGTCCGTTCGACGCTGGACGAACTTGAGCAGTTCGCTATATGAGGATTCGTATAGTAACCGAAAGGCGTCAGCCCTGTCGGGGGCCCTCGATAAATGGTTCATACCTATACCTGTCCGCCACCTGCCCATGTGTGTCGCGAATAGCTCGACCTTTCTGACAATCGGTTATCAGGGCGCGGATTGTCCAACTCGGTCTCACATAGGTGTGCCTCAATAATGACCGTTTCTGACCAGCTGTCGGTACGCGCCTCCGTTAGACAACCGGCAGCCCTATCGGACAATAAGCAACAGCGAGCAGGCACTCTGGGGCAAGTAACCACATATCGGTCATTGATTAGACCGTAGTGTCTACTTCAACAACCGAAGTAACAAATACGAGATTCCGGGGAAGGAACCGCATGGGCAAGGCAGCAGCAGTGGTCTGGCAGGCCGTCCACTCTGAGAGGCGACGGCTCGCCGCGGATCTCTCCGGCCTGTCCGACGAACAATGGCTCTTGCCCTCCCTCTGCCCAGGTTGGGATGTCCACGATGTCCTGGCCCACCTTGTAGACACGGCTCGAACCAGCCGGCTCTCATTCGTCCGTGACCTCCTGATGGCACGCATGGACTTCGATCGCGCCAACGTCAGAGGCATCGCCCGAGAGAAACGGCAGGACCCGCAGGACACCATCAACGCATTCAAGGACGCCGCCAACCTCACACGGACGCCGCCGGCTAACCTCGCAACTCGCCTGGTCGAGGCCATTGTGCACGGTGAGGACATTCGCCGGCCTTTGGGCATCGCTGGAAGTTACCCGGAACGTGCCGTCGTTCAGGCCCTCACCTACCAGCTGCGCACCTCCGTATCCTTTGGCGGAGGACGCGAGCGTGCCGCAGGACTCCGACTGATCAATCGGAGGTCCGGGGCGGCCTGGGGCCAGGGTGACGACGTCGAAGCCGATCCACTTGATTTGCTGCTAGCGGTCTCCGGGCGCCCCGTGAACCCGGAGAGCCTCAAAGGCAGCGGGACATCCCGCCTTGCCGCCGCAGCCACACCAGCTGCACATGAACCGGGTCAATGACGAGAACTGTCCGAAGCGATATGGCGAGATGGCAGAACGGTCACCCATCCTCTAAGCGTCACTCACTATTTAGTAATAAGAACGCGAGCCGCTGCTCCGGGGTCCACACGTACGTATCATCGCAGCAGTAACCCCTCAACCATGTCTGTCCGTCGATTACGCGGAGGTAGAACCCCTTGGGGTACTCAACGTCACCGCTCACGGGCTCGGACGCGATGTGAATCGCTCCGGCCGGTCCGTGGCCTGCGGATAGGACTGGGTCCGGTGAGTTCGCTTGGTTTACCAGCGCCAAGCGGAGGTAAGGTCCGGCCACCAAGGGGTAGAGTTCAAGTCCATGATTCCTTGCAGCCGCGAAGACCTGGGACAGGACGGCACCATTTTCGAAACCAAGCTGCTCTACGGTTCGCTCTACAATTCGTAGCGTTTCGCCCGCCGGGTTATCGAACGTGGAGTGAGCCAGCAGCGTCTCTGCATGAGCATCGAGTTGGACACCCGCATCGGACAGAACCCGAACAAGTTTCGTTCGCGATTGCCCGCCTACCTGGACAATGAGCCCGCCGATCTTCGCTGTATTCGCCATGAAGTTTTTCTCCGTTATCTGCAGCCGGACAGGACCACGGTCGGTTGATGATGTCACGTCGTGGGCGCATGCCCGTAAGCGGATCCCTATCTGGTTATGATCCCCGTACTTCGAAGCCGCATCGGCATGTTTTCCCATGTCAGATGCGTATAGCAGTTTTGACGGTACGGGCGCGAACACCCACAGTAGAACCTATGCACAAATTTGCCGCTTCTTTCAATGGTGGACTATTGCGGCTTCACTGGGCTCCCGGGACCTTCATTACCTACGAGATCGCTGTTCAGGCCGCTCGTGTATTGGAGAAGCTGGGTGGCGGGCAGAATCTGCCGCTTCTCGTGGACATTGCGGGCGTGACAGGGTTGGCCGCGGAGGCAAGAGCCGGCATGAATGCCTATCGGGGCTTTTCCATCATCGCGCTCCTGGGAGATCACCCCGTAGGTACCGTTCTTGCAGCCTTCGCTAAGCAGTCACTGACTCCCACCGCGTACTTCACCGATGAAGAAAGCGCACTGCGCTGGCTCGCTCAGCAAAACGGGCGCCATTACTGGACAGCGTCAACAGGGACCCCTGACGCGTCCGAGCGGCCAGGACATAACGTCGAGCAAAGCTTTCCCGAGCACGACCAATAAGGAGGAGTCGAGCCCCGCGCGGCGATCCCCCAACCCTCTTGTGAGAGTGTCGTCTTTACTATTGCCCTATGAGCAGTAAGCCCCACACCGTCGATGCCGTCCGTACTGAAATCGTTTCCGCGATTGCCGAGGTTCGCGCCGCCGCTAGGTTGGGCCAGGACGAGCAGCGAGCTCATACCGCTGACTGGCTCGATGAGTTGTTCGCCGGCGTCTCCGATCGGTGTGGTCTCCGAGAAGCATCAGCACAGGGACCCACCCTTTATCGCGGCGGCATGGGCTCGTTCAGAGACGTGGGTTATGCCGCTGCAGGACACGCCGTTGACCGTCTTCACACCGCCTTGCGGCGCGGCCGGTCATGGTTCCTGCGTAAGTCCTGACCGACAAATTCTGCCGAGCCGAGGTGTTGACGGAACGACGGCTGCACCCTAGGTTTGGCTTGGAAGGTTATCGAAAGTCGATAACAAATATGGGGGATTCATGAGGAACACAAGCAGCGAACCGCTGGCCTGGGGCGCTAAGCGGGTCATGTCCAAGGGGGATGCAACAGCCATCATGGTTGCCTCCGCAGGGGCCGCAGTCGTCATGACCATCATTGCTGTTGCCGGGGTCATCGGTTCGTTTGCTGGGCCGGTAACCCTGACACTTCCCCTGTCCACCGCGTCGCAGTCTCCCGCCGGCCTCCGCCTGGGCGCTGTAGCCCACTACACCTCAGTCGAGGCGACCATCCCGTCGATGCCTGACGCTGAGGCGGCTTTGCTGGCCTGGGCCGACGCCCTGAACCTTGTAGGAATCCTGTCCGTCCTGGCACTGCTGTTCCTGCTCGCGCTCCGCCTGCGGACGGAAAACCTCTTCACCCGGGCGACGGCTGAAATCATCGGAGCCTGCGGCATCGTCCTGGCGGCCGCCGGTACCGTGGGGCAATACCTTGACCAGGCTGCCCGGGGCCGGCTGGCCGAAATCATCGGGGTCAACCAGCGTGCAGTAGAGGAGACCGTCATCTTCACCGGCCAGATCAACCTCACACCCCTGGTTGCCGGGGTGGCATTGTCGCTCGTGGCCGCTGCCTTCCGCTACGGGCGCCGCCTGCAGGCCGACACCGAAGGCCTGGTGTGACGGCAGGAGTAGAAGAATCCGGAATCCACTGCCGCCTTGATGAGCTCCTGGCGGCCAGAGGGATGACACTGACGGAGCTGAGCAAGCGCGTCGGTGTGACCCTGGTGAACCTTTCGGTCCTCAAGAACGACCGGGCGAAGGCCATCCGATTCTCC
The DNA here is from genome assembly GCF_059089735.1 of Arthrobacter sp. sptzw32. Classification (NCBI taxonomy): domain Bacteria; kingdom Bacillati; phylum Actinomycetota; class Actinomycetes; order Micrococcales; family Micrococcaceae; genus Arthrobacter; species Arthrobacter sp. sptzw32. The sequence goes on along the minus strand of NZ_JBNHEZ010000002.1, from coordinate 441,058 downwards.
ACACTGACAGCAGTCTGCAACGCCCTGGAGTGCGAAGTGGGGGACCTTCTCGTCACACAGAAGTGAGCATTAGGCCCGCTCTACCGGGGGCGGGTACCCGAACCCCGCGGGCTGCAACAAAAGCCTCGACACCAATGACATGTTTTTCCATCAACCCCTGATCGGGCGCTGGCTTCTGCAACAGGATCGGCACCTGATACCCGGCCGCCCAGTCCTTGGCGCCGGGTCCGAGAACGTCATCAATCCACACCGTCGAGTCCCATGCAGCGTCACCGGCTGCCTCCATCCGCTCCAACCACCGGGTCACCGACCTCAGCTTAGGCGTCGGTTCGGCCTCGTCGCCGGGCCGCACCAGCAGCGTCACCCGCAGCGGTTCGACGTCCAGCTCGATCTGTTGCTCCAGCCCGGCCGTGGCATCCGCCGGCCAACTCGACACCCCTGCGATCCGGCCACACCTGGCCACCCTTTGAACCAGGGCCTTCCTCCCGCAGGCTAACTTCAGCTCCGTGCGTCCACCGGGACCCGGACGGCTCTCCGGGTTGAGTACACCGTCGATGTCCAGCAGGATGATCGGCTTCATAGCCCGACACTAGCTGTCCACCCCGCACAGCGGTAGGGGCAACACCGCACCCCGTCTGCCCTCGAAGCTGCACCTACACCGGGCAGTCCGGCGGCAAGGGTTTCAACCCTGTTAGACAGTCCTACTGCCCTGCGGTTGGCGAGCCGCTCTGTCGACTGCGACACACGCAAAGGTGACAAGTACCGCTGCGGAAATGCGGCCACTTACCGCTGCGATTCACAGGAGCTCCGAAAGTCATCGACGAGTAACTCCTCCCGTCTTGATAAAGGATCCTATGATGAAACCCGGACTTATTCTCTGGCTCAGTAGTTGTGAATGTTGGCATAGAGCGGAGACCAGGTTCGTTCTCAACTGACATTCGTGGGCTGCGGATGCTGCCGCCCGCAGGTCGCTGACGACTTCATCTCGCCATGCCAGGGCCGAGGGCAACAGTCGTGCATCAGCGCCGCTGCCGCTTCGAGGTCGTGGGCGTTCAGAGCGGCTATTAGCCTATCGACGACTTCACTCATGGGTTCGTCCCGCCCTCTTCCTTCACGCTCCGCACAGCATTCCGCCCGCTAGGATTCCCAGGTGACAAGTTCCTCGAGGCCGCATTGCTCAACCAGTCACTAGCCGCGCGCTGCCGCAAGACCTCGTGTCCGGATCAGGAGTCTCCACACTTCAACTATGGGCGCTGGCGCCCGGCGCGTCCATGGCCAGGTGCGCGGCGCATCACGTTCTGGATCTCCGCATAACCGGCGAGGTAGCAGGGCCCGCTACATCGCACCACCAGCTGACAGGACCCATGATGGATGTGGCCTTGGTGTCGCTGGTCAGGTAGTGGGCGACGGTGTGTGCGTAGGGGAGTTCTTGGCCGGACTGGCAGGGGAGATCGATTCGCAGGGTCGAGCCGATGCTGTTGCCGTTCATGGTGATGCAGCAATACACAGCTTCCACTCATCCATCGGAATGCGAAGAGCAGACAGCATGACCGGGAGGGTGTGGGGCGAAAAGAAGGTGTTGACTTTGCGTGGTTGAACCGTGCGCCCGTCGCTTCCGTCCGGGGATATTCACATGACGTGGCCAGCTGTGACCATGACGAGCCCAAGGCGATTCCATCGTTGTACCAGGATGCCGGGACCTGGGTGATAAAAAGGGTTGTTCCCAGGGCTGGCCCGTGCGGTTAGGGTGATCACGGGCGGTGCCGATGAGGGGTCGCCCGGTTGGGTGACCAGGCGCCAGTAATGGAGCTGATTCTAGATTCGATTCTTGGGAGGAAGCATGACCAGTCCAGAGCAGGATCCAAACCAGCAGGAAGGCCCCGCGGACGGTGGCGCGGACGGCGTCCCCGGCATGCACGACGGTGGTGCCGATGGTGGTGCCGATGGTGGTGCCGACGGCGGTGCCAATGGTGGTGCCGACGGCGGAGCTGACGGCGGTGCTGACGGCGGAGCCGACGGCGGTGCTGACGGCGGTGCTGACGGCGGTGCTGACGGCGGTGCCGATGGGGGAGCCGCGGAACGGGGCATCTAAGTTTTGAGCACCACCCGCACGGACTTCCAGGATCCCGACGCCTTGGAAAGCGGCGGGGTCCTGGAGACACACCTGATCAAAATTGGGCGTGAAAGGTTCGCCGACGACGTCTGGGGGCGCGCGGCGCTGCTCACGCGTGGCGCAGGCGACTTCTCCGATCTGTTCTCTGCTGAGGCCGTCGACGAACTGGTCTCTCGCCGTGGACTGCGCACACCTTTTCTCCGCGTTGCCAAGGGCGGCTCTACATTTCCCGACTCGTCATTCACCTCACCCGCCGGCGTCGGCGCCACCATCGCTGACCAGCTCGACGACACGGCGCTTTGGCGCAAATTCGCCGACGGCGCCACACTCGTACTGCAGGCACTGCACCGCACATGGGAGCCGGTCAGCCACCTCAGCAGCAGACTAAGCACGGAGCTTGGACATCCGGTGCAGGCCAATGCCTACATCACGCCGCCTCAGAACCGTGGGTTCGACGCTCACTACGACGTGCACGACGTCTTCGTCCTGCAGATCGAGGGGACAAAGCGCTGGATCATCCATGAGCCGATTCACACGGACCCGTTGCGTGATCAGCCCTGGACCGATCGCCGCTCCAGCGTGACAGAGGCCGCCAAAGGCGAGGCGTATATCGACACCGTGCTTGAGCCGGGGGATGTCCTCTACCTGCCGCGGGGCTGGTTGCATGCCGCGCAGGCGCAGGGCGAGGTCTCCATCCACCTCACGCTTGGAATCCACAGCTGGACCCGCTACGCATTGGCCGAACAACTCGCCCAGGCCGCACTCGCAGCGCTGTGCGACGATCCTGAGATGCGCCGTTCATTGCCGTTGGGCGTCCACGGACCAAACGGTGAGATCGACATGGTCCGTGGCCGATTGGCGGCTGCCCTCGCCGAGGCTGATACCACTGCGCTGTTCCACCGCACCCGGCGAGGACAGGGACGTCCCGCGCCGCTGGGACCGCTGGCCCAGCTCGCGGCTGTCAAAAGCCTGAGCCCCACGTCGGTGGTGCGGCTTCGCGATGCACTGGAAGCACGGCTGGAGGGACCGCGCCTGTCCACACGCGTGGGTTGGCTGGACTTCCCGGAGGCCGATCTGCCATCTGTGATGTGCGCGCTGGACGGGGAGGTTCACACCGCGGGTGATCTCGGCGTCGAGCTTGTTAAAAGACTGTTGCGCGCGGGGGTCCTCGTTCCCGTTGAACAATGATACAGACAGCGAGTTCGCCACAGTGGCGGCCACAGAGCGCTTTTTCTGCTCTGAAGGCGCCCGCCTGCGCGGTGATCCTATTGCAGGCACAGGGTCGCATGGCCTCGTCTGGGTCCTCATCGAGTACCGGGGCGGGTGGCCGCTCAATGGCTTCGAGGGGCTTGATCTCGAGCCTGGGATCAAAGCACTCTTGCTCTCCGCCGCGAAAGCGGCGCGGGCGCGGGTGCTGCTGGTGCGACGGCCCGGCCCACGCCGCCGTGAGGGTCAGAGCCATTGGGCAGTACTGCGGCATGAGGATTCGGGCGCCTATCGTCAGCACTGGGGAACGTGGGGCAAGGATGGCGATCTGGCGGAGGTTGCCAGAGCCCTCAGCCTTCCCGGGACGCTCGGCTATCCGCCTGTCATCCTGGTCTGCACTCACAGCCAACATGACCAATGCTGTGCTGTGTGGGGACGGCCCGTTGGACGTGTGCTGAGTGAGCGGTGGCCGGAGCTGGTGTGGGAATGTTCGCATGTAGGAGGTGACAGGTTCGCAGCGAACGTAGTGGTTGCTCCTGACGGTGTCTACTACGGAAATTTGGACGTGGACTCATCCGTCGCCACGATCGAAGAACACCTCGCGGGCCGTATCCATGCGGAGCATCTACGTGGGTACACAGATCTCGTCCCAGCACAGCAGGCCGCTGTGGCGGCCACGCTCAGTCGTTTCGGCCCGGCCGGCCGGAATGACTTCAAGGTGGTTGAGACCTCCCGCAACGGTGATCACTGGCGGATCCGTATTACCGGATCGCCTCCTCACCCCGCGCGCATCGACATCGAACTGCGTGCTCGCCGCGGCCCGCGATCCCGGCTGACCTGCCGCGGACCGGCGATGAGCTCGGCCATGGTTTACGAGCTCATTTCAATACGCGCGGTCTAAAGGACGGGTTTACCGAAGTCAGTATCTTTATCGGCAAGCCGACGAAGGTTCCAAACGATCCTGCGGACCTGGGGGTCGAGCACCGCCAATTTATTGATTTCACCGACGCGCTGCATTGCTGGCGGACAGTCCGCCGAGCTGCCGCTTTGGGACTGGCGGCAGAACTGGCCGCCGCGGCAGCAGTAAACCGCATTCACGCGCCGTGGCAGGGCGGGCAAGCCGACTGCTGTTAGACACAGGAATGCTCGTCGGCGGCGATGGGTGGGCTGAGGATCCCTTGTTCCAACGACGTGTTCGAGCCGTTGCGATGCTTGGTCGACGACGCGCGGCTGCTGTACGGCCTCCACCTGCTGGAGATTGTCGATGCGTACCAGGGCTGTTGACCAGGATGTGCTCGACGACGTCCTGCCGCTGCTGCGCACCGCCCCTTTCACCAGCCCTGCCTGAGGCGTAACGTCTATTCCGCCGGGAACGGTTGCAGCCGTCAGAGGAGCGGTCATGGCTGGATGGAATGCAGACACAGCGGCGGGGCCTGTGGGGGCGGGAACGGTAACGCTGGTGGAAGGCTCGTCTTTCTGCATCTCGGCCGCCAATGGCGACATCCACCCGGAACTTCCCCACGGCGTGTTCCACGAGGACACCCGGATTTTGTCCGGGTGGAGCATGACGGTGAACGGCCAGCCGCTCGAGCCGCTGGCCGCGGAAACGAAGGAACCCTACCGGGCACTCTTCATCGGCCGCGTTCCGCGCGGGGACGGATACGCGGACAGCCCTCTGATCGTGGAGCGCCTGCGGGAAGTGGCTGCCGGCGTGGTTGAAGAAATCACCATTCGCAACTACTCCGGAGACCCGGTGGAGTGTGACATCTCCGTCGGCGTCGATTCGGACTTCGCGGACCTGTTCGAGGTAAAGGAGGCGAGGGTCCAGCGGCGCTGGGAGGTCGTCCGTGGAGCCGACGGCGATTCCCTGATTATCAGCGCTGCCTGGCAGGACCTGCGGAATGCTGTCCTGGTGCGGGGACGCGGGGCCGTAGCCACCGCCGGCGCGCTCACGTACCAAGCGACGGTACCCGGCTACGGCCACTGGAGCACGCGGCTGAGCGTCGCACCGGCCGGGCAGCACAACGTTTCGCGCCCTGTCCGGCATGGCATCTCACCGAGCGACCGGCGGCACCAGGAGTGGGTCGCGAAGATTCCCAGGCTGCAGATGACCAACCGGTCCATAGAGCGGACCCTGCGGCGCAGTTACGACGACCTCGGCGCACTTCGGATCGAGGACCCTGCGCATCCGGAGCGGATTGTGGTGGCCGCGGGAGCACCGTGGTTCATGACGCTGTTTGGGCGTGACTCGCTGTGGGCTTCCGAAATGGCCCTTCCTGTGGACCCGTCACTGGCTCTTGGCACCTTGCAGACCCTGGCTGACCGCCAGGGCAAGGTGGTGGACCCGGTGAGTGAGGAGGAGCCCGGGAAGATCCTTCACGAGGTACGGCTGGGGGTGTCCTCCGGGCTGGCTCTCGGCGGCAAGTCGGTCTACTACGGCAGCGTGGACGCCACTCCCCAGTTTGTGATGACCCTGGCCTCCATCAGCCGGTGGGGCTTCGCGAAGGACACCATCGCAGCCCTCCTGCCCAACGCGGACCGCGCACTGGACTGGGTCCGGAACTACGGCGACAAGGACGGAGACGGCTTCGTAGAGTACTCCCGCCTCAACGACCAGGGCCTTCTCAACCAGGGTTGGAAGGACTCGTGGGACGGCATCAACTTCGCCGACGGCACCCTCGCGGAGCCGCCCATAGCACTTTGTGAGGTGCAGGCGATGGTGTACTCCGCGCTGCTGTCACGGGCGTGGATGGCGTACGACGGCGGCGACGCACCTTTGGCGGCGCAGCTCACCGAAGAGGCGGCGGCGCTGAAGAAGAAGTTTAACGAAGCGTTCTGGCTGCCGGAACGCGGCTACTTCGCTGTCGCGCTGGACGGCAGGAAGCGCCAAGTGGATGCCTGTGCCTCAAACATGGGCCAGTGCCTGTGGCACGGCATAGTTGACGATGACAAGGCACCGCTGGTGGCCGAGCGGCTGATGTCACCGGAGATGTTCAGTGGATGGGGCGTCCGGACCCTTGCCACGGATATGGGTGCCTACAACCCGGCAAGCTACCACAACGGGTCTGTCTGGCCGCATGACAACGCGATCACCGCGGCGGGCCTCATGCGCTACGGATTCGTGGAGGAAGCGCAACGGATCGCTACAGCCCTGCTTGAAGCGGCGGACTACTCCGACGGGCGGCTCCCGGAACTGTTCTGCGGTTTCAGCCGGGAACAGGTGGCTGAACCGGTGCCGTACCCCACCGCCTGCTCACCCCAGGCGTGGGCGGCAACCACCCCCATCATGCTGATCACCAGCCTGATGCGGTACGACGCCCACGTTTCGCGGGGCGGCTTCTGGATGGATCCAGCACTGCCGGAGTCCTACGGGGACCTGCACATTACCAACGCACCACTGGCCGGCAGCCGGATCACCATTGACATTACCCACTCGGGGCCGTCGGTGCAGGGCCTGCCCGAGGGCATCACATTCCACCATGAACACCGGCCGTGGCTGACCGAGCTTATTTCGCAGGCCGGACTGGACGTCAAAGGCTAAAGCGCCCAGCCGGCGTCGTCACACAAGCGGCGGAACGGGCGCGGAGGTACTGCCCACCGCGGCCCCAACGTCGATCGCCACCACCGGTCATCGATTCAGCTGGAAACCGCTGTACGAAACGAGGAGGAGTGACCATGGGCCCAGTTCCGGCCTAGTCCTTCCGCTGCTCCAATAATTCGTGATTGCAGTGCAGCAACAACTCGTGTCTGTAGTGAAGGCCTATCCAAGGAGATGCTGCATAGTCGTCAATGCCAAAAGCCTGCGCAAAAAGTGCGTCTTCAGCGCCAAGACCCTGATTGGGCCTACCTGGTGGAAGTGCTGTCTGAGCCCCGCTATGGACTGCTGTTCGACGTCTGGGCATGGTCTCTCTTCTCATCTTCGAAGGTGCGTTCGGTCAGAAGGCGCGGAGGATGTCTTCGACGCGTTGTTTGGCGTCGCCGAAGAGCATTTGGGAGTTGTCGCGGTAGAACAGGGGGTTCTGGACGCCGGCGTAGCCGGCGGCCATGGAGCGTTTGAACACGATGACGTTCTCGGCTTCCCAGACTTTGAGGACGGGCATCCCGGCGATGGGGCTTCCCGGGTCTTCGGCGGCGGCGGGATTGACGGTGTCGTTCGCGCCGATGACCAGGACCACGGAGGTGTCGCCGAGGTCGTCGTTGATTTCGTCCATTTCCAGGACAATGTCGTACGGGACTTTGGCTTCGGCAAGGAGGACGTTCATGTGCCCGGGCAGGCGCCCGGCGACCGGGTGAATGCCGAACCGGACGTCTACGCCTTTTTCGCGGAGCTGGTTGGCCAGTTCAGCGACGGGGTACTGGGCCTGGGCGACGGCCATGCCATAACCGGGGGTGATGACGACGGACGAGGCGTTGGTGAGCATTTCCGCGGTGGCTTCGGCAGTGATTTCCCGGTGCTCGCCCTGGTCCGTGTCCCCTTTGCTGGCTGGGGCGGCGATGCCGAAGCCGCCGGCTATCACGGAGATGAAGGACCGGTTCATGGCCTTGCACATGATGTAGGAAAGGTATGCACCGGAGGAGCCGACCAGGGCACCGGTGATGATCAGCAGGTCGTTGTTCAGCAGGAAGCCCGCGGCGGCGGCGGCCCAGCCCGAGTAGCTGTTGAGCATGGACACGACCACGGGCATGTCGCCGCCGCCGATGGAGGCCACGAGGTGCCAGCCGAGCCCCAGGGCCAGGGCCGTGACAACGATGAGCAGCCAGAGCTGGGAGTCGTTGACGTACCAGACCGTCAGGACGATGAACACAACGAGGGCGCCGAGGTTGATGGCGTTTTTGCCTGGCAGCATCAGGGGTGAGGATTTCATCCGGGCGGAAAGTTTCAGGAACGCCACGATGGAGCCGGTGAACGTGACAGCGCCGATGAACACGCCGATGAACACCTCGGCGTGGTGGATCGCCATCAGGTCTGAAGACAACGCAGGGGCTTCGAGGTGGCCGTTCCACCCCACGAGCACGGCGGCGAGGCCGACGAAGCTGTGCAGCAGGGCGATGAGTTCGGGCATGCCGGTCATTTCGACCACCCGGGCGCGCCAGAGTCCGATGGCCCCGCCGACCAGAACCGCGGCGACCAGCAGGCCCAGGCCGGTCAGGGCGTGGCCGGTGCCCCAGGCGTCCTGGAGTGTCAGCCAGATGGTGGCGGCGAGGGCGATGACCATGCCGGTGATGCCGTAGGCGACCCCCGCGCGGGCCTTCTCGTGTTTGCTCAGCCCGGCGAGGCTGAGGATGAACAGCAGGGCCGCGACGATGTAGGCCGCCCCCGCGATGGAGTCGGCGGTCAACGGACCGGAGACGGTGTCAGTCACGGTAAGGCTCCTCGTCAGTGTTGCTGCTGTTGCGGTGGCGGCGCTCATGAACGGACCTTCCCGGCGGAGAACATGGCGAGCATGCGCCGGGTGACGGCGAAGCCGCCGAAAATGTTAATGCTGGCCAGCAGCACCGCGACGGCGGCGAGCACTTGCATCACGATGTTCTCGGAGGTGACCTGCAGCAGGGCACCGACCACGATGATTCCGGAGATCGCATTAGTTACTGACATCAGCGGGGTGTGCAGGGCGTGGTGGACTTTCCCGATCACATAGAACCCGACCACGATCGAGAGCATCAAAACCGTGAAGTGCTGCGGCAGCGGCGCCGGGGCAACCGCGTTGACCAGGAACAGCGCGGCGATCCCCGCGGCGAACAGCCCGGCCTTACCGGCCGGGCTGAGGCCCTGTTTCTTCTTCGGCCCAGGACTTTCGGCAACCTCAGCCTGGGTCTTGGCCGCCGGTGCGGCGGAGACCTGAACCGGCGGTGGCGGCCACGTCTTCTCGCCCTCGCGCACCACCGTCACCGACCGCTGCACCACATCCGCAAAATCGAGCCGCAGCTGACCGTCCTTGTCCGGGGTCAGGAGCTTTAGCAGGTTCACCAGGTTTGTCCCGTACAGCTGGGACGCCTGCGCCGGAAGACGCGCCGGAAGATCCGTATACCCCAGGATCACCACACCGTTCTCCGTTACCACCCGCTCCCCAGCGACGGAGCCTTCCACATTCCCGCCCTGCCCGGCAGCCATATCCACGATGACACTGCCGGATTTCATCGCTGCCACATCGTTCGCCGTGAGCAGCTTCGGAGCGGGCCGACCCGGGATCAGGGCCGTGGTGATGACGATGTCGACATCAGCCGCCTGCTCGGTGTAGATTTCGGCTGCGCGCCTGTTGTACGCCTCGGACGTTGCTTTTGCATACCCGTCAGAGGACTTCATCTCCTCCTCTACCTCAACCTTGAGGTAAGTACCACCAATGGACTTCACCTGATCCGCCACCTCAGGCCGCGGATCAGTAGCGCGAACGATCGCGCCCAGGCTGCTGGCAGCGCCAATTGCCGCCAAGCCGGCGACACCGGCTCCGGCGACGAGGACCTTCGCCGGCGGGACCTTGCCCGCTGCGGTGACCTGCCCAGTGAAAAACCGGCCGAACTCATGCGCGGCCTCAATGACGGCACGATACCCGGCGATGTTCGCCATCGAACTGAGGACATCCATCGACTGCGCCCGCGAGATCCGCGGCACCGCATCCAAAGCCAAAGCGGTGATTGGACGGGCCGCCAACGCCTCCACCAACTCCGGCCGCAACCCCGGGCTAAGCATCCCGATAAGAGTGGCACCGTCAGCGAGGCGGGCGATCTCATCCTCGGTGGGCGGATTGACCCGCAGCACAACGTCGCTGCCCCACGCCTCGTCAGCCCCAACAAGCAAGGCACCCGCATCGACATACGCATCGTCCCGGAAGGAAGCGGACTCACCCGCGCCCTTCTCGACCACAACGTCGTAGCCCAAACCCAACAACTGTTTCACGGTGACAGGCGTTGCCGCCACCCTCGTTTCGCGGCCCAACTCGGCCACGATGCCTATACGCGTCACTGTTTTCTCTCTCTAAGATGTGGTGCCTGGGAAGTTGCGTCGCCGGGGACAGCAGTTGCTCCACTAAGGCACGGGCAGTGCAGAACGACTGAGATGCTGTTCCTTCAGAAGTCCGCCCGGTGCCACTAATTGATCGGTGTGGCCGGTTGTTCGCCGCTGAGAAGGGCGAGCGCGTTGTCTGCGGCGAGCATCGCCATCGCGGTGCGCGTTTCGACAGTAGCGGAGCCGAGGTGGGGCACGAGCGCCACGTTCTCAAGCTCAAGCAATCCAGGGTGCACGTCGGGCTCTTTCTCGAAAACATCGAGACCGGCGCCCGCGATTTGTCCCTCGCGGAGGGCAGAAGCGAGGGCTGCTTCGTCAACGATCGGACCGCGCGCCGTGTTGACAAGGTACGCCGTGCTCTTCATCGCCGCGAGTTGCTGGACGCCGATCAGGTGATGCGTGGCCGGCCCGTAGGGGCAGTGCAGGGAGACGACGTCGGAGATGGCCAGCAACTCAGCGAGATCGACCCGCCGGGCACCCAGGTTGGCTGCGGTCGCGGGGTCGATCTCACTGCGGGACTGGTAGACGATTTCCATTCCGAAGGCTTTGGCCCGGCGGGCAGTCGCCCGGCCGATGCCGCCCATACCGACGACGCCGAGGGTCTTGCCTTGCAGGCTGCTGCCGAGCAGGAAAAACATGCCCCACTTCCAGGCCTGGCCGGAGCGGATGAGCCGTTCCCCCTCACCGAGCCGGCGGGTCGCCGAAAGGATGAGGCCGAACGCGATGTCGGCCGTGGCCTCCGTGAGCACACCCGGTGTGTTGGTGGCGACGACGCCCCGCTCGGTGCAGGCGGGCACGTCGATGTTGTCGTACCCCACGGCAACGTTCGCGACGACCTTGAGTTGTGGGCCGGCGGCGTCGAGCAGTTCGGCGTCAATGCGTTCGGTCAGCAGGCTCACCACGGCATCGGCACCCTCTACCCGGCGCAGCAGCTCCTCGCGGCCGATCGACTCCGGACCCTCCCAGGCATCGACTTCGTGCTCGGTACGCAGCTTCTCAAGTGCGGCTTCGGGTACCCGTCCCGTGACGACGACCCGGCTCATGCCGTCTCGATCCACTTGCGCAGGCGGCCGAGGCCATCGTGGATATCGGTGACGTCGATGCCCGAGTAGGCGAGCCGGATGTACTGCCGCTCTTCGCCGGGCTGGCGGCGGCCGAAATGCTCACGCGTGCAGAAGGAGACGCCGGTTTCGTACAGCGCTGCGGAAGCGAAATCGCCGACTGCCGTATACCCCATGCGCTCCATGGCCTCGGTGACATCGGGGAACAGGTAGAACGTCGACTGCGGCACCGCGACATGTACGCCGGAGATGTCGTTGACAAGTTCACATGCGGCATCCCGGCGCCCGCGCAGGATGTCGAGCATCTGCTGCACGGGTTCCTGGCTGCCGCGCAGCGCTTCGATGCCGGCCCACTGCACGTAGTGCGTCGTGCACGACTCATCGTTGGTGTTAAGTGTGCTGAGGATTTTGGCGATCTCGATTGGGGCGACGGCACAGCCCAGGCGGGATCCGGTCATGGCGAACTTCTTGCTGAAGGTGTACAGGATCACGGTGCGCTCCGCCATGCCGGGAAGCGACGCGATCGAGCTCGAGAGACCCTCGTAGCGCGTCTCGAAGTACGCCTCATCGGAGAGTACCCAGAGGTCGTGCTCCTGCGCGAGCTGGGCGATTGCCTCCCGCTCAGCAGCGGTCGACTCGGCCGAGATGGGGTTCTGCAGGTCGTTGTAGATGATTGCGACAGTATTGGGTGTGATTGATGCGCGGACCTGGTCGAGATCGATCGCGAAGCCCTGGGGCGTGGGCAGGTAACGGTAAGGCACGGCAGTGCCACCGAGGTACTCGATCTGTGATTCGTAGATCGGGAAGCCGGGGTTCGGGTAGAGCACTTCCTGGCCAGGGTTCATGACCGCCTGCAGGAACTTGGTGATCACGGGCTTGCCTCCCGTCATCACCACGACGTTGTCCGGGGAGAACTCAATACCTCGGCGGGTTCCGATATCTTCTGCAAGGGCCTCCCGCAACTGCGGTATGCCCGGGCCGGGGCAATAGCCGGTATGGCCGTCGGCGATCGCCCGGTTCATGGCTTCGACGATATGCGGGGCGGTAGGGATGTTGATGTCGCCCAGGTGGAAGGGGTATACGGGGTTCCCCCTCGCTTTCCAGGCGGCGGCCGCTTGGGCGACGCTGAAGGCGGTTTCAGTGCCCAGCCGTTCGAGCCGGTGCGCGAGTTGTTTCATTCTGTCTTACTCCTCATTGAGTGGACGATCGATCCTTCAGCAAACCAACTGTTATAGAACTTATATATCAGTTGCCAGCAATAAATATACCGTTGATGTTTCCCAACGGGAAGGTTACCTTTCGAAGGCGTTGATCCTTGGTTCCCAGAACAGTTCGGGACGCTTGGTTACCTGCCGCTTTCCGCCGTCGTACTCCAGTGCGTCGGGTGGGGCGCGCTCCCGCAGGCGCTGATCCTGCCCATACTGCAGGCCGTCTGCGGCCTGCAGTATGAAAAGGGAAGGTTGCCGGGCGCCTGCCTGAATGTGGCCCCCGCCTTAGGGCGGTCCAGGGCGGCGGGTGCGGCTGCGGTTAGCGGACGCCGAGATCGCTGTCGACGTACGAACCCGGGCCTTTTCGGTACCGTCTGGCAATTGCAGCTAGCATCCAGCTGCAGCCAAACGGTCACCGGACCCGACGATTTGAGCCGGACGTCAACATGTTTTTTCCCCTTGCAGCTAAGGCGCAGAATCGTTTCCTGACCGTTGCTACAGCTCCTGCGATTACCTGCTAATGCAGGGAGAGTGGATATGCCTGGGTGGCCCGGGCCAAGAAGGCCCGAACCACCGGAGTAGGGCGGCGGGTTTCTGCCCGCCGCCCCACTCTTTGTCTTACAACCAGTCTTTCTTAGCTACCGGTCTGCTCCTTCCGTCCGCCCTGTCAGGCCCCCGGTGCCGCAGCTACTTGAAGGCTTCCGCAGTGGCACTCGTGGTCCCGCCGGCGTCAGGTTCCGCGTTTCCGTCCTCCGCATGGGCTGCGGTTACCTGCTCGCTGTCCACCAGGTGACCGTCGTTCATTTTCGCCTCCCCGCGGGTCTTGGTAAGGCTTGCAAGTGTGGCGACGGCGATGGTGGCTGCGATGAACAGCAGCGAGAACCAGATGGGGATTTCGGGCGCCCAAAGGAGCGGCTCCCCGCCGTTAACGAAGGACAGCTCGTTGACGTGCAGTGCGTGGAAGACGAGTTTCACGCCAATGAACGCCAGGATGACGGCGAGTCCCTGCGCGAGGTAGACCAGGCGTTCGAGCAGTCCGCCGATGAGGAAGAAGAGCTGGCGTAGACCCATCAGCGCAAAGGCGTTGGCCGTAAAGACGATGTACGCCTCGTTGGTCAGGCCGTAGATCGCGGGGATGGAGTCGACGGCGAAAATGAGGTCCACGAAGCCGATCGCGATGATGGTCAGCAGCATCGGTGTGGCGAACCGCGTGCCGCCCTTCTTCACAGTCAGCTTGTCCTGGTGGTACTCATCGGTCACCGGCAGGATGCGGCGCACGAGCCGCATGAACCTGCCGTCAGCCGGGTTGGAGTCATGGCTGCCGAACGCCTGCTTGTAGGCCAGAACGAGCAGCAGGGCGCCGAAAATGTAGAAGATCCACGAAAAGTTGGCGATCAGTCCCGCGCCGATGGCGATGAACCCGCCTCGGAGGACCAGGGCGATGACGATCCCGATCATCAGCACTTTTTGCTGGTACTTCTTCGGTACCGCGAAGCCGGCCATGACGATGAGGAAGACGAAGAGGTTGTCGATCGACAGGGCCTTCTCGGTGAGATAGCCCGCGAAATACTCCCCGCCGAACGTCCAGCCCGAGACCAGTCCGATGCCGGCGCCGAACAACAGGGCGAGCCCGATGTAGAAGGCGGACCAGCGCGCGGATTCGGCGATGGTCGGTTCGTGGGGTTTGCGCACGTGCGCGAAGAACTCGTAGACGAAGAAGAGGACAGTCACGGCAATAGTGATTAACCAGATCAGGGGTGTGACCTGCATGGTGGGCACTCCAAAGGGTAGGCGTCGGACATAGGCGCCAAGGTCTCCTCCGCCCGGACATAACCGGAACCGACGACCCGGGATGCATTGCTGCATCCGTAGTGACGGGTCAATCGCGACGGGAGTACTCCCCTTGATACAAAAATGCTAACGCACAGGCACCTGCTATCTCCACCCGCCCGATTACCGCAGGTGCCGCTTCAGCGGTCCCGCCGGCACCTTCGGCAATATCAGAGGCTGGCTGCCTTGGCCAGCAGGATTGTTTTTTGCTGTTCGTTGGCGGTGAGGGCGGCTGCCTGCAGCAGTTCGGTTTTGGCTTCAGCCGTTCTTCCCAGCCTGGTGAGCAGTTCTCCCCTGATGCTGGGCAGGAGGTGTGAGCGGCGGAGGGCCCCCTCGGCGGCGAGGCGGTCCACGATTTCAAGGGCGGCAGCAGGTCCGGTGGCCATGGAAACCGCTACGGCGTGGTTAAGTTCGACGACGGGGCCCGGCGCCAGGCGTCCGAGGGCTTCGTAGAGCAGCACAATTTTGTGCCAGTCGGTTTCTTCGAAGCTGCGGGCGGTTGCGTGGCATTGAGCGATGGCAGCCTGCAGGCAGTAGTTTCCCCTTCCGCGGCCGAGCGCGTCGGCACGTGCCAGGGATGCACGGCCGCGGCCGATCTGGGTCCTGTCCCAGCGTGCTCTGTCCTGGTCTGCAAGCAGGATTGGGCTGCCGTCGGGGTTGACGCGCGCCGCGAACCGGGACGCCTGGAACTCCATTAAGGCAAGGAGTCCGTGAACTTCGGGCTCCCGCGGCAGCAGGCCGGCCAGGACGCGGCCCAGGCGCAGCGCTTCGTTGGCAACTTCGGTGCGGATCCATCGGTCACCGGTTGTTGCGGCGTAACCTTCCGTGAAGATGAGGTACAGCACGGCAAGCACCGCGCTCAGGCGGGCGTTCCACTCGTTGGGCTCAGGCGTGTCAAAGGGGACCTGCGCGGCTGCGAGAGTCTTTTTGGCCCGGACGATGCGCTGCTGGACGGTGGCGACGGGTACGAGCAGCATCCGTGCGATTTCCTCGGTGGTCAGGCCACCGACGGTTCGCAGCGTCAAGGCGACCTGCCCCTCGCGGGAAAGCACGGGGTGGCAGGCGATGAAGACGAGCCGGAGCACATCATCCGGGATCGGCTGCCACTGGTCCTCGGTCATCTCCGTGAGGTCGTGGGCGATGGCGCGGTAGCGTTCGTCGAGCCGCTCCCGGCGGCGCCAGGCATCTATCGCCTTGCGTTTGGCTATGGCCGTGAGCCAGGCGCCCGGGTTCTCCGGGACGCCAGACTCGGGCCATTGCCTCAGGGCGTCGATCAGGGCTTCTTGAGCGAGGTCTTCCGCCAGACCGACGTCGCCGGTCACCTTGGCCAGTGTTGCAACGATCCGCGCGCTTTCGATCCGCCACACCGCGTCCAGGGTCCGCTGGAGCACGGGTGCTGAGGTGGTGACGTGCTTGTCGGCCATGGGGTCAGGGCTGGTTGAGTTCCTCGCGCCAGCCGGCCTCCTTCTGAAGGAACTCGTTGTCGGAGAAGTCTTCGAAGTCGCTCATATCGGTCACGCGGCGGACTTCGAGTTTGCTGCCCGGGCCAAGGGGACACCGGCTGGCCCACTGGACCGCTTCTTCCTTGCTGGCGGTCTGGATAATCCAAAAGCCATTGAACAGCTCGTGGGTTTCCCCATAGGGACCGTCCGTTACGATGGGTTGCTCGGCCGAGAAGTCGACAACAAACGCTTCGCTCATGTCATCGGAAAGCCCTTCACCGGCCAGCAGCACCCCGGCGTTCATCAGCGATTCGTTGTAGGCGCCCATCGCGTTGATGATCTGTTCGATATCGGCGGTTTCGTATGCCTTTTTTGCCTCATCGGTAGCGCGCATTATCAGCATGAACTTCACTGTTCTTCTCCTTCGTGTTGAGGACACCTGATGCGTCCTTCTACTATCGCGTCGAATAGGCGGACACCGGATCGACAAGGACCAGAAGAATTTTATTCAAAGATTCTTCACGGCAAAGCTTTGCCCGGAACGTGTTTATTGTCAGAAACTGCGCTTATTGCCCTGATAGCTGGCAGTCGTTTATCCCTTGACGGAACAGAACGCGCCCTGTAACAGTTAGGCGTGGGCGGATCAACGGAGAACCACGGGCGGATTGGCGCATCCTCAATCCCCGGTGCGCTCCCGCATGAATCTGCAGGCCCGCCACTCCTCGAAGTCCGTGAACTGACCAAAAGTTTCTTCGGCATCCCCGTCCTCGAAGACGCCTCCCTTGTGCTTCGCAGAAGCCAGGTTCACGGGCTCGTGGGTGAGAATGGCGCCGGGAAGTCCACTTTGATGAAAGTACTTGCCGGGGTGTACCAGCCGGACGCAGGAACAGTACTGCTGGATGGCCGGGAAGTCAGTTTCAGCCACCCTACGAAGGCTCACGAAGCCGGGCTGTCTTCGGTGTTCCAGGAGTTTAACCTCCTTCCCGACCGGACGGTGGCGGAGAACATCTACCTGGGCCGGGAGCCCCGCCGCGGACTCCTGGTAAACACGGCACTGATGAACGCCAAGACAGGGGAGTTGCTGGAGTCGCTCGGAATCAGCGCCATCCGGCCCGCTGCGCAGGTCAGGAGCCTGACCGTAGCCGAGCAGCAGGTCGTGGAGATTGCGAAGGCGGTCAGCTATGACGCCCGGATCGTGTCCATGGACGAGCCCACCGCCGCGCTGGCCGGGGCCGAAGTTGAGCTCCTCTACCAGATCGTGTCCCGCCTGCGGGAACGTGGAACGGCCATCCTCTACGTCTCGCACCGGCTCCGGGAGCTCTTTGATCTGTGTGACGTCATCACTGTTTTGAAGGATGGCAGGGTGGTCAGCACCGGCCCTGCCGCAGAACTCGACGACGCACGGCTTGTCCGGCTGATGGTGGGCCGGCCTATCTCAGCCTTCTTCCCGGACAAGTTGCCCCCGGCAGGCAGTGGCCCTGAGGACGAAAATGCCGAACTCAATGGCGGGAAAGGTGCCGCCGTCAGCGCAACACCAATCCTCGAACTGCGCAACGCCGGGAACGGCCAACTGGACGGAATCAGCCTCACCGTTCGGCCGGGCGAGATAGTCGGGCTGGCCGGTCTTCAGGGTTCCGGCCGGACCGAACTGCTTCACGCTATTTTCGGCGCCGCCCCCTTCCACCGCGGCACCATGAAAGTCGAGGGCCGGGAGCTACTGCCCAAGACGCCGAGGGAGGGGGCACGATCACGTATGGCCCTCATCACAGAAGACCGCAAGGCGGAGGGCCTGAGCCTGAACCAGTCCATCCTTGATAACGCATTGGCCGTTATCAGATCAGTCTTCCCGCGCCGCACCCGCACGGTCAGAACCGAAGTCCCCGGCGTCTTTTCCTCTCTGGAGGTCGTGGCTCGGGACCTCGACCAGGAGGTGCAGTATCTGTCCGGCGGAAATCAGCAGAAAGTGGTCCTTGCCAAGTGGCTGGCCATCGGTCCCCGACTGGTCCTGTTGGATGAACCTACCCGGGGAATAGATGTGGGAGCCAAAGTTGCCGTCTACCGGCTGATGCGCGCACTGGCAGCGGAAGGCAAGGCCATCCTGATGGTCTCCAGCGAACTTCCGGAGGTCATCGGCATGTCGGACCGGATCCTGGTTATGCGCGACGGACGTCTCGCGGGCGAGCTTCCGGCCGGAACGTCCGAGGAAGCCGTCCTGCAGCTGGCAACGGGCGCGAGGACTGCATCCGGAGGAGGGACATGAAGCAGCGCGCCGGCTTCATCGACCGCCTGTCCTCCACCCAGATCGTGTACCTGGTGGCGCTGCTGACGCTGATTGTGGGTGCCGTGCTGGTCGGCACGGTCGGCCGGAATTTCTTCAGCCAAGGCAACATATCGAGCATCCTGACCGGAACCAGCGTCCTTGGCTTCATCGCAATCGGGCAGACGCTGGTAATCCTGGCCGGCAGCCTCGATCTCTCGGTTCCGTATGTCGCCAGCCTTGCCAGCCTTATTGCCGCCGGTGTCATGGCTAACAACCCGGGCAATGTCCTGCCCGGCGTCCTCCTGACGCTGGGTGCCGCGGCGATCATCGGCCTGGCGAACGGGCTGATCGTGGCGCGCCTTAACGTGCATGGGTTCATTGCCACGCTTGGCATGGGCCTGATCATCAGCGGCTACCTCGCCACCAATTTCAAAGGCAGCTTCGGCCAGACGCCGCTCTCATTCCGGCTGATCGGGGCGACGGGCCTGGGGCCTGTCCCCATCTCGACCCTCATCATGCTGGCCTGTGCGGCGCTGGCCATGCTGCTGCTCCACCGCACCCGGATGGGCCACCACCTCTACGCCGTCGGCGGCGACGTCTCCGTGGCCCGGACTTCTGGAATCCGCGTCGACCTGCCGGTCATCACAGCTCACGTGATTTGTTCGCTGCTGGCAGGAATGGCGGGCCTGCTCCTCGCCAGCCGGCTGGGCGTCGGGAGCCCGACAGTGGGTTCACAGGGCGGCTATGACCTGCTTTCCATCGCAGCGGTGGTCCTGGGCGGCACACTGCTGGCCGGCGGCAAGGGAACCATCACCGGGACCCTTGGCGGGGTCCTCATCTTCGCAATGCTGGACAACATCATGTCCGTCATGCAGATCAACCCCTTCCTCAAAGACGTGGTCAGGGGCGTGGTAATTGTGGTCGCCGTCGCCGTGTACGCCCGCCGCAGAATTGTCAACAGACCGGAGCGGTTCAACTCCAAGGCCTCCACCGACGCGACTGCCGCGTCGGCTGCCCCAGCGGAGCGGCCATGAGCGCGGCGCTGCCTTCGGGGCGCAGCGCTGTGCTCCGGCAGAACCGTGCCAGCCGCTCCCAGCGGCTCCTGCGTGCCTTACGCACGCCGGGGGGCGCCGTATTCATCCTGTTGATCAGCCTCCTGGCAGCCATCATTGTGCTGAACCCTTCTTTCGGGGAACCAGGCTCCTTCATCCGGTTCATCGGCAGGACGGCCCCGATCGCCATCGCTGCCATCGGCCAATACTTCGTTATAGTTAGCGGCGAATTCGACCTGTCGATGGGCTCGGTGGTGACCATGCAGGTCATTGTGGCCGGCAACCTCATCCAACAGGACGATGCCAGGGTGGTTCCGGTCCTAATCCTGATGTTTGTGCTCGGCGCCTTCATTGGCCTCTTGAACGGGCTGATCACGACGCTGCTCAAGGTGCCCAGTTTCATTGTGACGCTGGGCATGATGCTGGCCTTGCTTGGACTGGTCCTCTATTGGACCGGCGGTGCCGCCCAGGGAAACCCGGCGGACAGCTTCCGCCACATAGGGCGCGGCGGCATCCAGGACGTCCCGGTCCTGGACATCATTCCCTACCCCGTCATCATCCTGACGGCGGTGGCCATTCTGGCGTTCGTCCTGATGCGCCGCCCGTTCGGCCGCATGCTTCTCGCCGTCGGCGACAATCCAAGGGCCGCTGAACTGGCCGGTTCCCGCGTCTGGTGGGTGCGGACCCGCGCGTTCATCATCTCGTCCCTGTCGGCAACTGTGGCGGGCATCCTGCTCGTGGGCTACGCAGGAGTCCACCCGTCGGTGGGGCGGGGTTACGAGTTCACGGCGATTACCGCCGTCGTCCTCGGGGGCGTAGTGCTGGGAGGCGGGCGCGGCTGGGTCCTGTCCGCGGCGGCCGGCGCGTTCGCCCTCGAGGCATTGTTCACCCTCCTCAACTTCCTGGGCGTCCAAGCCACCTGGCGGGACACGGTCCAAGGCGTGATCATCATTATCGCTGTGGCAGCAGCGTCCAAGTCATGGCAGCGCAAGCGGAAGGGAGCTACTGCCGCTGCCCATGACGAACGGCACCGGCTAAGCGCAGCACCTATGCCCCACGAGGGCACCAAACAAGGAGGAAATCGAGTCTGATGCGCAAACTCTCTATTCGCAGGGTGGCATTTGGGGCAGCATTGCCGCTGGTGGTGCTGACTGCCTGCACCACCACTGATCCGTCCGTCACCGAAACAACGGCGGCACCGGGCACCGGCTCCCCGGCACAAAGCAGCCCAGCAAGCCAGGAATGGTTTGACCAGGCGCTCTACGACAGCCAGTTTGAGCAACGTACCGCCACCTTCGAAGGGAACGCGCAGCAGCCCTACCTGCAGTACATAGCCGGCGATATGACGGACACCGCAAAATTCGCCTCAGCCGGACCCCACAAGGTCTGTTTCGCCAACGCCTCCATCTCGAATCCCTGGCGCCAGACCGGCTGGATCACCATGAACCAGCAGCTCAAGGTGCTGCAGGACTCCGGGGTCATTTCGGAAATGGAAACCCGGGACGCTAAGGACAACGACAACACCCAGATTGCGGACATCGACTACTTCATTGATGAGGGCAATTGCGATGGGTTCGTCATATCGCCCAACTCCACCGCGGCCCTCACCCAGGCCGTGGAGCGGGCCTGCCAAACCGGCAAACCCGTGGTGGTGTTCGACCGCGGCGTCGAAACCGACTGTGCCACCACGTTCATCCACCCGATCGGCGGTTTTGCCTGGGGGATAGACACCGCCACGTTCCTCACCGACAGGCTGAAGTCCGGCGACAAGGTGGTGGCCCTGCGCATCCTTCCCGGGGTGGACGTTCTGGAACACCGCTGGGCGGCGGCCAAGAAGATTTTTGAGGAAAAGGGAATCCAGGCCAAGGACTACTTCACCGGAGCGGACCCCACCGAGATCAAGAAGATCATCTCCGATGAACTGGCCACCGGTGATGTCCAGGGCGTCTGGATGGACGCCGGAGACGGTGCGGTGGCTGCCCTCGAAGCGTTCGAGGATGCAGGCAAGGACCTCCCGGTGATGACCGGCGAGGATGAGATGAGCTTCCTGACAAAGTGGAAGGAAACCGGAATCGATGCCATGGCCCCCGTCTACTCCAACTTCCAGTGGCGGACGCCGCTGCTCGCCCTGGAAAAAATCTTCAAGGGCGAGCAGATCCCGGCCGAATGGATCCTCCCGCAAAAGCCCATCCTCGCCGACGAACTTGACGACTGGCTGCAGCGCAACCAGGGAATGCCCGGCGGGCACTACGCAAAGTTCGGCGGTGAAGATCTCCCCGGCTATCCGGACGTGTGGCAGAGGCGGCAGATCCCCTGACACTGCCCGGGGGCTGTATAGGAGGGGAACGGCGTGAAGCGTCCCATCGGGATCAGCACATGGGTCTGGGAGTCCCCGCTCACCGACTCCAACCTGGGTAAGCACCTGGCGCGGATCTCCGCAATGGGGTTCGACGCCGTCGAACTGCCACTGGAAAACGCCGGCGACTTCAGCGCCGCGTCAGTGCGCGAAGCTCTGGAGTCGACCGCGCTTATTCCGTTTCTTGTTGGTGCCATGGCGCCGGGCCGCGACCTCGTGGCTGCGGCCCCGGCCTCCGTGGAAAGGACGCAGGCCTACCTCTCGGCCTGCGTCGCCATGGCCGGCAGCATTGGTTCGCCCACTGTTTGCGGTCCCTTCTATGCCCAGACGGGCAGGGTCTGGCGGATGACGCCGGCACAGCGGCGGGATGCCTACGCCGAGCTGCGACGGAATTTGCAGCCGGTGGCCGCACGGGCAAGGGAAGCGGGCGTTATCCTGGGGATCGAACCGCTGAATCGGTATGAAACATCCCTGATCAACACGGTGGACCAAGCGCTCGAGGCACTGGGGCCGCTGCTCGGCAACGGTGTTGGCCTTGCTCTTGACAGCTACCACCTCCACATCGAGGAGCGCTCGCTGGCCGCCGCGGTTCGGGCGGCCGGCGAGCACGTGGTGCACGTGCAGGTTTCAGGGAACGACCGCGGCGCCCCGGGGGGAGACCAGACGGACTGGGAAGACTTTCTGCAGGCTTTGGACGAGGTGGGCTACAGCGGACCGGTGAACATAGAAAGTTTCACTGCAGATAATGCCGCCATCGCCGTCGCCGCCTCGATCTGGCGGCCGCTCGCACCGAGCCAGGACGAGTTGGCCGCCAGCGGCCTGGCTTTCCTCCGCGGCGTAGAAGTTCAGTCCCGCGGTGACGTGCCCGAGGGACTCCGTTGAAGCTGACCCAGGGCGAGCAACGGAAACAGGAGGACAGAGAGCATCCCCGCACCCACCAGCGCGGACGCGATGCCGCTTGGGATAAGCCCCTCGTCCCGGCCTATGGCTGTCACCGCCACGACAATGGGCAACCCCGTTGCCCCGAACAGCATGATGGCACGCTTGCCGGCGGGGGTTGAGCCAGGGGGAGCGGCCAGCAGCGACGGCAGACCTCGGATGATGAGCAGGAGAACCAGGAACAAGGGGACCAACGCGAGGGCGGCAGGGTTACCGGTAAGCGCCCGCAGGTCGAAGTCGACGCCCGTATCGATAAAGAAGACCGGCACCAGAAACCCGAACGCGATGGCGTCAATTTTCATTTCGATGACATGCCGGTCGTGTTCGGGAGCCCTCGCGATGGCGACCTTCCAGAGGACTCCGGCGGCGAACGCGCCCAGCAGCATGTCCAGCCCCAACACCATACTCAACACAACGAGCACGCTGAGAATGAGCATGATGGACCGGACGGCGAACTGGCCGCTGGTGTGCAGGGTCTTGGTGACCTGGGAGTGGAGCAGGGAGTGCCGCGCGCGGGAGGCAAAATAAATTGCCAGCCCCGTGAGGATAACAAACCCGACCAGGACCGCCGTTGCCGGTCCCAGCTCCCTCCCACTGAAGAACAGCGAGATGGCCACCAGGGGACCGAACTCCCCGGCAGCACCCAAAGCAGTAACCGCGACACCAAGACGCGTCCTGGACTCGCCGGCGTCGCGAAGGATGGGCAGCAGCGTGCCTAAGGCAGTCGAACACAAGGCGACTCCAATAATCACCGCAGCTTCCGGCGCGGGAGCCACAAGTAGACCCGCCCCAACGCCGGCCGCCAGTGAAACAACCCAGCCAAGGGCTGCACGGTTCGCGGGGCGGCCTCGTATCACAGCGAAATCAATCTCATTACCGGCAACGAAGAAGAGCATGGCCAGCCCAAAGTCAGCCAGCGTATCGGTGAACTGGCTGGACTGGATCCACCCCAACAGACTGGGACCAAGCAGGATACCGAGGACAATCTCAAACACCACGATCGGTACCTTGACTACGCGGTCAAGGAAACGGGCCGCAAGGGGCGCTGCCACAGCAAGCAGGGCAATCAGAACCAATGATGTGGACAGGCCAGGCATCAGCGGTACCTCCGGTACCTCGGCTGCTGTGAAGGAAAGGTAACCCAAAGCTACCGCCACCATTAGCTACGGCGCCATGCTGGTCTGGGACGGTGCCTGCCCGACGCTGAACTTCCAGCCGATATTCAGCAGAAAGTAGCCGGCCAAACCCCTGCCCGCGCCCCTGTCAGCGTGTCCGCAGTGAGTGGCGTCACGCAATATGCAGGGGGACCGGAGCAGCGGATACGGTCTTCTGATGCGAAAACAGAAGAAACATGTCGCTGCCTCCCTGACCGTCCTCGTCCTGGCCGGCGGATTGCTGACCGCCGGTTCCGCTTCGGCGGGCGCCTTTTCCTGGCCCTTTGACTGGCCCGCGTGGACTGCCGCCGGTGTGCAGTCCCCGTCATCCATTGGTGCCGCGTCGGCTTCCGCGGCTCCATCGGCCGCGGCCAAACCCACCGCCAATGCTTCTGCGTCGGCCGCTCCAGCACCAGCGCCCGCAACGTCGTCTCCCGCTGCGGCCCCGGCAGCAGCTCCCGAACCCCCAGCGGCGCCTGTGGTTGCACCTCCGGCTCCAGCCCCGGCCGCCCCGGCCGCCCCGGTTAAAGCACCGGTTGCCGCTCCGGCCCCGGCCCCGGCCCCCGCTCCGGCCCGGCCGGCTCCGGCCGCACCGGCGCCCGCACCCGCCCCGGCTATGCCTGCCCCGGCAGCGCCTGCCGCAACGGGTACCTCATCCAACGCCGTCGCCCAGCGCTCCTTCGCGCTTGTCAATGAGTACCGCGCAGCCAACGGCCTTGCCGCGCTGCGGTACAACGCGGGACTGGAAACCGTAGCCCAGAACTGGTCAAACACCATGAAGGCGGACATCGACGCCCAGGGCCGCTCCGGCTTCCGGCACAATCCTGACGCATCCAGCCAGATCCCGTCCGGCTGGACCCGTACCGCGGAAAATATTGCAGTGAACGCTGACGCCGACGCGCTCTTCGCTGCGTGGAAGGCCTCTCCTGGACATAACGCCAATATGCTCAACGCCAGCCTGACGGACTTCGGTTTTGGTTCAGCCAGGCTCTCCGCCGGCTCACCCTACGGGGCGCAGCTGGTGGCGACCCAGAACTTCGCCACCTACGCGAGGTAGGCCAACGCATCCTGCCGGGCGGTAGAACCCGGGGGATGCCGGCACAGATACAAGGAACGACGGCGGTATACCGCCGTCGTTCCTTGTATCTGTGGGCTTTCCTGCACCGCTAACAGCGTTCGACGGCGGCCGAAAGGTATGCATCTACCTGGCGCCTGAGGGGGCGGCGGCAGGTAGGATCGGCCGCATGGAGTCCATCGTTATGTACAGCCTCGCTGAGGGCGTTGACCTATCACGGGTTATGGAAGCCTACCCCCGCCATCAGGCCTATTTCGAGGCGTTCCACGCAAACGGCGGCGGGCTGCTTGCGTTGGGTCCCTTCCTGACACCGGATCCGGCCGGGTCGTCCATGGGAATCTTGTCCTCACGGGCGGATGCCGAAAGGTTCATCGAGGATGATCCGTTTGTGGTCGAGGGGCTGGCTGTCCCACGGATCCTTGAATGGGACCCGGTGCGCTTCGCCTAGCACCCCGGAATCCGACTGCTTATAAACCGCTTCAGCGGCAAACAGCGGCAGCGGCAGTCCCGAACCCGCGTACCCCTTGAGTGCCCGCTCATGGCAGGGATAGCATGGCCCGCACCTGCCATCAAAGGAGACGGTCATGGCTGAGACAGAGGCGCCCTCGGCGGGCCTGATGGTTGACTTCATCATTTCCCTGGACGGGTATGCCTCGGCCGATGGATGGCCCGGGTGGTGGGGTCTGGAGGGGCCGGAATATCTTGCGTGGCTCGAGCAGGAGGGGCAGAAGGACTACACCTTCCTGATGGGCGCGAACACCTACCGGCTGATGTCCGGCATGTCGGAAGAAGCCGCAGCCAACAGCTCGGGTTTCTCAGAGGAGGAGGGGGCCAGCCTCTCCGGCCTGGCCGCCGTGCCCAAGATTGTCTTCTCCTCCACCCTGCAGGCGCCACTCGCCTGGCCGAACTCGGAGCTGATCGCCGGGGACGCTGTGGAGGCCGTGAGGGAAATGAAGCGGACCGGGGACAGGCCCTTGAGCACCCTCGGCAGCATCAGCCTTTGCCGTTCCCTCCTGGCCGCCGGTTTGGTGGACAGGTTCCGGCTGGTCGTCTTCCCTGTTATCACCGGCAGAACAGGGCAGGAGCGGATTTACGACGGCTACCCGGACGTCTCGCTGGAGATGGTGGACAGCAGGACGTTTGACGGCCGCCTCCAGTTGCTCGAGTACGTTCCTACCGTGATTGACGGGCCGCCAGGCAGGAGCCGGGCCTGAGGGCAGGCCAGCGAACCAAAAAAGTTCTACAGTTTGCATCCACAGAGGCTGCTGCTCCGGTAGTAGAGGTGTCCGCACAAGCACAGCCCGTCCCCCGGGCGTCCCTCTGAGGAGTTTGAAATGCGCAACAAGATTTTCCCTGCCGGAGCACTCTCATTCGCGGCCGTACTGGCCTTGGCGGGCCCGGCACAGGCCGGCGGCTGGCACCACCACGGCGAAGACCCGTCAAAACTCTCGGTCCTGCACGGTGTTCCCGGCCTGACCGTGGACGTATGGGTGGATGGTAACCGCACCCTGGACGACTTCACGCCCGGAAGCCTGGCCGGCCCGCTGGAACTCTCGGCCGGCGACTACGAAATCGCCATCACGGCAGCAGACGCCACCAGCGCCAACAATCCGGTGATCGGGCCCGTTACTGTCGAACTCGACGAAGGGGAAAACTATACGGCGGTGGCCCACCTCAACGCTGACGGCGCCCCCACAGCGACGCTCTTCACCAATGACACCAAGGCCCCCCGCAACAACGCGAAGGGCAAACTCACGGTGAGGCACGTAGCAGCGGCGCCCTCCGTTGACGTCCTGGCAGGGGGAACCGCAGTGATTGAGGAGCTCAGCAATCCTGACGAAGCCACCCTGAAGCTGAAGGCCGGAACCATCTCGGCTTCCGTTGCCGCTGCCGGGACCACCAACCCCGTGATCGGACCGGCCAACATCACCGTGGAGGGCGGCAAGAACACCATCGTGTACGCCTGGGGCAGCCTTGCTGACGGTACTTTGGCCACCGCGGTCCAGGTGGTCGACTCCGAGAAGGGGCGCAGCCGCCACTGACTCCATGACACCGGCGTGCGGGGCAGCAGCGCCCACACTTATCATCCTTCGCAGCGGGGCCACCTTGCCGGTGGCCCCGCTGCGGTGTTTGACGGCCAACACCTCCTGCCGCGCTATCGTTACCATATTCCGGGCGCGCCACGTGCTGCCTGCGAAACAATCTTCAACGCATGGTTGGAGAACTGGAGGCAAAGGAGGTCCGATGGGTGATGAACTGACGACAGGCCGGCTGGAGCGCCTGGCCAATGGGTCGGCATGGGCGGAAGGTCCTCTCTGGGTACCGGCGTCCCAGAGCCTGCGCTGGAGCGACATCCCCAATAACCGCATCCTCGAGTTCCACCCCGCCACGGGAATCACCAGCGAATACGCAGCCGGCGTCGAGTTCACGAATGGCCGGACCCTCGATGGTGACGGCAGCGTGGTGCAATGCAGTCACGGGCGCCGCCGGGTTGAGCGGGACCGCGACGGCACGGTGACAGGACTCGTCGAGTCCTTCCAGGGCCGGCGGCTGAACTCACCGAACGACGTGGTTATCGCACGTGACTCCAGCATCTGGTTCACGGACCCCCCGTACGGGATTCTTCCGGGCACCAGGGAAGGGCACGAGGGAGAGCAGGAATACGGAGGCTGCTACGTATTCCGCTTCGAGCCCGCCTCCCGGACCCTTACGGCTGCAGTCACAGACCTCGTGTACCCCAACGGACTGGCCTTTTCACCGGACGAATCGGTCCTGTACGTTGCGGACACGGCCGGTCCGGGTCTCGGCGTTCCGCTGAGGATCGCAGCCTACGACGTGGCCGGTGCCGCCTGCAGCCCCCGCGGAGCCGTTCTCGAGCTTGAAGAAGGCCACGCCGCTGACGGATTAAGGGTTGACGTCGAAGGCAGGATTTGGACCTCAGCCGGCCCGGAGGTACGGATCTATTCGCCGTCCTTCGAGCTCCTCGGAACCATTAACGTGCCCGAGGGGGTATCGAACGTGTGTTTCGGAGGCCCGGACGGTGAGGACCTTTACATCACCGCCACCAGCAGCCTGTACCGGATCCGCACCACCACCCGCGACGCGGCCGCCCCGGCCCAAGCAGGAAGTCCATAGACCGCCCGCTTCTGCCCGGGGAACAGGCCGGGGAAGTCCCTGGGCTTGCACACGTGAAGGAATCTTTAACCGGTCTCAGAAGGCGTCGATCATTGACAGCCCGGCGCGGACTGCGGAAAGTGGTTGTTGCATCTGTTCCAGCCCTGTGCTGGAGTTCGGGGGTACCCATGGGCAATGACGGCTATGGTCTTCACGTGAGGCTGCTGCAGTCGTGGCAGCTTCGCCAGGACGGCGAGGTCCTGCATGTCGCCACGCGGCAACAGCGGCTTATTACCGCGCTGGCCATCCATGGTCCCCGTCCCCGAAGCTTTCTCGCTGGCCTGCTGTGGCCGGAAATCGCCGAGCAAAAGGCACTCGAAAGCGTTCGTGTTGCCGTACACCTCATCTCGCGGCAGGTGCCGGGCCTTTTGGTCAACGGCGGTTCAGTACTGTCCTTGAGCGAACGGGTGGACGTGGACCTGCACAGGCTTCGGGCCCGGATCCGGGAACTGGGGCAGGCCGGGCTCGACGGGAATGCCACCTTCCTTCTTCAGCAGTTACGGGAAGCGGAACTGCTCCCCGGCTGGTATGAGGACTGGGTGCTTTTCGAACAGAACAGGCTGCAGCAGGACCGGCTCCACGCCTACCACCTGATCGCCCGCCAGTCGCTGGTCCGTTGCGATTATGAGGCGGCCCTGCAGGCTTCGGAGGCCGCGCTGGCCATTGAGCCGCTTCGTGAGAGCGCGGTTGGACTGCTCATCGAGGCCGAACGGCGCCAGGGAAACAACGCTGCCGCGCTTCGGGCCTATGAAAAGTTCCAATGCCGGTTGAAGGAGGACCTGGGTCTTGTGCCTTCGGAGGATCTGCGGCGCATCGCAAGGGAAATTGCGTCACGGGCCAACCAACCGGAAACTGCCTAAACCTTCCGCGGGGGCTCGGCCTGGGACAGAACCCATTGACGCACCAACCTGAGGACTTCCTCCGGATCGACCGCATAAACGGTGGCCGGGTCAGCCGTGGGGACTTGGCTGAAAGTCAACCTTGCGCGAAACCCCGGCGCCTGGTCGGGTTCGTTCCAGGTGCGGATCACCAGAGTACCCATCGACGGCGTTGCCCGGTCTGATTCGTCTCCGCCAGGAGGTCCTGACAGAGGATCATCCGTTGTCATGACATGTCACCTTACTCTCATTTAGTCGGGGGCACCTGCCTTGATCCTGCTCAACAAGAATCAGGAATAAGCTTGGGTTCGCCCAAAATCTGCTCAAGATCCTCCGGAACAAGGGGCACAATAGGTGCCATGGCTGAATCTGAAGCGGTAACAACCCAAGGCTCCACAGTTGAGGAATGGACACAGGCGCTGGCAGAGTCCAAAGGTTCGCCGGGCGGAGGGGCAGGAACAGGAGTCATGCTTGCCATCGCCGCGTCCCTGGCGTCAATGGTGGCCGGCTACTCAGAACCAAGCCACGATCAGGCAGGGGAGCTGGCCGATATTCACGCCCGGGCGCGTTCCCTCCGGAAGACCGCCCTGCAACTGGCCGACGACGACGCTGCCGCCTCCGAAGCATTCGGCGCAGCTTTCCGCCTGGAGCCGGGGCGGGAACGCGACGACGCGATCCACGAAGCGTCCGTGAACGCCGCGAAAGCTTCCGCAGTGCTGGGCGAAAGGGCTATTGAAGCCATCGACGACCTCGGCTGGCTTGCCGCCAACGGTAACCCGGCGCTGATCGCCGACGTCGTGGTTGCTTTCGGCGCCCTTCGGGCAGCAGTAACCGGGGCGCGTACGAACGTCAGCTTCGACCTGGCAACGCTGCGGTCCGCCGGTGCCACCCTTGAGCAGATCCGCGAAGAGCATCCCGTCCTGTGGGCCACTGTCCAGCAGCTGAACGCGGCGCTGGACCGGATCGACGAACTGACAGCTGCCGTGGACCACCGCGCCGCCCCCACCGACACCGGCAACGCCCCGGACCAGCAGGGCAGTCAGAGTCAGGCCTGATAAACCGGTTTCGTAACGGTTATGCGGCAGGGCAGTCAGTCGCCGGAGAGAAATTCCGGCCTAGCCTCACAATAGCCGGACAGGAAGGTGGCAGGCAGCGATCACAAAATTTCCTCGATTCGCGGCACAGGTGGGGCTTACCGTGGAGGGGTGACTGATCGACCCGACATTTTCACCCTTGGGGAACTGCGTGCCGCCGGGCACGTCCAGAAGGACCTGCGCCGCGAGATCCGCGACAACCTGCTCGCGGCGCTCGCCTCCGGCCAGGACCCCTGGCCGGGCTTGTACGGTTTCAGCCGGACGGTCCTTCCCCAGCTTGAGCGCGCCTTGATCGCCGGCCACGACGTGGTCCTGCTGGGGGAGCGCGGGCAGGGCAAGACGCGGCTCCTGCGCACGTTGGCCGGACTGCTGGACGAGTGGTCCCCGGTCATCGAGGACTCGGAACTGAACGAGCACCCGTATGGGCCGATCACGGAGCAGTCCCGGGCCCGGGCGCTCACTGAAGGGGACCGTCTGCGGGTGGCGTGGCGCCACCGCTCCGAACGGTACGTGGAGAAGCTTGCGACGCCGGACACCTCCGTTGCCGACCTTGTCGGCGATGTGGACCCGATGCGCGTGGCTGAGGGCCGCCGCCTGGGCGACCCCGAAACCATCCACTACGGTTTGGTCCCCCGCTCCAACCGCGGAATCATCGCCATCAACGAACTGCCGGACCTCGCCGAGCGGATCCAGGTGGCAATGCTCAACGTGATGGAGGAACGCGATATCCAGATCCGCGGCTACGTCCTGCGGCTGCCGCTGGACGTGCTCGTCGTCGCGTCCGCCAACCCGGAGGACTACACCAACCGCGGCCGGATCATCACGCCGCTGAAGGACCGGTTCGGCGCGGAGATCCGGACGCACTACCCGATAGAGCTGGACGACGAAGTAGCGGTCATCCGGCAGGAGGGCCGGCTGGTGGCCGATGTTCCGCCGGTCATCCTTGAGATCCTGGCCCGCTACACCCGCGCGCTCCGGCAGTCCCCGGCGGTCAACCAGAGCTCGGGAGTGTCAGCGCGCTTCGGCATCGCAGGGGCCGAGACCGTGGCCGCGGCAGCACTTCGCCGGGCCAGTGTCCGGGGGGAGGAAGAAGCAGTGGCGCGGATCGTCGACCTGGGCGCAGCCGTGGATGTCCTCACAGGCAAGATCGAGTTCGAGTCGGGAGAGGAAGGCCGGGAACAGGACGTCCTGGAGCACCTCCTGCGTACCGCCACCGCCGAAACGGTGCGGGCGCATTATCACGGCATCGACCTGGGCCCGCTTGTCGCCGCCCTGGACGGCCACACCACCGTCACAACCGGCGAACACGTCACGGCGCAGGAGTTCCTCGAAAACCTGCCGTCCCTCAACGGATCGGGACTTTACGATCAGATCAGCGGGCGACTCGGGGCGGTAAACCGGGGGCAGCGCGCGGCCGCCATCGAACTCGCCCTGGAAGGGCTCTACCTCGCCCGCCGGATTTCCAAGGAATCCGACGACGAGGAAACCATTTACGGCTAGCTTGAGCGCGGCTGGAAGCAGAACCAGGAGGCGACATGGCCATCCACCACCACTCCGCCAGATATGGCAGGTACGCCGGCGGACCCGATCCGCTCGCGCCGCCCGTTGATCTCGCAGAGGCCCTCGACGCTGTCGCCGAGGACGTCATGGCCGGTTACTCGCCCCGCCACGCGCTGCAGGAGTTCCTGCGGCGCGGCGGCCGTAACCGGGAAGGCCTGGACGATCTGGCCCGACGTGTCCGGCAGCGCCGCAGTGAGCTGCTGGGCAGGCATCGGCTGGACGGCACCTTGAACGAGGTGCAAAAGCTGCTGGAAACGGCAGTCCTGGAAGAACGCAAGCAGCTGGCCCGCGACGCCATGATGGACAACACCGACCGCGCCCTCCGGGAAATGCAGCTCCAAAACCTGCCGGCATCCACGGCGGCTGCCGTCAACGAGCTCGCCTCGTACGACTGGCAGTCCAGCACCGCCCGCGAAGCCTACGAACAAATCAAGGACTTGCTGGGCCGCGAGGTCCTGGACCAGCGGTTCGCCGGGATGAAGCAGGCGCTTCAAAAGGCCACGGACGAAGACCGGGCAGTTGTGGCCGAAATGCTGCGGGATCTCAACGGGTTGCTGGACAAACACCGGCGCGGTGAGGACACGGACGCCGACTTCGAGCAGTTTATGGCCCGGCACGGCGGCTTCTTCCCGGAAAACCCGCGGTCAGTCGAGGAACTGATCGACGCTCTCGCCAAACGCGCGGCCGCGGCCCAGCGGCTCCTGCAGTCCATGTCCGCGGAGCAACGCGATGAGCTGATGCGGCTGTCCACGCAGGCTTTCGGATCACCCCAACTGATGGCCCAACTTGATCAACTCGACTCCAGCCTGCGCGCCCTGCGCCCCGGCGAGGACTGGACCGGCTCCGAACGCTTCGAGGGCCAGGAAGGCCTGGGCCTGGGCGACGGCACCGGGGTGCTGCAGGATATCGCCGAACTGGACGGACTGGCTGAACAATTGTCCCAGTCCTACAACGGATCAAACCTCGGCGACCTGGATCTGGATGCCCTCGCCCGGCAACTGGGGCAGAACGCCGCCGTGACCGCCGGGACGCTCGCAGAAATTGAACGCGCCATGCAGGACGGCGGCTACCTGAAGCGGGGAACCGACGGGGACCTCCGGCTGTCACCGCAGGCAATGCGGCGGCTCGGCAGGTCGCTGCTGCGTGACACCGCAAAGCAGCTCTCCGGCCGGCAGGGGCGGCGCGACACGCGCGTGGCCGGAGCGGCCGGGGAGCAAACCGGGTCCAGCCGTCTGTGGGAGTTCGGCGATGCGGAGCCCTGGGATGTCACCCGTACCCTCACCAACGCAATCAGCCGGACCGTAGCCGACGGCGGCAACCCCGGGAGCAGGCTCAAGCTCACGGCGGCTGACATCGAAGTCAGCGAGACAGAGGCCCGGACCCAGGCCGCCGTCGTCCTGCTCGTCGACGTGTCATTCTCCATGGCCGCCGAGGGGAGGTGGGTGCCGATGAAACGCACCGCCCTGGCCCTGCACCACCTGGTCTCTACCCGCTTCCGCGGCGACCGGCTGGGACTCATCACGTTCGGCCTTCAGGCTCAGTCGATGGATATCGGTGAACTGACAGCCCTGCCTGTCCGGCGGGAGCAGGGGACCAACCTGCATCACGGGCTGCTGCTGGCCGGCCGTTTCTTCCGCCGGCACCCGTCCATGCAGCCTGTACTCCTGGTGGTGACCGACGGCGAACCGACAGCGCATCTGCTGCCGGAGGGTGAGCCGTGGTTCTGCTGGCCATCAGATCCGGAAACCATCCGCGTCACGGTCGCTGAGCTGGACCGGCTTGGGCGTGCGGGGACGCAGGCCACGTTTTTCCGGCTCGGTGATGACCCCAGCCTTGAGCGGTTCGTCCAGCGGATGGTGCGGCGGGTGGGCGGCCGGGTGGTCGCACCCGACGTCGGCGGACTCGGGGCCGCTGTTGTGGGCGAATACCTGCGGGCGCATTTCCGGGGCCGGGTTTTCGGCGACTCCGACTGGGTTTCCTAGCCACCGCGCGAGGGCGCACGTGCCGCCACGCTTCAGGGAAGGGGTTCCCCGCTTGATCCCTTGTCCGGATGATCCGTTGCGGCGGTGGCACGGTCAGCGGGAGAACCCTGCCGCCGGCTGGCCACCAGGAACGGAACCGCGAGGCTCTGGAAGAACCCTGCGAGAGCCAGTGACATCGGATAGCCGTACAGGTCCGCGCTCCTGCCAAGCACCGGCTGCACCACAACGCCGCCGCTGGATCCCATCAGCGAGTCGAAGCTGAGCACGGTGGCGCGCTGCTTGGACGGGATCATGTCGTTGACATAGGCCTGCCGGACCGGGGTGGCAGCGGAATCAATGACGGCCCACAACGTCAACAGGGCCAAAGCCACCCAGAACACCCGGGTAAAGCCGAGCACCACAAGCAGGACGGCACTGATGCTGCCGCTGAGGATCAACACGGATGTGCGCTTGCGGAACCAGGCCCGCACGTAGGGTGCAAGCCAGCCGCCCACCACCTCCGCACCGGCCACGATGGCCGCCGCCAGTCCGGCTACTGAATAAGCGCGTGGGTCGCCGAAGAGCTCCAGCAGGTAGGGCTGCAGGGCGTAAAAGACATAAATCCCGACGCCGGCACTGAAGGGGGCGGCCAGCATGACGTACCGTACGGACGGGATTTTCAGGCCGTTCTCAATGGAAGCGGAGAGTACTGCCTGTGTTGCCCGAAGTGGGTGGGTGGAGCGCTCAGGGGTGAACCCGACATCGTGCATCAGCCAAAAGGCGACCGCGAACATGGCCAGCAGCACCCCCACCCGCACCAGGAACGGCACGCCAAGATCCGTGGCCTGGGCTATCACGCCACCGGCAACTGAACCGGCCAGCATCGCCACCCCGGAGACCATCTGACCGCGCCCGAAGACGCCCTCCAGCCCGCCTTCATACCCGGAATAGCGCAGCGCATCCACGAGCCAGGCTTCAACGGCGCCAGAGAAGAACGTGAAGCCCAGGCCAAGCAATACGGATACCACCGCCCACAACGGGAACGGGGCGGAGAACTGCCACAGCAGGTAGTAGAGGTAGGTGGAGCCCGCCAGCGTCACGGTGCCGAGCAGGAACGAAACCCGGCGCCCCCAGCCGTCCGCAACCACACCGGTGGGAACCTCGAAAATCACCATTCCCACTGTGAAGAATGCGTTGGCGGCGAAGGCCTCGAAATTGTTCAGGCCCGCATCCAGCAGGAACAGTGTGTTAACGCCCCAGATAAACGAGGCCGCGAGCGTATTGCCCAGCGTCAGCGTCAGATAGATGCGCTGGATCCTGCGGGCCGCGGAGTTCATCGGTTCGGCAGCCCGGCCCCTGCGTGCAAGGAACACGAGGTTATTGTCGCCCTGTTCATGCTCCTGTGCCAGTGGGAACGGCGCCGCTGCCGCCACAGCAGCCGCATTCCATGTCAGGATCAGGGTATGCCTGACCGCCTGATGCTGCTGGACACCGCTTCGCTGTACTTCCGCGCCTTCTATGGCCTGCCCGACTCGATCCGCCGGGCAGACGGGACGCCCGTTAACGCCGTTCGGGGACTCCTGGACATGATCGCGCGGCTGACGACGGATTACGGGGCCACGCATCTCATTGCGTGCTGGGATGATGACTGGCGGCCGCAGTGGCGGGTGGACCTGGTTCCCAGCTATAAGTCGCATCGTGTCGCCGAGACCAACACAGACGCCCCCGACGTTGAGGTGGTGCCGGACGCACTCGAGGCGCAGCTTCCCATGATCCGGCGCGTACTCGGCCTGGCCGGAATCGCCGTCGTCGGTGCTGCCGACCATGAGGCCGATGATGTTGTGGGCACCTACGCCACCCAGGCCGGGCTTCCTGTCGACGTGGTCACCGGGGACCGTGACCTGTTCCAGGTTTGCGACGACGCCCGCCAGGTCCGGGTCATTTACACCGCACGTGGCATGAGGAACCTTGAGATCATGACCGAAGCGGTGGTGGTGGGGAAGTACCGCGTGCTGCCTCAGCAGTACGCCGACTACGCCACGCTTCGCGGTGACGCATCGGACGGCCTGCCGGGTGTGGCCGGGATCGGCGAGAAGACGGCAGCATCATTGCTCCTGAAATACGGCACCCTCGAAAACCTGCTCGAAGCTGCAGCGGACCCGCACAGCGGCCTATCGTCACCCGTCCGGGCCAAGCTGGAAGCCGCCGCGGACTACCTCGTAGCCGCGCCCGCCGTCGTCCGCCTTGTGCGGGACCTCACCCTGCCTTCGCTGGAGGAAGCAGGCGCCCGGCTGCACCCCGTCACGGGGGAGGCCCGCGCAGAACTCGAAAGCCTCGCCACTGACTGGAACCTCGGGGGTTCGGTCCGGCGCCTGCTCGACGCGCTGGACCGCATCGGGCCAAGCTGAAACGCGGCGGTGCAGGTTCGGCCGTGTTCCCGCCACGCGGCCCGAAACTGCCCATTTCTTGAGCAAAAGTGACATGTTCTGCCGCCTTCGGGGCCGTTAGGGTGGGCTTCAGTGGTTCAAGCAGCCGGACCGCAACATTGGGGGAATGGAGTGTTCATGGCTGAGAGCCAGGACCGGCACGACAGTTCCAACGGGGACGCGAAGAAGAACGCTGCCGGCGAGGCAGAGGAAGTGGAACAGCAGGCAGAAGCTCCTGCTGCCGCGCCGGAAGATAAGCCCCGCCGTCCGCGCCTCTACGGTTACGACCCCGACCATTGGCCGGAGCTGGGTTGATGCCGGAACCCGGACGGGCCCTGCAGGCCGGGTCCGGCAGCAGACAAGCCAACCACGGCGTGGCTAAGCTTGGTGTGTCCGGACCATCAGCCTGCTGACGAAAGCGCGGTGAGTGCAATGCCGAAGACGGGAAAGAACCACCACGCCCGCAAGGACGAGCTTCCCTCAACCCTGCAGCGCTCGGACCGCAAAGCGCAGGACACGTTCGCCAAAACCTACGATTCCGCAATGGAGTCCTACGACCAGGACGAAAGCCGCGCTGCCCGCACCGCCTACGCATCCCTGAAACACAGCTACGAAAAAGTGGGGGACCACTGGGAGCCCAAAGAGCAACGCGGGCCCTCGGACAAGCGGGCGGAAAAGGGACCAGGTTCAGCCGAGCCCACCGCCGGCGGCGTGGACGCAAATGCCACAAAGAAACACCTGCTGGAGCGGGCCCGGGAACTGGAGATCGCCGGCCGCTCAAAAATGGACAAGGACGAACTCGTCAAAGCGCTGCAAAAGGCGAACGACGCCGCCACCCGTAAGGCCCGCGAAAAGTAGCAAACAACCAGGCAAAGACGCCAGGAGGTTCCGATGTCCGTGAAAGGCACCAAGGACGCAGCAGGTACTGCAGGACGGGGCGGGCCGGAAGGCCGGCCCGGCAACGGTTCCGCCGCGGTCTCGCCGCGGGACCCTGCCATGGTCAGGAACGTAGCACTCGTGGGCCGCTCCGGTGCCGGCAAAACCACCCTGGTCGAGGCCCTGCTTGAGGCCAATGGCATGATCACCCGGAAGGGCTCCGTGGTTGACGGCACCACCGTGAGCGATTCCGATCCCGCCGCCATCCACCAGCAACGCTCCGTGGCAGTGTCGGTGGTCCCGCTGCCGGTAGCAGGCATGAAAATCAACCTCCTCGATACTCCAGGCTACCCGGACTTCATCGGTGAGCTGCGGGCCGGCCTTCGCGCTGCTGACGCCGTCCTTTTCGCCGTTTCCGCCGTTGACGGCGTGGACGCGGGCACCACAGCGATCTGGCAGGAGTGCCAGTACCTGGGAATGCCCCGCGCTGTGGTCATCACCCGGCTGGACCACCCCCGCGCTGATTACGACGGCGTCCTGGCCGCCTGCCGCGCAGCGTTCGGCGACACCGTGCTCCCGCTGTACGTCCCCGTCAGGGCCGGCGGGGAGGTCAGCGGCCTCCTCGGCCTGCTGTCCGGCACGGTCTTTGAGTATGCCCCCGAGACCCCGGGCGGCGCAGCGCGTGCCGGGGAGCCGCAGGAGATCGCGGCAGCGGACGCTGCCCGTGCCGAGCTGATCGAGGGCATCATCGCGGAAAGCGAAGATGAAACGCTGATGGAGCGTTACCTTGGGGGCGAGGACATCGACGCCGGCGTGCTCATCGCAGACCTGGAGACCGCCGTCGCCCGCGGCTCCTTCTTCCCGGCGGTGCCGGCCTCCTCGCTTACCGGGCTGGGCACGGCGGAGTTGCTGGAGCTGCTCACCAAGGCGTTTCCGTCACCACCGGAGCGGCCGCTGCCGCGGGCGACGGACCTCAACGGAGCGCCCGTCCGGACCCTTGCCTGCAACCCGGAGGGGCCGCTGGCGGCCGAGGTGGTCCGCACCACCGTGGACGCTTTCCTGGGCCGCGTCTGCCTGGTCCGGGTGTTCTCCGGAACCCTGCGGGGGGACACGCCGGTACACGTAAGCGGACACGGCCTGGCTGACCGCGGGCACCAGGACCACGACACCGACGAACGGCTCACCCACCTCTACTCACCCCTCGGAGCCACGCTTCGGCCGGTGCCCTTTTGTATCGCCGGCGACATCGCCGCGGTAGCCAAGCTGGGCAGCGCCGAGACCGGAGACACCATCTCGGCCAAGGACCAGCCATTGCTGCTGGCCACCTGGGAGATGCCGGAACCGCTGATGCCGGTGGCCGTTGAAGCCGATTCCCATGGTGACGAGGATGCCCTGGCCCGCAGCCTGGGCAAGGTAGCGGCCGGCGATCCAACGCTGCGGGTGGACCGGAACGCCGAAACCCACCAGCTGATCCTCTGGTGCATGGGGGAGGCCCACGCCGAAGTGGTGCTGGACCGGCTGCGGGACCAGGGCGTCAAGCTGCACACCGTGGACGTCGTGACGCCCCTGCGGGAAACCTTTTCCACCCGCGCCGCAGGGCACGGGCGCCACGTCAAGCAATCCGGCGGCCACGGCCAGTATGCCGTCTGCGACATCGAAGTTGAGCCCCTGCCGAGGGGATCCGGCTTCGAATTCCTGGACAAAACGGTAGGTGGCGTGATTCCCGGCACCTATATCTCTTCCGTTGAGAAGGGCGTGCGTGCGCAGATGCAGAGAGGCGTTGCGTCCGGCTTCCCGGTAGTGGATGTGCGTGTAACGGTGGTGGGCGGCAAGGCGCACAGCGTCGACTCCTCTGACGCGGCCTTCCAGGCAGCCGGTGCCCTTGCCCTGCGGGAAGCGGCAGCGGCGGGCAAAATCCAGCTACTGGAACCTGTCTCCTCCGTGGCGATCAGCGTCCCTGACGAACATGTGGGGACCGTGATGAGTGACCTTTCGGGGCGCCGCGGCCGCCTTACCGGCACCACCTCCGCCGGCGGGGACCGGACCGAAATCACGGCCGAAGTGCCGGACCAGGAACTCCTGAAATATGCGGTGGAACTGCGTGCCCTGACGGCGGGGACCGGCACCTTCAGCCGTCAGTACATCCGCCATGATCCCGTGCCCGGCAACCTGGCCGCTGCCGGGGCGGGCAGGTGATCCTGGGACTTCGGCGGGCTTAAGGCGCCTGCGGCGCGTGCTGTTCCGCTTTCCTGGGAGTGGTGCTTCTGGGCGTAATGGTGAGCGACGCGACACGCTTCAGCCGAGGGTGGAGCTGGTCGCCGCCTTCCACCACGCCTTTCTGCCACCACAGGTCCAGGCCTTCTGCCGTGACCTCAAGGCAGGCCAGGTTGTTGTCGAACCAAGGCCCCTTGATGCCGGACCAGTTGAAGGGCGGGGCCGGGACTTTGGCAGAGTGCGCCGCGAGGGCCCCCAGCGATGCCGCAAGCCCGTAGGACGAGATGGCGGTGACAAACCGCATCAGCCGGGGCAGCGGATTACGGATCGGCGAGCAGACAGCCTGGATGATCCTGCTCCCGGTTGCCCGCTGCACTTCGGAGACGTAGGAAAAGTGGACGTCCCCCGAGAGGAACACCACGGCCTCCGGCGCGTCCCCGCGCTTGCCGTCCGCCACCTCGCTGGCCAGGGCGGCGAGGCGCTGGAAGCTTTTCTGGAAGGCCGCCCAGTGTTCCAGGTCCAATGCCTGGCGCAGCTTTTCTGCGCCCTTGGCCGGCAGGCGTCCCCACGCGCCCTCGGCAATGGCCTCGTTCCAGGATTCCACGTGGTGCAATCCCATCGGCAGGAGGAACGGCAGCGACGTGGCGATGAGGAGGTGGCGGAAACCGCCACGCATGCTGTCGTCCAGCCAGCCCATTTCGACCTCGTCCAGCAGTGCCCTTCGGTCCGGCGAAAGGTCCCGGGCCGCACGGGAGTCCACCACAATCAGCCGGGTGTCGCCGAAGTCGCGGCAGAGGCTCCACCGGTAGGTCCCGGGGTCGGCGTCAGCCCGTTCCACGAGTTGGTCCAGTTCAGCACTGATGTCCAGTTCGCCGTCGCCGGTATGGTGAACCACCTGCTGCCACAGGGCGTCCCGGGATCGTTCCTGCGGAGACAGGTTCCCCAAATGCTGGTAGACCCAGTACGACGCCAGCCCGGAGACCACCCGTTCCCGCCACCAGGGGGTGGCGGCCATGTCCTGCTTCCACGTGAGGGATGCGTTCCAGTCGTCACGGATGTCGTGGTCATCAAAAATCATGCTGCTGGGCAGGGTGGACAGCAGCCACCGGTTGGCGGGGTCGGACCACGCCAGATAGTAGAGGTGGGCATACTCTTCGTAGTCCTTGAGCTCCTTTCCCGGCGCTTCCTTGATGTCCCGCCGGGAGCGGATGAACTCCTGCATGTGCTTGCTGGTTGAGTCCGCGTACACCTGGTCGCCCAGGAAGGCCACCAGGTCCGGCCAGGGGGTGCCGTCGTCGGAGGCCATCTGCAGGGCGTAGGCGCGCAGGGAGTCGACGCCGTGGCTTCGGTTTCCCGAGGCATCGTGGGGGATGCTGGTGCGGCAGGAGCCGAAGGCCAGGCGAAGGGGCCTGCCGGGAGCCAGGGTGGCAATTTTCGACGCCGGCAGGTCGGATTCCGGATCAGGCCACACCTGGGTCCCGTCGACTTCGACGGTGTAGGGGGTGACAGTTCCGGGCCCCAGCCCGGTCACCTCCACCAGCGCGTAGTGGTGCCCGTGAACGGCGAAGGTACGGGCGGCCCACCTGGTTCCGTTACCGCCGACCGTTACCTCCGCGGCGCTGCGGGTTTCCACCCAGATACTCGCCGAGTTTTCATCCACGAACCGCATCATGGGGCCGAGCACCAGGGGCGACGTCATGAATAAGTTGTACCCGCTCCGCGGCGCCGGCGCCATGGCAGGACACTAGCCGGTCAGGAGCTCAGGGTGCCCCTGACGATACTCACGCTGGAGTGCGCCGGATTGCCGTCCAGCGGTTCATCGGAAATATCAACGATGGGGTAGCCGGAAAGGTCCAGCCCTGCCGGAACGTCAAAACGGCCGGACGAGGAATTCATGATGCCCAGGCTGACCAGCCGGGAAAGGTCTGGGGCAATAAGCCAGACTTCCTGGTAACCCCGGGCTTCGGTCTTATCCAGCTGCACCTCGATGGTCCGCGAACCGTCGCTGGTTTCGGTCACCGTGGCTGAACCCGTGGCGGAAAACCGGTCCAGCGGTTCCAGGCGTGCCGAGGCAAGCGGAACCGGGGCGACCGTCTGGTTGACGGCCACAACAACTCCGGTGGTGATGACTGCGGCGGCGGCAGCAGCTGCAAGCCACGTCGCCGGACGGCGAAGCCACGTTACCTTGGCGGGTGTTTGGACCGGCTGCGGTTCTGCAACGGATGTCTCCGCAGTGCGGGCCGGGCCAAGCGGGTCGGCCGCGACGGTGTCGGAGAGTCCCAGCGTGCGGTGTATTCCTTCCCAGACATTCGCGCCCGGACGCTCCAGGGAACTGGCGTCGGGGGTGGTCCGGACCGCGTTGACGGCGCGCCGGAGTGCGGCGTACTCGGCTGCGCATTCGGGGCAGGACCGGAGGTGGTCGGTGCTGCGGGTGTCCACGGGCTCGTCCAGGGCGAACAGGCTCAGGACTTCGGGGTCAAGGTGCTGCATGATCCACCTCCAATCTGTGTCTCAAATGGCTAAGGCTGCGGCGGATGTGACTCTTGACCGTACCAAGCGGAAGATTCAGTTGCCGTGAAATCTGGTCATGGGTCAGGTCATCGTAAAACGCCAAACGCATGATGGAACCCTGCGGTTCGCCGAGCCGGTCAAGCTCCCCGTCCAGCAGCAGCCGGTCGGCCAGGACTTCGGCGGAGGCGGAGGCCGCTGCGTCCTCCGCCTCCGGTTGGAGTTCCGCGGCCGCAAACACTTTCCGGTTTTCCCGGGCAGACGCGCTCAGGGCATCGGTGACGGCGTTACGGGTGATGCCCACAATCCACGCCGGCAATTCCGCCCTGCGGGGATCAAACGCCGACCGTGATTTCCAGACGCGGATGAAGACTTCCTGCGTGACGTCGTCTGCTGCAGTGCGGTTCCTCAGAGCCCGGAGCGCCAGTGTGTACACCAGGGGAGAGAACTGGCGGTACGCTTCGGCGAGCGCTGTCTCGTCGCCGGCGGAAAACAAGCGGCTCAGCTGGGGGTCCCAGCCGCCGGGGCCGGGTGGACGTTCTGCGGCTCCGCCTTCGTGCTGGGTTCCGCCGGAAGGCGCCGGGCCGGAAGGTGCCACATTGGCCTCCTTCCCCTCGGCGTTGAGTGTCAAGGCTGCGGAGCCGGTCATTCCGGTTCCGCAGTGACAATGACATTGTCACTGTAGTCCTGTTTCTCGTCCAGCCAACGGCCTCCGCAGGTCACGA
The DNA here is from genome assembly GCF_059089735.1 of Arthrobacter sp. sptzw32. Lineage (NCBI taxonomy): Bacteria > Bacillati > Actinomycetota > Actinomycetes > Micrococcales > Micrococcaceae > Arthrobacter > Arthrobacter sp. sptzw32. The sequence continues at coordinate 398,943 of NZ_JBNHEZ010000002.1, read as the reverse complement.
GCTTGAGCTGGTGCGGCCCGTCACGGCGGAAGAGGGAGCCGCCGTCGAACTTGTCCTTGGCCATCAGTTCAACGGAGCGAACCCGGTAGTTGAGGGCGGGTGCGCCGTGGCGCTCGATAGTGACGCGCGTGCCCGGCGCCAGGCCCTTCAGCTGCGACAACGGCGCCAGATCAGAAGTAGTGTCCACGTGGCCCGCCACCACTGCTGCCCCCGCCGCTGCGCCGGGGGCCGGCCCGTGCCGGTACCAGCCGGCCTGGTCGAAGGCGTCCGGGATCTCCATGGCCCCGTCAGGAGACACGCTGACTTCCACGATGTCCAGGCTGATGGTGGTGCCCTCGACTGTCAGGAACCGGGGTGCCGGGTCCCGGGGAGCGGCAGGGGCGGGGGTGACCTGGCGGACGGGAATGTCGGGCAGCGGGGCGGGGGTGCCGGTGGGAGCCGGTGGCGGTGTGGGGGAGGGAACGGCGCCGGCTGTTGCGGCGGGCGCAGCAGCTTCGGGCGGCGGCGGCGCTGCGGGAGTGCCGCAACCGGACAGCAGTACCGCCGCGGCAAAGACGACGGCGGCTCCCGCCCCGCGTGCCCCCGCTGCCTTGCGTCCAATGCGCGTCACCGCCGGATCCCGGGCATCGACTTGGAATGACTGCTCCGTCGTCGTGCTTTTCATGGGACTGCCTCCTCTATCCAGTCTGCGGGAGCTCCGCGGCCTGGTGGGTTGGAACACCAGGGGCGGACGTGCCGAGCCGGCCGACCGGAGGGGATAGCCGGTCGGCCGGGGTCTCGGTGCCGGAGCTTCGGGCGGTCACCCTGCTCCTGCAAGCGGTGCGCTAGCTTGCCCTGCGCAAAGCCACCGAACGGGATACTGCCGCGGCTCCCAGCAGGAGGGCGATGCCTGCGGCTCCAAATCCGGCAATCGCCATAACCTGGCCGGCACCCTCATCAGCAGCACCGGAACGCCCGCCCGGAACAGCACCCGGGGCTGAGTGCAGGCCCTCGATGGTCTGCACGGCGAGCTGCAGGTTCTGGTCCGTGAGGCTACCCCAGGCGTACACGATGGTGTGGGTGCCCTCGGCGACCGTAACGTCAGCCGGGCCGATAACGGGCTGGGTGGTTCCCGCCGCTGCCACAGCTGCCGGGATAGTGCCCGGATCGAGGGTCAGGGTCTGCTCGTTCGGATTGGCCAGGTTGGAGATGACGGCGCTGCCGCCGGCCAGGACGTCGACGGCGGGAGCGGCAGCGGTGTGCCTGACGGTCAGCTTGCCCTTGCCGGCTTCAATTTGGGAGACGTCGTTGGTGAAGAGGTTTGCGGTGGGCTTGCCGGCTGCATCAAGGTTGGCCACTGCCGTGTAGTTGCCGTTGGCGGCGAGGGTCACGTTGACAGGACCGATGACGGCGGCAGTTGCGTCTGCCGCGTCGGCGGCGGTGATAGCCAGGGCGTAGCTTCCGGCCGGAAGGGCCAGCGGGCCGGCGAGGGTGCCGGGAGTGAAATCGTCTAGGGTCCGTTCACCATTGACCCAGACATCCACTGTCAGGCCCGGGACTCCGTGCAGGACGGACAGCTGGGCGTCTCCTTCCGCGGCCTGTGCCGGGCCGGCGAAAGCCAGTGCCGCCGCGATTGCCACTGCTCCTGATGCGAAAATGCTGGTGCGCATGATTCCTCCTTCTGCGGCCCGCTGGGCGGGCGGTTTTTGCTTACACCCCTACTACCGGCGGCGAAGGTCATCTGGATGCACATGCATGAAAAATCTTTAAAAACCTTTTTGGTCCCGCTCCTGAAGGCACGCCTGGCCCATTACGGCGGATGTACCGGTATGACCCTCCGTTTCGGCCGGCGTCGGTACGTTGCACCAGCGGTTGAACAGAAGGAGGGGCCGGTGGTTTGGTGAGGTAACGATCCAACGAGAGGGCCATCCATGACAGCCACATCAGATCTTGCTCCCCGCCGGCTTCGCGACATTTTTGGAACTTTCGCCACCGGTCTGACAGTGATTACCGGCACCACGGAGGAGGGGCCGGCGGGCTTTACCTGCCAGTCTTTTGCGTCGCTGTCCCTCGAGCCGGCGCTGGTGACCTTCAGCCCCGCCAGGAGCTCCAGGACCTGGCCGGTGCTGCGGCAGGCGGGATCCTTTGTTATTAACGTCCTCCCGGCCGAACACCAGCATCTCGCGGCGCAGTTCGCCAAGTCGGGGACGGACAAGTTTGCCGGCGTCGGCTACCAGGCTTCACCGCTGGGCTGCCCTGTCCTGGACGACGCCCTTGCCTGGTTCGATTGCGAGCTCCACGCCGAGTATGACGGCGGTGACCACACCATAGTGGTGGCTGCCGTGAGGCACTTATGGGCGCGGCAGGACGCGGAGCCATTGCTGTTTTTCAAGGGCCGGTATGCCGGGATTGCTCCAGCTGGCCGACTCCTCGAAGCGGCCAGCTGAGCCTGCTGATGGCGCCGTCGTGCCGCGCCGCGCTTGGGGGTCAGTATGAAATGAAGGCTACGAGTTCCCCGACACGATCCTCCGGGTAGTTGCGGGCTATGTCAGCCTGGCTCACAACCCCCACCAGGTCGTGCCCATCGATTACGGGCAGCCGCCGCACCTGATGGTCCTGCATCGTCCGGATAGCTTCTTCAATCGAATCATCAGCGCCGATGGTAACGGGTTTGCCTTCTCCAAATTCCCCGGCCGTCGCCGTACGCGGATCCCCGCCCGCTGCTAGGCATTTGACGACAATGTCCCGGTCCGTCAGCATGCCTTTGAGCCGGTTGTCCTCGCCGCAGATCGGCAGTGATCCCACGTCGAGTTCCTTCATCTTCCGGGCTGCTGCCTCGAGCGTCTCTTTCTCTCCCACACACTCCGCGCCGCCGGTCATGATTTCCCGTGCCGTTGCCATGTTGGTCTCCTTCGTCCAAGATGCCGTGCCGTCTCTGCGGCCTGTTCCGGTGGCCCTTCGGCGATTTGCCCGTGGTTCACAGCGCTGAAGAACCAGCCGATGGACAAATGCTAAGCCTGCTGATTATCAGTGTCCAGAGCAGTGTCACGCCGTCACTGGTGGGTGCGGTGCACAACGGCGCCGTTCTTGCCATACCGCAATCAAGTAGTAAGCTTGCTGATCAATACTAGTAAGCCTGCTGATTAATTGAGGACAGGAGAAGCGCCATGGGCACAGTTATTGCTGCCGCCTCGGCTCTGGCCATTACCGTCGCCGGAGCAGCCGCGGCTCTCAGTGCCCCCTTTGGCGCTGCCGGGAACGGGGGCCAGTATCTCGCCGGCCATGTGCTGCTCGGGCTGGGCCTCGGCCACACCTTCGCCATCCTGCTGCGGATCGCCACCAGGCGTTTTGTAGCCGGACGTTCGGGCGGCAAGGGAACAGCGGGTGCCGTGCCAACTCCGGCACATATGGCCACGGTCACCGCATTGCCAGCCAGGCCCGCGGCGATGGTACCGCTGCGGGGCAGGCATGCCGCCTGAAACGCAGCCGCGGCATAACGGCAAAGACGGTATGCCGCGCCTGAAGCCTCTCCGCTCCTGGCGGGCAGCCGCGGCGCTGGCGGCAGCAGCAGGTCTTGCAGTGGCACTGTTCACTGCCACTCCGATCCTGCGGCCCGTTGATTCGGATCAGGGCACGCTCCGCGGGCTGCAGGTACGAGTCCTGACCATCAGCCAGGCTGCAGCGGAAAACCGGCTGGACGGGGCACTTGCCGCGCTGGACGCGCTCGAAAAAGACCTGAACGACGCCGCATCCCAGGGCCAGATTTCGTTATCCCGGTACCGCGGAATTGAGGCAGCCGTGGAGTCGGTCCGTACGGATATCACCACCCAGCTTGTGGCGGCGTCCGCTGCCGTGGCCCCTGCGGGAGGCATCGCGGAGACCACCTCCGCCACTCCCGGACCGGCGGAGGCCCAGCCGGCGGTCCAGGCTGAAGCCCAGCCGCCCGTCATGGTTCCGCCCCCCGTTCCTGCGCCGGCTCCCGCTCCTGCTCCCGCTCCGGCTGCCGCTCCTGCCCAGGAAGAACCTGTCCTGCCGGCACCGGCGAAGGAAGCCAAGGAAAAGGGCAAGGGGCCGGGAAAGCCCTAAGCCAACGACCGGGCACAATGGACTGATGACTTCCCGGGCCCGTCAGCAGCAGCCAACCGCCGGCGCACCCTTCGACATCGGGGCCATTGGCGCCGGCCTGGCGTTCGCCATCTCGGCGCGGCCACTGACGCACGCCCTCGCCGGCAGCGGCAGCGGCGAACCTCCACGCGCAGCCGTAGTGCAGGCACCGCCTGGAACCGGTAAGACCACACTCGTTCCGCCGCTGCTGGCAAACCTGCCCGGGCTGGCCGCCGGACGCGTCGTGGTTACCCAGCCGCGCCGGGTCGCTGCCCGTGCCGCCGCCCGCCGGCTCTCGGTTCTGGACCGCAGCCGCCTGGGCAGCCGGGTCGGATACACGGTGCGCGGAGAGCGGCAGGCCGGTCCGGAGACGCTCATCGAGTTCGTAACGCCCGGAATCCTGCTGCGCCGCCTGTTGTCCGATCCAGGGCTGGACGGGGTGGCAGCGGTGGTACTGGACGAGGTTCACGAACGGGGTCTGGAGACCGATCTGCTCATCGGCATGCTCGCGGAGGTGCGGGAATTGCGCGGTGACCTTACCGTCGTCGCCATGTCCGCAACGCTGGACGCGCCCCGGTTCGCCGCGCTGCTCGCCAACAACGAGGACGGAACTCTGGCCCCCGTTGTGGAGTGTCCCTCGGTGCTTCACCCGCTGCAGACGCAGTGGCGCCCTGCCGGCGGACCGCGCCTGGACGGCAGGGGAGTCACGCCCGCCTACCTCGAGTACCTTTCGGCGACAGCCGCGGCGGAGGTCACCAATGCCCTCCGTGAAGACAGCTCGGCAGATACCCTGGTTTTCGTTCCCGGAGCAAGGGAAGTATCCCGGGTGGCAGCGGGACTTCGCAGCCGGCTCGGCTCCGGCGTGGAGATCCTCGAGCTTCACGGCCAGGTGGGCCCGGCCGAACAGGACCGCGCAGTTTCGGGCCGCGCTGCCGGTGGCAGCGCCAGGGTCATCGTGTCCACCGATCTCGCCGAGTCCTCCCTCACCATTCCCGGTGTCCGGCTGGTGATCGATTCCGGCCTCACCCGGGAACCGCGGCGCGACGCCGGAAGGGGCATGAGCGGACTGGTCACCGTTTCCTGCTCCCGTGCCTCAGCCGATCAACGTGCCGGGCGGGCCGCCCGCCAGGGTCCGGGGCGTGTGGTCCGCTGCTATGACCAGCAAGCCTTTGGGGCTGCCCCGGCCCACGTGACCCCGGAGATAAGGGTGGCCGACTTGACCGGGGCCGCCCTGATCCTGTCATCCTGGGGCTCCCCGCGGGGAGCCGGACTCGCACTGCCCGACCAGCCACCCCGGCAGGCCATGGACGATGCGATGGAGGTCCTGCGTGAACTTGGCGCAGTGTCAGGCGATGGCCACATCACCGCCATGGGAAAACTGTTGGCCACCATTCCGGCTGATCCCCGCCTGGCCAGGGCCCTGCTTCACGGCGCAGCGTTTGCCGGACACCTGCCCGCCGCCGAAGCCGTGGCGCTGGTAACGGGGGATCTCCGGGCACCGGGCGCGGACCTCACCCGCCTGCTGTCCGGGTTGCGGAGCGAAACAGGGCCGGAAGCGCGCCGCTGGGCGGAGGAATCCCGCCGCCTGGCTGCCTTGGCAAAGCAGGCAGCGTTGCCTGCTTCCCCGACGCCGCCGGCGCACGCGGCGAGCGCCGCGGGCGCGGCGGTGGTGGGAGCCGTCGTCGCGCTTGCCTTCCCTGACCGGGTGGCACGCAGGGTGGATGGCGATACCCCAAACCGCTACCTCCTGTCCTCGGGGACCCGCGCAGGGCTGCCCGCCGGCAGCCCCCTTTCCGGCCAGGAATGGCTTGCGGTAGCCGAAGTAACCCGGGCGGACGGGCGGGACTCGGCCGGCACCGGAGCGGTGATCCGGTCCGCGGCACCCCTCTCTCCCGACCTGGCCGAGGCTGCCGCATCACACCTCCTGGCGGACACCGTCGAGGCGCAATTCACGGCCGGCCGCCTCTCTGCCCGCAGGGTGCGCCGCCTTGGGGCGATCGTTCTGGCATCGACGCCGGTCCGGCCCTCACCGGCTGAAGGGCGCGCGGCAGTAGCGCAAGCACTGCAGACTGAAGGCCTTGGCGTCCTTGACTGGTCGACGGCGGCCGATGCTTTGCGCCGCCGTCTGGCCTTCCTGTACCGCGGACTGGGCGTGCCGTGGCCGGACGTCTCGAACCAGGCGCTGCTGCTCCGATTGGAGGACTGGCTCGGACCGGAGCTGGAAGCACTCGCCGGCGGAGCGGCAGCGCGCGCCATTGACCTTGCCCATCCGTTGCGCCGGCTGCTGCCCTGGCCTGAAGCCGCCCGGCTCGATGACCTCGCCCCGGAGTGGCTCGAAGTTCCGAGCGGATCGCGGATCCGGATCGAGTACCCCGTCGTGTCAGACGACACCGCCCGGCCGGTGGTAGCCGTCAAGCTGCAGGAGTGCTTCGGATGGGCAGAAACGCCCCGGCTGCTGGACGGCCGGGTGCCGGTCCTCTTCCACCTGCTGTCGCCGGCGCGGCGCCCCCTGGCGGTAACGGACGATCTCACATCCTTCTGGTCCGGCCCCTATGCGCAGGTCCGGGCCGAAATGCGCGGCCGCTACCCCAAACATCCCTGGCCCGAGGACCCGTGGAGCGCCCCGGCAACCGCACACGTCAAACGCCGGAAATAGCGCTACGCGTTTGGCTCAGCTCCGGCGGGAAGGCGGCGTGAGATCTCCGATACACAGTTGAAACCCGGCGTCGATGCACTGAAACATCAGGTGGCTAGGCTCGTTCCCACCTGGACGCCGTTGTCCACACCTCAACCCGAAGGACGTGCAGATGTTTCTTATCACCAGCCTCAACCTCTTGCTCGACGGCCAGCGCAAAGACGACAACCGATCCGCCAGCGGTAGTGATGGAACGTCGGATTCCTCCCAGGGCCAGTTGCGCTCCGCCGCATGGGAAGGCTGGTGGCAGGACGACGCCGCCTAGCCGCTGTGCCCGCCAACTGGCGGACTGTTGAATCAGGGACGGCCGCGGATGAAGTCAGCCACCGGCGCGGCGAGGGAAGCACCCACCTCATCCGCAGTACGTTTCCGGCCGGCGACACCGAATGAGTGGTCGCCGCCCTCTACCCACTGCAGGAGGGCGTTGGGCCCGATCCGCGACACCACGCCCGCCAGGATCTCAGGTGTGGCGAAGGTGTCCCGGGTGCCCTGCAGAAACAACATGGGCGTCGTGAGCCCGTAGAGGTGCTCGTCCCGCAGCTTGTCCGGCTTGCCCGGCGGATGCAGGGGATAGCCCAGGTACACAAGCCCGGCGGCTTCCATTCCTTCGGCCACCGCCATGGAGGCCATCCGCCCGCCAAAGGACTTACCTGCCGCCCAGATAGGGCCGGCGTCGTTATTGGCCGCTGCCTGCTCCGCCGCCATGGCAAAGGCCGCATGCCATGCGGCGATGGCCACGGGCGGCCGGTCCGGGAATTTGCGGCCTGCTTCCCGGTAGGGAAAGTTGAACCGCAGCGTTGCTGTTCCCAGCGCATTCAGGGCTGCGGTGAACCCGCGGAGAAACGGGTGCTCCATGCCGGCCCCGGCACCGTGGGCCACCACAACGGTCGCGGACGTATTATCCGGGCGGGAGTAGGCAGCAGTGACACTAAGGCCTCCGACGGCGAGGGTCAGGGGCGTTTCTGAGACGGACATGCCTCCATCATGCCGGACCCGGGAGCCCAAATTCGTCCGCCGTCCGCGGCCGGGGTGTACGTTGTCCCCATGGCGAGCGAACAGACCACCATCACGGTTCAAGGCCCCCACGGCGAACGGGAGATGCGCATCTCCAGTCCCGGGAGGGTCCTCTGGCCAGACCTCGGAATCACGAAACTGGACCTCGCCCGCTACTTCGCGGACATCGGTGAGGCCTTTATCGCAGCGAACGGTGACAGACCGGTGGCGCTGCAGAGGTACAAGGACAACGTTGACGGCGACATGTTTTTCTCGAAAAACCCGCCCAAGGGAACGCCGGAGTTCATCCGGACCATGAAGGTGGTCTTTCCGAGCGCGCGTTCCCATCCCATGCTGGTGCTGGACGAACCCGCGGCGCCCATCTGGGCAGTACAAATGAACACCATCGTTTTCCACCCCTGGCCCTCCCGTACCGCCAACACCGACAACCCGGACCAGCTGCGCATCGACCTGGATCCCCAACCGGGCACTGATTTTGACGATGCCGTCCCGGCTGCGCTGGTCCTGAAGGAGGTCCTGGCTGAGGCAGGGCTCACCTGCTTCGTCAAGACCTCCGGCAACAGGGGACTGCACGTGTACGCGCCCATCGAGCCCACCTGCGAGTTCCTTGATGTCCGCCATGCCGTCATTGCCGCCGCCCGGGAAGTGGAACGCCGGATGCCGGAGAAGGTCACTACTGCATGGTGGAAGGAAGAACGGGGCCAAAAAATTTTCCTCGACTTCAACCAGGCCAACCGCGACCGCACCATTGCCGGCGCCTACAGCCCGCGGGCGCTGCCACACGCCTCGGTGTCATGCCCCATCACCTGGGCAGAGCTGGAGACGGCGGATCCGAAGAACTTCACCATCCTCACCGTTCCGGACCGGCTGAAAACCGTGGGTGACCCCTGGGCAGACATGCACAGCAACCCGGGAACCATCGACACGCTGCTGGAGTGGTGGGACCGCGACCTCAGGAACGGTCTCGGGGAAATGCCGTTTCCTCCGGACTACCCGAAGATGCCGGGGGAGCCGCCGCGGGTGCAGCCCAGCCGTGCCCGGAAGCAGGATTAGCAGGCGCGCCTGTCAGCAGGACGGGGAACGCGGCAGCAGGACCTAAGGCTTATTCGAAACGGGACGGGTCACCCATCCCGCGGCGGACCACCTCGGCCACGCCGCCGGAAAAGTCCACTACGGTGGTGGGCTCGGAACCGCAGTCGCCGGCGTCGATCACGGCATCCACTTGGTGGTCCAGCCGCTCCTTGATTTCCCAGCCCTGGGTCATCGGGTCCTCATCGTCCGGCATCAGCAGGGTGCTTGAAAGCAGCGGCTCGCCGAGTTCGGCGAGCAGCGCCTGCACCACCCGGTTGTCCGGGATCCTGACGCCGACGGTTTTCTTCTTGGGGTGCAGCAGGCGCCGGGGGACCTCCTTGGTGGCAGGCAGGATAAAGGTGTAGCTGCCGGGAGTTACGGATTTGATGCTGCGGAAAACGTCGTTGCTGATGTTCACGAATTGGCCCAGTTGGGCGAAATCCCTGCACACCAACGTGAAGTGGTGCTTGTCGTCCAGGCTGCGGATGGCCCTGATGCGGTCCAGGGCGTCTTTATTACCCAGCTGCGCGCCCAGCGCATAGCAGGAGTCCGTGGGGTAGGCGATCAGCCCGCCGTCGAGCACCATGCGTACTGCCTGCGTGATGGCACGTGGCTGGGGATCCTGCGGATGAACGTCAAAGTATCTGGCCATGCACCCGAGCCTACGTTTCCTGCCCTGACGCCGCACGCTTTGGCCGCCCGGGGCGTCCCCAACGCATTCAATAGGGGCAGCTGCCCCTACCCCGGGGGAGCCCCTTGGGGCAGGATGTTGTCTGGTTCCACCCTCTTTCGGTACAACTCAAGGAGATCCAGCCATGCCCACCACCCTTAATCCGTACCTCGGCTTCCGCGACAACGCCCGCGAGGCCATGAACTTCTACCAGTCGGTTTTTGGCGGGGAGCTGACACTCAGCACCTTCGGTGAGTTCCAGGCCAGCGAGGATCCGGCAGAGGCGGAGAAAATCATGCATGCCATGCTGACAACCACCCAGGGCCTGGTGCTGATGGGAGCGGACACGCCAAACGGCATGGAGTTCAGCGGAGGGTCGTCCATCTCCATTTCACTCAGCGGGGATGATGAAGCGGAACTGCGTGGCTACTTCGAAAAGCTGAGCGGCAACGGCGGTACGGTAACAGTGCCCATGGAGCAGGCGCCGTGGGGAGATGTCTTCGGCATGTGCACGGACCGTTATGGCGTGGCCTGGCTTGTCAACGTCAACAACCCGCAGGCAGCCGGCTGACCAACCTGCCCGGGCAGGGCAGCTGGAGAGCCGGCTGACCGGTCCGGCAGTGCTTCCTTGAGGAGGGCGCCACGCAGTGGGACGATGTACGCGTGGAGTCCCTCTTCGAGATCCTTGACGATAAATGGTGGCTCGTTTTCCCCACCTTGGCCTTTGCCGGCCACTGGGCGAATTCGTGGCGCAAAGCCAGCGACCGCAGGCACCAGCGGAAGGTGGAGCTGTACAAGCTCAAGAACCAGGCCCATGAGGCTGAGAAAGTCTCGGCCGCGGAGGTTGAGTCACTGCTGGCAGCCCATGATGCCACCAGCAGGCGCTGGCTGGATTATGAACTTGACGTGGGCAAGCTGATTGAATTCCCGCTTATGACAGACGTCCGGGAACCCCTCACGGTGGCCTTCCTTCGGGCCAAACGTGAGGCCGACGGACTCCGGCCGGGATCAGCGGCAGAGGTGACGTCGCCCTCCCGCCTCCAGGCGTACCGCAGGGCGGTGGATGGATTCAACGTGGCGCTGGAGGTGGCCGAGCGCGAAGCCAGGCGCATCAGGGACAGCAAGTTCACCGGGCCCGAACGGGAACGGCTTGCCACCGCGCGGCAGTTGCTGAGGATCGCGGAAAACCATGCAGCCACTCCGGCAGAACGCCAGGCAGCCTACAAGCGGGCCCGGCGCGAGTTGGACGGCCTTATCGTCCTGCCGGACGCGGCAATGGCGGCCCTCGAGGAGAAAATCGCACCCATGCTGGACGGGGGCGCGCGGCCCTCCGATTCCCGCCGCTGATTATCCGGGAGACACTGTGGCTGTCCGCACGCTCTACCTGGACGTTGACGGTGTCATCTGTCCGTTCGGACCCGACGGGCGCACCGGCTGGGGAACGCCGTGGCGGCGCGCTGCCGCGGGATTGTTGCCGGTGGCATTCGCCGCTGAGTTGGTGAAGGGACTTAACAGCCTTGCTGCAACGTCGGAGTTGCGGTGCGTCTGGCTGACCAGTTGGGAGGAACTGGCACCGCAGTACCTTTGCCCGGCCATCGGCCTGGAGGGCAGCCGGTGGCCCTTTCTAACGGCTTTCGGTTCCGGAAGCGGGCCGGATTGGTGGAAGCTCCGGGCCATTCAGGCCGATGTTGAGGAGACCGGACCCGTGGCTGTGGCCTGGGCAGATGACCAGCTCGCCTTCGAGGCCGAGGCGCAGGCCTGGGCGGCGGTCATGGGCCGGCGTTTGCTGGCACTGTCGCCGAACCCCAGGTGCGGGATTTCACCTGCCGAGCTGGACGCCGTCGCAGCCTTCCTCAAGGCGCCGATGTTTTGACCTCCTGCCGGGGGCGCGTACGATCGATAGGGTTTCACGCCGGTTGTGTTAACAGCGCAAGTCAATCCAAGCGAACAGCTGGTGAATTATGCTGTGCAAGGCAGCCGGGGGAAAGAAACTGCTTGACGTCGACTCTGCAGATTGGGCAACAGGTGGATATCACCTTCATGGTGGCGCTGGTCATCGCACTGGCACTATTTTTCGACTTCACGAACGGCTTCCACGACACAGCGAATGCCATGGCCACGCCCATCGCAACCGGTGCCATCAAGCCGAAGACTGCGGTCACCCTCGCAGCCATCCTTAACCTGGTGGGCGCCTTCCTGTCCACGGAAGTGGCTAAAACGGTCTCCGGCGGCATCATCCGTGAAGGGTCCGACGGTGTACAGATCACGCCGGAAATCATCTTCGCCGGCCTCATGGGAGCAATCCTGTGGAACATGATCACGTGGTTGAAGGGCCTGCCGTCGAGTTCCTCCCACGCCCTGTTTGGCGGGCTGATCGGTGCCGCCATCGCCGGCATCGGATTCAACTCCATCAATCTTGAGGGCCTGCTTCAGAAGGTCATCCTGCCCGCGATCTTTGCGCCGCTCATCGCCGGCATCGTGGCCTACATCTGCACGCGCCTGGCCTATGCCCTGACCTCCCGGCACGATCCCGAGACCGGCAGCAAGCTCACCCAGAAACGCGGCGGATTCCGTACCGGGCAGATCTTCACTTCCAGCCTGGTGGCACTGGCCCACGGCACCAACGACGCCCAAAAGACCATGGGCATCATCACGCTCGTGCTGATTGCCGCCGGCACCCAGACCCCGGGCTCCGGCCCGCAGTTCTGGGTGATCGCCGCCTGCGCCTTCGCCATTGCCATCGGTACCTACGCCGGCGGGTGGCGCATCATCCGCACCATGGGCGCCGGGCTCACAGAAGTAAAGCCCGCCCAGGGCTTCGCTGCCGAAACCAGCACCGCGTCGGCCATCCTTGCCTCGTCCCACCTCGGTTTTGCACTATCCACCACTCAGGTGGCTTCCGGTTCTGTTATCGGCTCCGGAATGGGCCGACGGGGAACCAGTGTCCGCTGGAGCATGGTGGGCAAGATCGCGCTGGGTTGGCTCTTCACCCTTCCCGCAGCCGGCATTGTGGGAGCGCTGACTGCACTGCTGGTCAAGACCGGCGTAATAGGCGTGCTGATCGCGGCCGTCGCCGGCACCGCCGCGGTGCTGTTCATGTTCTTCTATTCACGTAAGTCCGCCGTCGGCCACCACAACGCCATCGAAGTTGAAGAGGCAGGCCAGACAGTGCGTTTCGCAAAGAAGAAGGCAATGGCCCGTGCCCGTGCCAAGGCGAAGTCGCACGCGAAGGCTGACGCTGACGCCAAATCCGTTGCCGGAACCAGCACCAGCGTCCAAGCCAACACCAATACTGATGCCGAGACCGAAGCCGAAGCCGTTACAACGAAGGATGCCCAGCGATGAAGTGGTTGGAACTGCTGACCGTGGCCGGTGCCACCCTGGCGGCCGCAGTGACCGTAGTGGTTCTCTACTCGCTGGGAGTTCGGCTGACCGCCATTGCAGGTGACGCACGCCAAGCCTCGCCCGGCGTGAAGCGGTCCCTTGCGTATGTTTGCTTCGGGCTGTGCGGACTCGCCGTCCTCTTTGGCCTGTACCTGATCATCCCTTACTTCTCCGGCTAAATCCCCTCGCCAGGCCCCGAATGGGGCTGCTGACAGGGTAGCCATCGCCGTTGGACAGACCGAGTCCGATCACTAGGCTGGACCCATGTCACGGATCCAGTACTTTGTAGCCGCGTCCCTCGATGGTTTCATTGCTACGCCTACAGATGACCTCGGCTGGCTCCTGCAGTTCGACGGTTTCGAGGGCGGCAAGGAAAGCTACGAGACGTTCATGGCGGGTGTCGGCTGCATCGTGATGGGCGGCGGGACGTACGCCTGGCTGATGGAGCACGAGCCAGGGACATGGCCGTACCCCGAGACTCCCTGCTACGTCTTCACCCGGCATGAGTACCAGGCGCCTCCCGGGGCGGACCTCACCTTCGTTCGCGGCAGCGTCTCGGAATTCGTTGCAGACTTCAAGGCGGACGCGGGAGGAAAGAACGTCTGGGTGGTGGGCGGCGGGGACCTCGCCGCGCAGTTCGCTGACGCCGGGCTGCTGGATGAGCTGATCCTCTCCGTCATCCCCGTGGTCCTCGGCGACGGCAAGCGGCTTCTTCCATTGACGGGCCCGACGCCGCCACTTGAGTTGACTGCCTCGCGCGCCCTGGGCAGGGGCATAGTTGAGCTCCGGTACTCGCTGAACGGCGATTCAGGTTCAGGTTCTGGGGGCTAACCCTGCGTGGGCTGCGGGGTCCCCTCACTGACCTTGCGAAGTTGGGGAGCAAGACTCGGCAGTCCGGGTGACCCGGTGGTTTAGCCGCGCCAACACCCATCGCAGGGCTGAGCCCGCTTCTATGCCGCACCGGCTGAGCTCATCAGCCGCGGGCGTGGAGGAACCGTTCGATGCCGTCTTCTCCAAGGGAGTAGCCGGTGCGGACAAGGTCCACGTGGCCGGGCGGAAAACCGCCGGGCTCCTGCTGAGGCCAGCACCTGCTCGATGTGTGGCTCGGCTTAGTTTGCGCTGCCAGCTCCTGGGGCCAGTGTGGTGGTTCCGAGTGGTGGTGTTCGGGTTTGTAGTGCCTGCCGGTGGGGGAGGTCCAGCCGGGTGGTTCGGTTTTGGTGGCCGGGGTGGGTTTCCAGGCGGTGGCGTGTTTGAGTCGGTGGTGCTTGGGGCAGAGCTGGCCGAGGTTGCTGATTCCGGTGGTGCCGCCGTGGTGCCAGGCGGTGAGGTGGTCAGCTTCGTTGTCCAGGGAGTTGTTGCTGCACCCGGGGAAGGTGCATTTGCCGTCCCTGAGTTGCAGGGCTTTCTTCATGGCCGCCGTGATCCGGTAGCTGGTCCGGCCGATTTCCAGTGGTGCGCCGTCGCGGGGGTCAACGAGGACCCGGTGAAACGAGTTGGCGCCGTCCGCGACGAGTTTGCGTGCCATCGACGCCGGGATCGGGCCGTAGCCGTCCAGCATCCCAGGTTCCTCGGTCAGTCCCATCAACGCGAACACCGGGACGGTGACGAGCACGTCCGCCTTCGGGGCCGGAACCTTTCCCATGCCCGCAACGTAAGCAGTTTCACCGTCCCCCTTCCCGCCCCCGCTTGCAGCGCCCCCATCCCCACGGTCCGCGGTACCTGCGCCCGGGGCTGTGAGCAGCAGGCCGGCGGCGGTGTCGACCCGCAACTGTGTGAGGGTGCGGGGCTCGTCCGGGCCCTGGAGTCCACGGGCGAGGGCCGTGGTGCGGTTCCAGATCGCGCCTGCCTGGTCAGCGGGCAGGTAGGCCGAGAGCCATGCCATCCCGTCCTGGTCCGGACGGTATTCCACCCGCCGGTCGGCCACACCCCTGGCGTGCCGCTGTTCGATGGACCCGGCGTGGTGGCGTTCCAGCCACACCCGGGCTTTAGCTTTGAACCGGTACGCCGGAACGTCCCCGATCGGCGCGGCCGTGGATGGTATGGGTGTATCCGGGCCCAGGAAGTGGGCTTCGAGGGCGGCGGCGCCGGCAGAGTCCAGGGTGGCCGTTTCCTCCACCATGACCTGGGCGTGCCGCCACGAAACCGTCCCCGCGCGCAGGGCCGAGAGGGTCAGCGGCAGCGTGGCCACCAGGGCGTGGGAGGTGGCCAGGAAGGAACCCGCGGCCCGGCCGCCAAGGGCCAGGAGGGTACCGATTTCCGCCGCGACCGCCATCTCTCGCGCCTGCACCGGGGTTCCCGGCGCCGCGACAGTATGAACGGTGTCCGCGTACGTCACCGCCGCCCGGGCCTTCAGCCCCGCGACCCTGGCCTCCACGGCGGCCGCGCCGGAGAGGATGTCCAGGCAACCATCAGCCAGGGCAGCCAACGGATCAGCACCATCAACCGCCCCGGAACCCGTTCCATCCGCTTCGGCATAAAGCACGGCAAGGGCGGCATTGATGTCCTCAAACGCCCTCACCACCGCCGCTTTACCCATGAACCCATCATGGCAAGGGGGTCAGACAATTAAGGGAAGTGCCAGGGGAGGGGTCCCTACCCCTGCTGCGGAGCGGCGTTATCCCGGATCATGTTGGTGATGCGTGCTGTAGACAGCCTGCGCCCCTGCTCGTCCGTCATGACGATCTCGTGCGTCGCCAGGGTCCGGCCTAGGTGGATGGCGGAGCAGGTACCCGTCACCGTGCCCGCTGCGATGGACCGGTGATGCGTGGCGCTGACCTCGATACCCACGGCATGCCTGCCAGGCCCTGCGTGCATTCCTGATGCGAACGATCCGAGCGTTTCAGCCAGGACAACATGGGCGCCGCCGTGAAGGATTCCGGCTACCTGGGTGTTTCCTTCCACCGGCATGGTGGCTACGGTCCGTTCCGGGCTCATCTCCAGAAAACGTATCCCCATCTTCACTACCAGGGCCCCGATCCCGAACTGACCCAGCCAGGCATGCAGATGCTCCGGGACGCCGGCCGCAGTGAGCTCAGGGGAGAAGGGGCCGGGCGTGAAATTGTCCATCATGGCAACTAGGCTGGCACCTGTGAGTGAAACAACCAAACCGGCCCCTTTCCCGTCCAATGTCCTGGAGGAGGACAACGCTCCGCAAGGTGCAACTGCCCTTGCTGAGGCTGCTGTTAAGGACACGGCTGGATCGGTTTCGGCGACTGCCGCGCCCGTTGTTCCCCTGACGGGCCAGCCGCGGCTGCTGGTGCTGGACGGCCACTCGATGGCGTTCCGCGCCTTTTTCGCCCTCCCGGCAGACAAGTTCTCCACGGCAAACGGGCAGCATACCAACGCCATCCACGGTTTCACCTCCATGCTGATCAACCTCATCAAGGAACAGCAGCCCACCCACATCGCGGTGGCTTTCGACGTGTCGGACGAGTCCACCCACCGAAAGACCGAGTACAGCGAATACAAGGGGGGCCGCAACGAAACGCCCCGCGAAATGAACAACCAGATCGACCTCATCGGCCAGGTGATGGATGCCTGGGGGATCAAGACCATCAAAATGCCCGGCTACGAGGCGGATGACATTCTTGCCACTCTTGCATCCATGGGTGAGAAGGCCGGCTTCGAAGTCCTGCTGGTCTCCGGTGACCGTGACGCGTTCCAGCTGATCACGGACAACGTTTTCGTGCTCTACCCAAAGAAGGGCGTCAGCGATATCCCGCGGATGGATGCCGCCGCCATCGAGGCCAAGTATTTCGTGAGCCCCGCACGGTATTCAGACCTCGCCGCCTTGGTGGGGGAGACGGCCGATAACCTTCCGGGAGTTCCCGGCGTCGGCCCTAAAACGGCGGCCAAATGGATCAATCAGTACGGCGGTCTTGAGGGCGTCCTCGAACACCTGGATGCCATTGGCGGCAAGGTAGGGGACGCGCTTCGGGAGAACGTCGAAGCCGTCAAGCGTAACCGCCGCTTGAACCAGCTCCACACGGACCTGGAATTGCCCGTCACGCTCGATGACCTGTATGAGCCACGTCCTGACCAGGCAGCCCTTGAGGACCTGTTCGACCAGCTCGAATTCAAGGCCATCCGCGGCCGGCTTTTCGCGCTGTACGGCGACGACGACGCCCCCGCCCCTGAGCGTGCCAGCATCGAAACGCCTGACTTCATCGCGCCGTCGGGGGCTGCAGAGCTCGCAGGCTTCCTCAAGGCAGGTGCCGGCCAGCGCTCCGCCGTCGCGGTGGACCTGGTGCCGGGGCGGATCGGCGAGGATGCTGCCGGGCTGGCGATCGTCCGTGACGGCGCCGCGGCCTACGTCGATCTCTCCGGCCAGGACGCCGAGGCCGAAAACGTCCTGGCTGCGTGGTTGCGCGATCCCGCAGCGCCGAAGGTGATGCACGGGTTCAAGGCCGCGCTGAAAGCCCTGACCTCCCGGGGCCTGGAGCTTGATGGCGTGGTGGACGATACCTCGATTTCCGGGTACCTCATCCAGCCGGACCGGCGCACCTACGAACTCGCCGAACTTGCCCAGCACCACCTCAACGTGGGGATCCCGGCTGCCACCGCCAAGGCCGGCCAGCTGGAGCTTTCCTTTGACGGGGACGACGAAGCAGCCGCGGGCGCGCTGGTGCAGGCGGCCGCCGTCGTCCTTGAACTGAGCCGTTTCTTCGAGGCGGAACTGAAGGAGCGCCGCGCGGAGGAACTGCTGTCCAGCCTCGAGCTTCCGGTCAGCCGTGTCCTGGCCGACATGGAACTCGCCGGCATCGGGATCGACATGGCCCGCATGGACGAGCAGCTCGCCGACCTCGCCAGGGTCATCGACAACGCCCAGGAGCAGGCCTTCGCCGCGATCGGCCACGAGGTCAACCTTGGGTCGCCCAAACAGCTGCAGACAGTGCTGTTTGAGGAGCTTCAGCTGCCCAAGACCAAAAAGATCAAGTCCGGCTACACCACTGATGCCGCGTCCCTGAAGAACCTGCTGGACAAAACCGGCCACGAGTTCCTGGTGCAGCTCATGGCGCACCGGGAAGCTGCCAAGCTGCGGCAGATGCTCGAATCGCTGAAGAAGTCCGTTGCCGAAGACGGCCGGATCCACACCACCTACGCCCAGAACGTGGCGGCGACCGGCCGGATTTCCTCAAACAATCCCAACCTGCAGAACATCCCCATCCGCAGCGAGGAAGGCCGCCGCGTCCGCGGAATTTTCGTGGTCAGCGACGGCTACGAGTGCCTGCTGTCCGCGGACTACTCCCAGATCGAGATGCGGATCATGGCACACCTGTCCGGCGATGCCGGCCTGATCCAGGCGTATAAGGACGGCGAGGACCTGCACCGGTTTGTCGGCTCCAACATTTTCCATGTGCCCACCGAGGAAGTCACCAGTGCCATGCGCTCCAAGGTGAAGGCCATGTCCTACGGGCTGGCCTATGGACTCACTTCCTTCGGACTGTCCAAGCAGTTGGAGATTTCCGTGGACGAGGCCCGTACCCTCATGAAGGACTACTTCGACCGGTTCGGCGCTGTCCGCGACTACCTCCGCGGCGTGGTGGACCAGGCCCGGGTGGACGGCTACACGGCAACCATCGAAGGCCGCCGCCGTTACCTGCCCGACCTGACGAGCACCGACCGGCAGCTCCGGGAGAACGCGGAGCGCATCGCCCTGAACAGCCCCATTCAGGGGTCGGCCGCAGACATCATCAAGCGCGCCATGCTGGGCGTCCATGCAGAGCTCAAGTCACAGGGCCTGAAGTCACGGATGCTCCTGCAGGTCCACGACGAACTTGTCCTCGAGGTCGCGGCGGGGGAGCGGGACGCCGTGGAGAAGCTCGTCACCGAACAGATGGGAGCCGCGGCGGACCTCACCGTTCCGCTGGAGGTCCAGATCGGTGTTGGTCCCAGCTGGTACGACGCCGGGCACTAGGAGCAGACGGGGTACCAGGGTCCGGGCGCTTCCAGCAGAAGCGCGTTGTGCCTGGCCAGGCTCCGGAGTTATTGGCTAGGCTCAGGAGGGTGGCTGACCTGAACGGGAACTATGAGATCCGGCGCTTTGGCGCGGTGTCCAGGAACAGTGACGGCTATGCGGAGGCCGAGACCTGGGCCAGGGCCGTGGCGTTCGGGTTCCACGAATCAACGCGCACCCCGGAGCACGTGGCAAAGTCGCTTGCCACCTACGAAACGGATGGCCGGGTCCTGACCGGCGTGTACCAAACGGGCGGGGTGGCCCCGGGATCCCTTCCGGCGGAGGTGCCGGTGGCCACGTTCGCCACGTTCCGCAAGGGTCTCAACATCGGTTTTGGCCGCTCCCTTGAAAGCCAGCTGGTCACGTCTGTGACGGTGCGGACATCGCACCGCCGCCGCGGGCTGCTGCGCCGGATGATGAGCGAGGACCTGCACCTGGCCAAGGAGGACGGCATTGCCATGGCCGCCCTCACCGCTTCGGAGGGAACCATCTACGGGCGCTTCGGTTACGGCGTCGCAAGCTTCGAACGCTCCGTAAAGGTGGACACCACGTCGCGGTTCATTCTGGCGCACCAGCCCACGGGCAGCGTGGAAATCGCCGATCCCAAGATCCTGCTGCAGCTGGCACCGGAGGTCTTCGATCGCGTCCATCGCCTCACCCCCGGGTCCCTCGGGCGGCAGGACATGTACCGGCAGTTCGCTTCAGGGACCCTCGGCCGCGACGGCAAGGAGGATCCCGCCATCAAGGTGGCGCTCCACTACTCGGCGGACGGGGCCGTGGACGGCTACGTCTCGTACAAGTTCCTCGGCTGGGACACGGAACCCTACACCGTGGAGGTGGTGGATCTGGTGGCCGCCGGCAATGACGCCTACCTGGAACTTTGGCAGTTCCTCGGTGCCATCGACCTGGTGGAGCGCGTGTCCTGGGACGAAGCGCCGTTGGACGATCCCTTGACCTGGGCGCTGACGGACCCCCGCTGCATTGACTCGTCGGACAGCCGGGACATGCTGTGGCTCCGCGTCCTGGACGCCGCCAAGGCACTGGAGGCGAGGCACTACCCCGTGGACGGGCGGCTGGTTCTCGAAGTTCATGACCCCCTGGGCCTCACGCCCGGAACCTTCGCACTGCAGGTCGACGGCGGCGGGGCCGCCGTCGAACGCCTGCCGGAAACCGCGGAAGCGGACCTGGTGCTGGATGTCTCTGCCCTGTCCTCGATCTACCTGGGCGCAGTGTCCCCTGTGACCCTGGCTGCAGCCGGCAGGATCCGGGAAAACACGGCGGGTGCGGCCCTGAAGGCCAGGCAAATGTTCGCCGTGGAGCGGTCAACGCACTGCCTCACGCACTTCTAGGCGCACACCTTCACGCTTCACAGGCCGCTTTGACCCGTGTTGCGGGCAGCGACTAGACTAAACGGGCGTGTACCACGTGCACGATTTCTGAAATCCACAAATCAGGATGACCCGGAGGATCCGTTCGGATTCGCCGCACATCGCGCCTGCGTTCCATAACGCGGGCGCGCCGGTTTGCCTGACCGACTAACTATCCACAACGGAGCCCCTACTACATGACCATCACCTCCACCGAGAAGCCCGGTACCCCCGTAGTCGCCATTAACGACATCGGTACCGCTGAGGACTTCCTCGCAGCAGTCGACGCGACCATCAAGTACTTCAACGACGGAGATCTCGTCGAAGGTACCGTCGTCAAGGTCGACCGCGATGAAGTCCTGCTCGACATCGGTTACAAGACCGAAGGTGTCATCCCCTCCCGCGAGCTGTCCATCAAGCACGATGTTGATCCCGGAGACGTCGTCTCCGTTGGCGATCAGGTCGAAGCCCTGGTGCTCACCAAGGAAGACAAAGAAGGCCGTCTGATCCTCTCCAAGAAGCGCGCTCAGTACGAGCGTGCCTGGGGCGACATCGAGAAGGTCAAGGAAGAAGACGGTGTTGTCACCGGTACCGTCATCGAGGTTGTCAAGGGTGGTCTTATCCTCGACATCGGCCTGCGCGGCTTCCTGCCCGCATCCCTCGTCGAGATGCGCCGTGTGCGCGACCTTGCTCCGTACATCGGTCAGCAGATCGAAGCCAAAATCATCGAGCTGGACAAGAACCGCAACAACGTTGTGCTGTCCCGCCGTGCATGGCTCGAGCAGACCCAGTCCGAGGTCCGCTCCACGTTCCTCAACAAGCTGGAAAAGGGCCAGGTCCGTCCCGGCGTCGTTTCCTCCATCGTCAACTTCGGTGCATTCGTGGACCTGGGCGGCGTAGACGGCCTGGTTCACGTTTCCGAGCTGTCCTGGAAGCACATCGACCACCCGTCCGAGGTTGTCGAGGTTGGCCAGGAAGTCACTGTCGAGGTTCTCGAGGTGGACCTGGACCGCGAGCGCGTTTCCCTGTCGCTCAAGGCTACGCAGGAAGATCCGTGGCAGACCTTCGCCCGCACCCACGCCCTCGGCCAGGTTGTTCCGGGTAAGGTCACCAAGCTCGTTCCGTTCGGTGCGTTTGTTCGCGTCGAAGACGGCATCGAAGGCCTGGTCCACATCTCCGAGCTGGCCGTGCGCCACGTGGAGCTGGCAGAGCAGGTTGTCTCCGTTGGCGACGAGCTGTTCGTCAAGGTCATCGACATCGACCTCGAGCGCCGCCGCATCTCCCTCTCCCTCAAGCAGGCCAACGAGGGCGTCGACGCCGACAGCACCGAATTCGATCCGGCTCTGTACGGCATGGCCGCAGAGTACGACGAAGAGGGCAACTACAAGTACCCCGAGGGCTTCGATCCCGAGTCCAACGAGTGGCTTGAAGGCTACGAGAACCAGCGCGCCGCCTGGGAGCAGCAGTACGCTGACGCCCAGACCCGCTGGGAAGCCCACAAGAAGCAGGTTGCCCAGCACGCTGCCGACGACGCTGCAGCTGCAACGTCCGGTGAGAGCGATTCCGGCACCACCAGCTACTCCTCGGAGCCGGCTGCTGAGTCCAACGCCGGTGCAGGCACGCTTGCATCCGACGAAGCCCTCGCCGCACTGCGCGAGAAGCTCACCGGCAACTAATTGCCCCCGGTCCGGAAATTTTCCGGGCCGACACAACAGGCCCCCTGCCCGAGGCAGGGGGCCTGTTGCTTTAACGCTTTAATGGGCCTTCGCGCTGACGGCAAGGAGGCACTTAGAGCACGACGACGGCGCTGACCGTCCCGTCGTCGTCGGGCGTGAGTACCGCGCCCGCGGAGGCGAGGATACGCTGGGCGCCAAGGTTGCCGGTGAGGGTGCGGGCCGTCACCAGGGTGATGCCGGCCTTGCGGGCCTCGACGAGGACCAGGCGAAGTGCGGCGGTCCCGATGCCGCGGGACCGATAGCTCCTGCCCAGCCAGATGCCCGTCTCGGCAACAGCTGCATCATTGCCCGATTCAGCACACCCCGACTTCGCACTCCCTGGCCCGGCACTGCCGGCTTCCGCAGCCGAGGGCTCGACGATGCGGAGGCGGATGGAACCGGCGAGGCTGCCGTCCGCGACTATGCCCCACGCCTTCTCCCCGGCGTCCCCGGCGAGGCCCTGGGCAGCGGCGCGGTGGTAACTGAAGAACCACGCGGTGCGTTCCAGGTTCCAGCCCGGACCGCCGAGCGGGGGAGCCACCTCGTCCGGTGAGGCGTCGCGCTTGGCCAGTGCCAGGAGCTGGTCCACCACTGCTTCGTCCACGTCCACCAGGGACACCACCTCAGGGGAACGGGACATCCACCCACTCCGTTCCTTCGGGGATGAGGGCAGCGGCGCCCGAAGTCAACGACTGCAGGCGGTCCGCAGCATCCGCAATATCCTGCGCGTCGTCCGGTACCGCCACGCGCAGAACCGTATGCTGCGCCGCATAGCTTGTTTCTGCCATCACGAAGCCCGCTGCCCGCAGATCGTTCTCCAGCCTGCCGGCAGCAGCGTGCGGCACTTCCGCTGAGCAGATCCGCAACCGGCTCCGGCGCACCAACGGCACCAGGGAGAGCGCCGAAGACACGGACTCAGAGTACGCCCGCACGAGCCCGCACGCCCCCAGCAGGATGCCGCCAAAATAGCGGACGACGACGGCAGTGACATCGCTGAGGTCAGCCACACCAGGTGCCGTTTCCCTTTTGCTCAAGGCCTCGAGCATGGGGACGCCTGCGGTTCCTGAGGGCTCGCCGTCGTCGCTGGAGCGCTGGATGTCCCGGTCAGGACCGAGGATGAAAGCGGAGCAGTGGTGCCGGGCGTCGTGGAATTCGCGGCGAAGGCCTGCCACCAGGTCCCGCGCCGCTTCTTCGCTGTCAGCCCGGCGCAACACCGTGATGAACCTGGAGCGCTTGATCTCCAGCTCGTGGCGGAAGTCCGGCCCTGCCGCCAGCGTGGTGTAGCTGGTGGCCCGGCTCGCTTGCTCTTGCATCCGCCCCAGTCTAGTTGGGCCCACGCCGTGAGGGTTCCCCGGGCGAGCGAAGCGAGGTCAGGGTAGCGGTGGATGGGCCCACGCCGTGAGGGTTCCCCGGGCGAGCGAAGCGAGGTCAGGGTAGCGGCGGGTGGGCCCACGCCGTGAGGGTTCCCCGGGCGAGCGGAGCGAGGTCAGGGTAGCGGCGGGTGGGCCCACGCCGTGAGGGTTCCCCGGGCGAGCGGAGCGAGGTCAGGGTAGCGGCGGGGATTATTGTAGGGGAGTGCTGAAGATTGGTTTGACGGGCGGTATCGCTTCGGGAAAGTCAGTAGTTGCCTTG
Organism: Arthrobacter sp. sptzw32; assembly: GCF_059089735.1. Lineage (NCBI taxonomy): Bacteria > Bacillati > Actinomycetota > Actinomycetes > Micrococcales > Micrococcaceae > Arthrobacter > Arthrobacter sp. sptzw32. The sequence goes on along the minus strand of NZ_JBNHEZ010000002.1, from coordinate 375,356 downwards.
CGGCTGAAGGAACGCGGAGCAGTCCTGGTGGACGCTGACGTGCTGGCGCGGGAGGTGGTGGAACCCGGCACCGAAGGCCTGCAACGCGTCGTGGCCGAGTTCGGGGGTGGTGTCCTGGCTGCTGATGGCCGCCTGGACCGGCCGAAGCTCGGCGCGCTGGTGTTCGGAGATCCCGCGCGCCTCGCCGCACTGAACGACATTGTGCACCCGCTGGTCCGGTCCCGCGCTGCTGCCATGGTCGAAGCGGCTGCCCGGGACGCCGTGGTGGTGCAGGACATCCCGCTGCTGGTGGAGACGGGCCAAGGCAGCAATTTCCACCTGGTCCTGGTGGTGGACGCCCCGGACGGGGTGAGGCTGCAGCGCATGCTGGAGCACCGGGGTATGACTGCTGAGGCCGCCCGCTCCCGGATGGCAGCGCAGGCCACACGTGAGGAACGCCTTGCCCAGGCTGACGCTGTCCTCGATAACTCCGGCACCTTGGAGCAGCTGGTGGCGGAAGTGGATCACCTCTGGGATGACCGGCTGGCGCCGTTTGCCCGAAACCTCTCGACAGGAGACAGAGCCGCCAGGACCGGAGGACCGGTCCTGGTTCCGGCGAGGGCCGAGTGGGCGGACGACGCCCGGCGCTTGATGAACAGAATTGTCGAAGCTGTTCCTGCCGCGCAGCAGGACACGGTGGCAGTCGACCACGTCGGGTCCACCTCAGTCCCCGGCCTGGACGCCAAGGACGTCATCGACCTGCAGCTGACTGTCCCTGACCTCGGCGTTGCCGACGCCCTTGCACCGGCCCTTGCCGCCGCCGGGTTTCCGGCGGTCCCCGGTATTACCGCCGACACCCCCAAGCCCAGCCACCCCAGTCCGGATGATTGGGCCAAGCGCATCCACGCCAACGCCGATCCGGGCCGCCCCGTTAATCTGCACATCCGTGCCGCCGGCTCACCCGGCTGGCGCTTTGCCTTCTGCTTCCGTGACTGGCTGCGGGCCGAACCGGCAGCGGCGGCTGAGTACCTGGCCCTTAAGCGCAGACTCGCTGCCGCCCACGCCGGGGACACGTCCACCACGGCCTACGCGGAAGCCAAAGAAGACTGGTTCACAGCCGTTGAGGAACCCCTTGAACGGTGGGCCGCACATTCGGGCTGGCAGCCGCCGTCGTCCGGGTCTTGAGCGGTCCTGGCCCGGCAGCTCCGTGGTTCTGCCGGTACCGGCGGGGGTGTTCGCCCACAACGGACTCGCCCCGTGGTGTCGGTGCTCCACGGTAAGTTGGAACCATGAGCCTTGCGCAGGATATCAACCGTGTTGTAGCGCCCTTCGAGGTCATCAGCGAGTTCAAGCCCGCCGGCGACCAGCCCGCGGCCATCGCAGAGCTGACGGAGCGCATCAAGAACGGCGAAAAGGACGTGGTGCTGCTTGGTGCCACCGGCACGGGCAAAAGCGCCACCACGGCGTGGCTGATCGAGCAGGTCCAGCGGCCAACCCTGGTGATGGTCCAGAACAAGACCCTCGCGGCGCAGCTGGCCAATGAATTCCGTGAACTGCTGCCCAACAACGCGGTGGAGTACTTCGTCTCCTACTACGACTACTACCAGCCCGAAGCCTACGTCGCGCAGACGGACACCTTCATCGAGAAGGACTCCTCCATCAACGAGGAAGTGGAGAGGCTTCGCCACTCCGCCACCAACGCGCTGCTGACCCGCCGCGACGTCATTGTGGTGGCCACGGTGTCCTGCATCTATGGCCTGGGCACCCCTGAGGAATACATCGCCGGCATGGTGACCCTCCGCAAGGGGGCGGAAATGAACCGCGACCACCTGCTGCGGAAGTTCGTCTCCATGCAGTACACGCGCAATGACATGGACTTCCACCGCGGCACCTTCCGGGTCCGCGGCGACACCGTCGAGATCATACCCATGTACGAGGAACTGGCCATCCGGATCGAGTTTTTCGGCGACGAGATTGAAAACATCCACACGCTGCATCCGCTGACCGGCGAAGTGATCCGGGACGAAGAGGAGATGTACGTCTTCCCGGCCTCGCACTACGTAGCCGGGCCTGAGCGGATGGCCAGGGCCATCAAGCGGATCGAAGACGAACTCGCGGACCGCCTGAAGGTCCTGGAAAGCCAGAACAAACTCGTCGAGGCGCAGCGGCTGCGGATGCGCACCACGTACGATCTCGAGATGATGCAGCAGATGGGTTTCTGCAACGGCATCGAGAACTACTCCTCGCACATTGACGGCCGTGCCCCGGGGACCGCGCCGCACTGCCTCCTTGACTACTTTCCCGATGACTTCCTGCTGGTGGTGGACGAGTCCCATGTGACCATTCCCCAAATCGGTGCCATGTATGAAGGCGACATGTCCCGCAAACGGAACCTGGTGGACTTCGGCTTCCGGCTGCCGTCCGCCATGGACAACCGCCCCCTCAAGTGGGACGAATTCCTCGAACGCGTCGGCCAGACCGTCTACCTTTCCGCGACCCCCGGCAAATACGAACTCGGCAAGGCGGACGGCACGGTCCAGCAGATCATCCGGCCCACCGGCCTGATCGACCCCGAGGTGGTGGTCAAGCCCACCAAGGGCCAGATCGATGACCTGCTGGGCGAAATCAGGACGCGCACGGAGAAGAACGAGCGGGTCCTGGTCACCACGCTCACCAAGCGCATGGCGGAGGACCTGACCGATTACTTGATGGGCCACGGCGTGAAGGTGGAGTACCTGCACTCCGACGTGGACACCCTCCGGCGCGTGGAACTGCTCCGCGAGCTCCGGATGGGCACCTTCGACGTGCTGGTGGGCATCAACCTGCTTCGGGAAGGCCTGGACCTGCCCGAAGTCTCTCTCGTGAGCATCCTGGACGCTGACAAGGAAGGCTTCCTCCGGTCCGCCACGTCGCTCATCCAGACCATCGGCCGCGCCGCCCGCAACGTCTCCGGGCAGGTGCACATGTACGCTGACCGCATTACGGATTCGATGGCCCATGCCATCGACGAAACCAACCGTCGGCGCGCCATCCAGGTGGCGTACAACAAGGAAAAGGGCATCGATCCCCAGCCGCTGCGGAAGAAAATCGCCGACATCACCGACCAGCTGGCCAAGGAAGACGCCGACACCCAGGAGCTGCTCAACAACAACCGGCTCGCCAAGGGCGGCAAGCGCAAGGCCGCGGCCAAGGGTGCCGCCCAGGTCCGCTCCGACGGCCTCGCCGCGGCGCCGGCGGAGGACCTGGTGGGCTTGATCGAACAGCTGACGGAACAGATGCACGGGGCCGCCGCCGAGCTGCAGTTCGAGGTGGCAGCGCGGATCAGGGACGAGGTCAGCGAGCTGAAGAAGGAACTGCGCCAGATGCAGGCGGCAGGGCACGCCTGACGCAATCCTCAACGCTGGAAAGCCCGGGAACCGGCCTGGGGTACAGTTAATGGCACGTAGGGGAGTATCCCAAGCGCTACGATCGTCAACACGCAGGGCATGGTTGCCCCGCCGGGCGTAGCGGGCCGCCACATCAGCACCAAGTGCACAGGCAGGCCGGAGAGACTTACACTGCATCTCTGTACCTGCGAAAGGCTGCCCTGTGCTCGAATTACCCGTGTGGTTTGAGGTTGGCTCGTTTGTCGTCCTCGGCCTGATCCTCCTGATCGACCTTCTCCTGGTGGTCCGCCGCCCCCACGAACCCTCCATGAAGGAGGCAGGCCTGTGGGTGGCGTTCTACGTCAGCCTCGCCCTGGTGTTCGCCGGCGCCATGTTCGCCTTCACCGGTCCTGAATATGGCGGCCAGTTTGTCGCCGGCTGGGTAACTGAATACAGCCTTAGCATCGACAACCTGTTTGTCTTCATCATCATCATGGCCAGGTTCTCCGTGCCCCGGAAGTACCAGCAGGAAGTGCTGATGGTGGGCATCATCATCGCCCTGATCCTGCGCGGCATCTTCATCCTGCTCGGTGCCATCGTGATCGAGCAGTTCAGCTGGGTGTTCTACATCTTCGGCGCTTTCCTGCTGTGGACCGCCTGGAAGCAGGCCCAGGATGAGGGCGAAGACGAAGAAGACCGCGAGAACCCGCTGATCGCTAAGATCCGCAAGGTCATCCCTATGTCGGAGAAGTTCGACGGCGGCAAGCTCCGCACCACGGTGAACGGCAAGAAGGTCTTCACCCCCATGCTGATCGTGTTCATCACCATCGGCCTCACCGACCTGCTCTTCGCCGTCGACTCCATCCCCGCCATCTTCGGCCTGACCCAGAGCCCGTTCATCGTTTTCACGGCCAACCTGTTCGCCCTGATGGGCCTGCGGCAGCTGTACTTCCTGCTGGGCGGCCTCATGAACCGCCTGATCTACCTGAAGCACGCGCTGTCCTTCATCCTGGCGTTCATTGGTGTCAAGCTCGTGCTGCACGCCATGCACGTCAACGAACTGCCGTTCATCAATGGCGGCCAGCACATCGAATGGGCTCCCGAGATCCCCACGTTTGTGTCCCTGGCGGTCATCGTCGGCACCATCATCATCGCGGTGATTGCAAGCCTCCTCAGCTCCAAAGCCAAGGAAGCCCACCTGGATCCGCGCCTTGAGGAAGATGTCAAGAAGAGCCACAGCGACGTCGAGTAGCTCCTTCCCCTCCTGACAAACCTGCAATCCCGGCCGCCCTGCGGCCGGGATTGCCGGCTTTAACGCGGACCTTCAGGACCTGCACGCCAAGGACTATGCTCTGATCATGGCCGGCACTTTGATGACGGAAAGCGAAGTGCGCCAAGTCCAGCGGCGCACCGTGATGCTGCTCAGTGCAGCCCAGGTGTTCGGGGGAATCGGAACCGGCGCCACGGTTTCCATAGGTTCCATCCTCGCCGTCGAACTCTCCGGATCAAGCGCCTGGGCGGGCGCGGTGGCCACGGTGATGACGCTGGGCGCCGCGCTGGCTGCCCTGCCCCTCGCCGCCCTTGCCGACCACAGGGGGCGCCGCATTGGCCAGGTCGCAGGGCTGAGTGCTGCGCTGCTCGGCACGCTGCTGATGGTGCTTTCGGTGGTCTGGGGCCTTTTTGTGCTGCTCGTGCTTGGTGCGGCCGGTATCGGGGTTGGTACCGCTGCGAGCCTGCAGGCGCGCTTCGCCGCCGTCGACCTTGCTGATGCCGAACACCGGGGAAGGGCCCTGTCGGCCGTCGTCTGGGCAGTGACCGTCGGTGCCGTGGCCGGACCCAACCTGATTCAGCCCGGCACCGTGGTGGGTGAGGCGCTTGCCCTGCCGCCCGTCGCCGGTCCGTTCGTGATCTCCGGGGCGGGACTCCTCGTGGCCACGGTGCTGCTTTTCGTCGGCCTACGGCCCGACCCCCTGCTGCTCGCGCGCAGCCTCGCGTCCACGGCACACCCTGCGGCCCAGGCACCGGTGCCGGCGCCGACGGCGGCCGCCCCCTCGGTGCGGCAGGGCTCCCTGTCCCGAGGAATCCGTGCCATCCGCAGTTCGCCCATGGCACTGCTCTCCGTGTCCGCAGTGGTCGGTGCCCATGCCGTGATGGTTGGCGTGATGTCCATGACGCCCCTGCACCTGCAGCATCTTGTGGAAGGTCCTGCCGCCTCCCATGCCGGCCACACGGCGTCGGGAGATGTCCTGGTGATCATCGGGTTCACGATCTCCCTGCACATCGCGGGCATGTTCGCGCTGTCGCCGGTCATGGGCTGGTTGACGGACAAGGCGGGCAGGACCGAAACCATCATGATCGGTTTTGGCGTACTGATCTGCGCCGTCGCCGTTGCCGGGTTCGGGCAGGAGTCCACCGTTGCCGTCGCGGTGGGGCTGGTCCTGCTAGGGATGGGCTGGTCCGCTTCCACCATCTCTGGTTCCACGCTCCTGGCTGAGAGCGTCGGCCAGGATTCCCGGGTAGTGGTTCAGGGCGTCTCGGACATGCTGATGGGGGCCGCAGGCGCGGTGGGCGGGGCGATGTCCGGCCTGGTCCTGAGCCAGGCTGGGTACCTGGGATTGAACATGGCAGGCGCGCTGGTGGGGGCGGTGGTCCTCGCCGCTGCTGCGGTCACAGTGCTGGCACGGCGGCGGGGGACAGTGGCACGGTAGAGCGGCCACCGCACCTCAGCTTTCGGCGCGTGCCATTCCCAGCAGGCGGGTAAAGATCCCCTCGCCGTCATCGGCGATCCCGTCGTGATGGAAGTCCGGTGTCTCCCAGACCTGCAGCCCGCGGACAGCTGCGGCCGTCTTCAGGGACAGGTCCCGGTCCACGTAAATGTCGTCGGAGTAGACGGCGGCGGCTACAGGCACAGTGTTGACACCAAGCCGGGAAACGTCGTACAGGGGCTTCCAGTCGTCCTTGGCCGCAAGCAGGCCTGCCACTTCACGCAAGGGCTGCAGGGCGGGGTCCTGGTCGAAGTACCACGGGTAGACCATTTCGCCGGTGAGCAGCAGCGGGTCAGCGTCCGGCCCGAACTCCGGATACTCGCGCAGAACGCGCCAGGCGGACCAGCCAGTGGCTTCACCCTGGCCGTAAATGGACTCGTGCATCAGGGCGTACAGGGGGTTGGAACGGCGGGACACAATGCCGTGCATCTGTTCGAGGAAAGGATCCGAAAGCCTGGCACCGAGGGCGGTTTCCGTGAAGGCGTCCTCCAGCAGGTAGTGCAGGCTGTCCACCCGGATGTTGCCGCCCAGGAAGGCGCCGGCCATCTGGAAACGCTCCACGGTGAGCGGGCTGCCGTCGGGCAGGGACTCTGTGGTTCTCCGGAGGTGCCGCGCAATCCGGTCCACCGTTGCCCGGTCCTCCGGGTACCAGCCAAAGTACTCAGTGTTCCGCGCGGCCACGCGCTGGAAGGTGGCCCGGTACACCTCGTCAGCCGGCCCTGTCAGCGGGGCCAGGCCGCCGGTGATAAGCGCCTCGCGCAGGCCCTCCGGTGCAAACGAAAGGTAGGTGAGCGCACAGAAACCGCCATAGCTCTGTCCGTAAATGCTCCAGGGCGGTGCCCCCAGAGCCTCCCTGATCAGTTCCGCGTCGGCCACTATTGAATCAGCCCGGAAGTGCTCCAGGTACGACGCCTGCCCGTCCGCTGTCCCTTGCAGGGGAAGGGTATGACGGTCCAGGGGAGTGGAAAGGCCGGTGCCGCGCTGGTCCAGCATCAGGATCCGGAATTCCTTGGCAGCAGCCTTGTTCCAGCCGCCCAGCGCACCGAACCGGTTGCCCCGCCCGCCAGGACCACCCTGCAGGAACAGCAGCCAGGGCAGCCTGGCGGCCTCTTCCTCGCTGTGTGAAGCCGAAACATATTCGCGTGCGAAGACAGTGATGGTTTCCGGGTTGGCGGAGAAGTGGTCCAACGGAACCGAAAAGTAGTGTTCAACGGTGCGCATGCCGCGCAACTCGTGCCGCGCCCTGACCTCGTGCCGGGCTTGGCTGCGTGCGGCGGCTGTCTTCACGTCAGCCATTGGCGGCGGCCGGCACGGCGGAGCCGAACTGCTCGAGGGCGTCACCCGTGAGTCGAAAAGTGGACCACCCGTCCATGGGCCTGGCGCCCAGGCGGCGGTAGAAGTTGATGGACGGCTCGTTCCAGTCCAGCACGCTCCACTCCACCCTGGCGTAGCCCTTCTCGACCGCGATTCCGGCCAGGTGCTGGAGCAGCGCCTTGCCGTGCCCCTCGCCCCGCGCTTCCGGGCTGACGTAGAGGTCCTCGAGATAGATCCCGTGGACGCCTTCCCACGTTGAGTAGTTCAGGAACCACAGGGCGAAGCCGCGGACGTCGCCGTTAGTGTTCTCGGCCATGGCGGCGAAGACCCGCGGATTGCTGCCAAAGAGAACCTGCTCCAGCAGTTCCGGGGTGTTCCGGACTGCATCGGGTTCCTTCTCGTACTGCGCCAGTTCATGGATCATGCGGAGGATCGCGGGGACGTCGTGAGGGGTTGCCGGGCGGATTACACTCATTGTTCGAGCTTACCGCCGGGACCCCGCCGCTGCAGTCAGCCCGCCCCCTAAAGCGCCCCCAAAAGAGCGGCGCCCCACAGCGCGGGCACGCAGGAGATCAGAGCCGGTTCACGTCCGTCACCCGCAGCACTGCTGTTCCGGTTTCATCCGAGGCTTCCAGGTCCACCTCGGCGGAGATGCCCCAGTCGTGGTTCCGGGCAGGGTCGTCAAAAATCTGCCGGACCTTCCACCCGCCGGGCTCCTCGGTGATGATGAGCAGGCCCGGCCCGCGGGCGTCAGGGCCGGTACCAATGTCATTGTGCTCGTCGAAGTAGTCGTCCAGCACGTCTTCCCAGCGGTCGGCGTCCCAGCCTGCACTGCCGTCCAGTTCGCCGAGCGCTGCTGCGTCCTCGTCCGCAAACAGTTCCACCCGCCGGAACATCTCGTTGCGCACCATCACGCGGAAGGCCCGGGTGTTGGACGTCAGCGACGGCGGCGGAGGCGGCGGAGCATCGTGCGGCGTGGGTGCTCCGCCGGACGCCAACTCCTCCCACTCATCGAGCAGGCTGGAGTCGACCTGGCGGACCAGCTCACCCAGCCAGGCGGTCAGATCCTCCAGGTCTTCGCGCAACATGTCCTGCGGCACTGTCTGCCGCAGCGCCTTGAAGGCGTCCGCCAGGTACCGCAGAACGATGCCTTCCGAGCGGGCCAGGCCATAAAACTGCACAAACTCGCCGAAATTCATCGCGCGCTCGTACATGTCCCGCACCACGGACTTGGGTGCCAGTTCGAAATCCCCCACCCATGGGGCGGCCTTGCGGTACACCTCAAACGCTTCGCCCAGGATTTCTGCCAAGGGCTGCGGGTACGTCACTGCCTCCAGCATTGCCATCCGCTGGTCGTACTCGATGCCGTCGGCCTTCATGGCAGCTATCGCTTCGCCGCGGGCTTTTTTCTGCTGGGCAGAGAGGATCTGGCGCGGCTTTTCCAGCGTCGCCTCGATCACGGACACCACGTCGAGGGCGTACGACGGCGACTCCGGGTCAAGGAGCTCCAGCGCAGCGAGCGCGAAGGGGGACAGCGGCTGGTTGAGTGCGAAGTTTGGCTGCAGGTGCACGGTGAGGCGGACGGTGCGGCCGTCCCGGCCCTGCTGCTCGGGCGGAATCCGTTCCACCACCTCGGCGGCCAGCAGTTCCCGGTAAATGCCCAGCGCCTTCTTCATCAGCTGCAGCTGCGAGGACCGGGTCTCATGGTTTTCGGTGAGGAGGCGGCGGGCAGCAGCAAAGGGATCGCCCGGCCGTTCCATCAGGTTCATCAGCATCGCATGCGTCACCGTGAAGCTCGAACTGAGCGGCTCCGGCACCGATTCAACCAGGCGCTTGAAGGTGGGCTCGCCCCAGGACACAAAACCCTCCGGCGGCTTTTTCTTCACCACCTGGCGCAGTTTCTTCGGGTCGTCCCCGAACTTGGCGGTGGCTTTGGCCATGGCCTTCACGTTCTCGGTGACGTGCTCGGGTGCCTGGACCACCACGGTCCCGGCAGTGTCGTAGCCTGCACGTCCGGCCCGGCCGGCAATCTGGTGGAACTCTCGGGAGTTAAGCTGCCGGGTGCGTACGCCGTCGTACTTGCTCAGAGCGGTCAGGAGCACAGTGCGGATGGGCACATTGATGCCCACCCCCAGTGTGTCGGTGCCGCAGATGACCTTCAGCAGCCCCGCCTGTGCCAGTTGCTCCACCAGCCGGCGGTACTTGGGGAGCATGCCGGCGTGGTGCACCCCGATTCCGTGGCGGACCAGGCGGTTGAGGGTCTTGCCGAACCCGGCGGCGAAGCGGAAGTTGGCAATCAGCTCCGCGATCCTGTCCTTTTCCTCGCGGGTGCAGACATTGATGCTCATCAGCGTCTGCGCGCGGTCGATCGCCTCGATTTGGCTGAAATGAACTACATACACCGGCACCTGTTTGGTGGAGAGTAGTTCTTCCAGCGTCTCGTGCACCGGGGTCTCGTGATAGTAGTAATGCAGCGGGATGGGCCGCTCCGCGGAGCTCACCGTGGTGGTGGCGCGTCCGGTCAGCCCGGTCAGGCCCTCTTCGAACCTGCTGACGTCGCCGAGCGTGGCGGACATCAGGAGGAACTGCGCCTGCGGGAGCTCCAGCAGCGGCACCTGCCAGGCCCAGCCGCGCTGCGGGTCCGAGTAGAAGTGGAACTCGTCCATGATCACCGAGCCCAGCTCGGCGGCCGCCCCTTCCCGGAGCGCGGTGTTGGCCAGGATTTCCGCAGTGCAGCAGATGATGGGCGCGTCCTGGTTGACTCCGGAATCGCCGGTAATCATCCCCACGTTTTCCGCGCCGAAAATGTCGCAGAGGGCAAAGAACTTTTCCGACACCAGTGCTTTGATGGGCGCGGTGTAGTAGCTGCGCCTGCCCTGCGCCATAGCCTGGAAATGTGCTGCGATGGCCACCAGGGATTTCCCGGAACCGGTGGGCGTGGCCAGGATGACATTGGCCCCGGTTGCCAGCTCCATGATCGCTTCGTCCTGGGCAGGGTACAGCTCCAACCCGCGGCTTTCCGTCCATTCAACGAACCGGGTGTAAAGGGCATCGGCATCGACGGCAGCAGCGGGCAGGTCCCCGGCGGACAGAAGGGGCAGTTGGTCAACGAGTTTCATTGATTTCCAGCTTAGTGCCCTGACGCTCCGCGGGATTCCGCCGCCATCGGGTTAGGCTTCGCCATACCTGCAGAACCAGAACGTGGAGGCAGATATGAAATGGGATCCGGTTAAGTACGTCCAGTTCGGCGATTACCGGGACCGGCCGTTTTTCGATCTGACGGGCAGGGTCCATGCGGAGTCGCCAGTTCAGGTGGTGGATCTGGGCTGCGGTCCGGGAAGCCTCACCGCAACCCTCGCCGAGCGATGGCCCGGGGCCGACGTCGTGGGGGTGGATTCCTCAGCCGAGATGCTCAGCAAAGCCCGCAACGCCACCCCGGGCACTCCTTCCCTGCGGTTTGAGCTCACGGACATCGCGGAGTGGATGCCTGCCGCGGAAACCGGCGTGGTGGTGAGCAATGCGGCCCTGCAATGGGTGCCCGGCCACCAGGACATGATGAGGGCCTGGCTGGCAGCGCTGCGTCCCGGATCCTGGTTTGCGATGCAGGTCCCGGGCAACTTCAATGCCCCGTCCCACGCGCTGATGCGTCAACTTGCAGCCTCCTCCCGGTGGGCGCCCAAACTGCAGGGGGTGTTGCGGGGCGGAGAGTCGGTGGGCGAACCGGCGGACTACCTCCGGATACTGTTGGACGCCGGGTTCACCGCAGACGCGTGGGAGACCACCTACCAGCAGGTGTTGCCCGGCCCCGACCCGGTACTGGAGTGGGTGCGCGGTACCGCCTTGCGGCCCGTGCTGGCGGCGCTTTCCCCGGCGGAGGGCGCTGAGTTCGAGGCTGGCTACGCAGCCGCGCTGAGGGAAGCCTATCCATCCGGCGTGCACGGCACCGTTTTTCCCTTCCGCAGGATCTTCGCAGTGGGGCGCAAGGACGGATGACTAAAGTCCATTCGTTGGAGGACCTCCACAGGCCGGTCATGCGATATGACTGCAAACGCCAGTGACGTAGCTTACAATTGCGGAGTTGGCCGATGGGGGAGGCCACTACCGCCGTTGGCGGCTTCCCTGAGCGCAGTGGAGGTATGGTGCTGATCGCATTGATGAGGCGGCTGCTGGCGGACCACAAACCTGCCGTGGCTGCCGTCGTCCTCCTGCAGCTTGTTCAGGCGGCGGCGAACCTTCTGTTGCCTACGGTCAATGCGGCGATTATCGACGACGGCATCGTGGCGGGTGAGACCGCCGTGATCACCCGCCTGGGCGCAGTCATGGCCGTCATTGCCGTTCTGCAGGCTGCGGCCGCCATCGCAGCCGGATACCTGGGTGCCGTTGTTGCAATGAAGATCGGGCAGCAGCTGCGAAGCGAGATCTTTGCCAAGATCCAGTCCCTGTCCTCCCAGGACGTTGGATCCTTCGGAACACAGAGCCTGACCACCCGGGCCACCAATGACACCCAGCAGGTCCAGGCTTTCGCTGTACTCGTGTTCACCCTGCTGGTGGCAGGACCGGCCATGGGGGTTGGCGGAGTAATCCTGGCCCTGCAGCAGGACGCAGCACTGTCTGCGGTGGTAATTGTCATCGTTCCGCTGCTCCTGCTGATCATGTACCTCCTTGTCCGCAGGATGATCCCGATGTACCGGGAAGGGCAGGACCTGCTGGACCGCGAAGGCGGGATCCTCCGTGAGCAGATCATCGGCGCCGGCGTCATCCGCGCCTTTGTCCGCCAGGACCATGAAGTCCTCCGCTTCGCACGGGTCAACGGCAGCCTGACTGCCAACAACCTTCAATCCGCGTTGCTCGTCGCCGGGATGCTCCCCCTGGTCATGCTGGTCGTGAACCTTTCCTCGGTGGTTGTGGTCTGGTTCGGCGGAGACCGAATCCAGGCAGGACTGATGAACCTGGGAGCCCTGACAGCATTCATTGCCTACATCATGCAGATCCTGCTGGCCATCATGATGTCAATGTATGTGCTCATGACAGCACCCCGGGCAGCGGTCTGCGCGGAGCGGATCAGCGCGGTCCTGGACACAAAGCCCTCGGTACGGGAACCGCAGCACCCGAAAGGGCTGGACCAGGAGCCCCGCCGTCCCGCCACGGCCGGCCTGCAGTTCCCCTCCGTGCCGTCGAAGACTTTGGAGTTTCGGGGAGTGGGCTTTTCCTACCCCGGCGCCGAGGAGCCCGTTCTAACGGGGGTCTCTTTCACCGCCCGCCCGGGCACTACGACGGCAATCATTGGCTCTACCGGCAGCGGAAAGTCGACCCTCCTCAACCTGATCCCTCGTTTCCTCGATGCCACGGCGGGGACCATCAGCCTCGGGGGAGTGGACATCAAGGACGTTTCCCTCGACAGCCTTCGCGCCGCGATGGCAGTAGTTCCGCAGCATTCCCACCTTTTCACCGGCACCATCGCCAGCAACCTGCGCATGGCTGCGCCGGAGGCCACGGATGAGGAACTGTGGGAAGCCCTTGAAACAGCCCAGACCATGCGCTTTGTGCGCGACCTTCCGCTGGGGCTGGCCACGCCCCTGGGCCAGGGCGGCGCCAACCTCTCGGGCGGCCAGCGACAGCGGTTGTGCATTGCCCGCGCCCTGCTCCGCAAAACGTCCCTGTATCTGTTCGACGACAGCTTCTCAGCGTTGGACTACGACACCGACACCCGGTTGCGGCAGGCACTGCAGACCACGCTCGCTGCAGCAACAGTAGTAATGGTCGCGGAGCGTATCTCCGCGGTGGAAGATGCGGGGCTGATCCTGGTGCTCGACGGCGGCCGCCTCGTCGCGCAGGGAACGCACCAGGAACTGCTGGAGACATCCGGCACCTACCGCGAAATAGCCGACTCCCAGCTGGCATTGGACGGGCCCGCATGAGTGATGCAACCGTCGTCGATGCGGCCCCGGCAAGGTTCTGGCCCACCGCACGCCGGCTCCTTGCCCTGCTGGGGCCCTTTCGACTCCGCATGCTCGGTGCCGTTGCTGCCACCTGCGCCTTCGCCGGGCTGAACGTTGCAGCGCCCAAGTTCCTCGGCGACGCCACCGACGTTGTGGTGGACGGGGTCATGCGCCGTTCCCTGAACCAGGAAGGACTCGGGATCCTTCTGGCAGCAGTGGCGCTGATGTACGTGTGCGCTTCCCTGTTCAACTGGATCCAGGGGGCGCTGACCGCCCACTCGGTGCAGGGCTTGATGTACGGCCTCCGGGAGTCGGTGGAGGGCAAGCTGCACCGGCTGCCCGTGAATTACTTCCGGGAGCGCTCAAGGGGAGACATCCTCAGCCGTGCCACCAACGACATCGACAACATCACGCAGGCGCTGAACCAGCTCCTGACACAGCTGATCATGTCCGTCCTGATGTTATGCGGTTCGCTGGCCATGATGCTGTGGATCTCGCCGCTGCTGGCTGGGATCGCCATTGCCACCGTTCCCCTTTCCACCCTTCTTACCGTGCTGGTGGCCAGGAAGTCGCAAACCCAGTTCGCCGCCCAATGGACCGAGACCGGCCAGTTGAACGCGCACGTCGAGGAGTTTGTCACAGGCCATGAGGTCATCAAGGCGTTCGGGCAGCAGTCGCAGGCCGCGGACGTCTTCGCCCGGAGCAATGAGCGGCATGCCCGTGCTGCCGCCCGCGCGCAGTATTCCGCCGGAATCGTGCAGCCGCTGATGGTCCTGATGTCCAACCTCAACTACATCGCCGTGGCAGTGGTGGGCGCCCTTCAGGTTCTCGCCGGGGCGATGACGATCGGCGGCATCCAGGCCTTCATCCAGTTCAGCAGGCTCTTCACCCAGCCGGTCGGGCAAATCGGAGGCATGCTCAACCTCATGCAGTCCTGCATGGCTTCTGCAGCCCGCGTCTTTGCGCTGCTTGACGCAGAAGAAGAGCCCGGCGACCCGCCGGCAGCGGCTGCGCCCGGGCCGCTGCATGGACGCATCGTCTTTGAGAATGTGACGTTTGGTTATGCGAAGGCAGCGCCGGCGGTCCGCGACCTTGCCTTTGCCGTGGAGCCTGGCCGGACGGTGGCAATCGTCGGTCATACGGGCGCCGGCAAAAGCACCGTCATCAACCTCCTGCTGCGCTTCTGCGAACCGGATTCGGGCCGCATCACCATCGATGGGACGGACATCGCGGCGCTCCCACGCGACGTCCTTCGGGCCCAATTCGGCGTGGTGCTCCAGGACGCATGGCTTTTTGCGGGCACCATCCGCGAAAACATCGCCTATGGACATCCGGACCCCGCAGAAGCCGACATCCTGGCGGCAGCGGAGGCCAGCTACGTGGACCGCTTTGTCAGGTCCCTGCCGCAGGGGTACGACACAGTGCTGGAGAACGGCGGTGACGGTTTGAGCCAGGGCCAGCGGCAGCTTATTACCATCGCCAGGGCCCAGCTGGCGGGCCGGGCGGTGCTGATCCTTGATGAAGCCACCAGTTCAGTGGACTCAAGGACAGAGCTGCTGATCCGCAAGGCCATGCAGCGGCTGCGCCGCGGCAGGACCAGCTTTGTTATCGCGCACCGTTTGTCCACCGTGCGCGACGCTGATCTAATCGTGGTCATGGATCACGGACGCATCGTCGAGCAGGGCACCCACCAGAACCTCCTGGCCGCGAACAGCTACTACACCCGGCTGTACAACGCGCAGTTCTCCCGGCAGGCGGGGCGGACCGGCGTGCTTGAGGCCGGCATTTGAACCCGGCAGCTGACTTCCCGGGTTCGTGGAAGCCGAACGCGGCCAGCTCGGTGCCGCTCTTCGAGCAGCTGCGGCTCCGGGTTATCCATCTTGCCGACGGCGGGAAGCTGCCGCCGGGCACGCGGCTTCCCGCTGTCAGGGCGCTGGCCGCGCGGTTGGATGTTGCCCCGCATACGGTGGCCAGGGCGTATAAGGAGCTCGAGGCTGCCGGCGTGGTGGCTACCCGCGGGAGGAACGGCACGGTGGTGTGCGCACGTGATGAACGCCTCGGCGGACTTTCAGAGGCCGCCGCAGCCTACGCAGGCGCCGCCAAAGCCCAGGGCGCGTCGTTCGCCGAGGCGGTCCAGCTGCTCGCGGCAGCCTACGACCGCGGCTGACGGCCCGAGGCGTCAGTGTTCGAAAAAGTTTTCGATTAGCATTAGTAGGTGCCTAAAGCCGTAGCTGAAGAATCTGCCATCGAATCCGTTGAAGTCACAGTAGTGCCCTCCACGCCGCCGAAGCGCCCCGACCTTTCCCGCCTCGTCGTCAAGGGCGCCCGTGAGCATAACCTGCGCAATGTGGACCTGGACCTGCCGCGGGACGCCATGATCGTCTTTACGGGGCTGTCCGGCTCCGGCAAGTCCTCCCTCGCCTTCGACACCATTTTCGCCGAGGGGCAGCGCCGCTACGTCGAATCGCTCTCCGCCTACGCCAGGCAGTTCCTCGGCCAGGTGGACAAGCCCGACGTCGACTTCATCGAGGGGCTTTCACCGGCCGTCTCCATCGACCAGAAGTCCACGAGCAAGAACCCGCGCTCCACCGTGGGAACCATCACCGAGATTTACGACTACATGCGTCTGCTGTGGGCGCGTGTGGGCCGCCCGCACTGCCCCGTGTGCGGCGAGCCCGTGGCCAAGCAGACACCGCAGCAAATTGTTGACCAGTTGTTGGAGCTGGATGAGGGCACACGCTTCCAGGTCCTCGCTCCGGTGGTCCGCGGCCGGAAGGGGGAGTTTGTTGACCTCTTCAAGGAGCTCACAGCCAAGGGCTACTCCCGCGCCCGCGTGGACGGCAACCTTGTCCAGCTGAGCGATCCGCCGAAGCTGGGCAAGCAGTTCAAGCACACCATCGAAGTCGTGGTGGACCGGCTGGTAGTCAAGGAAGGCATCAGCCAGCGGCTTACAGACTCCATTGAAACCGCCCTTGGCCTTGCCGAGGGCCGGGTCCTCGCCGAATTCGTTGACCTGGACGCAGATGATCCGCACCGGCTCCGGGCATTCTCCGAGAACCTTGCCTGCCCGAATGAACACCCGCTGGCCATTGACGAAATCGAGCCGCGGTCGTTTTCCTTCAACAACCCCTTCGGCGCCTGCGCTGCCTGCAGTGGCATTGGCACCAAGCTCGAGGTGGACGAGGAACTCATCGTTCCCAACCCGGAGCTCTCACTGTCCGAAGGGGCCATCGCGCCGTGGTCCCTGGGAACTGCCACCACCGAATACTGGAACAGGCTCCTGGAAGGTTTGGCGAAGGAACTGGGCTTTTCCATGGACACCCCGTGGGAAAAGCTGGGCAAGGACGTGCGCCAGACGGTCCTGCACGGCAAGGACCACAAAGTGGTGGTGCAGTACCGTAACCGCTTCGGCCGGGAACGCAAATACAGCACCGGCTTTGAAGGCGCCATCCAGTACGTCCACCGCAAGCACGGCGAGACCGACTCCGACTGGGCACGGGACCGCTACGAAGAATACATGCGGCAGATTCCCTGCCCCGCCTGCAACGGTGCGCGCCTGAACCCCGCGTCCCTCTCGGTGCTGATCAACGGCAAGTCCATCGCCGACGTCGCCGCCCTCCCCATGCGCGACTGCGCCGATTTCCTGAACAACCTCGTGCTCACCGGCCGTGAGGCCCAGATCGCGCACCAGGTGCTCAAGGAAATCCAGGCCCGGCTGACCTTCCTGCTGGACGTCGGGCTGGAATACCTGAACCTCGAGCGGGCCTCAGCCACGCTCTCCGGCGGTGAGGCCCAGCGCATCCGCCTTGCTACCCAGATCGGCTCCGGCCTCGTGGGCGTTCTCTATGTCCTCGACGAGCCCTCCATCGGACTGCACCAGCGCGACAACCGGCGCTTGATCGACACCCTTACCCGGCTCCGGGACATGGGCAACACGCTTATCGTCGTGGAGCATGACGAGGACACCATCCACGTGGCCGACTGGGTGGTGGATATCGGACCCGGCGCCGGCGAGCACGGCGGCCAAGTGGTCCACTCCGGCTCCTACAAGGAGCTGCTGGAAAACACCTCGTCCCTGACGGGCGACTACCTGTCCGGGCGCAAGAAGATCGAGGTCCCCCAAAAGCGCCGGAAGTACGACAAGAAGCGTGAACTGAAGGTGGTGGGCGCGAGGGAAAACAACCTCCTCAACGTCGACGCCGCCTTCCCGCTGGGACTGTTCACTGCCGTAACCGGCGTCAGCGGTTCGGGCAAGTCCACCCTGGTGAACGAGATTCTGTACAAGGTGCTGGCCAACAAGCTCAACGGCGCCAAGCAAGTAGCCGGCCGGCACAAAACCGTGCAGGGCCTGGAACACCTGGACAAGGTGGTGCACGTGGACCAGAGCCCCATCGGCCGCACCCCGCGCTCCAACCCGGCCACCTACACGGGTGTTTTTGACAACATCCGCAAGCTCTTCGCCGAGACCACCGAGGCGAAGGTCCGCGGCTACCTCCCCGGCCGGTTCTCCTTCAACGTCAAGGGCGGGCGCTGCGAAGCCTGCTCCGGTGACGGCACGCTGAAGATTGAAATGAACTTCCTGCCGGACGTCTATGTTCCGTGCGAGGTGTGCCACGGTGCGCGGTACAACCGGGAAACCCTGGAAGTGCACTACAAGGGCAAGACCATCGCGGACGTACTCAACATGCCAATTGAGGAGGGCGCGGAGTTCTTCGCCGCATTCTCCCCAATTGCGCGGCACCTGAACACCCTGGTGGATGTAGGCCTTGGCTACGTCCGTCTCGGACAGCCCGCCACCACACTGTCCGGAGGCGAAGCCCAGCGCGTCAAGCTGGCGGCGGAACTTCAGAAACGGTCAAACGGCCGCAGCGTGTACGTCCTGGACGAACCCACCACGGGCCTCCACTTTGAGGACATCCGGAAGCTGCTGATGGTCCTGCAGGGATTGGTGGACAAAGGCAACACGGTGATCACCATCGAACACAACCTTGATGTCATCAAGAGTGCCGACTGGATTGTTGACCTCGGTCCTGACGGGGGCTCGGGCGGTGGCCAGGTGGTTGCTGCCGGAACCCCCGAACAGCTTGCCAAGTCCACGACCAGCCACACGGCCGCGTTCCTCGCCGAAATCCTGCCGTAGGACCGAAGTTTTTCCAGAAGTATTCCGCTGCGCGTATGCGAGTTTCAGGCACCCCTGCTGTCGTGAGAAACTAACCCGGTGACTCAAACAACAGTGCCCGTGATCTTTGACCTGGACGGCACTCTTGTCGACCCCGCCGGTGGGATAACAGATGGAATAGCTTCGGCCCTTCGCGGGGTGGGGCTTCCGGTTCCCGGCGAGGACCTGCTTGAAGCGATGATCGGCCCCAAGCTGAGCGACTCACTGCTCAACGTGGCCCAGGTTCCTGCCGGGCTGCTTGACGAAGTCATCCGCCGCTACCGGGAGTACTACGTGGCTACCGGCATCGGCCAGGGCCGGATCTACCCTGGGGTCGGCGAGCTCCTGGAGTCCTTTGTCGCCGCCGGGCGCCCCCTTGCCGTGGCCACCCAGAAACCCCAGGGGCTGGCCCGCACGGTGCTGGAGCACCATGGCATCGACGGCCTGTTCCACGGAATCCACGGATCGTCAGATGACGAATCCGCCGTGGCCGGCGTCCCGCTGGGAAAAACGGAGATCATCTCCGCCGCCCTGAAAGACCTGGGCACCCACCACGCCCTCATGGTCGGCGACAGGGCCCAGGACGTGTCAGGCGCGATCGCCAACGGACTGGATTGCATCGGTGTGGCATGGGGCTTCGCACCTGACGGGGAACTTGAAGCGGCGGGAGCCGTGGCCGTGGTGGAAACCGCAGGGGAACTGGCTGCCACGATCGAACGGCTGCAGGCCATCCACGCCTCCGCGATGACCGAGGTGAACGATGGCACTGTTTGAGGCTGTCCGCTGGACCACCCGCAGCCTGATCTCGGGCTCATGCCGGCCCACCGTCGTCGGACTGGAAAACGTCCCCGCCGAGGGTCCGTTCATCGTGGCACCCAACCACCTGTCCTTCTTTGACAGCGTCATTGTCCAGGCACTGATGCCCCGCCCGGTGGCCTTCTTCGCAAAGGCCGAATACTTCACCACCGGCGGCGTCAAAGGCAAAGCAATGAAAGCGTTTTTTGAATCCGTCGGATCCATCCCCGTGGAACGCGGGGAACAGGCCGCCAGCGTCCAGGCGCTAAAGACCCTTCTGGACATCCTTGAGTCGGGCAAAGGAATCGGGATCTACCCCGAAGGCACCCGTTCCCGTGACGGCATCCTCTACCGGGGGCGGACCGGCGTGGGCTGGCTGGCGCTGACCACCGGCGCGCCTGTCATCCCGGTGGGCCTGATCGGGACGGAAAATCTTCAGCGCGCAGGCGAAAAGGGCGTCCGGCCCCAGCCCTTCATCATGAAGGTGGGGGAACCGCTGTACTTCGACAAGACGGGCCCTGACCACTCGCTCCCGGCGCGCAGGGAAGTTACGGACCGCATCATGGACGCCATCGCTGAACTCAGCGGCCAGAAACGCTCCACCAGCTACAACCAAAGCAAGGTCATCGAGTAGGCATGTCAGAGGCACCCGGCATGCCTCAGTAGAATGGATAGGTGGCAAATCCAGCAAGTTACCGGCCCCAAACGGGGGAGATTCCCACCAACCCTGGGGTGTACCGGTTCCGTGACCCCAACGGCCGGGTCATCTACGTGGGTAAGGCCAAAAGCCTCCGGTCCCGGCTGAATTCGTACTTCGCCAATCCCGCCGGGCTCCTGCCGAAAACCTACGCGATGGTCCACGCGGCCAGCAGTGTGGAATGGACCGTGGTGGGCAGCGAGCTGGAATCGCTGCAGCTGGAATACACCTGGATCAAGGAATTCAAGCCCCGGTTCAACGTCGTCTTCCGCGATGACAAGACCTACCCCTACCTCGCCGTCACCCTGGGAGAAAAATACCCGCGCGTGCAGGTGATGCGCGGTGACAGGAGGAAGGGAACGCGCTACTTCGGGCCGTACACCGCGGGTGCCATCCGGGAGACCATGGACACCCTGCTCCGCGTCTTCCCGGTGCGCAGCTGCAGTGCCGGTGTCTTCAAGCGCGCCGAGGCCAGCGGCAGGCCCTGCCTGCTGGGCTACATCGACAAGTGCTCGGCGCCCTGCGTGGGCCGGATCTCCCCGGAAGACCACCGGGCCCTGGCCGACGATTTCTGCTCCTTCATGGGCGGAGAGGCCAAACGCTTCATTGCCAAGCTCGAGAAGCAGATGGCGGAAGCGGTGGCGGAACTCAATTACGAGCGGGCAGCCCGGCTGCGCGACGACATCACCGCCTTGCGGAAAGTCTTCGAGCGGAATGCCGTGGTGCTGGCCGAAGACACGGACGCCGACGTCTTTGCCCTGCACGAGGACGAACTGGAAGCCGCGGTGCAGGTGTTCCACGTCCGCGGCGGCCGGGTCCGCGGACAGCGCGGCTGGGTGGTGGAAAAGGTGGAGGATTCCACTACACCCGACCTGGTGGAGCACCTCCTGCAGCAGGTCTACGGCGAAGAGGCGCAGAGCCACGGCAGGCTGCCCCGTGAAGTTCTGGTGCCGGTGGCGCCCAGCAACGCTGCTGAACTGGCCGAATGGCTGGGGGGACTGCGCGGTGCAAAGGTTGACATCCGGGTGCCCCAGCGGGGGGACAAGGCTGCGCTGATGTCCACTGTTCGGGAGAACGCCGAGCACGCGCTGAAGCTGCACAAGACCCGCCGCGCCGGTGACCTCACCGTCAGGTCCCAGGCGCTGCAGGAACTCCAGGAGGCGCTGGACCTTCCGGTGCCGCTGCTGCGCATCGAGTGCTATGACGTTTCCCATGTCCAGGGCACCAACGTGGTGGCGTCGATGGTGGTGGTGGAAGACGGCCTGCCCAAAAAGTCCGATTACCGCAAGTTCTCCATTACCGGTGCCGCGGCCTCCGACGACACTGCTGCCATGCACGACGTCCTGACCAGGCGGTTCCGCTATTACCTGGAGGACAAGTCAGGGCAGGTGGACGAGGCTGTCCTGAACGCCGGTGAAGATGAACCTGGCCGGCCGGAACAGGCGCCGCAGGAAACGGTTGGGGACGATGCCCTGCTGGACACAACAACACCGGCACCCCGGGCCAGGTTCGCCTACCCGCCCAACCTCGTGGTGGTGGACGGCGGCAAGCCCCAGGTCAACGCCGCGGCGCGGGCACTGGCGGATCTCGGCATCGATGATGTGTACGTGGTGGGCCTGGCCAAACGCCTGGAGGAAGTGTGGCTGCCGGACAGCGACTTCCCCGTGATCCTGCCGCGGACGTCCCAGGGGCTGTACCTGCTCCAGCGGATCCGCGACGAAGCCCACCGGTTTGCCATCTCATTCCACCGCCAGAAGCGCGGAAAGGCCATGACCGTCTCCGCTTTGGACGGCGTGCCGGGCCTGGGCGCCTCCAAGCGGAAGGCCCTCCTGGCGCACTTCGGATCCGTGAAGAGCGTCAAGGCGGCTTCGGTGGCGGAACTCTCCGAAGCCAAGGGGATCGGACCTGCCCTCGCCAGTGCCATCGTCAACCACTTCTCGGCCACGGGGCCTGAGGCGGTAACCGTACCAGCCATCAACATGACCACCGGCGAAGTCATCGAAACCTAACGGACAGCGCCGAAACTTGGCGGGGATCAAAGAATCTTAGCTAGGGTTGAGGGCGGGGTATCAGCCGGTGCGGCCACCCCGGAAAACAACAGCAGAAACGGGGCGGACCTCATGGCAGACACAACAGCGGAATCCGGAGCAGGGCAGGACGGGATGCTGCCCGTCAAGCCGCTCGAAGCGGAACTGCTGGTAGTCACCGGGATGTCCGGGGCAGGGCGCAGCACGGCGGCGGACGCCTTGGAGGACCACGGCTGGTACGTGGTGGAGAACCTGCCGCCGCAGATGCTGGGCACCCTGGCCGAGCTCGTCTCCCACGCGCCCCAGTCCATCCCACGGCTTGCCGTAGTGGTGGATGTCCGCAGCAAGGGCCTGTTCGCGGACATCCGCGCGGCCCTCGGGGCGCTTGCTGCCAGCGGCGTCACCTTCCGCGTCCTTTTCCTCGATGCCAGCGACGACGTCCTGGTCCGCCGCTTTGAACAGGGACGCCGGCCGCACCCGCTGCAGGGCGGCGGCCGCATCCTCGACGGCATCGCCGCCGAACGCGACCTGCTGCAGGAACTGCGCGACAGCTCCGACGTCGTCCTGGACACCTCGGGCTACAACGTCCACGGCCTCGCCACCGCCATCACCGAACTCTTCAGCGAAACCGGCCCGGTGGCCCTGCGCCTGAACGTGATGAGCTTCGGTTTCAAGTACGGCCTGCCCGTGGACTCAAACTACGTAGCCGACGTTCGGTTTATCCCCAACCCGCACTGGGTCCCGCAGCTGCGTCCGCACACGGGGCTGGACAAGGATGTCAGCGACTACGTGCTCGAAGCCGAGGGCGTCAAGAACTTCGTGGACCGCTACGTCATGGCACTCGAACCGGTCCTGGACGGCTACCGCCGCGAGAACAAGCACTATGCCACCATCGCCGTGGGCTGCACCGGCGGCAAGCACCGCTCGGTGGCGGTCGCCGTCGAACTCTCCAAGAAGCTGGCGCAATACCCCCGCGTTACGGTGACCACCACCCACCGGGACCTGGGCCGCGAGTAATGTCGCTGTTTACCGGGGCATTGCCGCTGGTTCCGCCTGCCGGTACGGCGGCCACCCAGCAGGACAAGGGCCCGAATGTTGTTGCATTGGGCGGCGGCCACGGCCTCTCCGCGTCGCTCTCGGCACTGCGCCTGCTCACCTCGGAACTCACCGCCATCGTCACAGTAGCGGACGACGGCGGCTCTTCCGGGCGTCTGCGGGACGAGTACGGCGTCCTCCCGCCGGGAGACCTACGGATGGCGCTGTCCGCCCTGTGCGACGACACGGACTGGGGACGCACATGGCGTGACGTGATGCAGCACCGCTTCCGCCCGGGGAAGGGGCCCGGCGGCTCACTGGACGATCACGCAACGGGCAACCTGCTGATCGTCACGCTGTGGGAGCTGCTGGGCGACGCCGTCGCAGGACTTCGGTGGGCCGGGGCGCTGCTCGGCGCACGCGGCCAGGTCCTGCCCATGGCCACCGAGCCGCTGACTATCGAAGGCGACGTCCGGGTCACCGCTCCTGACGGCACCTCCCAACTGCAGACCATCTACGGGCAGGCGCGTTGCGCCGTCGCCGGTTCCCTGGAGCAGGTCCGCCTCCTGCCGGAAGCCACGCCGGCCTGCGCCGAAGCGCTGACAGCCATCGAGCTGGCGGACTGGGTGGTCCTGGGCCCGGGCTCCTGGTACACATCCGTGCTGCCGCACCTGCTGCTCCCCGAGATGCGGCAGGCACTGTGCCACACCCCGGCCAAGCGCTGCCTCACCATGAACCTGGCCACAGACACCAAGGAAACGTCCGGGATGACCGCTGCCGACCATCTGCACGTCCTGCGGCGCTACGCCCCTGAGTTCAGTGTTGATGTTGTCCTCGCCGATCCCGCCTCTGTTCCCGACCGGAAGGAGTTCGAGAAGGCAGCCGCGATGATCGGCGCCGAGGTGGTCTTGGGTAAAGTAGGGGCGTCGGGCCGCCGACCCGTCCACGACCCCCTGCGTCTGGCCACGGCGTACAACGACATTTTCGGGAACAGTTAGGAAGGTGCCATGGCACTGACAGCATCAGTCAAGGAAGAACTGTCCCGTCTGGACATCAAGAAGTCATCAGTCCGGAAGGCCGAAGTTTCCGCCATGCTCCGCTTTGCCGGCGGGCTCCACATCATCTCCGGCCGCATCGTCATTGAAGCTGAAGTGGATCTTGCCTCCACTGCCCGCCGCCTCCGGGCAGCCATCGCGGAAGTCTACGGCCACCAGAGCGAAATCATCGTGGTCTCCGCCGGGGGACTGCGGCGCGCCAGCCGGTACGTCGTCCGCGTAGTACGCGACGGCGAGGCACTGGCCCGCCAGACAGGCCTCCTCGACGGCCGTGGCCGCCCCGTGCGGGGGCTGCCCTCCGCCGTCGTCAACGGTTCCGCCGCAGATGCCGAAGCGGTGTGGCGCGGCGCGTTCCTGGCGCACGGCTCGCTCACCGAGCCGGGACGATCCTCCTCGCTGGAGGTGACCTGCCCGGGCCCGGAATCGGCGCTGGCACTGGTGGGCGCTGCGCGCCGGCTGGACATCCAGGCGAAGGCGCGCGAAGTCCGGGGAGTGGACCGGGTAGTCATCCGCGACGGCGACACCATCGCCGCACTCCTCACCCGCATGGGCGCGCATGACGCGCTGATGGTCTGGGAAGAACGCCGCATGCGCAAGGAAGTCCGGGCCACCGCCAACCGGCTCGCGAACTTCGACGACGCCAACCTGCGCCGCTCGGCACAGGCGGCGGTGGCAGCGGGGGCCCGGGTGGACCGCGCCCTGGAAATACTCGGCGACGACGTCCCGGACCACCTGAAGTACGCCGGCGAGCTGCGCGTGGCGCACAAGCAGGCCAGCCTGGACGAACTGGGCCGCCTTGCCGATCCGGTCATGACCAAGGACGCCATCGCCGGAAGGATCCGCCGTCTGCTGGCCATGGCGGACAAACGGGCACTGGATTTGGGGATCCCGGGGACGGATGCCAATGTGACGCCGGAAATGCTGGACGAGTAAGAGCCCCATAGAATCAAAAAGATTCCGGGTGCCACACGCCCGGATGCACAATCCGAGAGTTAGCAACCGGACCGAGTGTCCACGATATTGGAGGATTTTGTGACAGAGTACGTACTGCCCGAACTCAGCTACGACTACGCCGCCCTGGAGCCGCACATCTCTGCGCGCATCATGGAGCTGCACCACAGCAAGCACCATGCAACGTACGTTGCCGGTGCAAACAACGCCCTGGCCCAGCTGGCCGAGGCGCGCGAAAAGGGCGACTTCGCCAACATCAACCGGCTCTCCAAGGACCTCGCGTTCCACACCGGCGGACACGTCAACCACTCCGTGTTCTGGAACAACCTCTCCCCGGACGGCGGCGACAAGCCGGAAGGTGAGCTGGCAGCGGCCATCGACGACGCCTTCGGTTCCTTCGATGCCTTCCGTGCCCAGTTCTCCGCGGCCGCACTCGGCCTGCAGGGTTCGGGCTGGGGCTTCCTGGCCTACGAGCCCATCGGTGGGAACCTTGTCATCGAGCAGCTGTACGACCAGCAGGGCAACACCGCGCTGGGCACCACTCCGCTGCTGATGCTGGACATGTGGGAGCACGCCTTCTACCTGGACTACGTCAATGTCAAGGCCGACTACGTCAAGGCATTCTGGAACATCGTGAACTGGGCCGACGTCGCCAAGCGCTTTGAGGCTGCCCGCACCAACGCCACCGGCCTCATCACCCTCCGGTAGTGACCCGCGCTTAACGCGCCTGTAACAAAGCTCACATTCGCGGCGCAAACCCGCCGGAATGTGGACCGTCCGCCCCCGCACTTGCGGGGGCGGACCCAGTTAAACGTAAGATAGGTCACGGAAGGCGGTTAGCCTTCAGCAATGAGGCTGGTCGCCCTCCGTCTGTAAACATCTCTGCCCAATGGCGTGCGGGATCTGTTAGTTGGCTTGATAGCCCGCTCAACTAGTTGTGCTTCCAAAGCACCAAGGAGACTGAAAAAGTGACGACCCGTATTGGTATCAACGGCTTTGGCCGTATCGGCCGCAACTACTTCCGCGCAGCACTCGCACAGGGCGCGGACCTGGAGATCGTTGCAGTCAACGACCTCACCAGCCCGGAGGCCCTGGCCCACCTGTTCAAGTACGACTCCGTCGGCGGCCGCCTGAAGGAAACCATCGAGGTCAAGGACGGCAACATCGTCGTCAACGGCAACGTCGTCAAGGTCCTTGCTGAGCGCGATCCTTCCAACCTCCCGTGGGGCGAGCTGGGTGTGGACATCGTCATCGAATCCACCGGCTTCTTCACCAAGGCAGCCGATGCACAGAAGCACATCGACGCCGGCGCCAAGAAGGTCCTGATTTCCGCCCCTGCCTCGGACGAGGACATCACCATCGTGATGGGCGTCAACCACAACCTTTACGACAACGCCACGCACCACATCATCTCCAACGCATCCTGCACCACCAACTGCCTGGGCCCGCTGGCCAAGGTGGTCAACGACGAGTTCGGCATCGAGCGCGGCCTGATGACCACGGTCCACGCCTACACCGCGGACCAGAACCTGCAGGACGGCCCGCACAAGGACCTGCGCCGTGCCCGCGCTGCTGCCGTGAACATGGTGCCCACATCCACCGGTGCAGCCAAGGCTATCGGCCTGGTTTTGCCGGAGCTCAAGGGCAAGCTGGACGGGTACGCCATCCGTGTTCCCGTCCCCACCGGCTCCGCCACCGACCTCACCGTCACCGTCTCCCGCGAGACCACCGTGGAGGAAGTCAACGCCGCCCTCAAGCGTGCCGCAGAGTCCGAAGACCTGCAGGGCTTCCTGACCTACACGGATGAGCCGATCGTCTCCTCGGACATTGTCGGCGATCCCGCATCCTCGATCTTTGACTCCGGCCTCACCAAGGTGATCGGCAACCAGGTCAAGGTTGTTTCCTGGTATGACAACGAATGGGGCTACTCAAACCGCCTCGTTGACCTCACGGAGCTTGTGGCAGCCAAGCTGGGCTAGGGTAAGACACATGACTTCTCACACCCTCAACGAACTGATCGCTGAAGGTGTCCGCGGGCGGTACATTCTGGTTAGAAGTGACCTGAATGTGCCGCTCGACGGCTCTACAGTGACTGACGACGGCCGCATCAAGGCCTCACTGCCAGTCCTGGGAAAGCTCACGGACGCCGGTGCCCGCGTGCTGGTAACAGCCCACCTCGGACGCCCCAAGGGCGCCCCCGAGGACAAGTACTCCCTTCGCCCCGCCGTCAACCGCCTGGCTGAACTGGCGGACTTCAAGGTCACCCTGGCCGGGGACACGGTCGGCAGCTCCGCAAAGGAAGCTGCAGCCTCCCTCCAGGACGGCGAAGTGCTCGTCCTGGAAAACGTCCGCTTTGATGCCCGCGAAACCAGCAAGGACGACGCCGAGCGCGGCGCCTTCGCTGACGAGCTGGTGGCACTGACCGGCGGCAACGGCGCGTATGTGGACGACG
Organism: Arthrobacter sp. sptzw32; assembly: GCF_059089735.1. NCBI lineage: Bacteria > Bacillati > Actinomycetota > Actinomycetes > Micrococcales > Micrococcaceae > Arthrobacter > Arthrobacter sp. sptzw32. Next base: position 347,824 of record NZ_JBNHEZ010000002.1, on the reverse strand, counting down.
CCTTCGGTGCCGTCCACCGCAAGCACGCCAGCGTCTACGACGTCGCCACCCGGCTCCCGTCCTACCTGGGCGATCTCGTGCACACCGAGGTGGAGGTGCTCCGCAAGCTCACCGCGGACACGCAGCGCCCTTACGTAGTGGTGCTCGGCGGCTCCAAAGTCTCGGACAAGCTCGCAGTCATCGACAACCTGCTGGGCAAGGCTGACACGATCCTGGTGGGCGGCGGCATGCTGTTCACCTTCCTCGCCGCAGCCGGCCATAAGGTCGCCTCCAGCCTGCTTGAAGAGGACCAGATCCCCGTGGTCCAGGACTACCTGAAGCGCGCCGCCGACGCAGGCACCGAATTTGTGGTGCCCACCGACGTCGTAGTGGCGGAGAAGTTCGCTGCCGACGCTGCCCATGAAATCGTTGCGGCAGACGCCATTGAAAGCAGCCGGTTCGGCGCCCAGGGCATTGGTCTGGACATTGGACCGGACTCTGCAGCTGCCTTCGCTGACCGGATCAAAGGCGCCAAGACCGTTTTCTGGAACGGTCCCATGGGGGTCTTCGAATTCGAAGCTTTCGCTGCGGGCACCCGAGCCATCGCACAGGCACTGACCGAAACCGGGGCGTTCACAGTGGTGGGAGGCGGCGACTCTGCCGCTGCCGTCCGTACACTCGGTTTCTCTGATGACCAGTTCGGCCACATTTCCACCGGCGGCGGTGCCAGCCTGGAATACCTCGAAGGCAAGGACCTCCCGGGGCTCAGCGTCCTGGAGCGCTAGCTTCAGCCACTGTCAGCTCCGGCAGCAGGTCCTGGCCCTTCCACCCTCCGGCCGGCAGGTTGCCCCGCGGCAGCCTGCCGGCCGAACACTTATCGAGACTTTTTGGAGAATACGTGACAACGTCAACGAACGGCGCCTTCGACCGCAAGCCCTTTATCGCGGGCAACTGGAAAATGAACATGGACCACGTGCAGGGCATCACCCTCCTGCAAAAACTGGCCTGGACCCTTTCCGACGCCAAGCATGACTACAACAGGGTTGAGGTGGCAGTGTTCCCGCCGTTCACGGACCTCCGCGGCGTGCAAACCCTGGTGCAGGGTGACAATCTGGACATTGCCTACGGCGGCCAGGACCTCTCGCAGTTCGATTCCGGCGCCTACACCGGCGACATTTCCGGACAGTTCCTGAACAAGCTCGGCTGCAGGTACGTCCTGGTGGGCCACAGCGAACGCCGGACCATCCACAACGAGACGGACGACGTCCTCAACGCCAAAGTGAAGGCCGCGTTCAAGCACAACGTGGTTCCCGTGCTTTGCGTCGGTGAGGGCCTGGAGATCCGACAGGCCGGCACGCACGTGGACCACACCCTGGCCCAGTTGCGCGCCGGGGTCTCGGGCCTTACACCGGAGCAGGCGGGCGAACTTGTGGTGGCCTACGAGCCCGTCTGGGCCATCGGCACCGGTGAAGTAGCAGGACCAGAAGATGCACAGGAAATGTGCGCGGCCATCCGCGCCGAGCTCGGGTCCCTGTTCGGAGCCGAGGTAGCATCCAAGATCCGGCTGCTGTACGGCGGTTCCGTCAAAGCCAACAATGCCGCCGCGATCCTGAAGGAACGCGACGTTGACGGTCTGCTGGTGGGTGGCGCAAGCCTTGATCCGGCCGAGTTTGCTAATATTGTCAGGTTCGAGAGTCACCTGGTGACGGACTAGTCCGTCCCGCCGCCAGACTCCGGCAATCCCATCTTTCCGAAAGGCCGTCGTGGACGTTCTTCATGTCATTCTGCAGATCCTCCTGGGCATCACCAGCCTCCTGCTGACGTTGCTCATCCTCCTCCACAAGGGACGGGGCGGCGGACTGTCCGACATGTTCGGTGGCGGCATGAGTTCAGGCCTGAGTTCCTCGGGCGTGGCTGAGCGCAACCTCAACAGGTTCACCGTTATCCTCGGAGTCACCTGGGGCATTGTGATCATCGCCCTCGGGCTGATCATGCGCTTCACCGGAGGCGGCGACTCCTGACGCACTGCTGAAGGATTCGTGCGGGGCACTGCCGCCGCAACGATCCGCGAACTAAACTGTGGCTGTCGGTTGTCCGGCAGCCACAGTTCTGTTTAAGAGGCAGGAGTCCCGATGCTGCATCCAACGTCAGGTTTCCGGGGCACCCGGGCGGGTGTGACGGCAGGAACAAGGCCGAGCCTCCAGGCCGACGAGGACCAGGGCAAGGCCCCTCCGCGCGTCCGGGTGTCCTACTGGTGTGCCAAGGGGCACGAAACCCAGCTGGTCTTCCTCAAGCTGCCGGAGGATCAGCTGCCGGTGGTGTGGGACTGCCGGCGGTGCGGCTGCCCGGCCTCGAAGGACGGCCTGGAGCGGGCCGAGGCGGACACAGAGGAAGGCTACAAAAGCCACCTGGAATACGTTAAGGAGCGGCGCTCCAGCCAGGACGCCGAGGACCTCCTGGCTGGAGCGGTGGAACGGCTACGCGCCCGCGGCGTCCTTCCGGACGAGCTGCTGCGGGACGCGTGACGCTGCGTTCTCATCGATGAGCCAGAGGGTACGGGACGTTCCCCGCGGACCCGCGGCGGGCACCTGCACGGGATTGGCACCCGCGAGTGCCAGGCCCACCGCGCCGGCTTTGTCCTCGCCCGCAACAACCATCCACACTTCGGCGGCCGTATTGATAGTGGGCAGCGTCAGGGAAACGCGCAGCGGGGGCGGCTTGGGCGAATTCCTTACCCCTACCACGGTCCGCTCCTTCTCGCGGATGCCGGCCTGCTCGGGAAAGAGCGACGCCACGTGTGCGTCCGGTCCGACGCCAAGCAGGACAACGTCCAGGCGTGGGACAGCGGCGGGCTGATCCGGCCGGTCGTCGGACATGTCGGCGGCGTGCTCGGTGGCGGCCGCTTCCCGAAGCTGGCGGGCGTAATCCTCTGCCGCCTCTTCGGGAGTATCGAACTGATCCGAGGATCCGGGTTCGTGGATTCGGTCCGGGTCCACCCGAATATGCGACAGCAAAGCGTTGAACGCCTGCTTGGTGTTCCGGTCGGCGTCGTCGGAGGCGACGAACCGCTCATCGCCCCACCAGAAGTTGACCTTGGACCAGTCAACAGCGGGAGCCGCCGGGGAGTCAGCAACAGCCTTCAGGGTGCCGATGCCCACCGTGCCGCCGGTCAGGACGACGGTGGCCTCACCGTATTTGTCCTGGACATCAACAAGCTTGGTGATCAGGCGGGCCGCGATGGCCGCCATCAGCACGGACGAATCAGGATGAATGCTTACTCTAGGCTCAACGCTCACTGGGTCGGACACTCCTTAGATTGGTACGCGGCAGTCCCATAGTAATCACTTCCCCGAACACTTCGTCCGGGTCCAGGCGGCGCAACTCCTCGGCAAGGCAGTCGCGGAGGCTGCGGCGCGGAAGTGAAATGCGCTGCGCGGGCTGGCCCGGCTGGGTCAGTTCGGCAACGGAGAGTCCCGGGCGGAAGAGCTGCACATCACCGCCGGGCCGGGTCAACCGGACACGGCGGATACCGGTCCCGGCGGGATCGGCCACAATGGTCACAGGTGCGTCCAACGTGAGGGTGAGCCAGGCTGCGAGGAGGATGGTGCTGGGGGAGTCCGAGGCACCTTCAACCGCGACGGCGGTCACCGGCGAGGAATCCACCTGGTCCAGGACCGCGGCGAGCTGGATCCGCCAGTTGGTCAAGCGGGTCCAGGCCAGGTCCGTGTCCCCGGCCCGGTAGGTCTTGTGGATGTTTTCCAGCGCCACCTGCGGGTCCGGCTCGTTTGCCGAATCTGTGATGCGCCGGTGCGCGATCCGGCCGATGGACGTTTCGCACGCGCTTTCCGGGGCCCCGTGCGGCCACCAGGCCACGATCGGGGCGTCCGGCAGCAGCAGCGCAGCCACGAGCGATTCGCTCTCATGCGCAAGCTGGCCGTAGCCCCGGAGCACGATCACCTCAGACGCACCGGCATCACCGCCCACGCGGATCTGCGCATCCAGTTTGTCTACGGCGTCGGCCCCGGCGTCAGCCAGGACGATGATCCGGCACGGGTGTTCCCGGCTGGCATCGTTGGCTGCCTCAATGGCCTCTTCCTCAAGCCCTGATTTGGTAACCACCACGAGGGTGAGCACCCGGCCCAGGGCGATCACGCCGCCCTGCTCGCGCAGGGCCATGAGTTTCTTGGAAACCTTCGAGGTGGTGGTGTCCGGCAGGTCTACAATCATGGCCTTCTCCAGGTTCGTCCGTCACGGGCCAGCAGCTCATCGGCAGAGGCCGGGCCCCAGCTTCCCGGGGCGTAGGGTTCGGGCTGTTCGTTCAGCTGCGCCCAGTACTCCTCGAACGGGTCAAGGATCTTCCAGGACAGCTCCACTTCCTCGTGCCGCGGGAACAGCGGCGGCTCGCCGAGGAGCACATCCAGGATCAGCCGCTCATACGCCTCCGGGCTCGATTCGGTGAAGGAGTGCCCGTACCCGAAGTCCATGGTCACATCACGGACTTCCATCTGTGTGCCCGGGACCTTCGAGCCGAACCGGATGGTGACGCCCTCGTCGGGCTGCACCCGGATCACCACCGCGTTCTGGCCGAAGTCATCCTCGCCGTGGTCGCGGAACAGCAGGTTGGGTGCGCGCTTGAACACCACGGCGATCTCGGTCACCCGCCGGCCCAGGCGCTTGCCGGCGCGCAGGTAGAACGGGACACCGGACCAGCGGCGGGTGTGGATGTCCACCCGGACCGCGGCAAAGGTTTCGGTGGTGGAATCGGCCGGGATGCCCTCTTCCTCCAAATAGCCCTGGACCTGTTCGCCGCCCTGCCATCCGCCGGTGAACTGTCCGCGCGCTGAATGCGTGGACAGGTCATCGGGGAGCTTGACCGCTGCCAGGACCTTTTCCTTCTCCGCGCGCAGGTCATCGGCGTTGAAGGAGATAGGCTCTTCCATCGCGGTCAGCGCCAGCAGCTGGAGCAGGTGGTTCTGGATGACGTCACGGGCCGCGCCCACGCCGTCGTAATACCCTGCCCGGCCGCCGGTGCCGATGTCCTCGGCCATGGTGATCTGGACGTGGTCCACGTAGTTGGCGTTCCACAACGGTTCGAACAGCTGGTTCGCGAAACGCAGCGCCAGAATGTTCTGGACCGTCTCCTTGCCCAGGTAGTGGTCGATCCTGAATACGGCGTCCGCCGGGAATACCGATTCAACGATGTCGTTCAGCTGCCGGGCGGACTCAAGGTCGTGTCCAAACGGCTTCTCAATCACCACGCGGCGCCACTTGTCGCCTTCGGACTGGGCCAGGCCGTGCTTGGACAGCTGCCGGCAGACCTGTTCGAAGGCCTTGGGCGGAATCGAGAGGTAGAACGCGTGGTTTCCCCGGGTGCCGCGGACGTCGTCGAGTTCCTTGATGGTGTCACCGAGCCGCTCGAAGGCGCCGTCGTCGTCGAACTCGCCCTGGACAAAACGGACGCCCTCGGAGAGCTGGTTCCACACTGCCTCGTCAAAAGCCGTACGTGCATAAGCCTGCACGGACGCCTTCACCTCGGCGGCGAAGTCCTCGTCCGTCCACGGCCGGCGGCCGAACCCCACCAGCGCGAAGCTGGGGGGCAGCAGCCCACGGTTGGCGAGGTCGTACACGGCCGGCATGAGTTTCTTGCGGGCAAGGTCACCGGTCACTCCAAAGAGCACCAGCGACGACGGACCGGCGATCCGGCTCAGGCGGCGGTCCCGTGGGTCCCGGAGCGGATTGCGCGCCGGTTTCCCGGGACGCGTGCCGGACGTCCTGCCGTATTCAGTTTCTGGCATGTTGCTTCTGGGCCTTAGCTTTCGGTTACGGAGGCTGACCTGGCGGACAGCGCAGCAATAATGTCCTGCAACTGTGCCACACCGGCTGCCCGGTCGGTCAGGTGCAGGCGAAGCACTGGACGTCCGTGCTCACTCAGGACCTGGGCGTCACCTGCGGCCTGCGCCGAGATCAGCTTCCCAAACGTGAAGGGACGGTCCGGGATAGCGAGATCTTCTGCTGCATCGGCAGTTATCTGCAGGAATACCCCGATGGCGGGGCCGCCCTTGTGGAACTGGCCCGTGGAGTGCAGGAACCGCGGCCCCCAGCCAAACGTGACGGGACGGCCGGAAATGGCTGCCAGTTCATCGCGGATGCCCTCGAGCTGAGCGAATGCGAGGCGGTCGAAGTACGCCTGGACGCTGAGGTAGCTGTCCGGCTGGAGCGTTTCCAGCAACGCGCGCACCGACCCTTCAGCGGTGGACGCACCAGCGAGCCAGTCCCCGCCACGCACCTCGATGGCGCCGTCAACAAATGCTGCGGGCGTCGGCTCAGGCTGGGCGTCCAGCAAACCGCGGGCGGCCACCTTGGCAGCCTCGACATCGGGCTGGTCGAACGGGTTGATGCCGAGCAGGCGCCCGGCCACAGCAGTGGCGAACTCCCAGACCATCATCTGGGTTGCCAGGCCACCGGCGATGGCAACTTCGTTCTCACCCAGTTCCACGTCGGCGTCTGCTGCTACCAGCCGGACCACCAGGACATCGTCCGCGTTGGACGTCACCTCCGGCGAGTTCGGGCCGGCAACTACGGGCAGGACGCCTGTTCCGAGCTTGCCCGTGGACTCGGCGATGAGCTGCTCGGCCCAGTCGGCGAAGCCTACGATGCCCGAACCGTCCTCCGGGATGACAATCTTGTTGCGCAGAGGACTGGTACCGCCCAGCGCCGTACCGAGGGACAGTCCGATGTTCTCGGGAGCGTCCTCGTTAAGGATCTCGGCTGCTTCCTCGGCTTCGTCGAGGAACGCCTGGATGTCGACCCCGGCCAGGCCCGAGGGCACCAGGCCGAACGCGGTGAGGGCAGAAAAGCGTCCGCCGACGTTGGGGTCGGCGTTGAAGACCGCACGGTAGCCGGCATCGCGGGAGGCCTTGTCCAGCGGGGAACCGGGATCAGTGACGATGATGATCCGGCTGCCGGCATTGATGCCGGCGTCGTTGAACGCCTTCTCAAAGACCCGTCGCTGGGAATCCGTCTCAACGGTGGAACCGGACTTGGAGGAAACCACGATGGCGGTCTCCGCCAGCCGGTCCGCCAGGGCAGCACGGACCTGGTCCGGGTCCGTGCTGTCCAGCACAGTCAGCTCGACGCCAGCCGTGCCGGCAATGACCTCCGGAGCCAGCGATGATCCGCCCATGCCGCACAGCACGATGCGGGTAACGCCTTCGGCGCGCAGTGCTTCGCGGAGTTCGACGATCTCCTTCACCAAGGGCTGTGAGACGGTGGCCGCCTCCACCCAGCCGAGCCGGATGGCGGACTCGGCTTCGGCGTCGGGACCCCACAGAGTGTGGTCCTTGGCGAAGATCCGGGTGGCGATGCGGTCCTCCACCAAAGCGGGGAGGTGCTGTTCCAGTGCCTGCTGCGCGGCACCTGTGGCTTCGTAGCTGAGTGTGCTCATTGTTGGTTAGGAGGCCTTCCGTGCTGAGGCGAGGGCGCCCTCGACATCGCCGAGGAGTTCCTTCCAGCTGGCCACGAACTTGTCCAGGCCTTCGGATTCGAGGAGTGCAACGACCTCGTTGTAGGAGATGCCGAGCTTTTCGAGCGCGTCCAGGGTGTTGTTCGCTTCGGCGTAGGTGCCTGTTACGGTGTCTCCCGTGACCACGCCGTGGTCGAAGGTGGCGTCGAGCGTCTTTTCGGGCATGGTGTTGACGACGCCGGGGGCGACGAGCTCCGTGACGTACAGGGTGTCCGGGTAGGCCGGGTCCTTTACGCCGGTGGAAGCCCACAGGGGACGCTGGGGGAGTGCGCCGGCGTCGGCCAGCAGGGCCCAGCGTTCGGTGGCGAAGAGCTCCTCGTAGACCTGGTAGGCGAGGCGGGCGTTGGCCAGGCCGGCCTTGCCCTTGAGTGCCTTGGCTTCCTCGGTGCCCAGGGCGTCCAGGCGCTTGTCGATTTCGGAGTCCACGCGGGAGACGAAGAAGGACGCGACGGAGTGGATCTTCGAGAGATCGTGGCCGTTTTCCTTTGCCTGCTCCAGGCCTGACTGGAAAGCGTTGATGACGGCACGGTACCGCTCTAGGGAGAAGATCAGGGTCACGTTGACGCTGATGCCCTCGGCCAGGGTGGCGGTGATGGCTTCGAGGCCCTCGAGCGTGGCCGGGATCTTGATCAGGACGTTGTCCTTGTTGACCCGCTTGTACAGGTGCTTGGCTTCCGCGATGGTGCCGGCGGTGTCCCAGGCAAGCCGGGGGTCAACCTCGATGGACACGCGCCCGTCAACGCCGTTGGTGGCTGATGCCACGGGTGCGAACAGGTCGCAGGCGTCGGCAACGTCGGTGGTGGTGATCTCGAAGATGGTGTCTTCGACGGACGCGCCGGCTGCGGCCTGCTTGGCGATCGTGGCGTCGTAGTCGGTGCCTGCCGTGATGGCGGCGTGGAAGATGGACGGGTTGGTGGTCACGCCAACCACGTTCTTCTCTTCAATGAGCTTGGCCAGGGTGCCGGTGTCCAGGCGTCCGCGGGAAAGGTCATCGAGCCAGATGGAAACTCCGGCGTCCGAGAGCTGCTGGGTGGGAGTAGTCATGGTGTTTATCTCCTGGAAATCGGTTGTTAGGCCTGGAGGCCTGCGAGGGAGTCCTTGGCGGCCGCGGCAACTGCTTCTGCGGTGATGCCGAACTCCTGGAAGAGGCGCTTGTAGTCGGCGGAAGCGCCGTAGTGCTCAAGGCTGATGGAACGGCCGGCGTCGCCGACAAATTCCTTCCAGCCCAGGGACAGTCCTGCTTCGACCGAGACGCGGGCCTTCACGGCGGCAGGCAGCACGGACTCGCGGTAAGCGGCGTCCTGTTTGTTGAACCACTCAACGCAGGGCATGGAGACGACACGGGCGGCAATGCCTTCGGCCTGAAGGGCTTCCCGGGCCTGGACGGCCAGCTGGACCTCGGAACCGGTGCCGATGAGGATGACGTCGGCGGGGACGGTGGCGCCGTCCTTGGATGCCTCGGCCAGGACGTAGCCGCCCTTGGCGACGCCGGCGACCGAACCGAACGTGTCGCCGTCGGCTGCTCCCTCACCGCGCTCCCAGGTGGGGATGTTCTGGCGGGTCAGCACGATGCCGGCCGGGTTGGAATGGTTCTCCAGCATGGTCTTCCAGGCAACGGCCACTTCGTTGGCGTCACCGGGGCGGACAACGTCCAAGCCCACGATGGCGCGCAGCGAGGCGAGCTGTTCCACTGGCTGGTGGGTGGGGCCGTCCTCACCCAGGCCGATGGAGTCGTGCGTCCAGACGTACAGGGACGGCACACCCATCAGCGCGCCGAGGCGGATGGCCGGGCGCTGGTAGTCGCTGAAGATCAGGAAGGTGCCGGAGAACGCACGGGTGCGGCCGTGCAGGCTGATGCCGTTCACGATCGAGGCAGCGGCGTGCTCGCGGATACCGAAGTGCAGGACCCGGCCGTAGGGGTTGCCCTTCCACGCCTCGGTCTGCTTGGAAGCAGGCACGAACGACGGCGAGCCCTCAATGGTGGTGTTGTTCGATTCGGCGAGGTCTGCCGAGCCGCCCCACAGTTCGGGCAGCACCGGACCGAGCGCGTTCAGAACCTTGCCGGACGCGGCACGGGTGGAGACGTCCTTGCCGGCGGGAAAGACCGGGAGGGCGGCGTCAATGTCGTTGGGCAGCTCCTTGGCCTCGATGCGCTGCAGCAGGGCTGCACCTTCAGGATTGGCAGCCTGCCAGGCGTTGAACGATTCTTCCCATTCCTTGCGGGCAGCAGCACCGCGGTCCACCACGGCGCGGGCGTGGGCCAGGACGTCCTGGTCCACATCAAAGGACTTGGCCGGGTCAAAGCCCAGGACTTCCTTTAGCGCTGCGACTTCCTCGGCGCCGAGTGCGGAACCGTGGATCTTGCCGGTGTTCTGCTTCTTGGGCGCCGGGTAGCCGATGATGGTCCGCAGCGACACGATGGAGGGCTTGGACGTCTCAGCCTTCGCAGCCAGGAGGGCCGAGTAGAGCTCCTGGACGTCTTCCTTGTATTCGCCGGTCTTGGTCCAGTCGACCCGCTGGACGTGCCAGCCGTAGGCTTCGTAGCGCTTCAGGACATCCTCGGTAAAGGCAATGTCGGTGTCATCCTCGATGGAGATGTGGTTCTCATCGTAAACAACAACGAGGTTGCCCAGTTCCTGGTGACCGGCCAGGGAGGAAGCCTCGGCCGTGACACCTTCCTGAAGGTCACCATCGGAGGCGATTACCCAGATGGTGTGGTCAAAGGGCGACTCGGCGGCGGGAGCATCGGCGTCGAACAGGCCGCGCATCCGGCGCTGAGAGTAAGCGAAGCCAACCGAGGACGCAAGACCCTGGCCCAGGGGGCCGGTGGTGATCTCCACCCCGGCAGTGTGCTTGTACTCAGGGTGGCCGGGCGTCAGTGAACCCCAGGTGCGCAGCGCCTCCAGGTCCTTCAGTTCCAGGCCGTAGCCCGAAAGGAAAAGCTGGATGTAAAGGGTCAGTGAGGTGTGGCCCGGGGAAAGGACGAAACGGTCACGGCCCAGCCAGTCAGGGTTTCGGGGATCGTGGCGCATCAGCTTCTGGAACAGAAGATACGCCGCCGGCGCCAGGCTCATGGCGGTTCCGGGGTGGCCGTTGCCCACCTTCTCCACTGCGTCGGCAGCCAGGACGCGGATGGTATCCACCGCACGCTGGTCCAGTTCGGTCCAGGACAGTTGTTGCTCTTCCAAATGTGGCACGAAAACCGGGCCCCTCTCTGTGCTGATGGCAGGCGGCACACCGGGTCCGCGTAAATGGCACGCCTTATGGCGTCCGCTGCGGTGTGTACCAGCCGTTCACCATCGAAACGTTGATCTTTTTATTCAGCCACGCGTCAACTCGGAATGCGTTTTCCGCCGCTTTCGTGCTGCGTGCTGATCTGGTGACAGCTTAGCTCCATTCCACTTCCCGGGCGGCCGAAATCTCACGTTGTGGACGCAATTTCGGCTTATGTGAATGCGTCTGAAGTGAGGCTGAGTTAATCTGCTCGAATCACTGCACACGCAATCACCAGCGCCAAATAGCGGGCCGTTGGGAGGAGACCGGCGCGGTATGATATTCGGAGGCCAAAGCCGGGCGGTGGACGTATTCCAGCTTCCAAAACCCCAGGCTGTGGCGCGGATCACCATTCCGTTCCGCCGGCGCCCCTATGGGCGGGCCGCATGACACAGCTGGACAGCCAGACAGAACTGCCAACAGAACGGGTGACTGCCACCGTGAGCACAACAGATACGCCGCTGAAAGCATCCCGGGCATCAAAAGCCGGGATTGCCCGTAAGGCCAAGGCGTATCTCGCCCTCACCAAGCCACGCGTCATCGAACTGCTCCTGGTAAGCACCCTGCCCACCATGATCTATGCGGAGCGCGGCTTCCCTTCGATCGGGCTCATCCTGGCCACCCTGGTTGGCGGTGCATTCGCCGCCGGCAGTGCAGGGGCTTTCAACTGCTACATTGACCGCGACATCGACAAACTGATGCACCGCACCGAAAACCGCCCGCTGGTAACGGGTGAAGTCACGCCGCGTGAAGCACTGATTTTCTCCTGGCTGTTGGGCGCCGCCGCGATCGCCATCCTCTGGTTCGGCGCCAACCCGCTGTCCGCCTGGCTGGGGCTGGGCGCCATCTTCTTCTACGTGGTGATTTACACCATCATCCTCAAGCGCCGGACTGCGCAGAACATCGTCTGGGGCGGCGCAGCAGGCTGCTTCCCGGTGCTGATTGCCTGGGCTGCCGTGACGAACTCGGTGGAATGGCCCGCCGTCATTCTCTTTATGGTGATTTTCCTCTGGACCCCGCCCCACTACTGGCCGCTGTCCATGCGCTACGGCGAGGACTACCGCAATGCCAACGTCCCCATGCTCGGGGCCATCGCCGGGGCCAAGGTGGTTTCCGTCCAGGTGGTCCTGTATGCATGGGCGATGGTGGCCTGCTCGCTGCTGATGGTTCCCGCCGGCGGAGCGGGTTGGGTCTACACGGTCACCGCAGTCCTTGCCGGGACCTGGTTCTTGTACGAATCGCATTCCCTCTACAGCCGGGCCCAGCGCGAGGACATCACAGACAAGCGGGCCATGAAGGTCTTCCACGGCTCCATCAGCTACCTCACCCTGCTCTTTATTGCCCTGGCAGTCGATCCGTTCATCGGGCCGGCGGTCATGGCCGGCTAACAACCGCGACGCTCTCTCACTTATTACGGGTTTCCACCGGACGCTCTCTCCCTTATTACGCGTTCCAGGCGGACGCTCTCTCGCTTATTACGCGTTCCAGGCGGACGCTCTCTCGCTTACGACAGGTTTCACCCGACGCTCTCTCTTCTTCCGGGCTACTGCACCCTGCCTCACGCTGATCGTGGAAGGTTTGTTGCACCCCTAGGTGAAAGAGCGTCCAGGGAAACGCTGCGCTAGGTGAGAGAGCGTCCAGGGAAACGCTGCAGCAGGTGAGAGAGCGTCCAGGGAAACGCTGCAGCAGGTGAGAGAGCGTCCAGGGAAACGCTGCAGCAAATGAGAGAGCGTCGTTAAGGACAGAAGCGCCCCGGTTCATAGGAACCGGGGCGCTTGGCGTTGAGTGACGCAGCCGGGCGAGGACTACTCCACGGGGCTGGACCGGGCGATGTCCCAGGCATTCGTTGCCGCCACCATCAGCAGGGCTGCCCCGAGCATGTGGGCTGCCACCAGCAGTGCCGGGATGCCGTTGTAATACTGGGTGAAGCCGATGGCGGCCTGAAGGAGCGTCACGCCGAGCAGTCCCAGGACGCCCGCGCGGAAGGGCCCCTTGATCCGGCGCAGGAACACCAGCGCGAGTGCCACCACCGTGCCGGCGGTCACCAGGTAGGCCGGAACGGCGTGGATGTGGGAGAACAGGTCCCAGTCCAGCCCGTTGCGCGGCGCATCGGCGTCGCCGGCATGCGGTCCGGCTCCGGTCACCACCACGCCGAGCATCACGGCCAGGGTGGAGAAGAGCGCGACGGCGGCCGTCACCGGGCGCATAACGCCCGGCAGGGCCGGGTGGGACATCGTCCGGAACCGGCCGGTCCGGCCGAAGGCGCGGTTCACCAGCAGTGTGGCAAACACCACCAGCGCCATGGAGACCAGGAAGTGCAGGCCCACCACCCAAGGGTTGAGGTTCGTCAGTACGGTGATGCCGCCGATGACTGCCTGCGCCGGAATGCTGGCCAGAAGGCCCAGCGCCAGCAGGAAGAGGTCCCGGCGCTCCTTGCGGAGGTTCCACAGGTACACCAGCATCAGGGCTGCGACGGCGGCCAGGGCGAAGGTGAGGAGCCTGTTGCCGAACTCGATGAAACCGTGGATGCCCATCTCCGGGGTGTTCACCAATGAGGTATCCGTACAGCGCGGCCAGGTGGGGCAGCCAAGGCCGGAGGCGGTAAGTCTCACCGCACCACCGGTGACCACCAGGAGGGTCTGGCCGATCAGGGAGGCAACTGCCAGGCGGCGCACCCGGACGTCCACGGCCCGGGGCAGCCGTGACGACAGGCGGTTAACGAACTGGGGGAGGCGTGCGGCCGTGCTCACGGATATCTCAATTCCACTTGAACCAACGGATGGCTGCTGCCCCGGCAATGAGAGTCCAAAGGAGCAGGATGAGGGTGGCGCCGCCGTTCAGCGTGCCGGTCAGGAAAGCCTCGCGCAGGGATTCCCCGAGCGCCCCTGAGGGCAGGAACTGCACTGCGTCCCGGGCGGCGGCAGGCAGGCGGCCGGCCGGCAGTACGATTCCGCCGAGGGCGCCCAGCAGGATCCATAGCAGGTTGGTGATGGCGAGGGTGGCTTCGGGCCGGACGGTGCCGGCCACCAGCAGTCCCAGCGCGGTAAAGGCGGCTGCGCCCAGCGCCAGAAGGAACAGGCCGGGGATCCAGCCGCCTGCCTGGGGGCGCCATCCCAGGGACAGGGCTACGGCACTGACGGCGGCCACCTGCAGGCAGAGGACGGCCAGGACCGACAGTGCCTTGCCGGCGATCAGCCCGCCGCGGCCCAGGGGAGTGGTGGAAAGGAAGCGGAGCACGCCATACCGCCGGTCGAAGCCGGTGGCGATGCCCTGGCCGGTGAACGCCGTGGACATGGCGCAGAGGGCCAGGATCCCGGGGACGGCAACGTCGATGCGGCTCCCGCCCAGCCCGTCAAGGAACGGTGTCACGGTTAGGCCGACGAGCGCCAGGAGGGGCAGGACTATTGCCAGGATCAGCTGCTCGCCGTTACGGAGCATGGCCGTGGCCTCGTATTTGCCCTGCAGCAGGACACGCCGCAGCAGCGGGGCCGGCTCTTGCATGCCGGAAACCCCGCCGAGCGGCAGAAGTCTGCCGTTTCCTCGGGCTGGGCCGGGCGCAGTCCCGTTCATCGGATGTCCTTTCCCGAGATATCCAGAAAGACGTCTTCAAGGCTACGCGCCTGCAGGTTCATTGAAGCAGGCATGATGTCATTCGCTTCCCACCAGCGGGCGAGTGCCGCCAGATGGGCCGGGGTCAGGTTGCCCGTCAGGCAGTAGCTTCCGGCGCGGGCCTCGGCAACACGAATGCTGTCAGGCAGGACGCCGGAGAGGTCCAGCCCAGGAGCAGCCTCGAACTCGAGCGTCCGGATGTGGTCCGCCCCCGCCTCCACGACTGGGCTGCGCTGCAGCAGTTCCTGGACGGTTCCCTCGGCGACGTTCCGGCCGCCGTCGATGATGTAGACGTAGTCAGCCAGCCGCTGCGCGTCATCCATCAGGTGCGTGGTGAGGATGATGCCCATCCCGGCGTCGCGCAGTTCGGAGATGAGACCGAACACCAGTTGGCGGGACTGTGGGTCGAGGCCCGCGCTGGGCTCGTCCAGGAATAGGACTTCGGGCCGGCCGATCAGGGCGGCGGCCAGGGCAAGGCGTTGTTTCTGTCCGCCGGAGAGCCGCCTGACGGTGGTGCGGCTGAACGCGCCGATACCCAGCCGCTCAATCAGGTCATCCACCGGCCAGGGGCGGGCGTAAAGGCCGGCAATATGGCGCAGCAGGGGAGTAGGCCTGGACGACGGCGGCAGCCCGCCGTCCTGAAGCATTACACCTACGCGGGAGCGCAGGGCAGCCCCTGCCGTTGCCGGGTCCTCGCCCAGCAGGGAGATGGTGCCGCCGCTGCGCTTTTGGAGGCCCTGTGCACATTCGAGTGTGGTGGTTTTCCCGGCGCCGTTGGCACCCAACAGGGCCGTGACCTGTCCGCGTTCGGCGACAAGCGATACCCCGCTCACAACCCGGAGCATCTTTCCGTCCAGGCTTGCAAGCGGGCCAACATCCTTAACTAGCCCGCTGATGGACAGAACCGGGGATTGGGGGGATCGCACCCCAGTATTCTACGGGATGTAGTATTTTTCGCCGGCCTTGGCAGTGCTGCGAAGGCCAGCCTGCCCTTACTGGAGCGGGGGAGTAAATTACGACATTATTGTGTTGTGTATTCCATGAGCAATGCTACTGCTGTGCCTTTCACCGGGCACGGAGCCTCCCAGGCTCCCGCAGACCGGGGGCCGGTGGCCGCCGGTCCGGTGGCTGACGCTGATGAGCGCACGCGGGACCGCGTCCTCTCTGCCGTTTTGGAACATGGTCCCGTCAGTGCCGCTGAACTGGGCGACCTGCTGGGCTTCACGCCGGCGGCCGTGCGGCGCCACTTGGACCATTTATCCCGTGCAGGCGTTATTGAAGTCAAGCGCGTGGCCAAGTCCGGTGCCGGGGCGGGGCGGCCCGCACGGCGCTATGTCCTCAGTTCCCAGGGGCAGTCGAGTCTCGGCAATGATTACCTGGGCATTGCCGCCCTGGCGCTCCAGGAGCTGCAGAAAGTCGCGGGCCCCGACGCGGTGCGGGCATTCGCCGTCGAACGCTTCTCGGAGATGGAACGCCGGTACGCGCCGGAGATTGACCAGGCGGGTCCGGACATCGCAGACCGCGCCAAAGCCCTGGCCGATGCTTTGAGCCGCGACAACTTCGTGGCCTCCGCCGCTTCCATCGCCGCCAAGCCGCCGCTTCCGGCGGCCCTGTCCAGCGTCCAGCTTTGCCAGGGGCACTGCCCCATCCAGCAGCTTGCGGCCCGGTTCCCCGTGTTTTGCGACGTGGAAACCGAAGTGTTTTCCAGGCTGGTAGGCGTGGATGTCCGCCGGCTCTCCACCCTGGCGCGCGGCGGGCACGTCTGCACCACCCACATTCCTACAGGCAGGCTGTCTGCCCAGGCACCCACGCGGTTCCCGGCAGCCCCCGCCAGCCTGAATGAAGTAAACAACCATCAGCAAGAAAGGCCGTGATGACGGACCAACTATCAGAGAAAGCAGTCGCCGAAAACACTGTGATCTCGGAGATTCTGGAAAAGAATCCCGAGCTCCACGGCATCGGCACCTACGAGTACGGCTGGGCTGACAAGAACGACGCCGGCGCCAACGCACGCCGTGGGCTCAACGAAGAGGTAGTCCGGGACATTTCGGCGAAGAAGAGCGAGCCGGAATGGATGCTTGACCTGCGCCTCAAGGGCCTGAAGTACTTTGACCGCAAGCCCATGCCCACTTGGGGCGCGGACCTGTCGGGCATCGACTTCGACAACATCAAGTACTTTGTGCGGTCCACCGAGAAGCAGGCTGCCACCTGGGAAGACCTGCCCGAGGACATCAAGAACACGTACGACAAGCTGGGCATCCCCGAGGCCGAAAAGCAGCGCCTCGTCTCCGGTGTCGCTGCCCAGTACGAGTCCGAGGTTGTTTACCACCAGCTGCGGGAGGACCTTGAGCGGCAGGGTGTCATCTTCCTGGACACCGACACCGCCCTGAAGGAACACCCGGAGATCTTCCAGGAGTACTTCGGCACCGTTATCCCGGTAGGCGACAACAAGTTCGCATCGCTGAACACCTCCGTGTGGTCCGGCGGTTCTTTTGTCTACGTCCCCAAGGGCGTCCACGTGGACATCCCGCTGCAGGCGTACTTCCGCATCAACACCGAGAACATGGGCCAGTTCGAGCGGACCCTGATCATCGCCGACGAGGACTCCTACGTCCACTACATCGAAGGCTGCACTGCTCCGATCTACACCTCGGATTCCCTGCACTCCGCCGTGGTGGAGATCATCGTCAAGAAGGGCGCCCGCGTCCGGTACACCACCATCCAGAACTGGTCCAACAACGTGTACAACCTTGTGACCAAGCGCGCCATCTGCGAAGAGGGCGCCACCATGGAGTGGGTTGACGGCAACATCGGCTCGAAGGTCACCATGAAGTACCCGGCCGTCTACCTTGTTGGCGAGCACGCCAAGGGCGAGACCCTGTCCATCGCTTTCGCCGGCGAAGGCCAGCACCAGGACACAGGCTCCAAGATGGTGCACATCGCGCCGAACACCAAGAGCTCCATCATCTCCAAGTCGGTGGCCCGCGGTGGCGGGCGCGCTGCGTACCGCGGCCTGGTGCAGGTCCGGGAAGGCGCCAAGCACTCGGCCAACACCGTGCGCTGCGACGCGCTGCTGGTGGACACCATCAGCCGCTCGGACACCTACCCGTACATCGACATCCGCGAGGATGACGTTGTTATGGGCCACGAGGCAACTGTTTCCCGCGTCAGCGAAGAACAGCTCTTCTACCTGATGTCCCGCGGCATGCGCGAAGACGAAGCCATGGCGATGATCGTCCGCGGCTTCATCGAGCCCATCGCCCGCGAGCTCCCCATGGAGTACGCACTTGAGCTGAACCGCCTGATTGAACTGCAGATGGAAGGGTCCGTCGGATAACGATGACTGAAATCACTACTGAAAAGGCGCGCATCGGCGCGCCCTCAGCCCAGCCGTTCATCGACGGCTTCACCGAAGAAGGCGAAAGCCTCTCGCCCATCAATGCCGGCTCGAAGGCCCCGCTCGCGGGGGCACCGGCCAAAAGCCACTCCCACGGGGGCGGCGAAGGTGTTCCGGACAGCTCCCGTGCGGGCCGCCTGACGTCCTACAGGCTCGCCGACTTCAAGCCCCTCACCGGCATGGAGGAAGACTGGCGCTTCACCCCGCTCAAGCGCCTTCGCGGCCTGCACTCCGAGGTCCTGTCCGGCGCGGCTCCCACCGTGGTGGTTAACGGTCCCGAGCAGGTCACCGTGGAAAGCGTCACCCGTGATGACCAGCGGATTGGTACCGCCGGCGTCCCGGAGGACCGCGTGTCCGCCAACGCCTGGGAAAACTTCGCGGGGGCCACCGTGGTGACCATCCCCGCCGAGTTCGAAGCCCTGTCGGAGATCTCCGTGGACATCGAAGGCACCTCCCTTGAGGCTGCCGCCCAGCACCTGGTGATCGTGGCGGAGAAGTTCTCCAAGGCAGTTGTGGTCCTCAATCACAGGGGTTCCGCCGTCGTATCGGAGAATGTCGAGATCATCGTGGAGGATGGCGCCAGCCTCACCGTTATCTCGCTTCAGGAATGGAACGACGACGCCGTCCACGCCTCCTCCCAGCAGGCCAGGATCGGCCGTGACGCCAAGCTCAAGCACGTCATGGTGAGCCTGGGCGGCGACCTCGTCCGCGTTACGCCGTCGGCCCGCTTCACCGCCCCCGGCGGCGAGGCCGAGCTCTTCGGCCTGTACTTCGCAGATGCGGGCCAGCACCTCGAGCAGCGCCTTTTCGTGGACCACGCGGTGCCCAACTGCAAGTCCAACGTCCTCTACAAGGGTGCGCTGCAGGGCCGCAATGCCCACGCCGTCTGGGTTGGCGACGTCCTGATCCGCAAGGAAGCAGAAGGCACCGACACCTACGAAGCCAACCGCAACCTGCTGCTGACTGACGGCGCCCGCGCCGATTCCGTGCCCAACCTCGAAATCGAGACCGGGCTGATCGAGGGTGCCGGCCACGCCAGCGCCACCGGCCGGATGGATGACGAGCACCTGTTCTACCTGATGGCCCGCGGCATCCCGGAGGATGTTGCACGCCGCCTGGTGGTCCGCGGCTTCCTGAACGAGATCATCCAGCAGATCAAGGTCCCCTCCATCGAGGAGCGGCTGACCGACGCTGTTGAGCGCGAACTCGCACTGACGGATAACTAGAAGGTACGGGCACGGATTACTGATGACTGAACAGCCAAAGGGCGAGCTCGTCTGCAAGGTGGATGAAATTCAGGTGAAGCAGGCGCTGCGGATCCTGATTGACGACTACCCTGTGGCAATCGTTAAGGACTCCATGGGGGAGATCCACGCAATCGGCGACACCTGCTCGCATGCGGACATCTCACTGTCCGAAGGGGATGTGGAGGGCTGCGCCATCGAGTGCTGGGGCCACGGCTCCCAGTTCGACCTCCGCACCGGTGAACCGCTGCAGCTGCCGGCCTACGATCCCGTTCCGGTGTTCGCCGTCGAGATCCAGGGGGACGAGGTCTACGTGGACTTCACCAACATCCTCAACGGCGCCCAAGCCCCCAACTTCAGCTAGCACCATCGAATAACGAACCAACTTCCAGACAGAAAACCGCCCCGCGGCCGCCAGGCACGGGGCAGAGGAGAACACGACACATGTCTACCCTTGAGATCAAGGACCTGCACGTCAGCATTGAGACTGAGCAGGGCACCAAGGAAATCCTGAAGGGCGTCAGCCTGACCATCCGGACCGGCGAAACCCACGCCATCATGGGCCCCAACGGCTCCGGCAAGTCCACGTTGGCCTCCACCATCGCAGGCCACCCGCGCTACAACGTCACCAGCGGCTCCATCACCCTCGACGGCGAAGATGTCCTGGAGATGAGCGTTGACGAGCGTGCCCGCGCCGGCGTCTTCCTGGCCATGCAGTACCCGGTGGAGGTACCCGGCGTCAGCATGACCAACTTCCTGCGGACCGCCAAGACCGCCATTGACGGCGAAGCCCCCAAGCTCCGCACCTGGACCAAGGACGTCAAGGCTGCCATGGAGCAGCTGCGCATCGACGCCGACTTCGCCCAGCGCAACGTCAACGAAGGCTTCTCCGGCGGCGAGAAGAAGCGCGTGGAAATCCTCCAGCTGGAACTCTTCAAGCCCAAGTTCGCCGTCCTGGACGAGACCGACTCCGGCCTGGACGTTGACGCGCTGAAGGTTGTCTCCGAGGGCGTCAACCGCGCCCACGCCGACGGCAACATGGGCACCCTGCTGATCACGCACTACACCCGCATCCTGCGCTACATCAAGCCGGACTTCGTACACGTGTTCGTGGACGGCCAGGTTGTTGAGGAAGGCGGCCCCGAGCTGGCCGACCGCCTGGAAGAAGAAGGCTACGACCGTTACGCCAAGGGCGCCGGCGCTGCCGCTGCACCCGCCGTGGCGCAGGCCCAGTAAGGACTTTCCATGACCGAAATCAACGCGTCCCGCACGAGTCTCGAGGACGTCGAAGAGGCGCTGAAGGATGTCATCGACCCTGAGCTCGGCGTCAACATTGTGGACCTCGGACTGCTGTACGGCCTGAAGTACTCCGATGACGACGGCGCGCTGCTGATCGACATGACCCTGACCACTGCTGCGTGCCCGCTCACCGATGTCCTCGAGGAGCAGGTGGGCCAGGCCCTGGACGGCGTTGTGGACGACTGGCGCCTCAACTGGGTCTGGATGCCGCCATGGGGTCCGGAGCGGATCACCGACGACGGCAAGGACCAGATGCGGGCCCTCGGCTTCAACATCTAAGAGTCCCAGGAGTACGAGGACGGCAGGTCACCTTCCCAGTGGAAGGTGACCTGCCGTCCTCGTTCCTGCAGAAAAGCGAGGCTAAAGACTCGGTGCGGAGAAGGTGTCGCACTGGTTGATGTCGCCGGTGTTAAACCCCTTGTAGAACCACCGCTGGCGCTGCTCGCTGGAGCCGTGGGTCCAGGCTTCGGGGGAAACGCGTCCGGTGGCTGCCTCCTGGATCCGGTCATCGCCCACCGCGGAAGCCGCGGACAGGGCGTCGTTCAGGTCCTGCTGCGTGAGCGCTTCCAGGAACGGCTGGCCTGCCGGCCCTGGCTGGGTGGATGCGTGCTTCGCCCACAGTCCGGCGTAGCAGTCTGCCTGGAGTTCAACGCGTACGGCACCGGACTCAGGGCCCTGCGGATCCTGCTGGGCACGGTCCAGGTTTCCCAGCACGTTTTGGATGTGGTGTCCGAACTCGTGCGCCACGACGTACTCCTGGGCCAGCGGGCCGCCGGAGGAACCGAAGCGGTCCACAAGCTCCTGGAAGAATCCGGGGTCGAAGTACGCGGTGGTGTCGGCCGGGCAGTAGAAGGGACCGACGGCGCTGGAAGCGGCGCCGCAGCCGGTGTTAACGCCCTGCTCGAAGATCACCGTCTTCGGCCGGGGGTATTGCACGTTGT
This sequence comes from Arthrobacter sp. sptzw32, assembly GCF_059089735.1. Lineage (NCBI taxonomy): Bacteria > Bacillati > Actinomycetota > Actinomycetes > Micrococcales > Micrococcaceae > Arthrobacter > Arthrobacter sp. sptzw32. The sequence goes on along the minus strand of NZ_JBNHEZ010000002.1, from coordinate 326,560 downwards.
ACTGCTGCAGGTAGGCCGGCCAAAACGCGTTCAGGCTGTTGACGGTGCCGGTGATGCGGCAGTCCACGCGGGCGTCGGCATCGGCGCCGGTCTCGCAGGCCGGCGCTGTTCCTTGGCTTTGGGGTGCCTGCCCCGCCCCGGCCAGGCCCTCCAGGAGCTGGGGGTTGACGCCCAGGAGCGAGGCGATGAGCAGGATGAGCCCGCCGCCGATGCCGCCGCCTACTTTAACTCCGCGGCCCATGCCGCGCCTGTCCTGGACCTGCGAGGGATCCAGCTGCACATTGTCGTTGAAACTCATAAGGTCACAATACCCACGGACCGGAAGCTCAATCCGTGCCTGCCGGTAAAGTTGATTTGATGCCTTTCCTCAACAGAATCCAGCGCTGGGCGGAAGAACGGCCGCACGACACCGCTGTCGTGGTCGCCGGTCGCCGCCTCACCTGGGCCCAGCTCCGGAACTCTGCTGCTGCCCTGGTCCCGGAAACCAAAGCCGTCACTTCCCTGTGTGAGGCAAACTCGGTGGACTTCGCCGTGGGATTTTCAGCCGCTGTAGCAGGCGGGCGTCAGTGCGCGGTCCTTGATCCCGCCTGGCCTGCACCGCTGCGGGAGGACATTCTCCGGCGCGTGGAGGCAACTGCCCAGCCCGCGCCGGTGTCGCCGGATGATGACCTGGCCGACGGTCCGCCGGAGGCCACCCTCCTCATTGGACTGACCTCCGGCACCACCTCGGTCCCCAAGGCCTTCTCCAGGTCCCGGCGGTCCTGGCAACAATCCTTTGACGCCTCCATCGAGTTCTTCGGGCTCCGCCAGGACGACGTGACGCTTGCGCCGGGGCCGCTGGCAGCAAGCCTGAACCTTTACGCGCTGGCCGAGTGCCTCTACGCGGGTTCGGAATTCCAGACCCTGGAAACGTTCGATGTCGGCGGCGTGCACGCGGCCATCACGCATGACGGCGTCACCCGCCTGGTGCTGGTGCCCACCATGCTGCGGATGCTGAGCGAGCGCGGCATGACGGGGTGTGTTGACGCCTCCGGGGTGCGCACCATCATTTGCGCCGGCTCAAAGCTGGACGCCCGCACCCTCGAAGCTGCCCGGCGCTGGGCCCCGAACGCCACTATCTACGAGTACTACGGCGCCTCGGAACTGAGCTTTGTTTCCGGAGCGGGCCTGGCCCCCGGTGAACCTGCAGCGCCGGGCGGAACAGGCATCGGTCGGCCTTTCCCCGGCGTGGACGTGCGGATCCTGGACCATTCGGGAGAAAGGCTTCCTGACGGGGCCGCCGGCAACATTTGCGTGCGCAGCGCGATGGTCAGCAACGGCTACCTATGGGGTGACGACGGCCAGGCCCTGAGGTCCTTTGGCGGCTGGTTCACCGTGGGGGACCAGGGCTACCTCGAGGCGGGAGAGCTTCACATCCTGGGACGCCGCGCGGACATGATCCTTACTGCCGGCAAGAACGTCTATCCGCACGAGGTGGAACTGGCCCTGGCTGCCGTGCCCGGTGTCGCCGCGGCCGTCGCTGCCGGCATGCCGGACGACCTCCGGGGCCAGAGGGTAGTGGCAGGTGTGGTCCCGTCCGCCGGGGCAGTGACCGCAACCCAGTTGAAATCAGGACTGGAAAACATCCTGGCGCGGGACAAGTGGCCGCTCCAGTACTTCGCCATCACGGAACTGCCCACGACGGACCGCGGCAAAGTCAGCCGGAACCTGCTGCTGGACTGGATCACCTCTGGAGACCACAGGATCCGGAAACTTGGCGCCTGAACTCCTTCCGCCGAACCGCCAGCCCGTCATCATCGCGGCCCGCCGCACTCCCGTCTGCCGGACCAACGGCTCATTGCGGAAGCTCCGCGCCCACGAGGTTCTGGCACCCGTGCTCCGGGACCTCGCCGCGGGCCCGGGAATGGAGCCGGCTGCTGTTACCGATGTGGTGATCGGCAATGCCGTGGGCGGGGGCGGAAACGTCGCGCGGCTTGCACTGCTGGAAGCCGGGCTTCCGGTCAACGTTCCCGGCCTCACCGTTGACCGCCAGTGCGGTTCGGGCCTGGACGCTATCGTCCTCGCTTCCGGACTGGTTGCCGCCGGCGGTAATCCCCTGTACCTGGCCGGGGGAGTGGAAAGCACCAGCACCGCGCCCCTCCGTGCGCACCGGGACGACGACGGCGGACTGGAGTTTTACGCCCGCGCACAGTTTGTGCCCGGCAGGTTCGGCGACCCGGACATGGGAGTGGCCGCTGAAACCGTGGCGCGGAACTTCGCTGTGGGCAGGGACCGGCAGGACGCTTTTGCCCTCCGCAGCCACCGACTGGCTCTTGCCGCCGCAGAGGAAGGGCGTTTCGACGGCGAACTGGTCCCCTTGGTGACCGGTGCCGGGACAGTCGATGCGGACGACGGGCCGCGGCCGGGCCTGACTGCCGCCGTCATGGCACGGTTCCCCGCTGCCTTCGTGGACGGGGGAACTGTCACCGCCGGAAACTCCTGCTTCGACGCGGACGCAGCCTCCGCCGTCGTCATCACTTCCGTGCAGCGGGCCCGCGACCTTGGGGCGCAGGACGGTTTGCTGGTGCTGGGCACCGGTACGGCGGGGGTGGCCCCCGAGGTGTTGGGCATTGGTGCTGCTGCCGCAGCCCGGAACGTGCTGCGTTCCGCGGGCGTGGCAGCCGGCGAACTCGACCTGGTGGAATTCAACGAGGCGTTTGCGTCGCAGACCCTTGCCTGCCTTGACGAGCTGGGCATCAACCCGGAGCAGGTGAACCTCGACGGCGGGGCGCTGGCTCTTGGCCACGCGTACGGCGCCTCGGGGGCCGTGCTGGTGACCCGGCTGCTGGCCCAGGCTTGGAAAACCGGAACGCCGGGAAGCCTGGCGTTGGCCATGATCAGCATCGCCGGGGGAATGGGGACCGCCGCTTTGCTCCAGTACGAGCAGCTTTAGGACCCGGAACGTCAGTCCTCCGCCTCACCCAAGCCGCGGGCGGCGAGTGCCTCGCCTGTTTGCCGGGCGAAGGCCACGGAAGTGATGAACACCGGCAGGATCAGTGCGCGCGGATTCCGCTCCAGGCCCCGGGCCCTCGCGGAGTCCCGGACATCGGCGAACGTGCCCGCTATGTACGGGATGCTCCGGAGCATGATGCCGATAGTCAGGGCGAACCGCTCCGGGTCAGCGCCGAACCGCTTTAACGGGCCCGCCGCTTTGACTACTCCGTCCAGGAGCCGCTGCACAGAGGTGGTGGCGGTTAGCAGCGATGCCGCCACCACGCAGACGAGGATGTTCAGTACGATCCGGGCGGCGGTGGGTGCACCCAGATGCCACCACTGGAAGAGTCCGATGACCAGCAGGACGGCGGCAAGCGGGCGCAGGGCGGACCAGAGCCGTTTCACGCCGGCGCCGCTTAGCAGGAAGAAGCAGACGAGCCCTGCGAGCACTGCGGCGGAAATGACCCAGTCCTGGATGAGAAAGGAGGCCAGGCCGCAACCGAAGACGAGGAGGAACTTCAGCGCCAGGGGTGACCGATGGATGGGGGAGTTTCCGGGTACGTAGTTGGCCAGGAGGAAGCCGTGGCCCCTCATGGGGCGCCCGGCCCTGAAGCGTGCAAGCTGCCCAGGCACAGGTCGCGGTACGCGGCAACAGCCTCAGCCGGGCCGCCGTCGTAGGCAACTTCGCCTTTTTCAATGACCAGCACCCGGTCCATTTCCAGGGCAAGGTCAAGGTCGTGGGTGGACATGATGATCTGCTGGTCCAGCCCGGAAACGGTCCTGCGGAGGAGTTCGCGGTTGCGCAGGTCCAGGAGGGTGGACGGCTCGTCCAGCACCAGAACTGCGGGGTCCACTGCGAGCACGGCGGCGAGCGCCATAAGCTGCCGCTCACCGCCGGACAGTTCGTAGATACTCTGGTCGGCCAGCGGCAGCAGCCCCAGCCGGTCCAGTGCGGCTTCGGCCGCGGCGCGCCGCTCGGTGCCGTTCCTGATGGAGCGGCGGAGTGACAGTTCCACGTCCTCCCGGCCCGTGGGCATCACCAGTTGGGACTGCGGATCGGTGAAAACGAAGCCGACGTTCCGGCGGACTTTCCGGGCGGCACTGACTGTATCGTCGCCGTCGACCGTCACACTGCCCGCGGTGGGCTGCACGAGGCCGTTGACCAGGCGCAGCAGGGTGGACTTACCGGAGCCGTTGGCGCCGATAACGCCGACGCGGCGTTCATGAAATTCAAGGTTCACAGCGTCGAGGAGGACCTTCGGCTCCGGGCTGTGGTCCGTTTCTACTGCGACCGTAACGTGGTCGAAGGTGACGACGGGCATGGCGGGAGGTCCTAGGCCTTCACGGGCCGGGAGGCGTTCCGCCGTACACGGCGCACCAGGATGTCCGGGAAGGCGCGGTGCAGGGCGACAGCGATGACTGCAGCCAGGATGTTCTTGACCACATCACCCGGGTAGAAGACGACGTCGCTGAGGAACGCCTGTTCGAGGGTGGCTTTGGTGTTCAGGACGATGCCGGCGACGCCCAGTGAGTGCACGAACACCACACTGGTGACGGTTGCGGCCAGGAACAGCCACAAAGCGCGCGCTTTGGTTGTGCGGCGGATCACCACGGTGGCCAGCCACCCGACGACGCCTGCGGCGATGGGGAAGGCGATGATGTAGCCGGCTGAGGGGCCCGCGAGGATGCCCAGGCCGCTGCGGCCCTGGCTGAAAATCGGCAGGCCTGCGAGGCCGAGGAGGACGTAGAGCCCGACGGCGGCGAGTCCCCTTCCAGGGCCCAGCACCAGGCCGGTGAGCATCACGGCGAGGGTCTGGAAGGTGATGGGGACCCCGAAGCCGTTCAGTGCCAGCCCGGGGACCAGGGCCGCGCCGGCAACGAGGGCGGCGAAGACGGCGATCAAACCGAGATCAGTAGCATTCCAGCGGCTGCGCCCGGGGCTCAGGCGGTTTTCGGCTGTGGTGTGGGTGTTCGTCATGGCGGTCCTGTCGGTGTTGTACAAAGGCAATCTGCTGTACTGCCGACGTTACTGGCGCTGAACGCCCGGTATTTTGTAGGTGCCCTACCAAAGCCTGGTTCCGGCGCTGAAGGCTGAGAACAAAAAGCAGGCGGCACCCGGCTAAGAGGCGGAGTCCCCGTGACGTTTGGCCGGCGGATGGCCTGCGGCTGCGGCACGGACGTCACCTTCCTCGTGACCGCCCTTTTTCTTGCCGAACGGCAGCACTTTTAGCAGCGGGCCCACAATGGCCATGATGACGAGGCCCCACACGAGTCCGATGACGGCCGAGCACAGGGTGTTCACGAGCCACGCCAGGAAGGAGCCCACAACGGCGATACCGGCGAAAGGTTTCTCGAGGACGTGGACCAGATCGTACGGCGCATGCCAGCCGAGGTCGTGGGCGCCCTGCAGCATAATGTGGCCACCAACCCAAAGCATGGCGATCGTCCCGATAAAGGTGATGGCGGCCAGCACTTTGGGCATTCCCCTGACGAGCAGCTCGCCGACGCGCTGGGTACCTGCCGAGTCCTTGGCGGCCAGGTGCAGTCCGATGTCGTCCATCTTGACGATCAGTGCCACGGCACCGTAGACAGCAACCGTGATCACCAGCGCCACGACCACCAGGATGAGCGCACGGGCCCACAGGTTCTCAGCGGCCACCTCGTTCATCGCAATGACCATGATCTCGCAGGACAGAATGAAGTCGGTGGTAATGGCGCCCTTAATGACCTTGGTTTCCGCCTCCGGGCCCCGCTCCACTGCCGGCGCATCTTCGGCGGCCGTGTGGTGGCCGAAGAGCTTGTGCCAGACCTTCTCGGCGCCCTCGTAGCAAAGGTAGGTGCCGCCGAGCATCAGAATGAACGGGATGGCCCACGGAATGAAGGCGCTGACCAGCAGCAACGCCGGCAGGATAATCAGCAGTTTGTTCCGGAGCGAGCCCCAGAAAATCTTCTTGATCATCGGCAGCTCACGGGACGGGTCCGCCCCGGACACGTACTGGGGTGTAACAGCGGCGTCGTCGATCACCACGCCGGCGGCTTTGGCCCCCGCCTTTGCAGCCCCGGCAGCGACGTCATCCACCGATGCTGCCGCGATGCGGGCGAGGGCTGCGACGTCGTCGAGCAGGGCGACAAGACCCCCGCTCACAGGTCGCCCCCATGCTGCTTGGGCGAGGCCGGCTGGACGTTGTTGCTTCCGTGGAGGCGCTTGATTCGCATACTCGGAGTATATGGCAGGGCGGCAACGCGGTCCGCAGGCATTTCACAGGTTGCCCGATCTAGCATGTTGCACATGAAGTCTGTCCGAGAGGTCCGCTCTGTTGCTGTGGTGATAAATGCGGGATCACGCCGGGGGGCGGCGGCACACGAACTGGCAGTACAGAGGCTGCGCGATGCAGGTTTACCTGTCACTTCCGCGCACCGCGTGGAGCGGGGGGAGGAGCTGGCAGGGACCCTTGACCGGGTGCTTGCCGACGGGCACGACCTGGTGGTTGTCGGCGGTGGTGACGGGACGGTCAGCTGCGCTGCCGGCCGGGTTGCCGGGACCGATGTCATACTCGGCGTTCTTCCGCTGGGCACAGCCAACGACCTCGCCCGCACACTCGAGATCCCCAGTGACCTGGCAGGGGCCTGCGCTGCGGTGGCGGACGGCAAGGTGGTGGACATCGATCTTGGCCGCGCGAACGGCCGGCCCTTCCTCAATGTCGCTTCAGCCGGTCTGTCGGTGGGGGTTACCCAGGCTCTGAGTCCCCGCCTGAAGCGGCAAATCGGCCCGTTGGCGTACGGGGTGGCCACCTTGCGGGCCTATACCCGGCACGTGCCGTTCCAGGCCCGGCTCGAGTTCCCGGATGGGGACCACGGGTCGATGAAGCTTGAGGACCTGCTTCAAGTGGCTGTCGGCAACGGCCGGCACTATGGCGGTGGCAATACAGTCTCACCGATGGCAGGGATCGACGATCATCTTCTTGACATCTACGCAATCCTGAAAGCGCCGCTGCGGGAGCATGTGAAGATCGCACGGTTGCTCAGGGACGGAAGCTTTATTGAGCATGACCGGGTGTACCACCTGACCAGCCGGCGTGTCCGGCTGGTCACCGACCCGCCGCTGTCGGTGAACCTGGACGGCGAAATCGCAACGGGGACGCCCGCCGACTTCAGTGTCCAGCGCAACGCCGTGCACGTTGTGGTACCGCAAAGCAGCAACAGCGCATTATTTGACGGACCGTAGGTTTCGAAGAGACTGTCCTCATGGAATCGACGCGTGTGAAGGACTGGCTGATTGGTGCCGCGGGGATGGTCCTCCTCACCGCCGTCGCCGTTGTGGTCCTGTGGTGGGCGCTAAGCGGCCCCGCCGGCAGGGAAGGCACAGCGCCTGTGCCGACATCGTCAGCTGCTCCGGAGCACCCGCCTGGCGGAGGGCCTCCGTCCGGCCTGAACGGGGAGGATGTGTGGCTGGCGGACGTGGTGCTGGATGCCGGAACAGTGGTGGGAGCAGGTTCTACTCTTTCCGATGTCCGGGCTGTGGGGTCGGAGGTGGTGACGGGGCCGGGCGGACTGGTGGCTAAACGGCTTACCGTAGACGCTACGGTGCCGTTCGATGTGGTCGCCAACGAGCTGGGTGGTGGGACGGTGGTCCGCGCCGGCGACGGCGGCCAGGTAGTGGTGATTCGCACCGTTGAAGCCCTGGGCCGCGAGTTGGCGGTGAACGCCACCGGTACGGTCGGGGTTGAGGCCGGCAAGGTTGTTGTCGAGCCACGCTCGATCGACTTCGGGGGGCCGGGCTTCCTTTCGGACGCTGCCGCTGCCGCCGTGCGCGGGCTGGTGACGATTGAGCACAATGTCGAGGGCTTGCCCGATGGTCTCGTGCTCCGGGACGTCGCTGTCCAGGGTGATGGCTTCCGTGTCAATCTCCGCGGTGAGGACGTCGAGCTCGCCCCGAAGGCGCCGTAAGGCGCGGGAACACGAAGGCCGGACTGTCAGGTTTGGCAACCAGCCACCTCACGACGTCTCCGTGCCGTCGCCGCCAGGGCCGTCGTCGACCCACTCGAGCAGATCGCCCGCCCGGCAATCCAGGACGCGGCACATCGCGTCAAGGGTGCTGAAGCGGATGGCCTTGGCCCGGCCGTTCTTCAGTACCGCGACGTTGGCGGGACTGATTCCGACCCGCTCCGCGAACTCCCCTACGCTCATCTTGCGCTTGGCCAGTTCCACGTCGATGCGTACCACTATCGCCATCAGATCACCCCTTCCATGTCAGCCTGAAGTGTCGTCGCCTGCCGGAGCAGATCCCGCATCACCACGATCAGCAGAACCAGCACGGCACCGATCAGCGTGATGCCGATCAGCACGGCAGGCGTCCCGGGGTCACGCAGTTCGGGGGTGAAGTAGATGTATGCGACGAGGGAACCGGCCATTGCCGCCAGCAGCAGCCAGGCCACGACGAACGCCCACATGATCACGTCCACCCACCGCAGGGAGGCAGTGGTGAAGATCCTGCCGCGCTGGACAAGGGTCAGCAACCGCCAGACGCACACGATCACCACCTGCAGGCACAGCGCTTCCAATTCCGAGAACAGCAGCATGGGCCATCGCCAGGGGTCGGCTCCAGGCCCCTCCTCTGTGGAGAAAAATTCGCCGGGGAATGACATGACCTGGGCAACCAGCAGCCCTAAAAACACCATTACTAGCAGAACCCTAAGCGGGAGGACCAATTGCCGCGCGATAAGCATTTATCAACTGTCGGTTGTTTTCTATCGGAAGTCAATCGATGATTTCCGGCGCCAACCCGCGAGGAGGGCGGGCACGAGAAGACGCTCCTGGCCGCAAAGGTCCAGGAGCGTCGGGCGGTTCATCGCAGGGCGCCAATCAGCGCTGAGCTACCGGATGGTTCAACTGGTTGTAGGACGTTACTTCGGGCAGCGCAGGGTCGGGTTGTAGGCTGCGAACATCCCGCTAGGATTGTCCCTCCATACCCATGCGTGGAGGGCGTAGGAGCCGGGGAAGGGCCCGTCCTCGAAAGTGACTCCGGCGATTGAAGGCCGGTGTGCCGCCGTCGATATGAACTCAACAGCTACCAGCTTGTAGCGCCCGTACTTGTTCGGCATGTACACAAGAACCTCAGGCTTACGGGCCTGGGTCTTGTCATCAATCAATTCCTGCTTCGCGTAGTGAAAGCCCATTGCTCCGACGCCAGGTTTCTCAACGCATTCAGTAATCTTCTTGTAGCCCTCCGCCTCCGCGTTCTCCAGCCAGCGGTAGTGGTCAGTAACGTGGCGCAGCACCCTGACCAGGCGGCGCTGGTCGTCATTGTTCCGCCAGTCGTCGCTGTGGTCCGGGCCTCCGTGCCCGTTTCCTCCATGCGCAACTGCAGTAGCGGGAGCAAGTCCCATGGCAAGCACGGCAGCGGTGGCCATGGAGAGTAGCCCCGTCTTGGTGCGGTTCATCGCTGATCTTCTGCCCCTCTGAGACCGATATTGTCTGTATTAGGGATACGAAGCGTCGGAAGGAGCCTCCCCACCTTCGCCAGGATGCCGGCAGAACTCCCCGGGAACTGCCGGTGAATGGGCCGCTGGGACGCATGAATGTCCACCGACTTGAGCGGCGTATCCAGTATGATCCTGCCAAAGACGCCGCGCTACGCTACGGGCGGGTAGTAGGGGTTTCAGCTCCCGGCCAGCGGAAGAACCAGCAGGTAGCCGGTGGGGAGCTCGCTGCTCCACCGCCGTGGCTCACGGATCACGAACTGCGTCGCCAGCTGCTCTGGAGTGAGCAGGCTGTTGGGCGCGGGCGACGGCCCCCACTGCCCGCTGCCGTGAGGGTACAGGGGATCCTGGACGTGAACGCCGGTGACGGAAAATTCGGGGAACTGCCTTGGATCTCCAATCGACTCGAACCCGCTCATGACCCACGCGTGGCGGCCGCTCCACATCACGAGCCCTACCGGCCTGCCCGTCTCGGCGATGGCCCGCGCTGCGGTACGGAGGGCGTCCTGGTAGTCGGCAATGCTCACCACCGAATACGGCCCCATCCCGGCCTCGGTTAGCGTCTGCGCCCATCCCAGGGGGTTGGCTCCGTTGAAGGAATTGGACGACCGGGCCCGGGCCATTTCCCACAGTTCGCCCTGCTGGACAGAATCCGTCCAAGTACCGCCACCGGTGTCATCGATGAGGTTGTGCGCGATCTGGATGCTCGCCGCAACGCACCAGTCGAACGTGTACTGCGGCACGAAGTCACCCTCCCGGTAAAGGTTGAGGGCGAACGGTTGGGGCGCAGGGGGAGGCGTGTAGACCGGCGCGGGGGCGGGTGTCTCCTGGGGAGCAACCGTAACGGCGCTCGCGGCCGGCGGGGCAGAGGTTGCCTCAGTTGGACGGTCGGTGCCGGTATCGAGGCCCGTCGCGGGCACGCAGCCGGCGAGGAAAGCCGCCAAGGCAACGAGCCACGCCAGAAGCCGGGTACGGGCACCGATCATGGTCGCAAGTTTAGCGCGCTGGGAGGGCCCCTGGCAGGGCCAGCTTCCCAGCAGGTCAGAAGGCGTAGCGGACGCGGCAGTAGGGCGCGAATTCCTCAATGAGCGCGGTCAGTTGCCGTACGTACCGCCCCTTTGTTCCGGAACGGTAGCGGACGTTGCTGAAGCCGTTCGACGAGACCTTCGACTCCTGCAGGTCCGGGCGCCACAGCACGTTCTCAGCCTGCGGGTGCCAGCCAAGATTGACCTCGTGAAGCCGTTCGTTGTGGGTGAGGAAAATGACTTCTGCCGCGAGCTGGGCCTTGGCGGCAGGCGTAAGGGTGGCATCGAGTTCGCGGAGCAGCGCCTCCCAGTCGCTGAGCCAGGTGTCAGTGATGATGACAGGGGAGAAGTTCACGTGCACCTCGTACCCGGCGTCAACGAAGTCATTGATTGCAGCCATCCGTTCTGCCACCGGTGAGGTGCGAACGTCAATGGACTTCGCCAGATCCGCCGGCATAAGCGAGAAGCGGACCCGCGTATGGCCGCCGTGGTCCCAGTCCAGCATTGCAGGGTTCACGTACTTGGTGGCGAAGGACAGCTTGGCAGTAGGCAAGTCCCGGAAGAGCGTGACGAGATCCTCCACATTGTCGCTGATTAGCGCGTCCACGGAACAGTCGCTGTTTTCACCGATGTCATAGACCCACAATTCCGGGTCGCACTGGTTGGGCTCCAGCTTCATGCCCTGGCGTGTGACGTGCCGATCAAGTGTCCTGGCAATCTGGTCGATGTTTGCAAATACCGTTACGGGGTTGCTGTACCCCTTGTGCCTGGGCACGTAGCAGTAGGCGCAGGCCATCGCGCAGCCGTTTGCGGTTGACGGCGCAATGAAGTCCGCGGACCGGCCGTTTGGCTTCACGGTCAGGGCTTTCTTGACCCCGAGAATCAGTGATTCCGTTTTGATCCGTGACCAGCGCGGAACGTTCGTCTCATCGCCATGCACCTCGGGGATGTTCCAGTGGTTGTCCACAAGCACGACGTCGGCGTCCGGCCAGCGGGCCACGATCTCCTTGCCCCTGGGAAGTTCCAGGGCAGCAGACTGCGCGTAGATGCGCCGGATCTGCAAAAGCCGGTTGAATTCCATCAGCTAATTCTCCCAAAAGGGGGATGGTTCCGGGGGCAGTTAAGCCCACGGCGTCCTAGCCTGGCTGGCCCGCGACAGCCACCGCGTCGGAGACCGCCGCGCTCCGGTTGGGGGTGGTGTGGTCGCTGTGGCGCTGACCTGGGCCACGGCGGCTGATGATCATCGCGGCGGTAATGGCGAGCGATGCGGCTGCTATAGACCACATGATGATGCCGCCGGTTTCAGGAGCAGCGGCCGTTGACAGTCCCCAGGGGTGGCCGAAGGAGGTGAACCAGGGCAGTTCCAGTGCTCGCGCCTGCTCGGTGAGTTTCCACCCGCCGAAGGCGTAGATACCGGCCAACCCCGTGAGGACAAGCAGCCGCCTGCCGGAGTTGCTGCGGGCAGGGTCAGGAAGCCCTGCGAGCGCAGCCACGGCAAGGCAGCCGGTTAGCAGAGCGAGCAGGGTCATGGTGCTGTAGCCGATCTGGCCCACCGCTGCCCACTCGAGGAGGGGGCTGTAGTAGATGGCGAAAAGGGATACAGCGAGAAGGGAAATGACCAGGAACGGGTCCCGGCGCAGTGCCGCGAGGACAGGTTGTGTGGATCCTTCGAGGAGCTCTTTGACACCGGTACTGCCGTCCGTCCTGGGCCTGACTGCCAGTGCGGCCAAGGTCAGGGGCGAGGCCGGGACGAGGAGTAACGGCACGACCGCGGTGAGCATCATCTGAGTCAATACGTGGGCGTTGAACAGGTAGCCCTGGTAGAGGTGTACGCCTCCGTTAGTGACTATGAACAGCACTGCTATTCCCGTCAGCCAGGCCGCAGTGTGGTGGACTGGCCAGGGCCGGCCATCTGCCCGGAGCCGCCACACCCCGGCTAGGTACGCAAAGACCGCGAAGCCACACACCAGGCTCCATAAGGGGTCAGGGGCCCATCCTGACAGGTACTCCCAAAAGCCGGGCTCGGGAAGAACGACGACGGGATCCCCAGCGGCTACATCGGCGGCCGTAACGTCTCTGGGCGCTGCTGCTTGCGGCGGTTTGGTCCGGGCAAGGGCCGCGGCCATACCGGAAGCTACTCCCATGACTGCCAGTTCGGCGGCTGCGAGAGCGGCAAAGTGCCTGCCACCACTGGCCGGGTTCTTTTCAATCCGGCTCACCGACCAGCGCCTGTGCAGCGCCCCGAACAGCCCGAGCACAATGAAGACTCCGCCCTTGGCCAGGATGATGATTCCATAGGGGCTCAGCAGGGCCTCGAGCGTGCCAATTCTCGTCAAAGCGCCCAGGAAGCCTGAGACTGCGAGGGCGATAAAGCTGATCAACGCCAACGTCGAGTACCGCCGGACCGTGACGGCCAGCTGGCTGTCCCGCAGCACCGGCCGCAGTGCCACCAGGGCCAGCAGGCCACCGAGCCACACTGCCGCCGTGGCCGCATGAACGAACAGTGCGGTGGTGCTGTCGGCGTGGTCCGTACCGCCGGCGGCATGGGATTTCATGACCAGCGGCAACAGCGCGGCGAACGCTGCAACCACGGTGATGGCAAGAGTACGCGGGCCCCGACGCCTGAAGCACAGCAATGCCACGGCGCCGGCCAGCAGCGTGCTCAGGGCCCCGGCACGGCCGGCGTCTATCTTGGTCAGATACGTCAGAAAGGCCTCATCCAATCCAACCGTCGGCGCCCTGTTGGCCAGGAGCAGGAAGCTGGCGTAAGTGTGTGCCGCTCCCGCCCCCGCCCACGCCACCGCCGAGCAGCCAGCAAGTCTATGTGCCCGTTCATCTGCGGGCCCACCACGGGGGAGTGCGAAGACCACCAGCATCAGCGCCCCGATGGTGCCGGCACCGGCCAGATTGAACACCAACTTTGCAGCCGCCAGGCCCCAGGTCACAGCCGGTCCTGCCTTGTCCAACAATCCCGCGTCAGCTCCGCCGCCGTAGGTGTAGGCCCACATCAGCGACAGGATCCCGGCCGCCAACAGCGCCACGCATCCCACTACCCGTGTCCTGAGCGACATCGTGCCCCTTCCGCCGCCTGCCGGCCCTGATCACGTTGTCTCTGCGTGGGGCCCTGATGTCAGGCCAGCTTGACCTGCGCCACTTGGGAAATTCTTGGCACTGCACTTATCCGCCACGAGGTTCTTCCATGGGAGCGGTTAGGGTGCGGTATCCGAAATGGTTGTTTCGATCGCGGTCCAGGTCGTAGCGGTTCCTGCCGGAATAGACCCCAAGGGTTCCGTCAGTACTTCACGTTCACCGATCAGCAGACCTGTCCTGGGGTCGATGATAATGTCCCGACGGCGATTGGACGCTGTCTCCACGCGCCCGATGGCGATGCCCTTTCTTCCATCGAGGGTGGCTTGCTCGTCGGTGATTGTCACGCCTGGAATGAGTGCTGCAGTCTTATACAGTGCGGCGCGGAGATCGGAAGGGACCATACCCGTCCTAAGCAGGTCAGCGATGAACACCAGCGCCTCGCCATCCTTGGACTGGGCGCCTTCCGCCAGACCTCAAGTCGGGCTCAAATTAGGGCGGGGGATCTTTGAGGGCGAAAACCCGCACGCATCTCTAGGCAGCTTCATTTAGCGGAGTTTCGCATCGTGCGCCTGGTCAGTTAGCGAGGCAGTGGATTCTCTGAAGCCCATGGGACGGGCGAGAAGATGGCTAGGGTTATTTCTTTCGCGTTGGAGTCATTGCCAGAGGGCGATGGTGAGGACTGCGGCGGCGAGGACGAACAGGGCGGTCCCTGCCGGGATGGAGCGTTTGACGGTTCCGGTGGAGAACCGGTCCAGGATTCTCCGTAGTAGTGTCCTGACTTTGTCGCGGTGTGTCATGCCGAGGGCGAGCAGGATAAGGCATGGGATGCAGTACACGAGGGCGTACCCGGCGAGTACGAACAGGCCGACGGGGGCATCGACGTCCGCGGCTATCATCCGTTCGATAGCGATGAAGTACGGAAACGCGTTCGGCAGGTCGGCTCCGGTGGTGAGAACGCCGAGCGGGAAAGCGGTCCACAGCCCAAACCAGGACGGCAGGTCGATACTTTTTCTTTCCCGGTCCCTGAACCGGCGGAAGCCGGCGACTGTAAGAGTGACGGCTGCGATGAGGAACACGCCTCGGCGCAGCCAGGTGAGGCCCTCGCTGACGGCGTCGGCGGCCGCATTGGCGCCGAGGAAAATGATCATGCCGAGCGCGAAGACGGTGCTCATCGCGCCCAAGACGAACGCCAAGGCAGAACCGACAGGCCGGTGGGGGACAGCGAGCAGGATCAAAGTGATGACGACGATCGTCGCGGGGTTAAGCGAATCAGCCAGAGCCAGGCCGGCGATGCCGGCGAGAAGGGCACCACCAATCACTTCGCAGACCTGCCGTGCAGCCAAGTCAGGATTTCATCAATTCCGGGCGAAGCGCCGTCGTCGGTGATGCTGTTGAGAAGTATCCCGTCACCCAGGAGGCGGATGACTGACGCTGCCGCCGGGTCACCCGTTTCAGCGGCGAAGAGTTGCTCCCACCGCCGCGTTGCCTCAGACGCCTGCTGCAGAAGCGCGTCGGTCGTCGAGGACTGATCGGTGAGCAGGATCGACATCGCCCGGTAGAGGGCGGCCTCTTCACGGGAGAATGACAGGCGGAGCCACGTTTCGACCACGTCACCGCGTTCGGCGGCCGCGGTCAGCGCTTGGTCCATATCCTGTATCGCCTGCACCGCAATGGCCTCGACCAGGGCAGCGCGAGAACTGAAATGGTGCATCAACCCACCCTTGGATACCCCGGCTTGCTCAGCGATGGCATTCATGGACGGAACCGACCCGGTCTCGATCGCCAGACGCCGTACGGTTCGCAGAATGTGTTCCCTATTGCCCATAAAAGCGACCATACCACGAGGACAGACCGACCGGTCGGGTTGGTTTTGCTAACCCTTGACCTGGCGCCCCTCCTGCGTCTTCTTTCAGACCTGGGCGACGACAAAGTCTGGATCAGCCCCGCTATGCGATCACCCAGCCGACTACGGGCCGAACTATCACGTGTTGCCCGGTCGTCTTGTATTTCACCAAAGGATCCTCTGAGTTGCGACATAGTTGGCTCGAGCCCTTGACCAGGCTGTCCGGTTGCTGCGACACTCTTGCCCCGGGTGGCTGCGCTGACGCTTCCGGATTGGAACGGCATTGGGGAGTTACTATGAGTGAACAGATGAACGCTAACGCACCTGGGGCCCGGCCGGACTTGTTCCTGCTGGGGCACGAGCCCAATGAAGTTACCGTTCCTGAGTGCGATGCCGAGCGCCGGAATCGCCAGGCCCTTCACGCCCTAGAAGTGGACTGGGGTCGGGGAGTGTTTGACTACGGAAAGATTCGGGCATTGCTCACCGACCGGAGCATCGAAACGTGTCAGGGCGGGCATCGGGCCGTCGAAGAGCTGCCCACCAGCGCCGCCTGATCGCACGTTGGGGACCGGCTTACAGGCGTTTATGTCACCGCACGAGCGTTGTTGGTGCAAGGAGTCGGCCGGGTCTAGGATTTCGAATCCAACTTGTAGGGGTATGTATGACGCACGAGCCCAAACCATTCGAAGTCCACGAGTCGGGTGCCCTGTTTCATGGAACGAAAGCGGATCTGGCCGTGGGGGACCTGTTGATACCTGGCCGCGGCTCGAACTATGAAGAAGGAAGGACATCGAACCACGTCTACGTGACGGCAACCTTGGATGCCGCAGCGTGGGGGGCTGAACTGGCCGCAGGGGAAGGCCGTGGACGTATCTACATCGTCAAACCGACGGGCACCCTTGAAGACGACCCCAACGTGACGGATAAGAGGTTCCCCGGTAATCCGACACGGTCTTACCGCACCCGAGAGCCCGTGGAGGTCGTCGGTGAACTGGAGGATTGGATTGGACACTCACCCGCTCAGCTGCAGGCCATGCGCGACGGCCTCGCCGACCTGAAACGCCGCGGCCAAGCTGTCATTTACGACTAACAGCGTTCCGGGGCCTCTCGGCTGAATTTACACCCTAAGGGATCGGCTCATGGCGCGAGGAGTGACACACAACGTTGCGAAAGTAGTGCCACTTACCGTTGCGATTCACAGACAGGGCTTCAAAGATACTTCACTGAGACAGCGAACTGCTGGCCTGAGGTTGCTCAACGAAGGTTCGCCATAGCGGTTCGCTGTTTTCGCGGCCGACAGCTCCAGGCCGGTGGTCCCTCGTCCGACCGTGCACTATGTGAATCACGCCCAGCCAAAGGCAGGCAATAAGAAGAACAAGCGCAAGGTACCAAAGCGCACTCTCCGCAGTGTCCCACCGGCAACACCCGCCGGGGGCCAGGACGCACTGCCGTGGACAGGAACAGGCTTAGGTAAGTCTCGCTGACCGCTCAGACCCCTTTGTGCTGGGCGCTTAAGAACGCTGTGCTTATTGTCCGGCAGGGCTGCCTGATGTCTAATTACATCCGGGTGGAGAGGCTCTTGGGAGCGTAGTCATGCAACCTAAACAGTGGCCGGAGCTCGAGACTTTGGGGCCAGCTGCCCCTGACGCTGGGTTTTTAAGCCGCGTCGCTGCTTTGGCATTGAACGAACCCGGCGTGGAAGTTCTTTCTGTTGGCGTATCCAGCATTGGTCCTCCTGTTCTGAACATGACCACCGGCGGATTGTGGCAAGTCTATGGTTTGGCCCGTCCAACAGGTTCTCCCTCATCGACCCTGAAGTTCAGTGTTGTGGTCAAGCTCCTGCAATCGCCATTGTTGTGGTCCGGTATTGATCGGGTACCGGTGGAGTTCCGGCCGGGCTTGGTGGCGAATTATCCGTGGCGGACGGAGGCTGAGGTTTACGCCTCAGAGTTGTCCGTAGCGATGCCGCTGAACAGCCGCCTGCCCGACACCTTTGGCGTCGTGGAACTGGGGACGGATCGGGCAGCTGTCTGGATGGAGGATGTTGCCTGGAGTGCTCAAGCCGAATGGTCAGATAAGCAATTCATAGACGCAGCCCAGATGCTTGGCTTCCTGGCGGGGAGTGACGCAGTCAGGCATTGCACCGAGGTAATTGAAAACATCAGGCGCCCGGACCGGTTGAAGTACTTCCTGGCTGGAGTGGGGGAAGCCGTGTTGATACCGGCCATCAAAGGCGACCAGCTATGGGCTCATCCTGCTGTAGCGGCCCATTCGGATACTGTCCTTATCTCGGAGCTGCGCTCCTTCGTGGATCAATCCGGTTCACTGGTGGAGGAAATGATGAATTTGCCGGTGTTGCCGGCGCACGGCGATGCGTGTCCGCAGAACCTCTTGATCGAGGGGAAGGACCCCCTCACAGGTTCTACGAGATTTGTTGTAGTCGACTGGGGGATGTTCGGGCAGGTCTGTGCAGGGTATGACCTGGCACAGTTGCTCGCCGGTCGGGTCAACGAGGGAACAATGCCAGGGGCTGCGTTGGAACACCTCGAACCGCTTTGTGTCGGCGCTTACTGCGACGGCTTGGCCGAAGCGGGGACCACTGTCCCGCGGAACCAGGTCCGCCGGGGTCTGGCTGTATCAATCGCCGTTTTCTCCGGTCTCACTGCTGTCGTGAGTGACCGGTTAACGGACGAGGACACAGTTGAGGTCCGGTCCCTCATAGCGGGCCGACTCGATATGGTGCGTTTCGTGCTGAACCTACTCGCGGCAACGGCCCCATGGTCGTAACCGGAATCCGGCACAAACCACGACGGTGTTGGAGTAGGTGCGATCGGGGCTTCAATAAAAAACGGCGCCGGCAGTAAGTACAGCCTGGTAAACACTGGACGCACGTAGAGGGAGAGCAGCGGTATGAGACCACTTCGATACTCGATCAACGTCACGCTTGACGGCTGCTGTCATCACGAGGCAGGACTTCCCCCGGACGAAGAGTCGATGCGCTTCTGGACTGCTGAGGTGGAGCGAGCCGATGCCTTGTTATTCGGCCGAGTGACCTACGAAATGATGGAGTCGGCGTGGCGAAAGCCTGCCATCGGCACCTGGCCTGACTGGATGGAGGAGTGGCAGATCCCGTTCGCCGAGACCATAGACCGGGCGAAAAAGTACGTCGTGTCGAGCACGCTGAGCGGGGTTGATTGGAATGCGGAGTTGGTGCGAAATGACGTGAGGCATGCGGTTCAGCGGCTCAAGCAGGAGTCAGGAGAGGGCCTGTGGGTGGGTGGTGTGATGCTCCCTCTGGGGTTGGCAGATCTTGGATTGATCGACGAGTACAAGTTCCTTGTGCAACCGGTCCTTGCCGGAGGTGGGCCGACGTTGCTCGCCGGTCTGCGCGATCCAATCCAGCTCGAGTTCGTGGACCGCTATGAGTTACGGTCAGGGGCTGTCGCGCTGAAATACCGGCCTAAGCGAGTTACAGCTTGAGGTGATTGGTCCATGGTGGGTGCTGGCCTGATCCCTGCAACAACGCCCTGGGTGCCATCGGCCGCCGCAGGAGAAGGACGTCCTAGTGGCGGCCGCGCCGGCAGGCAGACTGCAGCTAGAGATGTGGATTCAGGAAAGGATCCTTCAATGCGATGGTTGTAGGCGACTGGTGAGCGTTCCTGAGGCGGGGTTAGGGGTGTTCGATCCAGCAGGCGAGGATGGTGGTGGAGAGCTGGTAAGCCAGCGCATTCCGGGTAATGCTGTCCGGGCCCAGGGTCGAGGGAAGGTCGGTGGCGTCTACCTGGAGTACGAAGCTGTCCTTTTGAAAAGCTGCTGACCCAGCCGCGGCTTCGTAGGCGGGGAATCCCAGGTTTGCGAGGCCTTCGATGGGGGTCGCGTCTTTCGCCAGGGCCTCCATCGCATCAAAGTATTTCAGGGCAGTGGCCCGGTCTTTTGCTTCCCTGACCGAGATGACCAGGTCCCCTTCGGCCAGGTGGTAGGTGCAGGTGAAGGTGCTGTCGGCCCAGTCGTTGATAGTGTGTGGCTCGGTGTCCAGGTCAAGGATGGACGTGAGGCGATCCTTTGGCTGGTCCCCGCAGACCATGAGGGCCGCATCACTGGGCCCGTCAGCCTTACTCGCGCGAGGTGACGAGGACCCGTCCCCGTGGTGCCCGTCCCCATGGTGCCCGCCGCCGTTACTGCCGGTGGGTCCGGCCTCGGGTGAAGTATCCGACGCTGCAGAGACAGCAGACGGCGCAGTAGCGGATCCGGTTGCTGTTGCTGTTGCGCAACCGGAGAGCAGCAGGCCAGCCAGGGCAAGCAGGGCCAGTAAAGGTGTGTGCTGTTTCATGCTCTTTCCGTCCTTGCCGTCACGGGCGATGCCGGTGCGCGGTGCGTGGTCAGGCTTTGAGGGTGGCGTATATGACGTAGTTGTCATCAAACTCGCCGGTGGCGGCATCGTAGCCGTCGCAGGTGATGAGCCGGAGCTCGGCGGCGTCGGTGTTGCCATAGACCTCGAGGGTGGGGAACTGGTTCTTGGGGTAGAGGGCTCCGCGGTCCACGGTGAACACTGCGGTGCTGCCGTCGGCCCGGGAGACGTTAATTTCAGCGCCGGGGGTGAGTTTTCTCAGGTCGGCGAAGACGCCTTTGTTCCCGCCCAGGGCGTTGACGTGGCCCAGGATGACTGAAGGGCCGCGTTCCCCGGGAGTGGGGGAGCCGTCGTACCAGCTGGCAGGTGTTCCGCTCCCGGTATCTTCTGGTACTTCCAGGGAGCCGTTGTCCTCCAGGCCCAAGTGGAGAAGGTCTGATCGGACCCCGATGGATGGGATGGTCAGGGTGACCGGGGCCGAAGCGGCCAGGACCGGGGGAAGTTGCCGTGCGGGCGGGGCCGCCACGGGGCCAGCAGGTGCCGGGGTTGTCGCAGTTGTGGACGGAACGGCAGGAGTAATGGGCGCCGCGGGGGATGAGGCGGAGGTTGCAGGGGCCGGGCCGGCGCCGGGGGCGTCAATGGGTCCGCCCGCGCAACCGGCGAGGGTCAGGGCGAGCAGAACCCCGCCCGCCGCGGAGGCCCCTAGACCTCCACGGCGGCCGGGCTTCAACTTTGTCACTGTAGTGATCCGATCAGCTCGTTAGGCTGCTGCGCCGGCGGTCCGGCGGCGAACAACGTAGGCTCCACCGGCGATGGCCATGAGGGCCAGGCCGGAACCGATAGCGAGGGCGCCGGTGTCGGTACCGGTTTCGGTGGCTATGCCGGTTGCTGCTCCGCCTGCAGGCATCTTCATCTGTCCGGCGGTTAACGTCCCGCACAGGGCGGGGGAGGTCGCTGCCAGGGGAAGTTCGGGGACAAGGTCGGACTTGGCTGCCGCGCCGGCCGGGCTGAGGGTGGCGGGGTCAAGACCGTGAACAACGACGACGGCGGTGCCGGCTTCTAGGGCTGCCTTGGTCTCGGGGTTCAGTTCGAACGTGCGGTCAACGGTGTAGGCAGCGCCCTGGCCGGCGACTTTGAGGTCAAGGCCTGCTGCGGGGCTGGTGTCCCCGCTGGTGGAGAGGGTGGTAACGATGCCGCCGTAGGACGCTGCGCCTTCTGTGGTGGAGATGACCTGGTCACCATCCTTATCAGCCGCGGGGGCAGGGCAGACGCCCTGGGCTCCGCCGTGGATGTGCTGGACGTGCGGGTATGGGGCGTCCATGAAAGTCGCGGGCATACCCGAAACGTTCAGGACCACGTGGGCCTGGTTTCCCGTGACGTCAACAGTGATGGTGCCTGAGCCGGCGCTGCCGTTGAGCTGGGACAGGGTCGACTGGTAATGATCAGCCCCGTCATGGGCAACGGCTGCGGTGCCGGAGAGGGCAAGTGCGCCCAAAGCAAGGGTAGGTACTGCCATGAAGCGGAGTGTCTTGTTCATTCGAAAAATCTCCTCGTACACGCGCGTGTGATGTTGGCGCCCCAAGGGAAAGGGGTCACAGGTACTTCGAGGCAGACCAACGCCGGGATGGGTACGAATATGTCTCGGAGCACATTGCTCCTGGTGAAATGCGGATGATGCCAAAACCGAAGCCCAACTACTGCAGTAATGCTTCTCCGTCTTCATCCCCTATGGCGCACGATTGCCAGGAGGTGCCGGCCGCTTTGTCTTGGAAGTGGATGCGTTAATGACTAGCTCTAGCTGTTCCCGCTGACCTGGCGGCGTCATCAGTGAACTCGTGCTCGTGCCGAAAGCGCCGGAAGGGACCCTTGATCTGCTCATCAGCAAAGTAATCGGGGGGATTGAACTCCGTGATCCGGGTCGTCATCCGGAGCGGAAGGCCGAAGTGCCACCCCCGCCACGTCACTTCCTCGCCCATGCCGATGTGGCCGGTTGTCACGCCGGCAACGGCCTTCTCGCGGGACCTGGCCATCGATTCCTTGTGTACGTCGATGCTCCGCGCAAGATCAAACAATTCCCGCCGGCCCAGCGTGCTCCGCGTGATGCATTCGAAGTAGACAGCCATTGGGCCAGCGTATTCCAGTTATGCGTTCCCGCATCGCAGGGCTGGCGCTGATCGTCTGGCTAACCCGGGACAGAGCACTTCCGGCAGTACCCGGTACTGCGGGGAAGGCGCGGGCGGTAGACTTGAGTAGGCCGTTCTCCGGCCATTGCCGCCCATGCCCACCACAGACGCTCTGGGCTGCGGCTTATCCCTGCTGTGAAAGGCTTTACCTGCTGTGATTACTGTCCAGGATCTTGAACTGCGCGCCGGCGCCCGGCTCCTGATGGACCAGGTGAGCTTCCGCATTGACAAGGGAGACAAGATCGGCCTGGTGGGCCGCAATGGTGCCGGGAAGACGACGCTGACACGGGTCTTGGCGGGGGAGGGGCTGCCTGCCGCCGGCAAAGTCACGCGCACCGGCGAGATCGGCTACCTGCCCCAGGATCCCCGCACCCCGGACATGGAGCAGCTCGCACGCGACCGCATCCTGTCCGTGCGCGGCCTGGACATCGCCGTCGGCAAGCTCCGCCTGGCGCACGAAGAGATGGCCAGCGAGGACGCCGCGGTCCAGCGCAAGGCGATGAACCGGTATGACCGGCTCGAGTCCGAGTTCCTGGCAGCCGGCGGGTACGCCGCCGAAGCCGAAGCCGCGGCCATCTGCTCCAACCTGGCTCTGCCTGACCGCCTGCTGAACCAGCCTCTGAAAACCCTCTCCGGTGGCCAGCGGCGCCGTGTGGAGCTGGCCCGGATCCTCTACTCGGACGCCGAGACCATGCTCCTTGACGAGCCCACCAACCACCTCGATGCCGATTCCATCGCCTGGCTCCGGGACTTCCTGAAAAACCACCAGGGCGGGCTGATCGTGATCAGCCACGACACCGAGCTGCTCGAAGCCACCGTCAACAAGGTTTTCCTGCTGGATGCCAACCGCGCGCAGATCGACTTCTACAACATGGACTGGAAGCGTTACCTCACGCAGCGCGAAACGGACGAACGCGCCCGCAAGCGTGAGCGGGCCAACGCTGAGAAGAAAGCCCAGGTCCTGTTTGACCAGGCCAACAAGATGCGCGCCAAGGCTACCAAGGCCGTCGCGGCGCAAAACATGGCCAAGCGCGCGGAGCGCCTGCTCAGTGGCCTGGAGGCCGTCCGCGAGCAGGACCGCGTGGCAGCACTGCGCTTCCCGGATCCCTCGCCCTGCGGCCGGACTCCGCTCACGGCTGAGGGCCTTAGCAAGTCCTATGGTTCGCTGGAAATCTTTACGGATGTGGACCTCGCCATCGACCGCGGATCCAAGGTGGTCATCCTTGGCCTCAACGGCGCCGGCAAGACCACCCTTTTGCGGATGCTGGCGGGCGTGGACCAGCCTGACACCGGTGACGTGATTGCCGGGCACGGCCTGAAGGTGGGCTACTACGCCCAGGAACACGAGACGCTGGACGTGAACCGTACCGTCCTGGAGAACATGCGTTCCGCCGCTCCCGACATGAAGGACGCAGAGGTGCGCGGCATCCTGGGCTCCTTCCTGTTCTCGGGCGACGACGTCGACAAGCCCGCCGGCGTCCTGTCCGGCGGTGAGAAGACCCGCCTCGCCCTGGCCACCATCGTCGCTTCCAGCGCCAACGTCCTGCTCCTGGACGAGCCGACCAACAACCTCGACCCCGCCAGCCGCGCCGAAATCCTGGGCGCCCTGAGGAACTACAGCGGCGCCGTCGTCCTGGTCAGCCATGACGAGGGAGCGGTTGAAGCGCTCAATCCCGAGCGCGTTGTCCTGCTGCCTGACGGCATCGAGGACCACTGGAACGAAGACTACCTGGACCTGATAACCCTGGCTTAGGCCCGGATAGCTCAGTACCCCTGCGCGTCCAGCAGGGCGTCTTCCTCTTCTTCCGCCGTCGCCTTCTTCCGCTTCCGCGGGGCAGGCTGACGACGGCGGGCTGACGCGGCCGCCGAGTGGAGTGCACCCCCTGATGACTCGTCGTCGTCCTCTGCATCAATTGCGGCGTTGCGGGCCTGCTGGCGGGCAGCGTAGCCGAAACCCACAAACATCAGCACGCCAAACGCAAACCATTGGAGCGAGTAGGACAGGTGCGTGCCCTCCTCGGTCGACGGCTTCGGGAACGGAAGGGGCATTTCCGCAGCGGGGGGCGTCTCGGAAGCGAGCTGGCCGTACGCCCCGGTGAGCAGGGGATACCCGAGCTGCGCGGAGTAGGCGGCGAGGTCGATGGAGGCCAGCTGGCCCTCCGGCGCACCCCGCTGCAGTTCAGGCTCAGGATGCTTCAAGCGGACGACGGCGGTGACCTCGCCTGCCGGAGGTTCAGGCACCGAGTCAGGGCTGCCGGGATTCCTGTTGCCGATGGGAAGCCACCCCCGGTCAATCACAACTGTTTCTCCCGTGGCGAGGCGGAACGGGACCACAACTTCGTATCCCGGCTGCCCATTCAGCGGGCGGTTCCGCACCACGCGCTGCTCGTCGGCGAGGTACGAGCCTTTCAGCTCCACCTGGGTCCACTCCATCGCGGGGTCCAGCCGGTTGAACTGTTCACGGGCATCAGCAAAGGAAATGGGCGTTGCCGAGTAGTTGGTGACAACACGGTTGATCTCGGCCAGGGTCTCTGCCCGGCGGTCCATCTGCCAGCGGCCCAGGAAGACGCAGGCGGAGGCGAAGATGGCGGCCAGCAAAAGATAACCCAGCCACTTGCTGGAGAACAGGAAGCGGTACATTCAGTTGTCCTGCTCCAGGGAGTCGAGAGGGGAAACAGCCTCGAAAATGACCGTTTCCTTCCACAGCCCCCGGGTCTGCAGGTAGTCCTCCAGCCACTCCCGGTGCTCTCCGCAGGCCAGCCAAATCTTGCGGCGCTCGGGGGAGTGGATCTTGGGGTTGTTCCATAAAAGTTGCCAGGAGGCCTGGGAACGGCATGCTTTCCGGGAGCAGACGGCGGTTTCCATTGCTGTGGGACCTGATTCTGCAGCGAAGTCAAAAATACTCATGATGCCCTCCGCTCCTGTCCGGATGTTTCTTCGTCGTCGTCGTCGGTTATCAGCTCACCCTGCAGGACCTCGCTGCCGGGCTCACCGTTGTCGAACGGGGCGGGCGGGCTTTCGATCTCTGCCAATGGCGCTGAATCCAACAGCAAATCACTGTGGGCCTCGGCTTTGTCATCACCGTTGGCTATAACAACCGCAATCCACGGCAGGAACACTGCCCCGGCCACCGCGATGATTTTAAACCAGCCGTCCACAACAAAGATCATGACAAGGCACACCATGCGAATTCCCATGGCCAGCGCGTACTTGATCATGCGCTGGCGCATCTCCGCAGAATGGGCCGCACCGGCATCCGTGATGCTGTGGACCTCCGCGTCACCGGAAAACTTCTCCGGTTCTCCGGGCACGGTTTGTCCCGCATGGTTTTCAAGGGTCACGGCGAATATCACGCTCCAAAGGCTTGGCATTAATTCTCTCACCAACAGCAGTGGCACCCAAACCACACCCTGGCCGAAGGCTAAGATCGAAGGCAGCCAAATCACCCCTTCCACCGCGGCGCAGCACGCCGCAGAAACCTGGAGCTTATACATGACTGAAGCAGCCACCTCCCCCCGCAGCGTCCTCATCACCGGCGGCAACCGCGGCATCGGCCTGGCCATTGCCGAAGCGTTCCTGGCCAACGGGGACAAAGTGGCCGTGACGTACCGCAGCGAGTCGAAGCTGCCGGAGGGGATTCTGGGCGTCAAGGCCGACGTCACAGACGAAGCCTCGGTGGACGCAGCCTTCAAGGAAGTCGAGGCTGCGCACGGGCCCGTGGAAGTCCTGGTGGCCAACGCCGGCATCACCAAGGACACCCTGCTGCTGCGCATGAGCGAAGACGATTTCACCTCGGTCATCGACACCAACCTCACCGGCGCGTTCCGCGTCATCAAGCGCGCCTCCAAAGGCATGATCCGCCTCCGCAAGGGCCGCGTGGTCTTGATTTCGTCCGTGTCCGGCCTGTACGGCGCTCCCGGCCAGATCAACTACTCCGCTTCCAAGGCCGGCCTCGTGGGCATCGCGCGTTCGCTGACCCGCGAGCTGGGTTCCCGTGGCATCACCGCGAACGTGGTGGCCCCCGGGTTCATCAACACGGATATGACCGCTGAGCTGCCCGAAGCCACGCAGAAGGACTACCTGTCCAGCATTCCGGCAGGGCGTTTTGCCGAGGCAACGGAGGTTGCCAACGTGGTGCGCTGGATCTCCAGCGAGGAAGCAGCCTACATCTCAGGCGCCGTAATCCCAGTTGACGGCGGACTGGGCATGGGCCACTGACGTCCCGCACACTAGGCGCCCGGTGCTTCTTTGTGGAACCCGGACAAGGGAATCCGCGTTGCCCGCTGGCATGATGGACTCCAGACCATCAGGAATTTAGACGTTTTGAACAAAGGGAACTCGTATGGGACTGCTGGACAACAAAACCGCCGTCGTCACCGGATCATCGCGCGGCATTGGCGCTGAGGTAGCCAAGATCCTCGCCGGCCAGGGTGCCGCCGTCGTGGTGAACTACCGCCAGAAGGCTCCGCGGGCCAACAAGGTGGTGCAGGGTATTGAAGCTGCCGGTGGCCGCGCCGTCGCCGTGGGCGCGGACCTCACCACGCAGGAAGGCGTCCAGGCGCTTGCCTCCGCCGCCATGGAAAACTTTGGAACGCTGGACATCCTGGTGCTGAACGCCTCCGGTGGAATGGAAACCGGCATGGGCGAGGACTACGCGCTCAAACTGAACCGCGACGCCCAGGTCAACATGCTCAACGCGGCCGTGCCCCTGATGAAGGAAGGCTCCCGCGTGGTTTTCGTTACCAGCCACCAGGCCCACTTCATCAACACTGTACCCACCATGGAGGCTTACGAGCCCGTGGCCCGCAGCAAGCGTGCCGGGGAGGATGCGCTGCGCGAGCTTATCCCCAGCCTTGCTGAGAAGGGCGTCACCCTGGTGGTGGTCTCCGGCGACATGATCGAGGGCACCGTCACTGCAACCCTGCTGGACCGCTCCACCCCCGGAGCCATCGAAGCGCGCCGCGCTGAAGCAGGCAAGCTGTACTCGGTCGAAGAGTTCGCGGAGGTGGTGGCCGGCATGGTCACCGCCGACGTCGAGTCCGGCCACACAGAATACGCCGGCGGCGCAGACTACTTCGGCGAGGGCGCGGACCAGCCGGCCAGTTAGGCTCCGCCTTCCTATCGAAATGACATGTCGCGGCAATGTTCCTGACGGACGCTGCCGCGACGTGTCATTTTCCGCTTAACCGGAAAGGGGCGTTAGACGTCTGCGACGTGGCGGACAGCGTCGAGGTACGGCATGTTGACGGCGGCGTCGGCAACGGCCCGCACCGCCGGCTTGGCATTAAACGCGACGCCTATCCCCGCCGCGCCGAGCATGTCCAGGTCGTTGGCGCCGTCGCCCACCGCGAGCGTGTGTTCCAGGGCGATGCCTTCGGCAGCGGCCCATTCGCGCAGGTACTTTTCCTTTGCGGCGCGGTCTACCACTGCGCCGAGCACCTTACCGGTCAGGACGCCGCCGACAATTTCCAGCTCATTTGCCTGCCAGTAGTCCAGTCCCAGCTCGCCGGCAATCGGCTCCAGGATCTGGTTGAACCCGCCGGACACCACCGCCACCACGTGGCCGGCAGCCTTGAAAGCTGCCACGAGCTCAGCGGCACCCTCGCTGAGTTTCACCTCTTCACGGACGGAATGGACGACGTCGGCCGGCAGCCCGGCGAGTACTTGCACCCGGGCGTGAAGACTTTGGGTGAAGTCCAATTCCCCGCGCATGGCAGCTTCGGTAACGGCGGCCACCTCTTCCCGTCTCCCCGCATACGCGGCAAGGAGTTCGATGACCTCCTGCTGGATCAGGGTGGAATCCACGTCCATGATCAGGAGCTTGCGGCCGGCCGAGCGGAGGCCGGCGGGAACGAGCGCAGTGTCCAGGCCGCTGATGGACGCCTGCGCGACGGCGCGGCGGAGCGGGGCGAGACCTGCCTCGGTTGCATCTGGAAGCTGAAGCTCAGCCACGTGGACCTGGTACCGTGCGTCGCCATGTTGGTTTTCGGACAAGACGGCGACGCCGTGCGCGGTGAGGACGGAACGCAGCTGCTCCAGCGCAGTCGGGGTCACACTCAGGCCATAGCTGACGGCAGTCACGTTCGAAGTCATGCCTGCAATCTTAGTCAGCGGGCGCGGCGCCCATTGAATTCATTGCGCATGCTTCAGCACCGGCCGGATTGCTTTGGCTGATAGCGCGATTCTGCGGCCGTTCGCCAGTTATCAGTCAGCCTCTTTTTTGTCCTAGTGTCTACTCCTATGAGTGATGTTCTGGAATTGGCTTCCGTCAGCGTTGTCCGAGGTAAAAAGACCCTTCTGGACAAGGTGGACTGGGAAGTCAATGAAGGCGAACGCTGGGTAATCCTGGGTCCCAACGGCGCAGGCAAAACCACTCTTCTCCAGATCGCAGCCGCCCGGATGCACCCCAGCAGCGGCAAGGCCGGCATCCTCGACGAAATCCTCGGGCACGTGGACGTTTTCGAACTCCGCCCCCGCATCGGTCTCTCCTCCGCGGCCCTCGCCACCCAGATCCCGGAACACGAAAACGTCCTCAACGTCGTGGTCACCGCCGCCTACGGCATCACCGGCCGCTGGCGTGAAGGATACGAACGCGACGACGAGCGCCGCGCTTTCCGCCTGCTCAACGACTGGGGGATGGGCCCGCTCCTGAACAGGACCTTCGCCACCTTGTCCGAAGGGGAGCGCAAGCGGGTTCAGATTGCCCGGGCCCTCATGACCGACCCCGAGCTGCTGCTGCTGGATGAACCCGCAGCCGGCCTGGACCTCGGCGGCCGCGAAGAGCTGGTCCACAAGCTCGGCGAACTTGCACGCGACGAGACCGCACCGGCCATGGTCCTGGTCACCCACCACCTCGAGGAAGTCCCGCCCGGGTTCACCCATGCCATGCTGCTGCGCGACGGTGGCGTGGTCGCCGCAGGCCCCATCACGGAAGTGCTGACCGCCGAGCACCTGAGTGCGACCTTCGGTCTCGCCCTGGACGTGTCCGTCAACGAGGGCCGGTACACCGCCGTCGCCAGCCGCTAAGCGGCAGCGCAGCACCTTGGACCTTCTCAGCAGCATCTTTGTGTCCATCGCCGGCCTCTGGGCCGGCACCATCAACGCCGTCGTTGGCTCCGGGACACTGGTAACGTTCCCTGTGCTCATCGCCCTGGGCGTCACCCCGGTGGTGGCCTCCATGAGCAACGCCATGGGGCTCGTCTTCGGTACCGCAGCCGGCGCCTTCGGCTACCGGCGCGAACTGAAGGGCCGCGGCCGGCAGCTGATGCGGCTGCTCCCCGCCTCGCTCCTGGGCGGGATCTCCGGCGCCTGGCTGCTCCTGCACCTGCCCGAAAAGGTCTTCCACTACGTTGCGCCCGTCCTTCTGGTGCTGGCTCTCCTGATGGTGGTGTTCCAGCCCCGCATGCAGGCCTGGGTCCGCAACCGGGAGGAAAACCCTGAGCATGCCGTGCGGGATAAACGGCACGGTGTCCTCCTGGTGGTGCTGGTCTACCTGGCCGGCGTATACGGCGGGTACTTTGTCGCGGCACAGGGGATCCTGCTGGTGGGCATCCTGGGCGTCTTCCTCACCGGCACCATCCAGAACGCCAACGCCATGAAGAACATCCTGGTGCTGGGCGTTAACCTGGTGGCGGCTGTCTCCTACCTGCTCTTCGCGTTCGACCGCATCAACTGGCTGGTGGTGCTGCTCATCGCCGTCAGCTCGAGCATCGGCGGCATCCTGGGCTCCAAAGTGGGCCGGCGGCTGTCCCCGAAGGTGCTGCGCGCCGTGATCTTCATCCTGGGCCTCGTGGCGCTGGGATTCATGATCGCGAATCTGCTGAAATAATCACCCGGTGACAATTCACTATCTCGAATCGGCCGCGGACCCCCGGGTTTCCGACTATACCCAGCTCACGGACGTGCACCTGCGGAAGCTCCGCGAACCGGCTGAAGGCATGTACATCGCCGAGTCCTCCCGAGTGCTGCGCCGCGCCTTGGCGGCCGGGCATCAGCCCCGCTCCTTCTTCCTCGCGGAAAAGTGGCTTGGTGACCTGCAGGACGTCCTCAGTGCCTACCCGCAGGTTCCGGCCTTCATCGGCAGCGCCGCCCTGCTGGAGGAAATCACCGGCTTCCACCTTCACCGCGGCGCCATGGCGGCCATGCAGCGCCCCGTGCCGGTACCGCTGCCGGAGCTCCTGGCCGGCGCCCGCAGGGTGGCGGTGCTGGAGGACATCGTGGACCACACCAACGTCGGTGCCATCTTCCGGTCCGCCGCCGCCCTGGACATCGATGCCGTCCTGGTCTCGCCCCGCTGTGGTGACCCCCTGTACCGCCGGAGCGTCCGCGTCAGCATGGGCACCGTCTTCCAGGTTCCGTGGGCCCGGCTGACCAGTTGGCCGGAAGACCTCCATACGCTCAAGGAGCAGGGATTCACCGTTGCTGCCCTGGAACTGACGGATGATGCACAGGACGTGGACAAGGTCGCGGCGCAGAACCCCGGACGCCTCGCCCTGGTGCTCGGCACCGAAGGCGCCGGCATGAGCGCCGGAACGCTCGCCGCCGTCGACCTCGCCGTCAAGATTCCCATGCGCAACGGCGTGGATTCGCTGAATGTTGCCGCAGCCTCGGCCGTTGCTTTCTGGGAGCTGCGGCACCGCGACTAAGCCGTTCAGGTGGTTCGCGGAGACCCCGGGTTTCAGCTATTATTGATAGCTGGCTGTCCTGCGTCCTCCGGGCACATGCGGCCATCCCATTCATACCTGGCAGCTGGCAAAATCCAGTTGTGCGAACAAAGGTCCCATTATGAAGTCTGAAATCCACCCGAAGTACGAAGCTGTTGTTTTCAACGACCTGGCCTCCGGCACGAAGTTCCTGACCAAGTCCACCGTGTCTTCCAAGAAGACCATCGAGTGGGAAGACGGAAACACCTACCCGGTTATCGACGTCGAAATCTCCTCTGAGTCCCACCCGTTCTACACGGGCAAGCAGCGCATCATGGACTCCGCAGGCCGCGTCGAGCGCTTCAACGCTCGCTTCAAGGGCTTCGGCGGCAAGAAGTAATTTTCTGTCTTCCAAACTTCAAGTGAAAGCCCGCACCGGAAACGGTGCGGGCTTTCCGCGTTAACGACAGGCCTGTTTTCGGGCCCCGGCCCTTTCTGGGGCAGGATGGAACACATGATTGCTACGCCCGTTCCAGCTGCTGATTCCGCCTCCCGCCGGCATGGCGAGTACAAAGTGCCGGGCGGCAAACTCGTGGTGGTGGACCTCGACGTTGTGGACGGCCGGCTCGCCGATGTCTCCGTCAGCGGGGACTTCTTCCTGGAGCCCGACGAGGCGCTCCTGGACATCAACCGCGGGCTGACCGGCCTGCCGGACACGACGACGGCGTCCGAGCTTTCCGCGGAGGTCACGGCTTCGCTGCCGGAGGGAGCCGCCCTGTTCGGCTTCTCTGCCGACGCCGTGGCCATCGCCGTCAGGCGCGCCTTGGCGAAGGCGACGTCCTGGGCTGACCACCACTGGGATCTGATTCCGCCCACGGTCCTTCCTACCGAAATCAATGTCGCCCTCGACGAGGTCCTCACCGAGGAAGTAGGCGCCGGCCGCCGCAACCCCACCCTTCGGTTCTGGGACTGGCAGGAGCCGTCCACGGTGATCGGCAGCTTCCAGTCCTACCGCAACGAGGTGGACCCCGAGGGCGTGGCCAGGCACGGCATCATCGTGGTCCGGCGCATCAGCGGCGGGGGAGCGATGTTCATGGAGGCGGGCAACTGCATCACGTACTCCCTGTACCTGCCGCAGACACTGGTGGACGGGCTCAGCTTCGCCGACTCCTACCCCTTCCTGGACGCGTGGGTCATGGCCGCCCTGGAAAAGCTGGGCATCACCGCGTTCTACGTGCCGCTTAATGACATCGCGACTGACCAGGGCAAGATCGGCGGTGCTGCGCAGAAGCGCCTTGCCAACGGCGGCATGCTGCACCACGTCACCATGAGCTACGACATTGACGCGGACAAGATGGTGGAGGTGTTGCGGATCGGCAAAGAGAAACTCTCGGACAAGGGCACCCGCAGCGCGAAGAAGCGGGTGGACCCGCTGCGCCGCCAGACGGGCCTGGCGCGGACCGAGATCATTGCGGCCATGATGGAGGTCTTCAGCGAGCGGTACGGCGCTGCAGTCTCCGAACTCACTGAAACTGAACTCGCCGCTGCCAGCGAGCGCGTGGGCACGAAGTTCGGCACCCGGGAGTGGCTCCACCGGGTCCCCTGACCCTGACGACGGTTGGCCCGACAGGCGCCGCCGTTACGGAGCAGCCGAGGGGGTTTTGACTACTGCGGCCTGGGCTGTCAGAGCACGCAGCAGGTGGCTGCGCTGCTCGATGATGATCCGGCGCAGGGCGCGGGGAGCATCCGTGTTCCCGGCCAGCCACTGATCCGTCCGCAGGATAACCGGATGACCTGCAGGTTCAGCTCCCTCCGTGAGGTCCTGTGCCAGTGGGTACAGGCCCCGCACAATCCGGCTTGCGATCTCGATGCTCCTCCCGTCCCAAACCCCTCGTAGACACTCGAAGTACGGCTCCACGTACGGTTCAAGCAGGACTGGAGGGGCGGTCATGAAACCGCTGATTGTGGCGGTCAGCAGTTGGTTGGACAGTTCGTTTCCCTGCACCGCCGCGTGCCACGCTGCTGCCTTCACGTCCGGATCAGGCCGGGAGGCGAGCGCGGTGGCGTGCCCGGCGCGGCCGGAGGCGGTGGTGTCGCGGCCCAATTCGGCGTCCAGTTCCGCCACGGTCGCCTGGCCGTTCGCCGCCAGGGCGTGCCAGAGGTGCCAGCGCAGCTCGGCGTCCACTGCAAGGCCCTCCACCGGCGCCGTGCCGTGCAGCAGGCCTTTGAGCCGGGGCAGCATGGCTTCGTCGTGCCTGCTGAGGGTGGCAAGCGTCCTGGCCCACGCCAGCTGCTGGTCCGAGCCGGGCGTGGCGCGGTCCAGTTCCGCCGCGGCGGCGGCCAGGAACGAGGTCCGCGCCGCTTTCCGGGCAGCCGCCGGTGTGTAGCGTTCGACGGCGGTGCTTGCGTTGTCCAGGAGGTTCAGCAAAACGCCGATTACTGTTTCAGCAGGTGCGAACCCAGCCACGGCGTCAATGTAGCGGGCAGCCGGGCTTTCGCCGTCCCGTACCGAGTTCCAGAGCGCCGTCCAGCACAAGGCGCGGGCCATCGGGTCAACCATCCGGTCAAGGGAGGCCAGGACCGTGGCCTCGGACGCCGGATCAAGCCGGACTTTCGCGTAGGTCAGGTCATCGTCATTCACCAGCAGGAGCGCGGGCCGCGGCCGGCCCGTGAGCTGGGGGAGCTCTGTCCGTGCACCCGCCACGTCGGTTTCGATACTCCCGGTCCGCACCAGGGAGCCTTCGGCGTCAAAACCGTAAGAACCGATGCGCAGCCGGTGCGGACGCAGTTCCACCCGTCCGGTGACCGGGTCCACAGCCTCCTGGACGATGGTCACGGTGCCCGGGAGGCCGCCGTCGCCCGCATCCCCGGTGGCGTCCGCGGAAGGGAGCTCCAGCGACAGGGTGGAGATGCCGGAGGTCTGAAGCCACTGCTGCGCCCACCCCGCCAAGTCCCGCCCGGAGGACGCGCTGAGGGCCGCCAGGAGATCGGACAGGGACGTGTTCCCGTACGCATGCTGCCGGAAGTATTCGCGGGAGCCGGCGATGAACGCCTCGAATCCCACGTATGCCACGAGCTGCTTGAGCACTGAGGCGCCCTTGGCGTAGGTGATGCCGTCGAAGTTCTGCTTGGCCGCCTCGAGGTCCGGAATGTCCGCCACGATCGGATGGGTGGTGGGCAACTGGTCCTGTACGTAGGCCCAGGCCTTGCGCTTATTGGCGAAGTTCACCCAGGCGGTGTCCCATTCGGTGGCGCGGTCCACGCCCAGGGTGCCCATGTAATCGGCGAAGGACTCCTTCAGCCACAGGTCATCCCACCAGTGCATGGTCACCAGGTCCCCGAACCACATGTGCGCCATCTCGTGCATCAGGGTGTTGGCCCGGCCCTGGTACTGCGCGTCGGTGGTGCGCGAGGTGAAGACGTAGCTCTCGGTAAAGGTCACCAGGCCGGGATTCTCCATCGCACCAAGGTTGTATTCGGGCACAAAGGCCTGATCGTACTTGCCCCAGGGGTAGGGATAGTCGAAGAGCCGGTTGAAGAAGTCCAGGCCGTTCCTGGTGAGCTGGAACAGCTCGTGGGTGTCAAAGGATTCTGCCATGGATGCCCGGCAATACAGGGCGAGCGGCACGTCCAGGAACGTGCCGTCGTCGAGCGTTGCCTGCCACCGGTCCTCTGCCTTGAAGTAGGGCCCGGCCAGCACGGTGGTGATGTACGTGGACAAGGGTTTGGTGGGGGCGAAGTCCCAGCACGCCGCAGCCGGGTCCCCGGCAAGTGCGGTCCGGTTGACCTCCGTGCCGTTGGAGGCAACGTGCCACTGGGCGGGTGCGGTCACATGGAACGTGAAGGTGGCTTTGAGGTCGGGCTGTTCGAAATTGGCGAAGACCCGGCGGGCGTCGGCGGGCTCGTACTGCGTATAGAGGTAGCACTGGCCGTCGGCGGGGTCCACGAACCGGTGCATGCCCTCACCGGAACGGCTGTACAGCGCGGTAGCGCTGACAGTCACCTGGTTCTCGGCCTGCAGGTGGTCAAGCCTGATCCTGGCACCTTCCACCACATCCTCAACGCGGAGTTCCTCACCGTTAAGAAACACGCTGTGGACGTCGCCAATGAAATCCAGGAACGTGGAGGCCCCCGGCTCTGAAGCGGTGAACGAGATGATGCTGCGGCTTGGGTAACCGGCCACCTGCGGGTCCGCGGCCTGGCGAACGTCCAGCGAAACGTCGTAGCTGGTGGTGCTGATCAGGGCTGAACGTTCGGCGGCTTCGTTGCGCTGCAGATTCTCATTTGACACTCAGCTATCTAATCACGGGGCTGTTCTTCGTTCACCCGGCGATCAGCAGGGCAGCCGCGAGCCCCAGCAGGGCAATCAGGAGCCAGGACGCGAGGGCTGCCAGGAGCGCACGTCCGCCGGTGTGAAGGAGCAGGCGGATCCGCACAGCGGAGCCCAGGCCGAACAGCGCGGCGCCGAGCAGGATGTCCTGCAGCCCAGCCCCTGCCTCCAGCCAGCCCGCCGGGAGCCAGCCGGTGGACCGGAGGCCCACCATGGCCACGAAGCCGAGGACAAACAGGGGCACCACCGGCGGCAGTTTCACGTCCCCGCCGTCCGTGTCCGGACCGGGTCTGGCAGCGAGGCGCTGGTGCGCGCCGGCGATGGCGGCCACGGGGGCCAGCAGCAGCACCCGGGTGAGCTTGACGACGACGGCGATGCCCAGCGCGGCGGACCCGGCAGTTTGCGCCGTGGCCACGACCTGGCCCACGTCGTGCACAGAAGCCCCGGTCCAGGCGCCGAAAACCGGTGCGCTGAGCTGCAGTGGATGGACCAGGAGCGGCATGACCCCGATTGCCAGCGTGCCGCAGAGCGTCACGAGCGCCACCGGCAGGACGGTGTCCACGTGCCGGATCCGACGGACGGCAGCCATGGCACCGATGGCGGAAGCACCGCAGATCGAAAAGCCTGTGGCCACCAGGAGTGACGTCACCGGCGGAAGCCGGAACAGCCGGGAGATGAGGTAGGTTCCGCCGAAGCCCGCGGCCACCACTGCCGCTATCAGCACCAGCGCCAGCCAGCCCAGTCCCAGGACGTCCATGACGCTCACTTTCAGGCCCAGCAGGACGATGCCGCCGCGCATCAGGTGCTTTCCGGCGAAGTCCAGTCCCGGTCGGGCCCTTCCGGCAGTCCAGACGCCCGTTGCCGGGAGGTTGGCCGCCAGGACACCCAGGACCACGGCCAGGGTCATGGCCGGGAGTACGGGAACGAACCGGTGGACCAGGAAAGCTGCGGCGAGTGCAACAGCCGCCGTGGCAAGGCCGGGAAGCAACCGGTCGGCACCGCCGGAGACGCCCGGGCCGGGGCTGGGGAGGCTTCTGCGGACTGGCACTCACCTACTGTGCCGGAAAAGACGCAGGATGCACGAACCAGACCACCTCAGCCAACACGCCACAATGGATGGCAGTAATGAATTCGAAACAAAAAGATGGTTGGCTATTGGACATGTCAGACCTATTCCAGGATTACTCCGTGGCCGCCGGCCGGACCGGAGCCTACGACGAGATGTTCGCCCCCGGGCAACAGGCCCGGGGCTCCTATGGGCAGGTGGCGGACGCCCTTCGCAAGCTCTCCCTCGCCGATGTCAGCGCCCGTGCGGACTCGATGGCGCGTACCTTCCTGGACCGTGGCGTCACCTTCGACTTCGCAGGGGAGGAACGGCCCTTCCCGCTGGACATCGTTCCCAGGGTCATTCCCGCTGCCGAATGGGACGTGTTGGAACGCGGCGTCGCCCAGCGCGTGCACGCGCTCGAGGCGTTCCTCAACGACGTGTACGACAAGATGAACGTGGTGTCCGACGGCGTGATACCCCGGCAGCTGGTGACCACCAGCGCACACTTCCACCGCCAGGTCCACGGTTTCGAACCGGCCGGCGGCGTCCGCGTGCACGTTTCAGGCATCGACGTCGTACGTGATGCAGCCGGAACCTTCCGCGTGCTGGAGGACAACGTCCGCGTACCCTCCGGCGTGAGCTACGTCCTGGAGAACAGGCGCGCCATGGCCAAGGGCCTGCCCGAAGCGTTCGGCCAGCAGCTCATCCGCCCGGTGGAGGAATACCCCCGCCGGCTCCTCTCGGCCCTGCGCAAAACCGCGCCCGCCGGTGTGGACGATCCCACGGTCGTCGTCCTGACCCCCGGGGTGTTCAACAGCGCCTACTTCGAGCACACCCTGCTCGCGGGCCTGATGGGTGTGGAACTGGTGGAGGGCCGGGACCTCATCTGCCGCGGAAACCGCGTGTACATGCGCACCACCGCCGGGGAGCAGCGCGTGGATGTCATTTATAAACGGATCGACGACGACTTCCTGGACCCGCTGCAGTTCCGGGCCGATTCCATGCTCGGCTGCCCCGGGCTCGTCAACGCCGCCCGGGCCGGCGGGGTGACCATCGCCAACGCGGTGGGCAACGGCGTCGCGGATGACAAACTGGTCTACAGTTACGTCCCGGACCTCATCCGCTACTACCTCAACGAGGAACCCATCATCGCGAACGTGGACACCTTCCGCCTGGAGGAGAAGGAAGCCCGCGAGTACACCCTGGACAACCTGTCAGAGCTTGTGGTCAAGCCGGTGGACGGCTCGGGCGGCAAGGGCCTGGTCATAGGCCCGGACGCTTCCAAGGATGAACTCGACGCCCTCCGCCAGCGGGTCATTGCCGACCCCCGCGGCTGGATTGCCCAGCCGGTGCTGCAGCTCTCCACCGTCCCGACCCTGGGCGGCGACAAGTTCGGACCCCGCCACGTGGACCTGCGGCCTTTCGCGGTGAACGACGGCGACAACGTCTGGGTACTGCCCGGCGGCCTTACCCGCGTGGCGCTCAAAGAGGGGTCGCTGATTGTGAACTCCAGCCAGGGCGGCGGTTCCAAGGACACCTGGGTCCTTGCGGATTCGCCCCAGGTGCCGGTGGAAACTCTGCCGCGGCCCTCCATTTCAGTCCGCGAGCGTGTCTCCGTATGGCCGGTGGAGAGCAACTGGCGCGACCGCCAGTCGGAGCAGCAGCAGTGACCCGGGCCATGATCGAACCATTGTCTTTTCCAGTGTCGGGCCCGCAGGAGGTAGCCGCGAATGCTTAGCCGTATTGCCGAGTCCCTATTCTGGATCGGCCGTTATGTGGAGCGTGCCGATGGCACCGCGCGCATCCTCGATGTGCATCTGGAGCGGCTGAACCACCTGCCTATGGACGAACGCAAGAGCGTGGCGCAGGAACTCCTGGCCGTGATGGGCGCACGACCACAGAGCGAGGACTTCGGGCTGCCGGAACTGCTCCACGCCCTGGCATACGACAAAACCAGCGCCACCTCCATTGCAGGGTCCCTGGGAGCAGCACGGGAAAACGCCCGCCGCGCCCGCGAGACAGTGTCATCGGGACTGTGGGAGAGCCTCAACACCACCTACTACGGGTTAAGCCAGCACCGCAAGGACGTGGTGGGCACCTACCGGTTCTGCAACTGGACGCTGGAACGCACAGCCATGGTGAGCGGCCTGGCGGACACCACGGTGAGCCACGACGAAAGCTGGCTGTTCCTGGTGCTGGGCCGGTCCCTGGAGCGGGCTGACATGACCGCCCGCATGCTTTCCACCCGGGACGTCCTGTCAGCCGGGATGTCCTGGG
Organism: Arthrobacter sp. sptzw32; assembly: GCF_059089735.1. NCBI lineage: Bacteria > Bacillati > Actinomycetota > Actinomycetes > Micrococcales > Micrococcaceae > Arthrobacter > Arthrobacter sp. sptzw32. The sequence goes on along the minus strand of NZ_JBNHEZ010000002.1, from coordinate 288,322 downwards.
TCAACATGCTCCGGTGCGCCGGTGCCTACGAGTCCTTCCTGCGCACCCGCAGGGCGGCGTTCGGCGACCAGCACGCCGCAGAGTTCCTGCTCCTGGACCGGCTGTTCCCGCGGTCCATTGTGTACGCGCTCCGGGACGCCGACGAGTGCCTCGCCAAACTTGATCCCTCCGCCCAGCGCGTGGGCTTCATCAACGACGCCCGCCGGATTGTGGGCCAGGCCCGCACGTTCCTGGAGTTCCACCGCACGGACGACCTCATGTCCGAACTGCCTGAACACATGGAACGCGTGCAGAAGGCAGTGTCCCAGGCCTCGGACGCCATTTCCCGTAAGTACTTCAATCAGGCGGACGAACTGGCCTGGGTGGGAGAAGTTTCATGACCCGGCTGAGCATCGTCCACAAGACGGCCTACAAGTACAACAAGCGCGTCACGCTGTCCTATAACGAGGCGAGGATGACGCCCCTGACCGATTCCCAGCAGGTGGTGCTGGAATCGGTGGTCAAGGTTTCGCCGTCGCAGGCTGCCGTGAGCACCTACCGCGACTACTGGGGGACCAGGGTCACTGCCTTTGACATGCAGATGCCGCACGAGCACCTCGAAGTGGTTTCCAACATCACGGTGGAAGTGCACCGTGCCGAGAAGATCCCTTCCGAGCAGGACATTGTGGGCTGGGACGTCCTCGCCTCACCCGAGACCCTCAATACGTTCAGCGACTGGCTTCCGCAGTCCAGGCTGAGCGGTCCCGGTGACGAGGTCCTGGGCATCGTCCCCGGGGTGGTGGCGGACAAAAACCCGCACGACGCCGCCATGGCCGTCTTCGAGTGGATGCGCGGTGAGATGACCTATATGTCCGGCTCCACTGCCGTCACCACCAACGCTGAAGAGGCTTGGAACCAACGGCAGGGTGTGTGCCAGGACCTGGCGCACCTCGCCATCGGTGCGCTGCGGAGCTGCGGCATCCCTGCCCGGTACGTTTCGGGATACCTGCACCCCCGGTCCAGTGCCGGCATCGGCGAAACGGTGGCCGGCCAGTCCCATGCGTGGCTGGAATTTTGGGACGGCGACTGGCGGAGCTGGGATCCGACCAACCATAAACCTGCCGGCGACTTCCATGTCACCGTGGCCCGGGGGAGGGACTACCGGGACGTGTCCCCGCTGAAAGGCATCCTGTCCGGCGGTGGCGGGTCTGCGCTGAACGTGAGTGTGGAGATCACCCAGCTGGCCTGATGCTGCCTGCCGTTCGACGGCACCGTTCCGCCTCAGGCGTCCGCGGATGCGGACGCCTGAGGCTTTACTCAGGGACCGTCCTGCCAACGCCGCTGAGCTGGGTCCACCAGGTGAGCGGTTCCGTCACCTTGAACCGCCGGCCGGTGAGACTGTCCGGGGTGATGCGGACGAACGCGTCCTTCTTGCCTGCCTGCCAGGGGAAGAGGTACAGCTCCGTGGTCCCCAAAACCTCGTCGGTTGCAGTGACGACGTCCGCAGTGCCCTTCGCCACGACGCTCCACGCCAGCCCCGTGTCCGGGTCCACGCCGTCCGCCTCCAGGGCCACCGGGGCGCTCCCTGACGCGCCGGCCAGCTTGGTCCCTTCGCCGGTCCTGAAGACGAGGGTACCGCCGTCCACCGTGTAGTTGATGGGGAAGATATCTGGACGCCCGTCAGCCAGGACCGCGAGCCTGCCCACGGACACCGTCCGCAGCATGGCCCGGCATTCGTGGCGTTCCAGGTTCTGTACGTCAGGAGGGGTCTCAGGGCTCATGCCGCTGAGCATAGGCCTACCAGGGGCTCGGCTTGTAGTCCTTCAGGAACACCCCGTACTGGTCCTCGCCGTGCTCGCCCATCACGATGGGGTCGTAGACCCGCGCCGCCCCGTCCACTAGGTCCAGGGGTGCGTGGAAGCCCTCCTCCATGAGCCGGACTTTGGTGAAGTGGGGCCGTTCGTCAGTGATCCAGCCGGTGTCGACGGCGGTCATCAGGATGCCGTCCGTGTCCAGCATTTCCTGCGCGCTGGTCCGGGTCATCATGTTCAGGGCCGCCTTGGCCATGTTGGTGTGCGGGTGCCCGGGGCCCTTGTAGGCGCGCGAGAACTGGCCCTCCATGGCGGAGACGTTGACGATGTACTTCCGGTTCGCGGTGGACCGTTTCATCGCGGGCCGGAGCCTGCTGACCAGCAGGAACGGGGCTGTGACGTTGCAGAGCTGGACCTCGAGCATTTCGAGCGGGTCCACCTCATCGACCACCTGCGTCCAACTGTTGATGGTGGCAAGGTCCGGAACCAGCCCGCCGGCGTCGATGGCCGTTCCTGAGGCGATGCGCTCCAGTGAAGCGGAACCGGTGGAGAGCGCCAGTGAGGTGATGGCGTCACCGGCGAGGACCGGATGCTCCGTGACGCTGCTGGCCAGAGCCAGGGGGTGCTTGTCATGCGCATGGCCGAAGGTCACGAGCTCGGGGCCGCCGTTGGCCTGCTCAAGGGCCGCGGGAAGCGGTTCGTCCTCCGCGTCCACCAGCGGCTTGTAGGCGTTACCGGACCGGCGCACTGTCTGGGCCGCGTTGTTGATGATGATGTCCAGCGGGCCGGCCTCGTTGAGCGAGTCGGTCAGGGCCATTACCTGGGCGGGGTCGCGCAGGTCGATGCCCACGATGCGGAGCCGGTGAAGCCACTCGCCGCTGTCCTCCATGGCAGCGAACCGGCGGGCCGCGTCCTTGGGGAACCGGGTGGTGATGGTGGTGTGGGCGCCGTCCCGGAGCAGCCGGAGCGCGATGTACATCCCGATCTTGGCCCGGCCGCCGGTGAGCAGGGCGCGGCGTCCGGTCAGGTCAGTGCGGGCGTCCCGCTTGCCGTGGTTAAACGCGGCACACTCCGGGCAGAGCTGATGGTAGAAGGCGTCAACCTGGGTGTAGTGCTGCTTGCAGATGTAGCAGGGGCGGGAGCGGATCAGGTGACCCGCCACCTTGCCGGTAGCCGAGGGGGCCAGCTTGTTTCCACGGGTTTCGTCGTCGATCCGGTCCGGGGCTGCGGTTGCCGTCTGGGCGATCACGGCCCGGTCAGCCTCGGAAATCAGGTCCCGCTTGGTGACGCGGCGGTGCCTCTTGACGGCCTTGAACATTTTGCCGGTGGCTCGGCGCACCGAGATATAGTCCGGATGCTCCTCGTCATAGGCGTGGATCGTGTTGAGGACCTTGAGGCAGGCCTGGATTTCCTCAGGCGTCAAATCGGGGGAGCTCATTGTACCGATTTTACAGCCTCCGGCTCCCCTGCTGCCCGCCCCGCAGTCAACGGGGCGGGCAGCAGGGGAGCGGTCCCTGGCAGAGGCGGGGAGCGCTTCTTCGAAGCGATCAGGAGATGCGGGCGCCGGAAGCTGTTTCTGCTGCTGCGGCAGCGTGCGTCTTGGCGACCTTGTCCACGGATTCCCGAAGATCCGGGTACTGCTCCGCTGCTGCCTTAATCGCGTTCGGCACAAGATGCAGGTTGGCGGCAGCAAGCTTGCGCTCTTCGTCTCCGGGCTCGGGAACTTCCTGGCCCTTGGCCAGGACGGTGATTCCGGAATCGGTGACCTTGAAGCCGCGGGCGCGGTCCAGGTCCGGGTCGAGTCCGATTGCGGCTCCCGCCGGCACCTTGACGTTTTTGTCGATGATGGCCCGGTTGATGACGGCGCCCTCACCGATCTGCACTTTGTCCATCAGGACCGAATCGATGATCCGGCTGCTGGTGGCCACGTAGACATCGTTGGAGAGGACCGAGCCTTCCACCACGCCGCCGGAGATCACCACGCCATTGGAGACAATCGAGTCCAGGGCGGCGCCCACAGTGTTGTTCTGGCCGCGGACGAACTTGGCCGGCGGGGAAATGCTCTGCCGGGTGTAGATGGGCCATTCGGAGTTGTACAGGTTGAAGACCGGCAGCGGGGAGATGAGGTCCATGTGGGCGTCGTAAAACGAATCGATGGTGCCGACGTCGCGCCAGTACGTACGGTCCCGCTCGGTTGAGCCGGGGATGTCGTTGAGGGTGAAGTCGTAGACACCGGCTTCGCCCTGGTTCACGAAGTAGGGGATGATGTCTCCGCCCATGTCGTGCTTGGTGTCCAGCCGCTCGGCGTCCACGTGCAGGGCTGCGACGAGTGCGTCGGCGTCGAACACATAGTTGCCCATTGAGGCCAGGAACTGGGAGGGGTCTGCGGCCAGTCCGGGGGTGGTGGCGGGCTTTTCCACGAAGGCCGCGATCTTCTGGGGATCGTTCTGGTCCACTTCGATCACGCCGAACTGGTCGGCCATGTGCAGCGGCTGCCGTACCGCGGCGACAGTCGCCTTGGCGCCGCTGTTGACGTGCTGCGCCACCATCTGGGCGAAATCCATCCGGTAGACGTGGTCAGCGCCTACTACCACCACGATGTCCGGGTTGGCATCGTGGATAAGGTTCAAGGACTGGTAGATGGCATTGGCGCTGCCGAGGAACCAGCTCTTGCCCACACGCTGCTGGGCCGGAACGGAGGCCACGTAGTTGCCCAGCTGCGTGGACATGCGCCAGGTCTCAGAGATGTGGCGGTCAAGGCTGTGGGACTTGTATTGGGTGAGAACGACGATCTGAAGGTAGCGGGAATTCACCAGGTTGGACAGGGCGAAGTCAATCAGGCGGTAGCTTCCCGCGAACGGTACCGCGGGCTTCGCACGGTCTGCCGTCAGTGGCATCAGTCTGTTTCCCTCGCCGCCTGCGAGGACAATGGCCAGGACTCTTTTGTTCAACGGCATATTTGGTCGCTCCTGTACGCCTTCGTAACTCCCCAAGACAGTCCGGCATGCCCGGACTCCTTCACACTAGAACAGTTAAGCGTGAAGGACTACCTTGGTGCTTGTGCGAATAGACATTGTGACTAAAGAGTTCCCGCCTGAGATCTATGGTGGCGCCGGGGTCCACGTGGCCGAATTGAGCAGGGTGCTTAGTAAGCACGTTGACCTGCAGGTTCGTGCTTTCGGGGCTCCCCGCGACGCTGACTACCACGGTGCCGGAGTGACCTCCTACGCGGTCCCGGAGGACCTGGGATCAGCTAACGCCGCTGTCCAGACCCTTGGGGTGGACCTGCGGATCGTCCCTGACATCGAGGGCGCGGACCTGGTCCATTCACACACCTGGTACGCCAACATGGCAGGGCACCTTGCGTCCCTGCTCCACGGGATTCCGCACGTTCTGAGCGCCCACAGCCTCGAACCGCTTCGTCCCTGGAAGGCGGAGCAGCTTGGCGGGGGCTACGCTTTGTCCTCCTGGGTGGAGAAGACAGCTTACGAGGCCGCTGCGGCCATCATCGCCGTATCGGAAGGCATGCGGCAGGACATCCTGCGCAGCTACCCCGACGTGGACCCGGCCAAGGTGCGGGTGGTCCACAACGGCATCGACGTGGGGCTGTGGAACCGCGATGAGAACACCGACGCGGTCCGCGCCCTGGGCATTGATCCGGACAAGCCGAGTGTCGTTTTTGTGGGGAGAAACACGCGCCAGAAGGGCGTTCCCTACCTTCTGCGAGCCGCCGCCAAGCTTCCGGCCGACGTCCAGCTGGTCCTCTGTTTGGGTGCTGCCGACACACCGGAACTGGCCGCGGAGACGGCCCGCCTGATCGAGGACCTTCAGCGGGAGCGGACCGGCGTTGTCCTGATTGAACGCATGCTGCCCCGCCATGAGCTCATCCAGGTGCTCAGCCATGCCACCGCCTTCGCCTGCCCCTCCATCTACGAACCGCTCGGCATCGTCAACCTCGAAGCCATGGCCTGCGGCGCCGCCGTTGTGGCCAGCGCCACCGGCGGTATTCCCGAGGTGGTGGACCACGGCCGCACCGGGCTCCTCGTGGATCTGGAACAGGTCACCGACGGCACCGGCACGCCCCTTGACCCGGAAAAGTTCGTCACCGAATTCGCCGCCGCCCTCACCGAAGTGGTCTCCGACCCCGACCGTGCCCGCGCCATGGGACAGGCCGGCCGGCTGCGCGCGGAACAGCACTTCTCCTGGGAATCGATCACCGAAACAACCCTTGAGGTGTACCGCTCGGTGCTGCCGGCACAGAGTTAGCAGCTCTTTCCAGCACAAACGACGACGGCGCCGCCCCCTCGCAAGGGGAGCGGCGCCGTCGTCGTTTTCCTGCGCCCGGGTGACGTCAGTTCCGCTTCCCCGCCACGGTGCGGGCGAGGAGCACCTTCTCATCCACGGGTGCCTGGCCGCTGGCCCGCTGGTTGCGGAAGTAGGCGCGCGCCTCGTCCTGCCGCTCTTTCTCGGCGCCGGTGGCGATCCTTGCCCTGACGTGCTGTTCGCCGTAGCCGAAGGCGTCCACGAGGTCCACGGCATGGGGACGGAGCCTTACCAGCAACCGGTTGATGTACCCGCCCACGGTGCGGCCCCGCTGCATGGAAAGGCGGCCGTTCATGAGGTACCAGGACAAGTTCTTTTCGATTAGCGAAAGCCCGAACAGGTCCCGCAGCCAGGTCAGCACGGTCTTCGTGCCGGGATCAGCAACATCGCGCAGCGCATCCGTGAACGCCTCCCACTGAAGCAATTCTGCATGCGCCTGGGCTGCGTCGATGAGTTCATTCTGGTGCCTGTTGAACAGGGCTGCCCCCTTCTCCTGCGACAGCCGTCCCGCCCCCTTGAGAGCCGCAGCCGCCTCGGCCACCATGGTCTGCACGCGGTCGGTGAGGAGCGCGCGCTGGCCCTCCTCGTCGCGGAGGGCAATGGCCGCTTTTTGCACGGAGCCGGTGTCGGCCACGAACTGGGCCACCTGGCGCAGGCCGGTGCGGTGGATGGCCGCTCCGGTCGCCTGGCCGACAACGTAGCGTGCCAGCACCCCGAAGTCCACGCTCCGGAATTCCTTGGCGTAATCACCCAGGAGCCGCTTGGCGACCAGCTGAAGCAACACCGTGTTGTCGCCTTCGAAGGTGGCGTAGACGTCCAGGTCGGCCCGCAGTGATGCAAACCGGTTCTCGATCAGGAACCCGGCGCCGCCGGATGCTTCGCGGCACTCCTGCAGGGTGTCCAGCGCATGCCAGGTGCTGAGCGGCTTCAGTGCGGCAGCCAGGGTCTCCAGGTCCTGGCGGTCTTCGTCCGTATCGTGGGCCCCGGAGAACACGTCGTCGAACTTTTCCAGCAGCTGCTCGTGGGCGAAGCTGGCCGCGTACGTGGTGGCCAGCCTTGTCAGCAGGCGTTTCTGGTGCCGCTGGTAATCCAGGAGCACTTCCTCTTCGGTGTGCGAGGAGGCGTTGAACTGCCGGCGTTCGGTGGCGTATTGGATGGCCGCCTTCAGAGCGACCTTGGATGCGGCAACAGCAGCGCCGTCCAGCGACACCCGGCCCTGCACCAGGGTGCCCAGCATGGTGAAGAAGCGGCGTCCCGGGCTGGCGATGGGGGAGCTGTACCGTCCATCGGCGTCCACGTCGCCGTAGCGGTTGAGCAGGTTGGTCCGCGGGATCCGGAGGTGTCTGAAGTGAAGCCGGCCGTTGTCGATGCCGTTGAGTCCGCCCTTGATGCCGTCATCCTCGCCGCCGATGCCGGGCAGGAAGTCCTTGGTGACCGGGTCACGGAGATCCACGTAGAAGGCGTGCACCCCGTGGTTGACGCCCCGGGTGACCAACTGGGCGAACACCACCGCGGCTAGGCCGTCCGTGGCCGCGTTGCCGATGTAGTCCTTCCAGGCTGCCCGGAAGGGCGTGTGCACGACGAATTCATCAGTGGAAGGGTCGTAGGTCGCGGTGGTGGCGATGCTGGCCACATCAGAGCCATGACCGGTTTCCGTCATGGCAAAGCAGCCAGGAATCTGAAGGTTCATGATGCCCGGAAGCCACTTTGCGTGGTGTTCGGCGGTGCCGAGGTGCATCACCGCGGAACCGAAAAGCCCCCACTGGACGCCGGCCTTGATCTGCAGCGAGGGGTCCGCCACCACCAGTTCCTCAAAGCCTGCGATGTTCCCGCCGTGGTCATCGGAGCCGCCCAGCGACTCGGGAAACGCCCGGTGCACTGCCCTGTTGTCCACGAGGTACTTCAGCTGCCCGAACACGCGGGCACGGTGTTCCGTGTGGGTCAGGCCTTCAATCTTGTGCAGTTCCGGTTGCGCGGCCAGGTTCCTGGCCTGGCGGCGGGTGGCGGCCCACTTGCCCAACAGTTGCTCACCCAGCGCGTCGACGTCGACGGCGGGCTGGGCGGAGGCTGTGCCCGGGGCGGCCGTTGCGGCGGGGCTTTGCCGGTTTCGGGCGGGACGGTCCACTAGTTCAGTCATGTCGATGTCCTTTATTGGTGCTGACAGGTGGGGTGGCGCTGCGGGGGATCATGGGGATCATGGGGATCATGGGGATCAGGCGTCGGGGCCGGACAACTTGGGCAGTTCAGGAGCAATCCCAACGCACAGCCAGGCCGTTATCTGCCGTGCCATCGCTTCCTGCCCGGGTTTCGTTGCGGAGTCCGGGGTACTGAGCCATTGTTCTCCCGCGTTCCGCACCAGCCCGATGGCCGCTTTGGGCCAGTAGCCGATGACGGCCTCCTTGCCATCGCCCAGGTGTGAGCGCATGGGAGTGGCAATCATGTCTGCCACGGCGTCAAAGAAGTGCCCCAAGGCAGCGGACCCGGCGGCCGAGTCCCTGGAACGGTCCTGTTCAGCAGCCGCATGCTGTGTGACGAAGGTGTAGACGTTCGGGCTCGTACTGGCCATCTGCAGGTAGGCAGTCACCATGGCAAGCAGACCTTCGCGTGGTGTGACGGCGCTCTGCGCGGCTTCCTGGATCCGACGCTGCATCTGGCTGAGGACAACTTCGCCTACAGCCTGCTGAAGTCCGGCTTTGTCCCCGAAATAGCGGTAAAAGACGGATTTCGAGGTTCCTGCTGCGGCGGCAATGTCCTCCATGGAAGCGTCGCTGCCAAGGGCGTGCACTGCCCGTCGGGCTGACTTGATCAGCTCCCTGCGCCGCTCCTCCCGGTGGCTCTGCCAGCGGGACGAGCGCCCGTCTTCGGGCGCGATCACAGCGACTGGTGCGGGGCGTTGCCGGGTGTTCACGATACCCAGCGTATCAGGTACGCTGGGTATCGGTAACCGAACGTGACCCGAGGAGATACCCATGTCCATTGTCGGACAGTCCACCACCGGACAAGACGCTGCCGGAACTCCCGCCGCAAGCTCCGCCCCTGCACATCGCCGCGCAGTCATTGTTGGAGGCAACCGCATCCCGTTCGCGCGGTCGGGCGGCGCCTACGCCAAGTCCTCCAACCAGGACATGCTTACAGCCGCCCTGGACGGGCTCATCGCACGGTTTGGTCTGCAGGACGAACGCATCGGGGAAGTGGCTGCCGGGGCGGTCCTGAAGCACTCACGGGATTTCAACCTCACCCGTGAGGCGGTGCTCGGTTCCGCCCTCTCCCCGGACACACCGGCCTACGACCTCCAGCAAGCCTGCGCCACAGGCCTTGAAACGGTGGTAGGCCTGGCCAATAAGATCAAACTGGGCCAGATTGACTCAGCGATCGCAGGCGGGGTGGACTCAGCGTCCGACGCCCCTGTGGTGGTCAGCGAGGGACTGCGCGAAGTGATCCTCGACCTCAACCGGGCCAAGAGCCTTCCGCAGCGGCTGCAGATCCTGAGCCGCCTGCGGCCCAAGGACCTGGCGCCGCTTGCCCCGGGAACCTCCGAGCCCAGGACCGGACTGTCCATGGGGGAGCACCAGGCGCTGACCACAGCCCAATGGAAGATCTCGCGTGAGGCGCAGGATGAAATTGCCCTGAACAGCCACCGGAACCTCGCGGCGGCCTACGAGACAGGCTTCTTTGATGACCTGCTCACCCCTTACCGCGGCCTGACCCGGGACGGAAACCTGCGTCCTGACACCTCCCTGGAAAAGCTCGCAGCCCTCAAACCCGTCTTCGGCAAGAACCTCGGCGCGGACGCCACCATGACGGCTGGAAACTCCACCCCGCTGACCGACGGCGCCTCCACCGTGCTGCTGGCTTCCGAAGAATGGGCCGATGCCCGCGACCTGCCTAAGCTCGCAGCCGTGGTGGATGGGGAAGCAGCTGCGGTGGATTTCGTGCACGGCAAGGACGGACTCCTGATGGCACCGGTGTTCGCCGTGCCCAGGCTGCTCTCCCGCCAGGGCCTCACCCTGGACGACATCGACTTCATCGAAATCCACGAGGCCTTCGCGGCCACAGTCCTCAGCATGCTGGCCGCCTGGGAGGACGAGGAATTCGGCCGGACCCGGCTCGGATTGCCAGGTGCCTTCGGCAAGGTGGACCGGTCAAAGCTGAACATCAATGGGTCCTCACTTGCTGCAGGCCACCCCTTCGCCGCGACCGGCGGCCGAATTGTTGCTTCGCTCGCCAAAACACTGCATGAAAAGGCGCTTACTGACGGGCGCCCCGCCCGCGGCCTCGTCTCGATCTGCGCAGCCGGCGGCCTGGGCGTTGTTGCAATCCTGGAATCACTGTAGGGGGCACGGATGACGGATACATACGCACAACTGGTAAACCAGGGCCTGGGCAGGAACGTAGCCAAAAAGCTCGGGCTTCCCCAGCCGGCAGTCCTGCGCCGGTACGAGCCCGGGGAACCGCTGATCACGGGACCCGTCCTGGTCCAGGGAAGCACGGCAGGCGCTGACACCCTGGCCGCCGAACTGCTCTCCTGGGACCTGGATGTCCGGCGCCACGCCGTTCCGCGGGAAAAACTTGGAGCCATCATCCTGGTACTGGATGACGTGGCCCAGCCGGAAAACCTGGGAAAGCCCGTCCTCTCCGCTGCAGCTTCCCTCCGGGACCTGGCTGCGGGAGGCCGTGTCATTACCGTGTCCCGGCGGGCGTCGGACGCAACCACCCCGGCGGCGGCAGCAGCGCGGCAGGGCGTGGACGGCTTCCTGCGTTCCCTGGCGAAGGAACTGCGGGCCGGCGCCACCGGCAACGGTATTCTGCTGGCACCGGACGTGCAGACCACCAGCCCGGGCGCACTGGCGGCAGTCCGCTTCTTCCTTTCGGGCCGTTCCGCCTTTGTGGACGGCCAGTTCATCACGGTCTCGACAGCCGCGGGAGAACCTCCGCAGGACGTGGGAAAGCCACTGAAGGGCAGGGTCGCCGTCGTCACCGGAGCAGCCCGGGGCATCGGCGCGGCAATCGCCAGGACGCTGCACCGGGACGGCGCCACCCTGGTCCTGGTGGACATCCCGGCAGCCGGCGACCAGTTGGCAGCGGTAGCCAACGAAGTGCGGGGGACTGCGCTCCAGCTGGACATCAGCAGGAACGACGCCGGGCAGAGGATCCTTGGGCACGCAGTCCAGCGGCACGGGCGGCTGGACATCATGGTCCACAACGCCGGCATCACCCGGGACAAGCTCCTGGCCAACATGGATGAAGCCCGCTGGAACTCGGTAATCGACATCAACATTGCGGCCCAGCTCCGGATTAACGAGGCACTCCTTGGGTCCGAACACTTCCGCGCTTCTCCGCGGATCGTCTCCGTCGCCTCCACCAGCGGCATTGCGGGAAACCGGGGACAAACAAACTACGCAGCATCCAAGGGCGGTGTCATGGGCATGGTCCGTGCCACCGCGCCGCTGATCAGTGCCCACGGGGGAAGCATCAATGCCGTGGCGCCCGGCTTTATCGAAACCGAGATGACGGCCCGGGTGCCGCTGGTTCTGCGGGAGATGGGGCGCCGCCTCAACTCGCTGCAGCAGGGCGGACAACCAACCCACGTGGCCGAAACCATCGCCTTCCTTGCCAGCGACGCCGCCGGCGGTATCAACGGTGAAGTACTGCGGGTCTGCGGGCAGTACGTGATGGGAGCATGATGCACGCACAACCGGTGACCCTGGGCGAAATGCCGTCGCTGTCGAAGCTGTACGTAAATGCCGCAGCCCAGGCGGCCCGGCGCAGGTTGCTTGGAACGCATGACGGCTCCGTTCTCCCGGGGGAAGGCCACGAGGTCCGCGGGGTCACGGTAAACGTTGAAAACCTCACTGCCTACCAGCACCTCATCGGCGAAACTGCCAGTGATGTCCTGCCCGCAGGCTTCATCCATGCCCTGGCGTTCCCCCTCGCCATGAGCGTCATGAACCGGGACGACTTTCCGCTCCCGCTGCTGGGCATGATCCACCTTCGAAACAGCGTGGAACACAGAGCGCCGGTGCTGTTCACGGACGCCCTGGACATTACTGCGCACGTCGAAAACTTGCGCGGCCACCGTGCGGGGACTCAAGTCGACGTGGTAACTGAGGTGCGTCTGGCCGGCAAGGAAGACACTTCCTGGCAGGGTACGTCAACCTACCTCGCCAAGGGGGTTTTCCTCCCCGGCATCGACAAACCATCAGCGGCTCCGGCACACACCGGGTTCACGGCCCCGGACCCCACGGGGCTCTGGCAGTTGGGGGTAGACACCGGAAGGGCCTACGCGGCCGTATCCGGGGACTTCAACCCCATCCACCTCAGCGTGCTGTCAGCCAAGGCGCTTGGGATGCGGCGCTCCATCGCCCACGGCATGTACCTTGCGGCCAGGGCGCTCGCCGACGTCGGTGCTGTCCGTGGTGATTCTTTCTCCTGGGACGTGGACTTCGAGGCTCCGGTCTTCCTTCCCTGCCGGGTGGCGCTGGATATCAGTACGGTGCAGGGCGCCGCGGGAAACTGGGAGCGCTCCGACTTTTCAGCGTGGAACCCGCGGTCCGGCCGCAGGCATTTCAGCGGCTCGGTCAAGGCCCTTTAGTCTTCCTTTCCTACGACGGCGTTGCCTCGCCGCCGGGACGGACGGCACGCAGGATCCGGTGAAGGCTGAGGAGGATCGACTCGGACGCGGGGAGGGCGCCCTCTTGCAGCTCCCGGGCGGCGGTGGCTGCCGCGGCGGCGTTTACAGCCGTCGTGGCGGCGGCGAAAAGCACCTCCTGCTCCGCTGTGTCCGCACCGGTGATTGAGGAAAGCAAATTGCCGGCTGCGGTGATCGCGTCGGCAAGCGGTCCGCTGTCCTGCAGCGGAACGGTGTAGGGCACGTCGCTTTCCCAGATGACGTCCGAGAGCACGTCCGTCATGTCCTGGACGTGGAACGTCACCCGCTCCAGTTGTCGAAGGTTGCGGTAGTCGTCGTCGATATCACGGGGGTGGAGCCTGCGCCGGGGGTTGGCGCGCCGGCTGGCGTCAGCTTCTTGAACGAGGTGCCGGACGGAGCGCGCGGCCGATGCGAGCTCCTCGGAGCGGCGCGACCATTCCTCGTGTTCAGGCGGCCACTCTTCCTTCAGCGCTGCACCCATGTCTGTCAACTGCTTGCCCAGGGCAAGGCGTAAGTCATCCAGGCTGGCCGCGGCCGCCTTCAGGTGCAGCGGGGGAAAAACCAGGAAGTTCACGGCGATGCCCACACCCACGCCCACGCCCATCTGCATTAGGTATCCGAAAGAAAATTCGTCTGCATTGTTGCCTCCCACAAGGAGGACCAGCAGGGCCGCCGTCGGAATCCAGTCGCTGCCGGAACCTATGCCCCGAACCCCGCCCAGCAGCACACCTATCCCCATGAACAAGGCCACCGTCAGGGGTGAGGGATCCGCAATGGTCACGAGGATGACAGCGAGGCCTATGCCGACGGCGAGCCCGGCAAGGGCCTGGAAGCCCTGGCGCACTGAGCCTGCGACGTTGTGGTACATCGCCACCAGTGCTCCCAGCGGCGCGTAGTAGGGGTAGTTGGCTGCTGCCCCCGGCATCAGCGGGGCGATCAGGAAGGCCAGGCCCGCGGCCAGGGCGGCCTTCGCCGCCAACTGCAGGCGCTGTGCAGCGAACGCAGCGGACAGTCCTTCCACTGCCTGCTTCAGGTACTGGGTGCCCCAGGCCCACCGGACTGCCGGACGTGCTTGAGATTTGGCCATTCAATTAACCCTAGGGCGCCCGCCAGGGCGGGGACAAAGCCGCTGGTCAGGCCGGGGACCGGGGCATCCGGTGTGGCCGTTTTCAGGACAAGGCTGCCACTGAACGGCGCACGGCGGCGCCAAGTTGGTGGGCTTTGCCCGGCGTTCGTCCGTCCTCAGCCCGCCGGGGAATGTAGCCAAACCCGAGCCCGTAAGCGGGGTCAGCGAACCCCAGGGCCGCATTGGCGCCCTCGTGGCCGAAGGCACGGTGGCTGCCGAAGTTCCGGGAGGGGTGGGGCTTCATGAACACCACGGCAAAGGCGTTGTCCAGCCCGGAGGACCGGTCAAGGCCCCACACCTGCTCCTGGGACATCAGCTCCACTGTTGCGGGGCGCAGGAAGGCCTCTCCGCCGTCGATTCCGGTGGTGGCCGCGGCGTAAAGCCTGGCCAGGCCATCGGCGGATCCCACTCCGCCCGCCGCCGACATGCCGGCGGCCCGCACTGCGCGGATGTTCGGGAGCTCCATGATGGTGCTGACAGCCGCGTTGCTGTTCAGGCCGTCAAGGCTAAGGGGGTCCAGCCAAGGCTCCTGCGGGTCGCCGGTGTAGAGCACGTCCCTGTACCGGGTCTCCAACTCCTGGGGCAGGCCAAGGAAGAAGTCGATGTCCCGGGCGGTCCGGATCCTCCGGTCATAAATTCCCTGAAGCGGTTCTCCGGCGGTCCGGCGGCACAGCTCCTCCATCAGGATCCCGATGGTCAGGGCGTGGTAGCCGAACTGCCGCCCCGGCTGCCAGGACGGCCGTGCGGCGGCCAGGCGGGCGGCAGCACCGGGGGTGGTGAACTCATCCAGCGCGAACCCGCCCTCCACACCTGGAAGCCCGGCCTGGTGTGACAAGGCTTCCCGCACCAGCAACCTGTCCTTGCCATGGACCGCAAACTCGGGCCAGTAGTGGGCCACCGTAGCGTCGAGGTCAAGCAGTCCGTCCTGGACGAGTAGTGCCATCACCATCGCTGCCACTCCCTTGGAGCAGGAGTAGGCGCCGGTTATCGTGTCCGCGTCCATGTCCGGTCCACCCGTGAGTGCCACCACCTGCTTCCCCTGGTGGTAGGCGGCGAGTTGGGCACTGTACTCAGGATCCGCGTCCAGGAATGATTCGAAGAGCTCCAGTACGTTTTCGTAGCCGGGCGTTATGTGGCATTGGGATATCTGCATCCGGCAAGTTTAGCCAGAAAGCGATTTCCGTCAGGAGTGCGCTCCGTGTCCGGGGGCAACTTCTTCCCCTTGCTTTACCGGCCCCGGTGGAGTCCCGTCCCCGAAGGGACGGCCGCCCAAGGCTTCCCGCCCGTGGTCCTCCAGCCATCCGTTCAGGGCAGGGCCGGCCGGGACAATACCGGTGGGATTGATGTCCTCGTGCACGATGTAGTAGTGCTGCTTGATCTGCACGAAGTCTGTGGTGTCGCCGAAGCCGGGAGTCTGGAACAGGTCGCGTGCGTAGCCCCATAGTGCCGGCATCTCGCTCAGTTTTTGCCTGTTGCACTTGAAGTGGCCGTGGTAGACGGCGTCGAAGCGGGCCAGGGTGGTGAACAGCCGGACGTCGGCTTCTGTAATGGTGTCGCCTACCAGGTACCGCTGCCGGGAGAGCCGTTCTTCCAGCCAGTCCATGGCAGACCAGAGCCGGGCGTAGGCGGAGTCGTAGGCTTCCTGCGAGCCGGCGAAGCCGCAACGGTAAACCCCGTTGTTGACTTCAGTGAAAACCCGCTTGTTGACCGCGTCGATTTCCTCGCGAAGATGCTCGGGGTACAGCTGGGGCGCGCCGGGGCGGTGGTATCTCGCCCACTCGGTCGAGAAGTCCAGGGTAATCTGCGGAAAGTTGTTGGTGACAACGGCGCCTGTAGCGACCTCGACAATCGCCGGGACGGTGATGCCGCGCGGGTAGCCGGGGAAGCGCCTGAAGTACGCCTCCTGAAGGCGCTCGATCCGCAGGACCGGGTCAACGCCGTCGGGGTCCAGGTCAAACGTCCAAGACCGTGCGTCGTGTGTGGGGCCGGGCTGGCCGAGGGAAATGGCGTCTTCGAGCCCCAGGAGGCGGCGGACGATAACTGTCCGGTTGGCCCAGGGGCAGGCCCTGGCAGCAATGAGGCGGTAGCGCCCCGGCTCCGCGGGCCAGCCAGGTTCGCCGTTAAGGCCCGGCCTGCCGTCTGAGGTAATCCGATCCTCGATGTAGTTGGTGTCGCGGTTGAACTCCGCTCCGCCGGTGACGTAGGCGCCACGGGTGCTGTGCTCAGAGGTACTGCCGTTTATTGCCTGCTGGGTGCTTTCCGTTTCCTGGCTCATGGATCCACCCTATGCGCCCGCCGGCAGGACTGCGGAGATCGGCTGCCACGCGGCAAGCCAGGACCCCACAATGAAGACCATGAACAGGACGATCCAGACACCAGAGGGGATGGCGGTAGCGCGGTACAGCAGGTAAGCGTCCGAGCTGGCGAGCCGGTCCCTCCGCCGCAGGTGCACGTGGGTGAGCTTGATAAGGTCGCGGACGGCACCCACCAGCAGCACCAGGCCTAGAATGACGGTCACGTGACCCACGAACCGGTCCGGCACCAGGAAAATGAGGGCCGTGTTGGCGGCAATGGCGGCGGCAGTAATCAGGAAACCCGCGGGGTTGCGGAGGAAGAGCAACGTGGCAGCCAGGGCAACGGTGCTGGCCGCTAAAGCTGCCGGACCCCACCCGTTGAAGCCGCACCAAACGAGCGCAGCGCCAACAACGGCAGGCACGGGGTAGCCCCAGAAGCAGGACCACACGGTGGCAAGCCTGCTCCGGCTGTACGTAGTGGTGGCGCCTGAATGGTCGAAACGCAGCCTTATGCCGGATAACCGCTGCCCGCTCGTGACGGCAGCGAAGGCATGGCCCAATTCATGGGTGGCAGTCGACAGCAGGCCAACGTATTTCCATGACCGGCGGGGCACTGACAAGGCGGTAACAATGGCGAGGGCCACCAGCAGCTCAACAAAGGAGATGGCCGGGACATCCGTGTGGCTGAAGGCGGCAAGGATCGTGTTCCAGGGGTTGTCCGGAAGGTTCATTGATTGGTGTCGAGAATCGGGTGGTCATGTGCGGCCATAAGCCCCTACGGTACTAGGGATGGGAAGACGCTGCCGCGGCGCCCTGCGCCGCCCCCGCCCCGTCCAAAGGCAACAGTAAACATAGGAACAGAGGAAACGTGTCATTTCTAAAGGAACGGCTGCAGGCCGACGTCGTCATCCATATGAAGGAGCGCAACAAGACCGCACTGACCACCGTCAGGAACGTCCTGGGCGAGATTGAGACCCGTGAAAAATCGGGAAAGACACCCGTCCAGCTCGATGACGCGCAAGTAACAACCCTGCTCCAGAAGGAAGCCGCGAAGCGGCGGGACACCGCCGGGATTTATGCAGAAGCCGGACAGCCGGACCGTGCGGCGGCGGAAATTGCCGAAGCGGAAGTGATTGAGTCTTACCTGCCCAAGCCGCTGACTTTGGCGGAGGTGGAGGCAATTGTCGATGAGGTCATCGAGGGGCTCCGCGCCGGGGGCCGCGAGCTGACGGCCCGCCAGATGGGCGAAGTCATGAAGCCTGTGACAGCTGAGGTTGCAGGCCGCTTCGACGGCAAGGAAGTCAGCCAGCTGGTGCGGCAGAAGCTCGCTTAAAAGCGAAAGGCACGTCCACCAATTGGCGGGCGTGCCTTTCGCTCAGTTGTGGGAGCGGCTGCAGCAGCCGTACCGTCTGGTTGCCTGATCAGCCTTCGCACTCTGTGCAGTAGGTGTGGCCGTCCTTCTGGCGCGCAATCTGCGAGCGGTGGCGGACCAGGAAGCAGGAGTAGCAGGTGAATTCGTCCTCTGCCTGCGGGATGACCTGCACCACGAGCTCCTCAGCGACAAACTCGCCGCCGGGTACGCCCGCGCCGTCGAGGCCGTCAGCTTCGTCCAGCTCCAGGACAACGCTGCGCGCGTCGGGAGCGTTGGCTGACTGGAGCTGCTCGAGAGAGTTGTCCTGCGATTCCTTGACGTCGGAACGCAGTTCATCGTAATCGGTTGCCAATTTAGGTGCTTCTCTTTTCTTTGGTTCGTCTGTCGCGTATGAAACGTACAGCATCATCCGGGTATTCCCCAATAGCGGGAGTATATTGACTGCCGTTTGGGTAGAGGTTTAAAGGAAGCGGCCTCAAGGTTCATCACCCTACTGTGGCTGCAAGGCAGGGGAGGCCGCGGTGGACGCTGCGGTCTCCGCACTATTCAAAGGGGTACATATGGAGCAGTTGACTGCAGAGTTCGGAGGCGCCGGGCGGGCCGGCACAGGCGTTGGTCCGGTCCTCGATAAGTTTAACTCAGTATCAAGGATAGCCGTCCTGCGCGGTGGTGGTCTCGGTGACCTGATTTTTGCCATTCCCGCCATTGCGGCCTTGAAAGCCGCCTATCCTGAGGCTTCCATCACACTTCTCGGCACCCCGGCGCACAAAGCCCTGATCAGTGCCACCAAGAGCCCAATAGACGAAGTTCAGGTGCTGCCCTTTTCCGAAGGCGTCCGGCCAGGGGATGAGGACGAGGAGGAACTGGACCGGTTCTTCGGGGAGATGCGTGCCCGGCAGTTTGACCTCGCAGTGCAGGTCCATGGCGGCGGACGGTATTCCAACCCATTCCTGCTTCGGTTGGGTGCCAGGCATACAGTGGGTACGCGCACCCCTGACGCGGTAAGCCTGGAACGCACAGTACCGTACCTCTACTACCAGCACGAGCCCCTGCGGGCGCTTGAGGTGGCCGGGTTCGCCGGTGCCTATCCTGTTGATCTTGAGGCGCGCCTGGCGCCCGCCGAAGGGCTGCAGGCTCCTTTCCAAGCGGCCGACGGCGACAGCCAGCCTTTGGTGGTCATGCATCCCGGGGCCACGGATCCGCGCCGCCGCTGGCCAGCTGAGCGGTTCGCTGAGCTCGCCGTAGCCTGTGCCGGTGACGGCTTCCAGGTGGTGGTAGTGGGGGACGGCAGCGAGAAGGACATCGCCGACCGCATCGTCGAACTGGCGGCGTCGGGCGACGTCCGCTCGCTGGCCGGCGAGCTGGACATGGCGGGTTTGGTGGCGGTGCTGGCCGGCGCAGCGGTGGTAGTGGGAAATGACAGCGGCCCGCGGCATCTCGCCCAGGCGCTGGGGGTACCCACAGTTGGAATCTTCTGGGCCGGCAACGTTATTAATGCCGGCGCGTTGGGGCGGAGCCTGCACCGGATCCACGCTTCCTGGGTGACGGCCTGTCCCACCTGCGGCATAGACGTTACCCAGGTTGGCTGGACGGCTCCGCGCTGCCCCCACGACGACTCGGTGGTGGCCGGCATTGAAGTGCGGGATGTGCACGAGGACGTCCGCAGTCTGGCGGCAACCGAGCTGGCCGGGCACCGGGCATGAGCGCTCCTAATGCTGCGGCACGGAACGCCGTGGACGCCTACGACGGAAAACCCGAGCTCCTGGTACTTAGGGCCCTCAAGTTGGGGGACCTGCTCGTCGCAGTACCGGCCTTGAAGGCTCTCCGGCGCACCTT
This sequence comes from Arthrobacter sp. sptzw32, assembly GCF_059089735.1. Taxonomy (NCBI): domain Bacteria; kingdom Bacillati; phylum Actinomycetota; class Actinomycetes; order Micrococcales; family Micrococcaceae; genus Arthrobacter; species Arthrobacter sp. sptzw32. The sequence continues at coordinate 268,932 of NZ_JBNHEZ010000002.1, read as the reverse complement.
CCCGGAACACCGGCTGCGGTACGCGGCCCAGGGCTGGCTGTCGGAGGCGCTTGGGCTCGTTGGTGGTTATGAACTTTTTCCCACACACGGCCTGGACGAACCACTGGCCATGGAGCCCGGCATCGTGGATGTTGCCGTTAACCTCCATGGCAGCGGACCGGAAAGCCAGGGCCGGATCGAGGCTTTGCAGGCACGGCAAACCATAGGCCACCGGAGCCAGTACCGGGACGGGCCGCCGTGGCACGGCGAGCTGCATGAGAGGGAGCGCTGGACGAAGCTCCTGGAATGGCACGGGATCGAGGCTGATCCTTTGGACATCCAGCTGAACACGCCGCACGTGCCCAGCCCCGTTCCTGGTGCAACCGTGTTGCACGTCGGGGCCGCCTACGGCAGCCGCCTTTGGCCGGCAGAGCGGTTTGCAGCAGTTGCCTCGGCCCTTGACCAGGCCGGGCACAACGTCGTCTTCACCGGTGGCAGCAGCGAAAGGGACCGGGCCCTGGATGTGTGCCGCCGGTCGGGGCTTGCAGAGGACACAGTTCTGGCAGGCAGGCTCGGCCTCGCGGAGTTCGCTGCGACCATCGCCGCGGCCCGTCTGCTGGTTTCGGCGGACACAGGGGCCGCGCATCTGGCTTCTGCATACGGCACCCCGTCGGTGGTGTTGTTCGGGCCTGCACCCCCCGAGATCTGGGGTCCGCCCCCAGGTCCCCACGTTGTCCTGACCCGCGCTGAACTGCGGCGGGGCGATACCTTCGCGGAGCAGCCGGATCCGGCGCTACTGGCAGTCACGGTGCAGGACGTCCTGGCTGCGGTGCGGGGGCTGGGGGTGTTGTAGGCCGGAGATCAGAAGGAGGCCGCGGGAAATGGGGGCTCTTCCCGGGGTTCGAAAGTTCTAAGATTAGCCATGGGCGCTGAGATGGAAATTACCTTGGTGTTGACGATGGCGTTCCTCTGGATCGCAGGATCCCTTGCTGTTTTGTCCGGCATTGACCGGCCGGAAAGAAAGGCCCGGCGGCAGGAGCGGAAAGCCACCCGTGCGGGCAGGCGGCGGGTCCAGTACCGGCCAGCCACAGCTGACTCCCGGCCTCCAAAGCGGATCAAGCATCCGCGGATCCGCAGCCTACGCCCGCACTGACGGGGGCGCAGGCTCAGCCTTTTGGCTGGATTGGCGGGGCGGCAAAATCTTTCGGCGCCGCCCCGCCAACGACAACCGAGTGCGGGTAAGGCTGCCCGCCCCGGACGAGGGCAGTAATGGCCCGCGCAATTTTTCGTCCGCCCTGGGTTGAGGGCTCGATGGGGTTCGCGTAGTCCCCGTCTTCGCTGCAGATGAGCCGAAGGTCGATCAGTGCTGTTCCGCTGGCAAAGGCGGCCCTGGTGATGGAGTCGTTGAAGAGGGCGAGCGCTGCTTTGATGATTTTTTGGTTCGGCTCCGATGGGAGAGTGTCGTAAATGGTGCACACGGCAGTGGGCAGTCCCTGCGCCAGGACGGCAGGCAGCATGGTCCGGTAGTCGGCGTCGAACCTGTCCCTTCCCGCCCCAAGCAAAAGCAGGGCCTCGGCAACTGAGCCCGGCCGCTCCTGCAACAACGGTGCGTAACCCAGGGCGTCGTTTCCGCCAACGCTCACCACCAGATGGGTGGCATCCGTAGGGAGGCCGCGGAGCTGGCGGGCGACGCCGGTGATCACGTCCCCGTCGATGGCCAGGAGTGAACACTTCCAGCCCGGGAGTTCCTGCCGCAGTTGGCTGACGACGTCGGGGCCGCCGTCCACATAGGCGGCGTTGTCGAATATGGAATCGCCCAGAAGGACCACGTGGCCAGTACTCTGTACCTCATCTGCCGCAACGTCCATACGGGTCATGTTCCACCCATGCGTGCCCGTCCGCTACCCATGGGCGGGTCCGTTTCCTTGCGGTATAGTCGCCCCATGCTTTGTACGCGTCAATTTTTATGCCCCCGGCCGTTCACCGGTCGCGAGGGCTTACAGGCGCGCGCCTAGGTCCTGGCGCTGGCACGGTCGGGGGAGAAGAAACCCTTTCCAGCCAAAACCCAAGGACCAACAGTGCCCACTTATCTCACTCCCGCTGAACTTCATCAAGCCCTGACTATCCGGGATCTCACTAACTCCGCTCATCAACCTCACGCGATGCAGGACCTCCTTCAAGGAGTGACCGCAGCGCTCTCCTCTCGCTGGAAAGTGCCCGAGCGTGTGGTTCGCCACAGCCCTCTGGTGAGCGTGGCACACAACTACGATCTGTTGGGGTTCAGCCCCTTGGATGTCACCCGGGACCAGCGGTACTCCCGTTACGTCAGCCCCACCGTTATGCTCCGAAGCCACACTTCCGCTTCCATACCGTCACTCCTGCGGTCGCTGGATCCCGACGCGCAATCGGACGAACTCTGGGTCATACCGGGCCTGGTTTACCGTCGCGATGCCATTGACCACACCCACGTGGGAACGCCTCATCAGGTTGACCTGTGGCGCGTGAAATCGGGCAAACGACTAACCTCGCGCGACCTGCAGGACATGATCGCGTCCTTGGTCCAGGCGGTACTTCCGGGAGCACACTGGCGCGCCTCGCCGGCAGCCCACCCGTACACCACGCGTGGGCTGCAGGTAGACGTCCTGTTGGACGGCCATTGGCTCGAGCTCGCCGAGTGCGGGCTGATGGCACCGCACCTCCTTTCGGAAGCCGGTTTGGATCCTGAGCGGTGGGCGGGGCTGGCCCTGGGCATGGGCCTGGACCGGGCCCTGATGCTTCGCAAAGGCATCCCGGACATCAGGCTGCTGAGGGCGGAGGACGAGCGGATTCAACAGCAGATGTTGGACCTGTCCCGATGGAGGCCGGTGTCGCGGATGCCCGCTATCCGCAGGGATATTTCCGTTGTTGTTCCGGCGGACACCGACGCCGAGTTGCTCGGTGATCAGGTGCGGACAGCACTTGGTGATCAGGCCGAAAACCTGGAATCGGTAGACCTGTTGGCCCTGACCCAGTGCCAGGAGCTCCCCAAGCGAGTCCAGGACCGGCTGCAGATCGGCGATGGGCAGGCCAACGCATTGGTAAGGCTTGTCCTGCGCAGCCTCAGCGGGACGATGACAGACGTCCAGGCTAACCAGATTCGGGACGCGGTCTATCTTGCGGTGCACGAAGGGCCGGTCAAGGAGCTCATCAGCGGCTGAGTCGTCTGGGGCCCCGGCACCCAGTTACGGAGACACAAAGAAGCCCCGGAGAACCAGTGATGTTCCGGGGCTTCTTTCTGTGCGCGGAGGGGGACTTGAACCCCGGTCCCAGCGCGTCGTCCTAAGGGAAAACCGCTAAATTTTCGCACTTCTTCTTACCGTTTTGTCTCACCCAAGATGCCAAAATTCCACTGGCTCAACCACGCCAAATCGTGCTCGTGCATAGAAGGGGCGCGGCCGCATTTGCGGTTAAACAAGCGCACTGTCCGTTTTACTGAAAACTTACGAGCAAATAGGCCTCGCGCCTCGCGCCTAGCGGCCGCGGCACTCGCGAAACTCATGCCTTCACGCTAAAGTCTGCGCGTCGCTCCATGGGACTGTCCGTGCCCGGGGACGGACCTCTTCAGCTCGGCAATCCGCAGCCGCAGGAACACAATGGCCAGGACGAGGGCGTACACCGCCAGGACGGCCATGATGATCGTGAAGACCGCTTATAGAGCACCGAGAACACCAAAGGCCGGACTTAAATTCACTGCTACCGCCAATAGTCGTTGGACCTAGGCTACGCGAGCTGGCAAGTGTGTCCGCGGCGGCGGGCTACACAGTACCAGTGGCCCTTGGCTGACCTGCGTCAGGTGGCACCAACCAGTGTCTAGGCGGCACTTTTATTTTTGAAGCTTTGGATCTCCACGTTCCGGATTACAGCCGGCGGTCGCCGTCGGGCTTTCGAAAGGAACACGAGCATGGTGAGTATTGTGCCCATCCAGGCAAGTGCGGTAAAAAACACCAAGCCGACCGCCACTAAGGGGTGCATGGCGACAGCTTAGGACCGTGCCGCTAAAAGGCCCGGCTGAAACTCCGCATCCTCCGGGCGAAGTTTTGGGTGAGCCACTACGAGCAGCCACTTCATCCGGCGACCGGCGACCGGGCATCGGAATGGCGCGCCCCGTTCGCTGAGCGCGGCCTTACATCCCGTTCATAGCCATTCGCATGGGCTGGACCAATACGAAGCCGGCTTAGGATCGGGTGCGCAAGTCCGTGGGGTATTCGTAGCGGACTCGCCGCCAATGTGTGGGTGTTTAACTGCATCGCTGAACCTAGACGACTGCACCATTATTGAGTTGCATATGCCGGGGTCCCCGGGGGAGGCGCCAGGCCCAGTAGGCGATCATGAGTCCTGCCGTCGCAGCCCCTCCGGCGTATACCCACGGCGAGGACCACGAACCCTCCGGGGCGGGAATAGCGAATGCGACTGCAGCGGTAGCCAGGAGAATTTCAACGCCGACCTGCAGCGGCCTGGCCCGGTACTCCGCGGTGGCCAGTCTGATGAGGGGAATGAGGGGTAGCAGGAACAGGCCAAAGCTGGGGAAGGGGTACATGATGTTCAGCGTGTAGATCGTCATACCCAGCAACAGCAGCCCCAGGAACTTCAGCACCTGAACTGCCGAGAGCGGGCTCTCCCGAGTCCACCGGGTCAACAGCAGCCCCCAAGCCGGGAGTCCGAGCAGCCAGCCCCCAAGCCGGGAGTCCGAGCAGCCAGCCCCAGCCCAGAATCCGACGTTCGTCAGCGCCAGCGGCACGAGCAGGGTGCCGGGAAGCAGGAACGCCACGGCCTGCCGAAGCGAGGGAGCCTTTCTCGTGGGCCCGAAAATGCATGCCCCGATCAACAGGTAAACAGCCGCGTACCAAGGCAGCAGGTGGACTATAGGGTCGGCCAGGTTGAACACCAGCAGTGTCAGTCCGGGGACCATGACGCAAACCGCGGCCAACGTCCACGGAGGGTAGCTAAGACTCATGTGGCAACCGCCATGTCATGAACCGACTCTACTGGCCTCCGACTTCTAAGACCGTTCTGGTCCAGGGCGACGCTCTGCCGGTACTTGAAGATGTAGGTCAAGAAACCCCAGAGCCGGGAGAGACCCAGCTTCAGGTGGGAAAGGGCACGTTCCGGTAAAACGAGAAAATGACGTTGCCCACTAAGAGGGACTGAACTACCTCGCAGGCTCTCTCATAACAATGACAGGTAGGCTGGGCCCCACTCTTCGTTGGGGGAAGAATGGTACGTGTCGTGAAGCTCGCCGCAGCGGGCACTCTGTTGCTGTCCGTGTCCGCATGTGCCGCGCCGAGCATCGAGGAAATGGGCCGTAGCGCCATCCGGGAACAGGCCGTTGAGGGCAAGGGCTGGTTCACCAAGTTCACAGCGGCTACGGATACGGCCGACACGGGCTTGGTCGCTTCGCTACTTGAAGGACCGATCTTCGGTCACTACGCCCACGGCTGGGACTCCGACGGCGACTTCTACACGGAGCACTACTACCGGAAGCATTTGACGACCAGCGGCGGTTGGTGGGGCAAGCAACGCACCGTTAGTGCCTGCGTCCGGTACGAGACAGAGACAGGCACGATAACTGCCACGTCCATTAACTGCCCCGCTGAACCGCCCTTCTCCGATTTCACGGATGAGTGGGTAACTGTGCCGTGAACCTAGGCCTCAATCACCAGCCCAAAGCCTTGGAGACGTCAATCTTAGTGGGGACACAAAGAAGCCCCGGAAAATCAGTGATTTTCCGGGGCTTCCGTTTGTGCGCGGAGGGGGACTTGAACCCCCACCCCCTTTCGAGGACTAGCACCTCAAGCTAGCGCGTCTGCCATTCCGCCACCCGCGCAGGTGGTATTTCGGGAACCGTTCCGCCTTCAGCGTTTCGCGTTTCTCCGAAGCAGCGAGAAAAACTCTAACACGAACTTTCCGGGAACAACGAATCGGGCCAAGTGGGTAGGCTGAGGGCAGCTATTCAGCCCTGCAAACTGCTTGTTCCAGTGAGGAGCCCTCAATGCCTGATGTCCTGCCCGAGGATGAAGTCGTCCGTATCTGCCAGGAACTCATCCGCATTGATACTTCCAACTTCGGTGACGGTTCCGGGCCGGGGGAGCGGGCCGCGGCAGAATACGCTGCCGGACTCATCGAGGAAGTAGGCATGGAGGCCGAGATCTTCGAGTCCGCTCCGGGCCGGGCAAATGTGGTCACCCGGCTGGCCGGCGAAGACCCTTCCGCCAGCGCACTCGTGGTGCACGGCCACCTTGACGTGGTTCCCGCCCTCCGCGACCAGTGGTCGGTGGACCCGTTCGGAGCAGAACTGAAGGATGGCCTCATCTGGGGCCGCGGCGCCGTCGACATGAAAGACATGGACGCCATGATCCTCGCCGTCCTGCGGGGCTTTGCCCGCACGGGCAGGAAGCCCAAGCGGGATATTGTCTTTGCCTTTTTCGCTGACGAGGAAGCCGGGGGCGTATACGGTGCCCGTTACGCCGTGGACAAGCGGCCGGAGCTCTTCGACGGGGCAACCGAGGCCATCTCGGAGGTGGGCGGATTTTCGGCAACCATCGGCGGGCAGCGCACCTATCTGCTCCAGACCGCGGAGAAGGGCATCTCCTGGCTGCGCCTGGTAGCCCACGGCAGGGCCGGCCACGGCTCCCAGATTAACACCGACAACGCGGTTACCCGCCTCGCCGCTGCTGTGACCCGCATCGGCGAATACAACTGGCCGATTGAGCTGACACCCACCACCCGGCAGTTCCTGGACGGCGTGACCGAACTCACGGGGGTGGAGTTCGACGCCGATAATCCCGACCTCCTGCTGAACCAGCTCGGAACCGTGGCCCGGTTTGTCGGTGCAACCCTGCAGAACACCACCAATCCCACGCTCGTCAAGGGCGGCTACAAGCACAACGTCATCCCCGAATCCGCAGAGGCCCTCATTGACTGCCGTACGCTGCCCGGGCAGGAGGAACACGTCCTGGAAAAGGTCAAGGAGCTGGCCGGAACCGGGGTGGACGTCAGTTATGTCCACAACGACGTGTCCCTCGAGGTGCCCTTTGCCGGAAACCTGGTGGACTCCATGATCGACGCCCTGCACTCTGAGGACCCAGGCGCGAAGGTGCTGCCCTACACACTCTCCGGCGGCACGGACAACAAGTCCCTCAGCAGGCTCGGCATTACCGGTTACGGTTTCGCGCCGCTGATGCTGCCGGACGATCTGGACTTCACCGGCATGTTCCACGGCGTGGACGAGCGCGTTCCAGCCGATTCCCTCAAATTCGGCGCCAGGGTGCTCAATACCCTGCTCACGAACTACTGAGAGGCCGGACCATGACCCCGGAAGACGTATTGCCGGACGCCCTTCTGGAACGGATCCGTGCCCGCGCCGCAGGATACGACAGGGACAATGCGTTCTTCCACGAGGACCTGCAGGAACTCACCGAGGCAGGGTACCTGAAGCTTTTCGTCCCCGCGGCCGACGGCGGCAAGGGACTTGGGCTCGAAGCGGCGGCGCAGTGCCAGCGGAGGCTGGCAACGGCTGCGCCTGCCACCGCGTTGGCGGTCAACATGCACCTGGTGTGGACCGGCGTCGCGCATGTCCTTCAGGCACGTGGCGATGATTTCCTCGACTTTGTCCTCAAGGAAGCCGCCCAGGGCGAAGTCTTCGCGTTCGGTAACTCCGAAGCAGGGAACGATTCGGTCCTGTTTGATTCCCGCACGGTGGCAGAGCCGCAGCAAGGCGGCGGCTACACCTTCACGGGAACGAAGATCTTCACCAGCCTGTCGCCCGCGTGGACCAGGCTGGGAATCTTCGGCAAAGACCCGTTGGCCAGAGGCGGTGACGGGGAACTTGTGCATGGCTTCATTTCCAGGGAAACAGCCGGCTACCGCGTCCTGGACGACTGGGACACCCTGGGTATGCGGGCCAGCCAGTCCAGTACGACAGTGCTGGAGGGCGTCCACGTGCCCGGCGACCGCATCTTCCGCAAGCTTCCTGTGGGGCCAAACCGCGATCCTCTGATCTTCGCTATCTTCGCGTGCTTCGAGACGTTGCTGGCCGCCGTCTACACCGGGCTGGGGGAGCGGGCGCTGGCGGTAGGGGTCGAAACTGTGAAGCGCCGGACGTCCTTCAAAAACGGCGGGCGGAGCTACGCCCAGGACCCGGACATCCGCTGGAAGGTGGCGGAAGCCGCAATGGCCATGGACAACTTATATCCGCAGCTGTCCTCGGTAACTTCGGACATCGATGCCCTCGCCGACCATGGCCCGCAGTGGTTTCCGAAGCTCGTGGGCCTGAAGGTCAATGCAACAGAAACGGCCCGCCGCGTTGTTGACCTCGCAATCCGCGTTAGCGGCGGATCAAGCTATTTCAGTGGCTCTGAACTGGAACGGCTTTACCGGGACGTCCTCGCCGGCATGTTCCATCCCTCGGACGACGAATCGGCCCACAACACGGTGGCCACAGCCTGGCTTGGGCCGCTGGAGGAGTAGAGGTTTCAGGCCGGATCTCGTTGGCGACGGTCCGCGGGAGCCTTGACTTCCTAGACGGTCCGCTGGACCTGGATGACGCGCCGGCGGAGCCAGAACCGCCGGCCGCCGCCGACGTACAGCTTGCTGCGCTGCAGCTCCCACTTTCCGTATTCGGAGTGTTCCACCAGCCGCCGCCTGGCCTCGTGCAGTGAATCGACAGGGCTGACCGTCAGTACAAGGTACTCGTACTGCCTGGCATAATCCCGTTCCCGCTGGACCGAGCTGGTGAGAAATTGTTCCTTCATTTGCTCTCCATTTTCGTCCTTTTCCGGCTAACGTGAAGGCATGAGCATCGATCCGCGTGTCGCGCTTCAGTCCTTGACAACCGCTTTGGAAGAACACCTTATAGCAGCTTCGAACCGCCGCGGAGATGGGGACCCCACCGTGGAGGCGGCGTTTTTCGCAGTCGCCGATGCTTTCGAAGTCTACGAGGACGCACTTTACGAGGCCTACAACGAGGTCACGCCGCTCCAAGTCTTTGATGACGAGGACGACGAAGAAGAGGAAGCCGACGTTGATGACGAGGATCTCGAAATTGTCGAGGACCGCAACGTCTGACTAAACGCGCGGACCCGGCGGGCCACAGGCGCGGAGCCGCGGGCCAACCCTAGTAAGGGGCTGAGGCGTCCTCAAGGGCACAAGCGATCTCCGGGGGCAGCGGCGTCAGCTGGGCATCCAGAATCTCCTTCAGCTGCGCCGGCGTGCGCGGGCCTACAATCGCCGTGGCCACACCATGCTGGGACAGCAGCCAGCTCAGCGATACATCCTGCGGGGTCCGGCCCAGTCCTTTTGCCGCCATGCACACAGCCTCAACCGTCCTGGAAGCTCTTCCGTCAAGGTAAGGCTCGACGTAACCCGCTTCGCCGGCAGATGCTCCACGGGAACCGGCAGGAATACTCCCGCGGTACTTACCGGTCAGAACGCCACGGCCCAACGGTGCCCACGCCATCAAACCCAGCCCTGCGTCCTCGATGGCCGGGATCAGCTCTGCTTCGGGCCAGCGCTGCAGGAACGAGTACTCGGCCTGGGCAGCCACAAGGGGAAACCCTGCGACGGCCGCAGCTTTGGCCGCCTGCCAGCCGTTGAAATTCGACACGCCGGCGTACCTGGCCCTGCCGGTCCTGACGGCGTACTCCAACGCAGACAAAGTTTCCTCCAGTGGAACGTTGCCGTCCCAGGCCTGGGCGAACCAAATGTCAACGTAGTCCGTTCCTAGCCTTGCCAGGCTGGCCTCCAGACCGGTGAGCATTGCGTTCCGTGACGTGTCCACACCGCGCCGGCCATCGGGCGTGGTCAATCCGGCTTTGGTGGAAATGGAAATCTCCGTGCGGGCAACCACATCGCCCAGCATGGACCCGATCATTGCCTCCGACCGTCCGCCGGCATAGGACGCAGCGGTATCGACGTGCCGGCCGCCTGCATTCAGGAAGGTTCGCAGCAGCTCCGAGGCGTCCTGTTCGTCGGTATCGCCGGCCCAGGACATGGTGCCAAGGGACAGGGCGGAAACTCGCAATCCACTGTTGCCGACGTAACGCTGCTGCATAGCAGCAAGCTTACGGGCAGAACCGGCACTGCCCATGCCGTAGGGTCTTAGCGTGAACTGGTTTGAGGCGGCCCTGCTGGGCCTTGTGCAGGGACTGACCGAATTTCTACCGATTTCTTCAAGCGCCCATCTGCGGATCGTGGGGCAGTTTCTGCCCAACGCCGCTGACCCTGGTGCAGCCTTCACCGCCATCACCCAGCTGGGCACTGAAACAGCAGTAGTCATTTACTTCTGGCGGGATATTGTCCGGATTGTCAAGGCTTGGGCCGGTTCCCTGGCCGGAAAAGTTTCAAGGCAGGACCCAGACGCTAGGATGGGCTGGCTCGTGATCCTGGGCAGCCTGCCCATCGTGGTCCTGGGTTTGCTGTTCCAGGACCAGATCGAATCAGTGCTCCGCAGCATGTGGATCGTCGCCACCATGCTGATCGTGTTCGGCCTGTTCCTTGCCGTCGCGGACGCAGTAGGCAAGCAGGAACGGGACCTCAGCAAGCTGACGTACAAACACGGCATCCTCTACGGATTCGCCCAGGCCATGGCGCTCATCCCGGGCGTTTCCAGGTCCGGCGGCACCATCACTGCAGGCCTCCTGATGGGCTACACCCGCGAAGCCGCCGCACGGTACTCCTTCCTGCTTGCCATACCCGCGGTGTTCGGCAGCGGGCTCTTCCAGCTCTACAAAACTGTGTCCAGGGAAGGCATCAGCGGCCCCTATGGCTTGCCGGAAACAGCACTGGCCACCGGGATCGCCCTGGTGGTGGGGTACATCATCATCGGCTGGTTCCTGAAGTTTGTCTCCACCCGCAGCTACCGCCTGTTTGTCTGGTACCGGATCTTGCTGGGCCTGGCCCTGTACCTTCTTCTCGGTTTCAATGTCATCAGTGCCTAGCACTAGGCTTGACCTGTGAAATCCTGGATCTCCCGCCCTGTTCCCGACGTGCCCGGCAGCATGCCGGCCGTCCGGTTGTTCGATACCGCAGTGGGCCGGGAGGTTGCCCTGGAAACAGACGGCCAGCCTTCCATGTACGTCTGCGGCATCACACCGTACGACGCCACGCATATGGGCCATGCCGCCAGCTACGTGGCGTTCGACCTCCTCAACCGGGTTTGGCGGGACGGCGGCCATGACGTGTCCTATGTGCAGAACGTCACCGATGTTGATGATCCTCTGCTGGAACGCGCCACGGCCACCGGGGTTGACTGGCGGGACCTGGCGGCGAGCCAGATCGAGCTTTTCCGAACGGACATGGAAGCGCTGAACGTCCTCGCCCCTGACCACTACATCGGCGCCGTCGAATCCATCTCCCTGATCGTGCCTGAGGTGGAACGGCTCGTCAGCCTGGGGCTGGCGTACAAGGTGCAGGGCATCAACGGCGAGCCGGACGGCGACGTTTATTACGACGTCGAAGCGGCGGGCAAGCAATCCTCCTCGCCGGATGCGTGGTCCCTGGGATCGATTTCCGGCCTTTCGGAGAGCGAGATGCTGGAGCTCTTCGCTGAACGCGGTGGTGATCCGGGGAGGTCCGGAAAGCGCCAGGCGCTGGACCCCCTGCTGTGGCGGGTGGAGCGCGAAGGCGAACCGAGCTGGCCCGGCGGAAGCCTGGGGCCCGGCAGGCCGGGCTGGCACATTGAATGTACCGTCATCGCCCAGAAGTACCTGCCAGCGCCCTTCACCGTGCAGGGTGGCGGTTCGGACCTGATCTTCCCGCACCACGAGATGGGTGCCGGCCACGCCTTCTCACTGGCCGGGGTTCCGCTGGCCAGGCACTACGCCCACGCCGGAATGGTGGGACTGGACGGCGAAAAGATGAGCAAATCCAAGGGCAACCTGGTGCTGGTTTCGAAGCTGCGCGCAGCAGGGGAGGACCCGGCAGCCATCCGCCTCGCCATCCTCGCCCACCACTACCGTTCGGACTGGTCCTGGACCGACGAGGGTTTTGAGGCCGCCAAAGCGGCCCTGGCCGAATGGCGCAAGGCACTCAGCCAGGCTCCCGCCGGTTCGGCCCCTGCCCTCATCGCGGAGATGCGCGCCGCGCTGGCTGGAGATCTTGACGCTCCCGCGGCTGTCGCGGCCGTTTCGCGCTGGGCAGGCAAGGCCAACTCCACAGCTGGCCCCGTGAGCGGCGAGGACCAGGTATTGGTGCGTGACGCCGTCGATGCCCTTCTTGGCATCCGCATCTAACGAAGCCGGCCGCCGGGGCCGCTCCAGCGGCCGGCCTTACCGGGCAGCCACAGCGGCGGGGCCCTACGGCCTGTCCTGCCCGCGACGCTTGAGGTAACGCTCAAACTCGCGGGCAATGGACTCCCCTGTCGCTTCCGGAAGATCTGCCGTGTCCTTTGCCTCTTCAAGCTGGCGGACGTAGGCGGCGATCTCGGGATCTTCAGTGGCCAATTCGTCCACGCCCCGCTCCCACGCGTCGGCTTCCTCAGCCAGCTCGTGGGTGTCCAGCGGAACCTGGAGCAGCTCCTCTATCCGGTGCAGGAGGGCAAGTTGCGCTTTGGGCGACGGCGCCTGGGCCACATAGTGCGGAACCGCGGCCCAGAGCGAGACCGTGGGGATGCCTGCCAAGAGCGAGACCTCAGAAAGTACTCCAACAATTCCCACCGGGCCTTCGTACTGAGAAGCTTCCAGGTTCATGCGTTCCCGCAGCGGCGCATCGTCGGAGGACGTGCTCACCGGAATGGGCCTGCTGTGCGGAACATCTGCCAGCAGGGCCCCCACCAGCACCACGTAGTCCACGTTGAGTGCTTCTGCATGCACCAGGAGTTCCGCAGTGTACGCGCGCCATTTATAGGACGGCTCGGTTCCCTGGACAAAAATGACGTCCACGTTTGAACCCGGGGCGCTGGCCTTGTAGATCCTGGTGGAGGGCCACTTGATCTTGCGCTCACCTGCCGCGTTCCTCCGCACTGTGGGGCGGGTGAACTGGAAATCGTAGTACTCGTCGGCGTCTATGGAGGCAACCTTCTTGCCGCCCCACAGCTTGTTAAGGTATCGAAGTGAGTCGCTTGCTGCCTCCCCGGCGTCGTTCCAGCCTTCAAAGGCGGCCAGCATCACTGTGACTCGCTGCCCCTCAGCCACCGGCTGCAGGAACCGCTCACGGGCAGGTCCGGCACCCGGTTCGGTGGTGTCTCCCTCGAAGCTATTCATTTCTTCACCCTACGTCCAAGGAGCGGGGTGTTGCATTGAATGAAGCGCCGAAAAGTGCGGCTTAATCCCGCCGGACGGCAGCAAACCCGCCGTATTCGCCGACGGCGTAGCCACAACCCCCGTCCAGACTGTCCCCGTAGACTGGGGGCATGCGACTGCCAGCCTCCAGTACCCCGCTCAAAGCCGTCCTCTGGGACATGGATGGCACTATCGTGGATACGGAGCCCTACTGGATAGCGGCTGAGCACGCCCTGGTGGAGGCCCATGGGGGCACCTGGTCCCATGAACAGGCCATGCAGCTGGTAGGACAATCCCTGACATTCTCTGCCGGCCTCCTCCAGCAGGCCGGCGTCGATCTGGAGATCCGCCAGATCATCGACACCCTCACCGCTGAAGTGGTGGCCAGCGTCAGGAAGAGTGTGCCGTGGCGTCCGGGTGCCCGGGAGCTCCTGGAAGACCTTCACCTGGCTGGTGTCAGGTGCGCCCTTGTCACCATGTCTGAAGGGCCGCTCGCCCGGGAGGTGGTGGCCAGCCTGCCGCGGCCGTACTTCGAGGTGGTGGTCACGGGGGATACCGTGTCGCAGGGAAAGCCGCACCCCGAGGCCTACCTGAAAGCGGTGGACCTCCTTCAGGAAGAGGACCCGGACCTTGCCATCCACCACTGTGTGGCGCTGGAAGATTCGGAACCGGGCGTGGCGGCGGCAGTGGCGTCCGGGGTGGCAACCATTGCCATTCCCCACATTGTTCCGCTGCCTGAGGACAGCCGGTACACGCTGTGGGAATCCCTGGCGGGACGCTCCCTGGCTGATTTGGAGGACCTGGTGACGGCCCGCGCGGCAGTAGCGTCTGCTGCAGTACCGGCGGGAATTCCGGTGGCTGCCCATGACTGAGGCAGCACCTCCGGCCCGCCGTGAAGGAATTCCCTTGGGCAGGATTGCCGGTGTCCCTGTAGTCCTCGCTTATTCGTGGTTCCTCATCGCCGCCTTCACGGTGATCGTTTACGGACCAGTCCTTGACCGGAGCAACCCGGCCCTGGGTGCCAGCGCCTACGTCGTCGCTTTCGCTTATGCGGTCCTGCTGCTCATCTCGGTCCTGGTGCACGAACTCGCCCACGCCCTGACCGCCAAAATTTACGGGTGGCCAACCCAAAAAATTGTGCTCAACCTTTGGGGCGGGCACACCCAGTTCGAAAGCTTCACCGCCACCCCCGGACGGTCCGTCCTGGTGGCCCTTGCCGGCCCGGCCGCGAATTTCATCCTCGCCGCAGGTGCCTGGCTGCTGCTGAGTGGCGCCGCACTGGGCAGCGTCGCCGAAATCCTCACAAACATCTTCATGTGGGCAAACTTCCTCATCGCCATCTTCAACGTACTGCCGGGTCTTCCGCTGGACGGGGGCAGGCTGGTGGAATCCGCCGTGTGGAAAGCCACCGGCAGCCAGGCCAAGGGAACCGTGGCAGCAGGATGGGGCGGACGCCTGATCGTCGTTGCCATCGGCTACTGGTTTATCCTGCGGCCGCTGCTGGCCGGTGACGCGCCCGACTTCAGCCTGCTCATGATCACTGTCCTGGTGGCCGGATTCCTATGGATGGGCGCCTCGGCTTCCATCCAGCAGGGCACGCTGCGCGGGCGGCTTCACCTGGTAAGCGCCGCAGGGTTGTCAACGCCGGCCACCGGGCTGCCTGCCACCTCCTCAGTCCAGGACGCCCTTCGCCTCGGCGCTCCGGGCACAACAGCGGTGGTGGTCTGCGGCCTTGACGGACGCCCGGAGGCCGTGGTTGATCCTTCCGCCCTGGCATCGGTTCCAGCTGCGGCGGCCGCGGCAACTCCCATTACCGCTGTTTCCTATGCCCTTGCCGCGGGCGCTTACGTGCCGGAGTGGTCCAAAGGACAGGAACTCCTCCACTTCCTCTCCCAGCTCGAAGGGCGGGACTACGCCGTGGTGGACCACAACGGCAGGGTAACCGGGCTGCTCTCCCAGGACGCAGTGCTGTCAGCCATAACCGGCAAGAGCCGGCAACCCGGTAGGGAACCGCAGGGCCGGAACCGGTAGAGTTACCTGCCGGTCGTGCATTGCCGCCGCAGAAGCCACACTGTCCTAAGGGACGTTTCCGCGGGGCACAACAGTTTTACAGGAGCGAGGAAAATCATGAGCAGCGAAACTGCCGTCAACGAAGCCACAGCAGCAGCCCAGTCCGGTGTTGCCGCCAGCGGCTCGCAGCCGGTGGGCGCTGCCCGTCGCCGTGGACCCTTCCGTGAGGGCGAACGTGTCCAATTGACCGATGAGCGGGGACGCATGAACACGGTCACCCTCGAAAGCGGCGGCGCCTTCCATACCCACCGTGGCTTCCTGAACCACGATGAGATCATCGGCAAGCCCGACGGTTCGGTAGTGGTGAACAACGTCGGCCAGCAGTACCAGACCCTGCGCCCCCTGCTCTCGGATTTCGTCCTGTCCATGCCCCGCGGCGCTGCTGTGGTGTACCCAAAGGACGCCGGGCAGATCGTCACCATGGCGGACATCTTTCCCGGCGCCCGGGTAGTGGAAGCGGGCGTCGGCTCCGGCGCACTGTCCATCTCGCTGCTGCGGGCCGTGGGCGACAACGGCTACCTGCACTCCTTCGAACGGCGTGAAGAGTTCGCCGACATCGCCCGCGGAAACGTCGAGACGATCTTTGGCGGCCCGCACCCTGCATGGCAGATTTCCCTGGGGGACTTCCAGGAGGAAGTTGTACGCACTGAGGCCCCCGGTTCGGTAGACCGCGTGGTCCTTGACATGCTCGCACCCTGGGAGTGCCTCGATGCTGTGGCCACGGTCCTTGCGCCGGGCGGCGTGTGGATCAACTACGTGGCAACTGTCACCCAGCTCTCCCGGACGGCGGAGGCCATCCGCGCCGACGGCCGGTTCACGGAGCCCGACGCCTGGGAATCCATGGTGCGCGGCTGGCACCTGGAGGGCCTCGCCGTCCGCCCTGACCACCGCATGGTGGCCCACACCGGCTTCCTGCTGGTCACACGCCGGCTGGCCGACGGCGTCACCGGCATCTCCACCAAGCGGCGCCCATCAAAGACAGACTTCAACGACGAGGACGTCAACGCCTGGACGCCGGGTGCCGTGGGGGAGCGGCTGGTTTCGGACAAGAAGCTTCGGCGCGCCGCCCGCGATGCCATCGCGGGCACGAACGTCAAGGACACACCGGAGGTCACGAACTAGTCCATATTTCGGGAGTCTCCCTCCTTACCTGCCATCTTGGGACTAAGGTCTTAATAGAAGCGCAGGAAGGGGCTGATACATCATGGAGACGCCAAACCAGGACTCCGGACGTACACCGGCAGAGCAGTCTGCCGCCAACGACCTCTCGGTTGCGGACCGCCAGGTCAACATCCTCCGGGACAAGCTCAGGCACATTGACCGCCAATTGGCTGCGGCGACGCAGAACAATTCCAAGCTGGTCACGATGCTCGAAGCCGCGAAGGCCGAGATTCTCCGGCTCAAGAACGCCTTGGACCAGGAAGGACAACCTCCTTACAGCTTCGGCACCATCCTTCAGCTGAACCCGCGCAGGCAGCCCTCCCCGGGCAGCAGCGGTCAGGCGGCCACGGAAGAATCAGCGGACATCTTCAACGCCGGCAGGAAAATGCGTGTTGGCATCAGCCCGCTGGTGAACATCAACCAGCTGGCCGTGGGCCAGGAGGTCCTTCTTAACGAGGCGCTCCTCATCGTGGCCGGACTCGGCTACGAGCGGGCAGGCGAGCTGGCCACCCTGAAGGAGATGCTCGGCTCCGACCGTGTCCTCGTGGTGGGACGTGCCGATGAGGAGCGTGTGGTCCGGCTGTCCGGTGCGCTCCTGGCCGAAAAGCTGCGCGTAGGCGACGCCCTCTCCATCGACTCAAGAACCGGGTACGCACTCGAAAAGGTGCCCCGGTCCGAGGTTGAAAACCTGGTTCTGGAGGAAGTCCCGGATATCACCTATGAGGACATCGGCGGGCTGGGACCTCAGATCGAGCAAATCCGCGACGCCGTCGAACTGCCGTTCCTGCACCCGGACCTCTACCGGGAACATGGCCTGAAGGCGCCCAAGGGCATCCTGCTGTACGGCCCGCCCGGCTGCGGTAAGACCCTCATTGCCAAGGCTGTCGCCAACTCCCTCGCTGCCCGCGCCGCCGAACGTTCCGGAAACGTGGACCTGAAAAGCTACTTCCTGAACATCAAAGGCCCGGAACTGCTGGATAAGTACGTCGGCGAGACAGAGCGCCACATCCGTCTCATCTTCTCCCGCGCCCGTGAAAAGGCGTCGGACGGCAGCCCCGTCGTGGTGTTTTTCGACGAGATGGATTCGCTGTTCCGCACCCGAGGCACCGGAATCTCCTCCGACGTCGAAACAACCATCGTGCCCCAGCTGCTGAGCGAGATTGACGGCGTGGAGCGGCTGGACAACGTCATCGTGATCGGCGCATCCAACCGCGAGGACATGATTGACCCGGCCATCCTTCGCCCCGGCCGGCTGGACGTCAAGGTCAAAATCCACCGCCCGGACGCCGAGGCCGCTGCGGACATCTTCAACAAGTACATCACTACCGATCTGCCGTTCCACGAGTCTGACCTCGCCGAGCACGATGGCGACGTGCAGGCCACGGTGGATGCCATGGTCCAGCGCACGGTGGAAGCCATGTACTCAACGGACAAGTCCAACGAGTTCCTGGAAGTCACCTATGCCAACGGTGACACCGAAATGCTCTACTTCAAGGACTTCAACTCCGGTGCCGTGGTGCAGAACGTGGTGGACCGCGCCAAGAAGTACGCCATCAAGGACCTGCTGACCACGCAGCAAAAGGGGCTGCGGATCGAGCACCTGCTCAGGGCAGTGGTGGATGAATTCCGCGAACATGAGGACATGCCCAACACCACAAACCCGGACGACTGGGCCAGGATCTCCGGCAAGAAGGGCGAACGGATCACCTACATCCGCACCATCGTCCAGGGCAAGGCCGGCCAGGAGCCCGGAAAGTCCATTGAAACAATGCCGACCACAGGGCAGTATCTGTGACGGCTGCGCCGGAGCCGGCCGCCGGGGGCGCCCTCCCCGCGGGCGGGGCCATGCGGGTGATGGGAGCAGAAACCGAGTACGGCATCCATGCACCGTCCGCCCCGACGGCCAACGCCACAATGATGAGCGCACGGGTGGTCCAGGCATACGCCCAGGTGACCCGCCAGCGCGCGGCGGGCGGAGCGGAAACGCGGTGGGACTATACGGACGAGGAGCCCCTCCATGACGCGAGGGGCTGGACCGTGGACCGGAGCTCTGCCCACCCCAGCCAGCTGACTGACCAGCCGCCAGTGCTGGACGCGGAGGCAGTCGCGCTGGCCTATGGCAGGGAGGAACTGGAGCTCGACGGGCAGGACGAGTCCGGCACTCTCCTGATGAACATGGTGTTGGGCAATGGTGCCAGGCTGTACGTTGACCACGCCCATCCGGAGTATTCAAGCCCCGAGGTGACAAATCCCCGGGACGCCGTCACGTGGGACGCCGCCGGTGACCTCGTTGCCCTGGCCACCGTCCGTCGCCTGGCAGCGGACCCGGACCTGCCGCCGGTGAATCTCTACAAGAACAACACGGACAACAAATCGGTGTCCTACGGGTCCCATGAGAACTACCTCATGCCCCGCTCGGTTCCGTTCGGAGACATTGTCCGCGGGCTGACGCCCTTTTTCATCAGCCGCCAGATCCTCTGCGGGTCCGGCAGGGTGGGAATTGGCCAGGACGCTTCCACTCCCGGCTACCAGATCAGCCAGCGCGCCGACTTCTTCGAAGCCGAAGTGGGCCTGGAAACCACCATCCGGCGCCCCATCATCAACACCAGGGACGAGCCGCACTCGACGGCAGATAAGTACCGGCGCCTGCACGTCATCATTGGCGACGCCAACCTCAGCCAGGTCTCCAACTACCTCAAGTTCGGAACTACGGCGATGGTCCTCAGCCTGATCGAAGCGGGGCTTGCCCCGAAAATCGAGGTCTACGAGCCGGTTGCCGCCCTGCAGGCAGTGAGCCACGATACGTCCCTCACCGCGACGATGCGGCTGCTGGACGGCCGGCGGGTGACGGCCTTGGACCTCCAGTGGATCTACCACGAAGCGGCGGCAAAGCTGGCGCAGGACACCGGTGTTGGCGATGCCGTCGACGGGGACGGACACACCCATCACGTCCTGGAGCGCTGGGCCACTGTCCTCACGCAACTGGACAACGACAGGGCCGCGGCGGCCAGTTCGGTGGAGTGGCTGGCCAAGCTTTCACTCCTTGAGGGTTACCGGGACCGCGACTCGCTGGAGTGGAATGATGCCCGGCTTGGCCTTATTGACCTGCAGTGGGCTGACATCAGGCCGGAGAAGGGCCTGTACTACAGGTTCCTCGCCAGGAACCGGATGGACAGGATTGTCGACGACGCCGCCATCGCCGCTGCCGTGGGCGAGCCACCGGCGGACACCCGTGCGTTCTTCCGGGGAAAGTGCATCAGCACCTTCGGCAAGGACGTGGTGGGGGCCAGCTGGGACTCCGTGATCTTCGACGTCCCCGGATACGGAAGGCTTCAACGGGTGCCCACCAGGGAACCGCTCCGGGGAACCAAAGCCCTGACCGGAGCGTTGTTCCAGCGCTACCGGGAAGCAGGCCCGTTCCTCGCGGAACTGCTGGGACACAATACCGCTCCGCCTGCGGCGTAAACCGCGCCGGACGGCCTGCATCGTGGCAGGATGGGCATATCGGAGGATCCGCCGGATCCGGCGGCAGGAAAGGGAGAGGTAACAATGGCAGGCCAGGAGCAGCAGCAGCCGCAATCGCGCGACAGCCAGGTCGACGAGGACATTCCCGAGGCCCCGCCCGCGCCGCCCGAAGCGCAGGCATCAGCATCAACCGAAGGCGTGGACGACCTCCTCGACGAGATCGACGGAGTGCTCGAATCGAACGCCGAGGAGTTCGTGCGCGCATTCGTACAAAAAGGCGGTCAGTAACCCGGACCCGGCAGGTGGCGGAAGCCGCGGACGGCCGGAATCTGTACCGACGTTGAAGAATTACGTTCAAGGAGTGCATGAGTGCAGGAATCAACCGCCCACCAGGTAGCCGCCAACGCCACCTCGTCCTTTACGGAACATCTGCAGCGGGACCGGCCCGAACTCCTGCCCTACAACAGGGGAGTCCAGGCCGGTGTGCCAGGGGGCGCACCGCTGCAGGTTCCGCATGCCACCACCATTGTGGCCATGAGCTACGCCGGCGGTGTGCTGATGGCCGGGGACCGGCGGGCCACCATGGGCAACGTGATTGCCAGCAGGCACATCGAAAAAGTCTTCCCCGCTGACCGGTACTCGGTACTGGGCATCGCCGGCACTGCGGGGATAGCGATTGACCTCACCCGCCTGTTCCAGGTGGAACTGGAACACTACGAAAAAATCGAAGGCACCCTCCTCAGCCTGGAAGGCAAAGCCAACAGGCTCGGAGCGATGATCCGCGGCAACCTCCCCCTCGCCATGCAGGGACTCGCCGTCGTGCCGCTCTTCGCCGGGTTCGACACCAGCGCCGGGGTGGGAAGGCTTTTCTCCTACGACGTCACCGGCGGCAGGTACGAGGAACACGAACACCATACAGTCGGCTCCGGGTCCGTTTTCGCCCGGGGAGCCCTGAAGAAGCTGTGGCGGCCAAACCTGAGTGAGGCGGAAGCAGTCTCTGTCGCCGTCGAGGCGCTCTATGACGCGGCCGACGACGATTCGGCCACCGGAGGACCGGACACGGTCCGGCGGTTGTGGCCAGTCATCTACACCGTGGACCGCGCCGGGGCACGGCGGGTGGCTGAGAACGTGCTGGCTGCGGCTGCCACTGATGTCATCGAGGCCCGCACCAGCGCCGGACGGGAGGCCTGAGATGACGCAGCAGTTTTACGTATCGCCCGAACAGCTGATGAAGGACCGCGCGGATTTCGCACGGAAAGGGATAGCCCGGGGCAGGTCCGTTGCCGTCATCAGTTGCGCCGACGGCATTGCGCTCGTGGCCGAGAACCCATCGCCATCCCTGCATAAAATCGGCGAAATTTACGACAAAATCGCGTTCGCCGCCGTCGGAAAATACAACGAATTCGAAAGCCTTCGGCAGGCAGGCGTCCGGTACGCCGACGTCCGGGGTTACTCCTATGACCGCGAGGATGTCACGGCCCGTGGCCTCGCCAGCGTCTACGCACAAAGCCTCGGCGCTGTTTTCACTGCCGAGCAGAAGCCGTTCGAGGTTGAACTCGCAGTAGCCGAGGTAGGCCCCACCCAGGCGGAGGACCACCTTTACCGCCTTACCTTCGACGGTTCAATCGCCGACGAACACCAGTTTGTAGTGATGGGCGGGCAGGCAGACAAGGTGTCCGCGGCCATCGAGGAAGGCTGGCGCAGTTCGTTGAGCTTTGCCGACGCCCTGCGCCTGGCCATGGGCGCGCTGGTTCCGGCCGCCGAATTTGGTGAGCAGCCGAAGGCACTGCCCGCGAAGGCTGTGGAAGTGGCCGTCCTGGACAGGTCGTCGGAGAACTCGCGGGGCTCGCGGCGCGCCTTCCGCCGGCTTGACGACGCAGATATCACTGCACTGCTGGCCTAGGAGGAGAGATGGACAAGAGAATCTTCGGCATCGAAACGGAATTCGGAATCTCCTATTCCAGCCCCGACTCGAGGCCTCTTGCCCCGGAGGAGGTGGCCCGCTATCTCTTCCGGAAGGTGGTCAGCTGGGGCCGTTCATCCAACGTTTTCCTCACGAACGGCTCCAGGCTGTACCTCGACGTGGGATCCCATCCCGAGTACGCCACGGCCGAGTGCGACGACCTTGCGCAATTGATCGCCCACGACCGTGCCGGAGAGCTGATCCTCGACGACCTCGTGGACGAGGCGCAGGCACGCCTGGCAGCTGAAGGTTTCAACGGCACCGTCTACCTGTTCAAGAACAACACGGACTCCGCCGGGAACTCCTACGGCAGCCACGAAAACTACCTCATTCCCCGCAGGGGCGAGTTTTCCCGGCTGGCCGAAATCCTGATCCCCTTCCTGGTCACCAGGCAACTCGTCGCCGGCGCGGGAAAGATCCTGAAGACCCCCCACGGGGCAACCTTCGCTTTTTCCCAGCGTGCAGACCACATCTGGGAAGGGGTTTCTTCAGCCACCACCCGGTCCCGTCCCATCATCAACACCCGTGATGAGCCGCACGCGGATGCCGAGTTTTATCGCCGCCTCCATGTGATCGTTGGCGACTCCAACATGTCTGAAGCCACCGCCCTGATGAAGGTGGGCACAGTGGACCTGGTGCTGAGAATGATCGAGGCCGGGGTCATCATGCGGGACATGCGGATGGAAAATCCCATCCGCAGCATCCGCGAAATCTCCCACGACCTCAGCGGCCGTGCACTGGTCCGGCTCGCCAACGGGCGCCAGCTCACCGCTTTGGAGATCCAGCAGGAGTACCTGACAAAAGTAACAGCGTTCGTCAGGGAAAACGGCGCCCATAACCCCCACGTTCCTGTGATCCTCGACCTTTGGGAGCGAACGCTGAAGGCGATCGAAAGCGGCGACACCCGAAGCATCGACACGGAGATTGACTGGGCCATCAAAAAGAAGCTGATGGACAACTACCGGGAACGGCACGGACTTGGCCTGGACGCACCCCGGATAGCCCAGCTCGACCTGACCTACCACGACATCTCCCGCAGCCGCGGGCTCTTCTACCTGCTGCAGTCCCGGGGGGCGGCACGGCGCATTGTGGACGACACTGTAGTCAAGGATGCAGTTGACGCGCCGCCCCAAACCACCCGCGCTAAGCTTCGTGGTGACTTTGTCCGGCGGGCGCAGGAGTTGGGCCGAGATTACACCGTGGACTGGGTTCACCTGAAACTGAACGACCGCGCCCACCAGACCATCCTTTGCAAGGACCCGTTTCGCAGCGTCGATGATCGAGTGGATGCCCTTCTCGACTCTATGGGCTGACACCCAGCTTCAGGGGCTATTCTGGATAAAGCCCCTTTTGAGGGCCTGCCGCGGTGCCGCCCGCCGAGTTGCGGATCACCGCCTCCACCTTGCCCCGACGAAAGTTCTTTCACGTGCGCCGACTATTAGCACTCCTTCTTCCCGCTTTGCTGCTGTTGACCGCCTGCGGTGGTTCAACTGCGGAGCCGGAACCCACCAGCAAGTCCGCTGGTGAGACTGCGAAGTTCGACTCTCTCAAACTGACCGACAACGGGGACAAAAAAGCTCCCGGCGTGGAATTCGCCAAGCCGCTCGAAGTCACTGAACCCACCATCAAGGTGGTCACCGAGGGCGACGGCGACACCGTGAAGGCGAACCAGATCGCCAACATCTCCATCCTTGCCCTGAACGGCGCGGATGGCTCGACGCTGGAGGACACGTTCCCCAGTGAGCCCGAGCCGCTGGAACTCAACGAGGAGTTGAAGACCGGCAGCGAAGTGATCTACAACGCCTTTGTTGGCGCCAAGGTCGGCTCCAGCCTTGCCCTCGCCGTGCCCGGGCAGCAGAGTGCAGCCGCCCCCAGCCCCTCCGACGGCGCCAGCCCGAGCCCGTCACCCGCAGCGCAGCCCACGCAGCTCCTGATCATCAAGGTCCTCTCCGCTTCTGACGTAACCCCTGTCCTGGAGAAGCCCGAAGGTGAGACAGTCACCCCGCCGGCCGGCCTGCCTACAGTCACCGAGAAGGACGGCATCCCCGAGATTAACGTCGAAGGTGTTGCCGCGCCTGCTGCGCTTATCTCCCAGGACCTAATCAAGGGCAAGGGCGCCACCGTTAAGGAATCTGACACCCTGACGGTGAACTACGTTGGCGTCACCCTTGCGGGTGGCACGAAATTTGACTCAAGCTTCGACCGCGGCGAACCGGCAAGCTTCCCGCTTACCGGCGTTATCAAGGGCTGGACGCAGGGCCTCGCGGGCAAAACCGTAGGCTCGCGCGTCCTTCTGGTGATCCCCAAGGACCTGGCCTACGGCGACGCCGGCCAGGGCGAGGCCAAGGGCGACCTCGTCTTCGTAGTGGACATCCTCGGAGCCAAGTAGCAACAATGGCAACAGGCCCGGCCCTCGCCGCGGCATCCACCAGCAGCACATTATCTGCCAAACACCAAGGAGCTACCATGTCTTTTGGACAGCGCGATTTTGACCGCCAGAAGCCCGAAATCGATTTCCCCGAGGGCGATGTCCCCACGGAACTCGTCATCACGGACCTCATCGAAGGTGACGGCCGCGAAGCCAAGGCCGGAGACACCGTCTCCACCCACTACGTGGGCGTAGCCTGGTCCACCGGCGAGGAATTCGACGCCTCCTGGGGCCGTGGCGCACCCCTGGACTTCCGCGTGGGAGTCGGACAGGTCATCCAGGGCTGGGACCAGGGCCTCCTGGGCATGAAGGTAGGCGGCCGCCGCCGCCTCGAAATTCCCTCCGAGCTGGCCTACGGCTCCCGTGGCGCCGGTGGCGCAATTGCACCCAACGAAGCCCTGATCTTCGTGGTTGACCTCGTGGGCGTTCGCTAACCAGGAACCGGCAAGCCGTCAGGAGCGCGGCAGCAACAGGACCATCACATCCTGCTGCTGCCGCGCTTCCTGCGTTCCGGCACGGAGTTTAGTAACGTAACGAGGGTGTCCGCATCCCGTACTGAACGCCTCCTGAACCTCCTGATCGCCCTGCTCAACACGAGGTACGGCCTGCGCCGCAGTGAACTGCGTGACACGATCTACCGGGACACCCCGGGCAATGAGGCCTCCTTCGGACGGATGTTTGAACGCGACAAAAGCGATCTCCGCAAGTTCGGGTTCGAGGTCGAAACACTGACCGACCTTGGCTGGAGCGAAGACGATCCCGCCACCACCCGCTACCGCATCGGCAAGGAATCCAACCGCCTGCCGGAAGTCCAACTGGGACCGGGGGAGTGGACAGTACTCCTCCTGGCCTCCCAACTCTGGGAGCGGGCAGCGCTGGGCACGGCCGCCCAAAGCGCGCTGCGCAAGCTACAGGCGTCCGGCGCGATGGCGGACGTCCAGCTTCCCGCCGGTGTCCAGCCCAGAATCAAACCCGCGGGGCAGGCCTTCGACGACCTCGTTGCGGCAATGCATGCCAAACACCCCGTCACGTTCACCTACCTTGCGGGCAGCACCGGAACAGAGGAACAGCGGACCGTTGAGCCCTGGGGCCTGGGAAGCCGGTTCGGGAACTGGTACCTCGCCGGTTACGACCGCGCCCGGAAAGCCCCCCGCCATTTCCGGCTCTCCCGCTTCACCAGCGCGGTGACCACGCTCGAACGGGTGCAATTTGCGCCACCGCTCGGGTTCAACATCCGGCAGGAACTGGACCGCCTGCCGGAACTGCCGCTGCGCCCCGCCGTCGTGGACGTCCGGGAAGGGCGGCTGCTGGCACTGCGACGCCGCAGTACCGCGCCGGAGTCTGCAAGGGAAACCATCCAGGACAGCCCTCGCGTCGATCAACCCGAAGCCGGGTACGAAAGGATCAGCCTGCAGTACAGGGACCCGGAGGCCCTGGCGGAAGAGCTTGCTTCCTACGGCCCTGACGCCCTGGCCGTGGCTCCCGCCGAACTTGCCGAAGCCGTCCGGCGAAGACTTCACGCCGCCGCGGGGTTCAGCGCAGCCCCCGTTCCTCAGTTCCAGTTCGCCAGTGTGCCCGCCCGTTCCGTCCGGGCGCGCACTTCCGAGGACCAGCTCAAACGGATGCTTCAATTGGTCCCCTTCCTGGTGCACAACCAGGGCCTGCACATCCAGGACGTCGCCCGGCACTTCGGCATCAGCAGGAAGGAACTGGAGGATGATCTGCAAATCCTCATATGTTCAGGGCTGCCGGAGGGATACCCGGACGACCTGCTGGACATTCAGTGGGAGGATGACCACGTTTATATAACCCAGGACCTGGACCTGACCCAGCCCGTACGCTTCACCGTGGAGGAAGCCTGCGCCCTCCTGACCGGGCTGGAGACACTGAACGGGCTGCCGGAGGTAGCTGAGGACGGTGCCCTGCAATCAGTAACCCTCAAGCTCCTGGCGGCGGCCGGTGAGGAAGGGCTGCGGGCAGCCTCCCTTGCCGGGCCGGAAGTGGCACCGGCTGATGCGGCGACGCACGCCATCATCCGGCAGGCCATCGAGTCGGGTTCCCAACTGCGCCTTCAGTACCTGGCTCCGCAGCGGGACAGCGTGTCGGAACGGGATGTGGACCCGCTGCGCCTCTACTCGCTGGACAGCACCTGGTACTTCGAGGCCTATTGCCATTCGGTGGAGGGGCTGAGGAACTTCCGCCTGGACCGCATACAGGACGTTCAACCGAACGGGCGGCCCGTTCCAGCAGGGACCACGCCGGCCACGGGGGTTCCGGCAAAACTTTTCACCGCCAAGGAGGACGACACCCTCGTCACCGTCCAGCTCACCCGGCAGGGGAGGGGCCTGGCGGACGACTACTACGCGGAACGCAC
Organism: Arthrobacter sp. sptzw32; assembly: GCF_059089735.1. Lineage (NCBI taxonomy): Bacteria > Bacillati > Actinomycetota > Actinomycetes > Micrococcales > Micrococcaceae > Arthrobacter > Arthrobacter sp. sptzw32. Next base: position 242,239 of record NZ_JBNHEZ010000002.1, on the reverse strand, counting down.
AGCAGAACTTGACGACGGCGGGCTGGTGGCTGAGATACGGTTCGGGAATACAGCGTGGCTACCGATGTTCGTGGCCCAGCACGGCGGTTCCGCCCGTATCGTGGCTCCGGCGGAGCTTGCCGACGCTGCCCGGGCGTGGCTGGCGGCGTCGCTGGCCAGATACGGCGGCTAGACTTCAAAACATGCCTTGGTGGTCCTGGATTCTCATATGGGTGGCGCTCGTTGCGCTGTCACTGCTCCTCTATGTCTTTTTGGGCATCCGGCTGTTCCGCCAGTTCATGGCCACCCTCCGGGATCTGGGGGCGGCAGGCGAGAAGCTGGGGCACCTTGGCCCCATGGAGCAGCCGGCCATGGGCGCGGACCCGGCAAGGCCGCAGCCCGGTTCGGCAGTTTTTGCCTCGCCGACCGTCATGCGACATGATTACGAGGCATCCAAGTCATCCCGACGGGAAGAACGCCGCCTCAAACGGGTGCAGCGCAAGACGGACCGGGGCCAGCCACAGGCGCTCGGCGATCTGGACTTCACCTGGAAGTAAAATGTACTTAGACGAAAGGAATTCCCGTGGGAAGACTCTTTGATGGCCCCTGGCCCATCGTAATCATCATTGTTGTTGCTTTGCTTCTTTTTGCCGCGCCCAAACTTCCGGCCATGGCGCGCAGCCTTGGACAGTCCATGCGGATCATCAAATCCGAAGTCAAGGAAATGAAGAACGACGGCAAGACCGACTCCACTGACGCCTCAGGCCCCGTGGAAGGCACCATCGTCAACCACCCCAAGGCGCAGCACGGCGAGCCAACCGACGGCACTGACGTTCCGCCGTCGAACCGCGCCTGACCCCCAGTGGCACTGTCGAGGGCCCGTAAAGCCAACCCCGAAGGGCGGATGGCTCTTTGGGACCACCTCAAGGAGCTGAAGAACCGGCTGATCAAGTCGGCCATCGGCGTCGTCATTGGCGGCATTGGAGGATGGATACTTTACGATCCGCTGCTGAAGGCGCTGGCCGAGCCGGTCAACCGCATCTCGGCACAAACCGGCGGGCTCGCCGCAATCAACTTCGGGAGCATCGCCTCCCCGTTCGATTTCAAGCTTCAGATGTCACTGCTGATAGGGGCGGTCATCTCGAGCCCCATCTGGATCTACCAGTTGTGGGCGTTCATTACCCCGGGCCTTACCTCCAAGGAACGCCGCTACACCCTGGGCTACATGGCTGCAGCTGTCCCCCTGTTCCTTGCCGGCATCTGGATGGGCTGGCTGGTGGTGCCGCAGGTGGTCCATGCCCTGACACAGTTCACGCCGGAGGGCTCGTCCAGCGTCATTGATGCCCGCACATATATTGAGTTCGTCACGCGCATGGTCCTTGTGCTGGGAATTGCGTTCCTGGTTCCGGTGGTGCTGGTGGGCATCAACATGGCCGGCGTTATCTCCGGCCAAACCATCCTCAAGGCCTGGCGCATCACCGTGTTCCTGGTGTTTGTCCTGGCAGCCATCGCTGCCCCCGGTGCTGACGCCATTTCCATGTTCATGCTGGCCGGCCCGCTGCTGGTGCTCTTCTTCGCAGCCATCGGTGTCTGCCTGATGAACGACAAGCGCAGGGCCCGCCGTGAGGCCAAACGGATGGCCGAGACCGAGGCCACAGCCGACGTCGCCACCCCGGGCAGTGAGCTGAAGAACCTCTAAGCGCCCATTAGGCTTGGGGTATGTCCTCCAACGACGGTTCGTTCCAGCCCAGGCAGTTTCCTACCGGTCCGGGCGAGCCCGAAGAGCTTTCACCGGCGGAGAAGTACCGCCTCAGCGCCGAGCAGCGGGCCGAGGCAGCCACCTACCTCGGCGCTTTCTCCCGCACCCTCGAGTTTGAACTCGATGATTTTCAGCGCCAGGCCTGCCGTTCGCTGCAGGAGGGCAGGGGAGTGCTGGTTGCGGCGCCTACCGGGGCCGGCAAAACGATTGTCGGCGAATTCGCCATCTACCTTGCCCTCGAACGGGGCCTGAAGGCTTTTTACACCACACCCATCAAGGCACTGAGCAACCAGAAGTTCACCGAGCTCAGCGACAAGTACGGCTCCGACAGCGTGGGCCTCCTGACCGGTGACACCAGCATCAACGGTGACGCTCCAGTGGTGGTGATGACCACTGAAGTCCTCCGCAACATGCTCTACGCCGATTCAGCAACCCTGGGCGACCTGGGCTACGTGGTCATGGACGAGGTGCACTACCTTGCCGACCGCTTCCGCGGTGCCGTCTGGGAAGAAGTCATCATCCATCTCCCCAGCGAAGTGCAGGTGGCCTCCCTCAGCGCCACGGTCTCCAATGCCGAGGAGTTCGGTGCGTGGCTTGATACGGTGCGCGGCGACACGGACATCATTGTGTCCGAGCACCGGCCCGTGCCGCTGTGGCAGCACGTCATGGTGGGCCGCCAGATCATGGACCTTTTTGCCGGCGAGACAACCTTCGACGAGATAGCTCCGCCCGTGGATGCTGACGAAGCGCAGCCGGACTCCCGCAAGGACACTGCCGCGAGCCGTGGTTTTGATGTAAACCCCGATCTCCTCACGGTTGCCCGCAGCGAAAGCATGCAAAGCTTCCGTGCCAGGTCTGCCCCCGGCCGCGGCCAACGCGGCAGGCGAGGGAACGACCGTCCAGGCAGGGGCGGCGACGAACGCGGCGTCCGCCCGGCGAGCCGGCCGCAGGTCATCGCAAGCCTGGACCGCATGGACCTCCTCCCGGCCATTACCTTCATCTTCTCCCGGGCCGGCTGTGATGCTGCCGTTGCCCAATGCGTCGGATCGGGCCTGTGGCTCACCACCGAAAAAGAGCAGCGGATCATCGCGGAGCGCGTGGACGAGGCCGGCCGCGACATCCCCCCGGACGACCTCGAAGTTCTGGGCTTCTGGACCTGGCGTGATGGCCTGCTGCGCGGCTTCGCCGCCCACCACGCCGGCATGCTGCCCACCTTCAAGGAAGTGGTGGAGAAGCTCTTCGCGGACGGACTGGTGAAGGCCGTCTTCGCCACCGAAACCCTCGCCCTGGGCGTCAACATGCCTGCCCGCTCCGTTGTGCTCGAAAAGCTGGACAAATTCAACGGCGAAGCGCACGTGGACATCACCGCAGGGGAATACACGCAGCTGACCGGGCGCGCCGGGCGGCGGGGCATCGACGTCGAAGGCCACGCCGTGGTGCTCTGGCAGCCTGGTACAGACCCGACGGCGGTGGCCGGCCTGGCTTCACGGCGCACTTATCCCTTGAACTCAAGTTTCCGGCCCACCTACAACATGAGCATCAACCTCCTGGCCCAGTTCGGGCGGGCCAGGGCGCGCGAAATCCTGGAATCCTCTTTCGCGCAGTTCCAGGCGGACCGCTCGGTGGTGGGCCTGGCAAAGCAGGTCCGCAGCCGCGAGGAATCGCTGGCGGGCTATGCGAAATCGATGACCTGCCATCTCGGCGACTTCACAGAGTACGCGCGGTTGCGCCGGGAACTGTCCGACGCCGAAAACGTCACTTCCCGGACCAAGTCACGCGCCCGGAAGTCACTTAGCGATGATTCATTGGCGCGCCTGCTCCCGGGAGACGTGGTGAATGTCCCCGGCGGGCGGGCCCCCGGACCGGCGATTGTGCTGAGCTCGGACCACAGCAGCCGCGAGCCCCGGCCCGCCGTGCTGACGCTGGACAACCAGCTGCGCCGGATCGGGACCGACGATCTCGAAGGTCCCATTGCTCCGGTGACGCGCATCCGAATACCCAAGTCCTTCAATGCGAAGGTGCCCAAATCGCGGCGCGACCTGGCATCATCAGCACGGAACGCGCTGCGGGAGAACCGCCCGCCGGCCCCAGGCAACAACCGCAACAACGACTTCGGCCTCGCCACCGCCCTGCCGAACCAGGAAAAGCGCATCGCTGACCTGCGACGCGCCCTCCGCGCGCACCCGTGCCACGGATGCAGCGAACGGGAGGACCACGCCCGCTGGTCAGAACGCTGGTGGAAGCTCCGGCGGGAGACGGACGGGCTGGTCCGGCAGATCCAAGGCCGCACCAACACCATTGCCAAGACTTTTGACCGGGTCTGCGACGTCCTTTCCTCCTACGGATACCTGGAGCCGACACCGGACGGCAGGCTGAACATCAGCCCTGACGGACAGAGGCTGAGGCGGATTTACGGGGAAAAGGACCTTCTGATTTCCCAGTCCCTCCGTCTTGGCGCCTTCGACGACCTTGACGCCGTGGAAGTCGCCGCCCTGGCCAGTGTCCTGGTGTACCAGGCCAAGCGCGAGGACCGCGGCATGCGGCCGAGGATGCCAAGTATCTCACTGGAGACCTCGGTGGACACCGTTGTCCGGGAGTGGTCCGCCCTGGAAGATACGGAAGAGGAAAACAAACTTCCGTTGACCGGCGAACCGGAACTGGGCCTGGTATGGCCCATCTACAAGTGGGCCCGCGGCCGGCACCTGCAGGACGTCCTGAGTGGAACGGACCTTGCCGCCGGCGACTTTGTCCGCTGGGTGAAGCAGGTGGTTGACCTGCTGGACCAACTGGCGAAGATTCCCGGCCTGGACCCGCGCCTCGCACGCCTTTGTTCCGACGCCATCGCACTGATCCGCCGCGGCGTTGTAGCCTACTCGTCCGTCCTCTGACCCCCCACCGCCTGCTGTTGCCGGCCGTCCTACTTCCAGGAGTTTCGCTTTCCTATGCCCCGTCCCGAAGACCAGCCCGGATCCCGCCCCAAGACCAAGCCTGTCCTTTACCGCAACGGCTCGGTGTATACGGCCGCTGACCCCTTTGCGTCGGCCATGCTGGTGGATGGTGACACGGTGGCGTGGGTTGGATCGGAACAGGCAGCATCTTCGATCGCTGACAGTTCAATGGAGGTCATTGACCTCCGCGGAGCCCTGGTTGCCCCCGGCTTCGTAGACTCCCACATGCATCTGACAGAGACAGGAATTGCCTTGGAGTCTCTGTCACTGCAGGACGTGAGGTCGGCCAGGGAGCTCCTTGACGCTGTGGCTGCTGCGCCCGGTGACGGCCCGGTCCTGGGGCATGGCTGGGACGACACCACCTGGACGGACGGCACCCTCCCCACGGCTGAGCAACTGGAAAGGGCCGCAGGGGGCCGCCCTGTCTACCTCTCCCGCGTTGACGTCCATTCGGCCCTGGTCTCGGCGTCCCTGGCTGCAGCGGCCGGCCTCCGCGGGCTTGATGGTTTCGACGGCGGCCCAAGGGTACGGCTGGCGGCGCACGCAGCAGCCCGGCAGGCAACTCGGCGGCTCCCGGCCGAGGTGCTCGCAAGGCACCAGGGCCGTGCCCTCGCCGAGGCCGCAGCCAATGGCTACGTGGCAGTGGCGGAGATTGGCGCTCCACACATCGGCGGTGCCCTTGATCTTCAACTTGCGGGGAACTGGAACAGCAACGGCGGCACAGCCACGCCGGAAGTCCTGACTTACTGGGGCGAACTGGCTTCATCGGAAGAACACGCCCGCAGCATTCTTGACCAGCTGGGTGTCAGCGTCCGGGGACTGGCCGGCGACCTGAACATCGACGGTTCCATAGGGTCACGGACAGCAGCCCTGCGGTCCGGCTACAGCGACGCCCCCAACGAGTCCGGCAGCCTCTACCTGAGCGTCGGGGAGGCAGCGGCCCATCTTGCTGCTTGTTCCCTGGCCGGGATCCAGGGTGGTTTCCACGTCATTGGCGACGCCGGGCTGGATGCAGCTTTGGAAGCGTTGGACCTGGCAGCGGCCGAGGTTGGGGAGCAGAGGATTCGGGCGGCAGGCCACCGGTTTGAGCACGTGGAGATGGTGGAACCGGCCGCTGTTGCCACATTGGCCCGATACTCCGTTACAGTCAGTGCCCAACCCGCATTTGACGCTGCCTGGGGCGGTCCAGGCGGGCTCTACGAGACACGCCTGGGGGAGCGGAGCAGATCCATGAATCCCTTTGCCAGCCTGTTTTCTGCAGGGGTTCCAGTCTGTTTTGGCAGCGACAGCCCCGTAACGACGCTGCGCCCCTGGTCCAGCGTCAGGGCCTGCCTTGAGCACCACAACGAGGCTGAACGGATTTCGGCACGGGCCGCTTTCCTGGGCCACACCCGGGCAGGCTGGAGGGCCGCCAAGTACCACAACCCCATGGCGGGCCAGCTTGTCCCCGGAGCGCCGGCCAGTTTCGCGGTCTGGGAAGTCGAGGAGTTGATGGTGCAGGTGGCCGACGGAAGGGTCCAGTCGTGGAGCACCGATCCCCGGGCCCGGACACCCTTGCTGCCGGCACTGGACACCGGCTCGGATCCCGTGTGCCTGCAGACTGTCAGGGACGGCGTGGAACTGCACACGAGCCCTGCGCTGCGTTCCTGACCCCTCCAGTCTCCGCCCTATAATGGGTAGCTGCGCCTGCCAGCGAATTCGCTCGCCCGCGGGTGCACCGACCGTTCCCTTCAGGAAGGCCTTCTGTGCGCGTCCTTACCATCATCCCCACCTACAACGAGCTGGAATCTCTGCCTATTACGCTGCAGCGGCTCCGCGCAGCCGTCCCGGCTTCGGACGTGCTGGTGGTGGATGACAACAGCCCTGACGGCACTGGCCGGCTCGCCGATGGCATCGCTGCCGAGGACTCGCAGGTGCATGTACTGCACCGCAAGGGCAAGGAAGGCTTGGGGGCTGCCTACATCGCCGGCTTTAAGTGGGGCCTTGATGCCGGCTATGACGTCCTGGTGGAGATGGACGCTGACGGTTCCCATCAGCCCGAACAGCTTCCCCAGCTCCTTGAGGCCATCGACCAGGGCGCCGACCTCGCCATGGGATCCCGCTGGGTTCCCGGCGGAAGCGTCGTGAACTGGCCGCTGTACCGGCAGGCCATCTCAAGGGTGGGAAGCACCTACGCCCGCCTGATGCTGGGCCTGAAGATCAAAGACGTAACCGGCGGATACCGCGCGTTCCGCAGGACCACGTTGGAAAAGCTCAACCTGGACCAGGTGGACTCGGTGGGCTACGGCTTCCAGGTGGACCTTGCCTGGCGGGTGGCCCGCATGGGTCTCCGGATCGAGGAACGGCCCATTACCTTTGTGGAGCGGGAACTTGGAGCCTCCAAAATGAGCGGCAACATCGTGGTTGAAGCCATGATCAACGTCACCAAATGGGGACTCCAGGCCCGTTGGAACACCCTTACGCGGAAGAAGTTGCCGGCACAGCGGTAAGCGCGCACCCGCTTGCCGCCAAGAAGCAGAGTGGCAAACAGCAAGGGCCGTCTCCCACAATGTGGGGACGGCCCTTGCTTTCAATTCAAGGTACTATGCGGAGCGGCGCTCTCCACGGCGTTCGCGCAGGATGGTCAGCCGGTCCTCGAGGATCTGCTCCAACTCGGGGAGGGAGCGGCGTTCCAGCAGCATGTCCCAGTGCGTGCGGACGGCTTTGTCATTGCTGGTGTCCGGGCGTTCGCCGTCGACCAGGAGCGCTTCCTTGCCGGTCTTGGAAACCCAAACCGGGGGAATCTCCGCCTCGGAGGAGAACGTCACGAAAACCTGCTCGCCGTCCTCGCACCGGTACTCGACGCGCTGACGCGGAGCCGGCTCAACTCCGGACTCGGTCTCCATGCTCTGCGCGCCAAGGCGCATGCCCCGCAGGCTGCGATCGCTCATGTTTTCTCCCTCTGGTCGGTTCGCGGAGTAAAAACCCGCGCTAGCCGGCGGCTGAAAAACACCGCCGGACTACTGTGTGCTCTGTGCTGCATCTTATGATTCAACGCATTGCGAAGCTTGGTTGTTCCAGCGGATCTGCTCCTGCCGGACAAATACCCAATTATACGGGTGCGGGCCATGGCAACCAAAACCAAGGGGGACCGGCATCCGCTGCCGGCCCCTCGCCGTGCCTTTCCTGCTCCTAATGCTTGGAGGGTTTGGCTCCCACTTCGTCGAACAGCCCGGCTGCGGCAGGATCCGGGTTTGTTCCGCCCAGTGCGTTGCCGATCCCCTTAAGGGCCTCGCCGACTTCGCTGGGGATGATCCACAACTTGTTGGAGGATCCTTCCGCAAGCTTCGGAAGGGTCTGCAGGTATTGGTATGCCAGCAGTTTCTGGTCCGGGTTGCCCTTGTGGATGGCGTCGAAAACCTTCTGGATTGCCTGAGCCTCGCCGTCGGCCCGCAGGATCGCGGCCTTGGCGTCGCCTTCCGCCGCCAGGATGGACGCCTGGCGCTGGCCTTCGGCGGTCAGGATGGCTGACTGCTTGGTACCTTCGGCAGTAAGGATTGCGGCGCGGCGGTCCCGCTCCGCGCGCATCTGCTTCTCCATGGAGTCCTGGATGGAGTGCGGCGGATCGATGGCCTTGAGCTCGACGCGGGAGACACGGATGCCCCAGCGCCCGGTGGCCTCGTCCAGCACCCCGCGCAACTGCCCGTTGATCTGGTCACGGGAGGTCAACGCTTCTTCGAGGTTCAGGCCGCCCACAACGTTGCGGAGAGTGGTGGTTGTCAGCTGTTCCACTGCCTGGATGTAGTTGGCGATCTCGTACGTTGCGGCCCTCGGGTCCGTGACCTGGAAATAGACAACGGTGTCGATGGAGACCACCAGGTTATCCTCGGTGATCACCGGCTGCGGAGGGAACGAAACAACCTGTTCGCGCAGATCCAGCAACGGCAGGAGCCGGTCCACGAACGGAATCAGGATGGTCAGCCCTGGGTTGAGCGTCCGCTGGTACTTGCCCAGCCGTTCAACCACGCCTGCACGGGCCTGCGGAATGATCCGCACCGCCCGGACCAGAACGATTATCACAAACACGATCAGGACCACCAGCACAATAGCCAATGCAGTTCCTCCTGCGTTATCCATACATCTCCTTGTTCCCCATGTGTTCAGGCTGTATCAGGACGGGCTTGCTGTTTCCGGCGGCACGGCCACCAGCGCCGTGGCTCCATCGATGGCGGATACCACTACTTTTTGGCCGGCGGGTAGGACACCGCCTGCGGAACGTGCGGTCCAAATGTCTCCGCCGATTTTAACGAGGCCGCCCTCGGACGTGACCGGCTCCATCACAGTGGCCGTCTCACCGATGAGACGGTCGACATTCGTGCGCTGCTCGGAGGGGCCGTTTTTCAGATGGGCCAGTGCGACGGGCCGGACGAAGGCAATCATGAGCAGGGACACCACACAAAAAACGACGATCTGCAGCCAGAGGTCAGCGCCCGCGAAGTCTGCTGCCAGCGCCGCGAGGGTTCCGCCGCCGAGCATAATGAAAAACAGGTCAAGGGTGATCATCTCGATCACTGCAAACGCCAGGAAGGCGGTGAGCCATAATGCCCACCAGTTTTCCCCGAGCCATTCGAACAATGTTTCCCCTTTCCGACGGGGAGCCGAACGGGGTCACCGCCAGTGACTGTCCTCTTAATATTAGTGCGGCCTGGCCAGCGGTGGGCGGGCTTCCACCGGTGGTGGGGGGATAGTGGCCAAGTCGTTACTCCGCAGCCGGTTTGCTGCCTCTAAAGACTGTCAGTCGGAACTTCGCTTCTGCTGCAATCGGCTCGGACATGCCTGCCAGCCGTTCAGCGAGGTGCCCCTGATCAAGGTGGTGGCCAGCCGGCCCCATGAAGGCCAGGTCAGCAGCCTGCCGCCGTGTCAGCGCCAGGGGTACGTCGACGTCAATGCTTTTTTCGGGGTGGAAGTGGCTTCCCATCGTTTCGGTCAGCCTGGCTTCCTTGCCTTCCTCGATGCCGAGCATCCCGGTTATTGCAGCGATGGCGGCGAGATGGCCACTCCGGGGCGTGACCACCACCAGGCGGCCTGTGGGCCGGAGGACGCGGGCAAACTCGGCCGCATTGCGCGGGGCAAAAATGACCGTAATGGCATCTACTGACGCGTCTGCCAGCGGCAGCGGCTGCCAGACGTCCGAAACCAGGTTCCAAGCCTCGGGGTTGAGCCGGGCCGCCCGGCGGAGGGCGAATTTGGAGATATCCAGGCCAAGCGCAGCCACTTTGCCGCGGTAATGGGCTGCCGCTTCATCAAGAACGGACCTTAGGTAGTGACCGGTTCCCGTTCCTGCATCAAGGACAGCGCCGCGTTCCCCGGGCAGGCAGGGTACGACGGCGGCGGCCACCGCAGCTGCCAGCGGCCGGTAGTGCCCCGCATCCAGGAAGTCGCAGCGCGCCTGGACCATGTCAGCAGAATCAGCCTCGAAGGCAGTGCCCTTTCCCACCAGCAGGTTGAAATAGCCTTGCCGCGCGGCGTCGTAACTATGGCCTAAAGGACAAACCAGCCGGCCCTGCCCGGCTGGACCTGCGGCCAAGAGTTCCAGCAGGTTCCGGCACACCGGGCACAGTAGAGGAAGGTCCGTGGTGGAGGGCATGGAACCATCCTAGGGCTGCCGCAGCCGATTCCTGCGGCACTCGGGGCGCCGGCGTCAGCGGATGCTGATACCGGCAGGACCGGCGTCGAAACCGAGGCCCTGCTGCGCCTTGCCGATGCCCGGCTCGGCCCAATGGGCGGCGTATTCGGCGTTGCTGCTCAGGGACCGGAGCTGTGCGCGGTCAAGGTACAGCACGCCGTTCAGGTGGTCGGTTTCGTGCTGCACAATCCTGGCCTGCCAGCCGGAAAACTCCCGCTCCACGGCGCTTCCCTCCGGTGTCTGGAACTCAAGAAGCACCTTTTCGTGCCGGGCCACCACGGCCTGGAGTCCGTTGAGTGAAAGGCAACCCTCGTAAAAGGACGCGAGGCCGGAACCCAGCGGTGTGTAGCGGGGGTTCAGGACGGCGAGGAAGTCCAGAGGGTTCCGGTGACGGAGGGCAGCAGCGTCGGGATCGACGTCGTACTGGTCTTCCATGACGGCCAGCTGCAGCGGTATCCCGAGTTGGGGCGCTGCCAGCCCAACACCGGGAGCCTCGTGCATTACCTCGCGCATCAGCGATATCAGGCGCCCGAGCTGGTCATCGGACAACTGCCCGTCAAAGGCGGCAGCGCGCTGCCGGAGTGCGGGATGGCCTGCCTGCACGATCGGCGGGAGGGAACCGGCCGCAAGCATCCGCTCCACAGCTTCACGGAGCTGCTCTGCGGTGTGTGTGGTCTCGGGCAAGCTTTGGCTCATGGGGAAAGCCTAACCGCCGGCCGGCAGACCGTCCTTTCGCTCGGCTGGTGTCCATGCCGTGCTGACCCGAGCAGGCAACGGGCTTACTGTCAGCCAGGACAGCTACAACTGCTGCTTCAGGTAACCGGGCCGGCTCCACATAGGCTGCCTGTCCAGCTGCTGCATCGTGAAGCGCCTCGCCACCCAACGGTTGACAGCGGGAGTGGCGGCAGCGGCGCTCATCCCCAGGTTCCGCAGGTCCAGCAACGGCCTGGGCAGCGGCCGTCCCAGCATCATGTTGATCTCAGACTGCCGCTTGGCCGCCGCGGCGGCCCGCCAGCGTCGAACCTGGAATTCCCGGAGCCGCCATTCCACGTCCTGGTGGCGGATTCCGTGTGCCAACGCTGCCTGAATAATGGGGGAGAGGTCCTGGGCATCCAGCCAGCCGAGGTTCATGCCCTGGCCACCAATGGGACTGATCTCGTGCGCGGCATCGCCGAGCAGGAACACTCTGCCGGCCAGCATGCTCCGGGCCACGGTGGACCGGACGCTGAACGCGCTCACCATGGTGTTGGTGCCCGCGTCCGGAAGAATCCCGGTCCGGCGCAGGACCAGTTGTGCCAGATCCTCCGGCGCGGTGGTACGGGCGGGGCTTTCCAGCCGGACAACCCACCGGCGCACTGTGCCCGGCAGCGGAAAGGACTCAACGATTCCGCCCGGTTCGAGGAACAGGACCGCCCGCTCGCCGTAGAGCCCGGAGTCCCGGAAGTCGCCCATGAGGTAGTGGTCCGGGTAGTCCTTCCTGCTTACCGGCATCCCGAGGAGATTGCGCATCGGCGACCGGGCGCCGTCGGCCGCCACCACGAGGGACGCGGTGAAGGACGCCGCTCCTCCCTTGGCGCCGTCCGCGGGTTCGCCCACCACGGTGACTGATCCGGCGTCGTCCGTGATCTCCCTGACGCGCACACCCCTGACCAGGGCGCCGGAGTCGAGTTGGTGGACGCGCTCCTCCAGGAGCTGCTCGGTCCTGTACTGGGGCAGGGCCAGGACGAAAGGATAAGTTTCCGACGCCCCGGCAAACGGCATGACGCCCACCGTTTTCCCGCCACTGACAGCCATGCCCTCCCGGATCCGCACCCCGTTGCGGACCGCGGAAGCGGCAATCTCCACTTCCTGCAGTGCCTCCAGCGCAGGTGGGTGGATGCCGATGGCCCGTGAGTGCAGGTTCCTGGCCTGCCGCTGTTCAAGTACTCGAACACGGACACCCTCCTGCAGCAGCAGGGCGGCCAGGTACAAACCCACCGGACCGCCACCGACGATTAGGACATCCGTTGACCGTGCCACTTCATGTCCTGCGCAGGGCGAGAACCTGATGGAACGTGGTGGTGGCTTCGACCAGCCAGCCCGGGGGAGCGAGGGCGGTAAGTTCGGAAAGGGTATAGCTCCTGCGAATGGATGTCAGGCCGTCCGCCCGAATGAAGGAATGCGGGAACGGCAGGGCTGCGGCGGAAAAAAGGGCATACGCCGCAGGGCTGCGCCTCAGGTCATTGTGCAGCGCTTTGCTGATGCAGAGGGCAGCCGAGTCGGCGAGCAGCTGCTGCAGTTCGGCCTCCGACAGGTGGTGCAGGACGTGGTTCGAAATGACGAAGTCGAACCGCCTGCCCTCGCGGACCAGATCAGCGCTGTGCGCCTGCCGGAACTCGACGCCGGGAAGGAGCGGACGTCCCCTCGCATATGCCGCCGCTCGCGGATCAGGGTCTATGCCGGTGACCTTCAGCGGAAGTCCGTCCCTGCCCGCCCAGCGCGCCAGCTGATAGGGGAGGTCCCCTCCGCCGCAGCCGATGTCCAGCAGGGTGGCCGGAGCCGTGCAGCGGGCCAGATGAGGACGAAGCTCCCGGACGTACAGCCTTCGCCATCCGGACAGCGCGCGGTTAATCACCGCGAACTGGCGGTAGGTGTTCTGCAGGCGCCCGACATCGCAATCAGGAGCATCCATCAATTCCACGGCATCGACGGCGCGCTGCCGCATCAGCAGGTCCAAGGCGCTCAGGAGACAGGTACTTCCGCGGCGGCGTGCCCGGCGGCCTGGTCCACCAGTGCCGTCGCGGGAGCCTGCCGCAGCTTGGTGAACAGGGCGGTTTCCACCGTAAGTCCCGGGCCGAATGCCATGGAGCAGATCCGTTCATCCCCGTCCTGCGGATCCTGCTCCAAGATGTGTTTGAGGACAAAAAGCACCGTGGCGCTGCTCATGTTTCCGTAGTTCCGCAACGTCTCCCGCGCCGGGACCAGCTGTTCGTCAGTGAGTTCCAGCCGGGACTGGACTTTGTCCAGGATGCTCCGCCCGCCGGGGTGGATGGCCCAGTGCCGGATGGACGTGTAGGGGAGTGCCTCCAGCTCCGGGTCGCGGGCGAGGAGGGGCTGCAGGGCACCGACGATGTGGTCGTCAATGATGTGCGGCACGTAATTTCCCAATACCATTTCGAAGCCGTGGTCGCCGATGTTCCACGCCATCGAGTCCTCGCCGACCGGTGTGAGCACCGTTTCGAAATGGTCAAGCTGGAGCAGGGACTTATCCTCGGCACCGCTGCGTGCAGTGACGACGGCGGCGGCGGCACCATCGGCGAAAAGGGCTGAGCCCATGATGGTGTCCGGATCGTTGGAGGTACGCACGTGCAGGGAGCAAAGCTCTGCGCACACCACCAGGACAACTGCCTGCGGGTCGGCTTCGCAGAACAGCTTGGCAGCCCGAAGTGCGGGAAAAGCTGCATAGCAGCCCATGAATCCCAGGTGGTAGCGCTGCACGGCCGGATCCAAACCTAGTTCGCGGACGATCTTGTAGTCCGGGCCAGGGTTAAAGAACCCCGTACAGGACACGGTCACGAGATGAGTTATGTCAAGTAAGTCAATTTCGGGGGCTGCGTCCACCGCAGCACGGGCGGCTTGGACGAAGAGCTTGGTCGCCTCGCGGCCGAAGATGTCATTACGGACCTTCGTGCTGGGGTTCAGCAGCAGGCCGGTGTCAGGGTCAAAGAACTGGGGATCGTCCGAGCGGAAATCCGTGGTCAGTTCCTCCACGGCGGAATAGCGGGTATCAATGGCGGCAGAGTCGAAACAGGTGCTGACCAGCCGCGAGCCAAGCCTGGACAATCCGGGCTGGGCCGCAAACACGTCACGTGCTTCTGTTTGGATCAGCATCGTTTTTGGAACTGCAGTTTCAAGTGATCGCACGTAGACCGTCATTGACTCATTCTTAACGAGCGCCCGCAATAAGACAATGACCTGCGGAGACATCCCGTCGTGGCATGGTTTGTTCCGTATCCTCGAGGGCCAATTCCTGCCCCTTCCGACTCCGTTCCAAAACGCCGATAATCTACATTATGTCAAGTAGCGCTAAGAAGGGCTCCCCGATGCTGCGCCCTCTTGCGGGCCTTGGTAGCGGGCGCTGCTGCGTCTGCTTGAGGCTGGCTCCTGGGACCACGGCGCCGGAACGCGGGCGACCGGCCGCTCCTTCCGAAAACTCCCAGCTGAGCGGACAGGGCCGGCAAGTGAAACGGAGCCGGATCAGCGGCAGCTATCACACTGGTTCTGCCTATCCCGGCAGCACTCCCCTGACGGGTGCGCTGCGGACGGCTGCAACAACAGCGGACCGCACGAGTGACCGTTCCATCTGGTCTCTCCCGGCGTTCAGCCCGGCGCCGGCAGATTAGCGCCGCGGTCCTATGCCGGCGCCCAGGACTGCTCCAACGCCCAGTCCGACGGCAAAGCCGATAAACGGGCTGTCAAAGACAGCCAGGCCCACGGTGATCCCGACGGCGGCGCCTACGAGGCAGCAGATCCACAGCGCTTTATTCATTGGACCTGATGCTACCGGGAGGAATGCCGGGAGTACCGCTCTGGCACTGATGAGTATCCATACAGGTACTTTGCAGCGGAAAACTCGAGTATCAGCTACGCAGGCGCGGCAGCGGGGGCGCTCATAGTCTTCTTCACACGGTGACACTCCAGGGAATGCTGGGCCGGGGCCACGCATTTAGGCAGGTCAAACCCCGATCCGCCCTCCTTCCGTTGTCATCTCCGTGACCCTGTAAAGACACCTGCAGGCAAGATTCCCGCTTAAGGTAATCATGACGAAACCAGCTCCTCCGCACTCCACCGGCAGGGCCCCCGTCTTTTTCGATGCCACCGGTCACCGCTGGCAAAGAATCCTGTGCCTCCTGCTGGCCGGCGTGCTGTTGGTGGTCCTCTCAGCGGTCGGGATCCTCCCGGCCGCAACCGCGCCGTTGCGGCCGGGGCAACAAAACCAGGGCTCGGACTACCCCCGGAACTTGCTTGCCCTCCAGGACCTGGAAAACATCCCGAGGATCGGTTACCAGGAGCGCACCTCGGTCTACCACCGCATAGCCCTGGTGCAACACAGGGACGGCAAAACGCTGCTCAAGGACCCCTTCAGCGACACCGTCTGGCGGGAAGCCACGCCGTCGGAAATTACACTGATCGGTGACAGTCCCTACGTCATGGAAGCCTACGGCGAGCCGATGGCCAAGACCATCATGCTGACCTTCGACGACGGGCCCGACCCGCGCTTCACGCCCGAGATCCTGGATCTGCTGTCCAAGGAGGGAGTCCCGGCAACCTTCTTCCCCGTGGGTGACAACATCGTCAAGTACCCGGACCTCTTCAAGCGGACCATCCGCGAAGGGCACATGATCGGCAACCACACCATGTCCCACATAGATTTCTGGGCACATGACGATGCCTTCAACCGCCAGCAGATAATTGGGGCGGACCGTGTGATGCGGGCGATGGACCACTACGATACAAGGCTGTTCCGGATCCCCACCGGCAACCCGGAAAACAACGCCCTTGCCCTGCTGCAGGCCCAGCAACTGGGGTATCTGCACATCAACATGGACATTGATACCCGCGATTGGGAGTACGCGCCGGGAGTGCCTATTCAGGCCCCGGAACTGGACGGTCAAGGCCACATCGTTTTGATGCACGATGCCGGCGGTGACCGCACCGCAACTGTCAACATGCTGAAGGAATTCATCCCGCGCGCCAAAGCGCAGGGCTACACCTTCACCACAGTCCAGCCACTTTTGCCCGCGGACCTTGTACCCCAGCGCTCTGCCCCTGCCACGTTGGAGGACAACGTCACCCTCGCAGCGGTGACCACCTACCTGGTCACCCCTAACGTCCTGCTGAACTGGCTGTTCTGGTTCGGCATCGGGTCCCTGACCATCCTCACATTCCTATTCGTTGTCCTGGCCCTGATTAATAACGCACGGCAAAAGAGGCGCCGCTGGGACAACATCAAGGAAACGGAATGGCCGTTCGTCAGTGTGGTGCTGCCTGTCTTCAATGAAGAACCGGTGGTGACCAAAACCCTTGATGCCCTCCGGGCCAGCGACTATCCATTAATGGAAGTCGTGGCGGTGAACGACGGCTCAACAGACGGGACGCTGGCGGTTCTGACGGAGTATGCCAAGACGTGGCCCCAACTTCGTGTCATCAACCAGCCCAACGGCGGGAAGTCAGTGGCGAGTAACCACGGCATCAATGAGTCCTGGGGAGAAATCATCATCACGCTCGATGGGGACACGTTGTTCGAGCCCCAAACCATCAAAATGTTTGCGCGGCACTTCATGGCTCCCCGAAACGGCAAGGAGGTGGGGGCTGTCGCCGGGCACGTCAAAGTGGGCAACCGGCGGAACCTCATCACTGCCTGGCAGAGCCTGGAATACCTTTCCGGGATTTGTGTGACGCGTATGGCTGAGGGCCTTATGGGGGCAATCTCGATCGTGCCCGGGGCCTGCGCCGCCTGGCGGCGGGAAGCGCTGCTGAAGGCTGGCGGTTACTCCCATGACACCCTTGCAGAGGACGCAGACCTCACTCTTTCCCTGCAGCGCCTGGGGTACAGCATCGTCCAGGAGAACGAAGCTGTTGCCTGGACCGAGGCGCCGCTGACGGTACGCGGTTTGTTCAAGCAGCGGCTTCGCTGGACCTACGGCAACATCCAGACCCTGTACAAGCACCGTGGCATGCTTTTCAACCCCAAGTTCGGAGCGCTCGGCTTGCTCACCATGCCGTACGCACTGATCTCCGTGCTTGTGCCGCTGATCTTTATGCCACTGACCGTCATCGTGGCCATCAGCAGCCTGGCCCGTGGAGAATGGCAGGCAATCGCGCTTTTCTCTGCCTTTGTTGCCGCAACCCATATGCTCATCTCCATCGTGGCGGTATTGATGGTGCGTGAGAGTCTCCTGCACCTGCTCATGGTGCCCATCTACCGGCTCATCTACGAACCTCTGCGCGCGTACGTGGTTTTCGGATCCGCCATCCAGGCCCTGCGGGGCTCCGCCGTGGGATGGTACAAACCCGAACGCACCAACAGCGTGACCGTGTCCGCCCTGCCGCCCAATTCCGCCCTTCCAGAGACGTTCGGGCCGCTCTCCCCCAGTTCCGCCTGAACCGGCACCGGGTTGGCTGTAGCTCAAAAGTTTCGCCTGGAATATAGTGAGCAACCTGTTATCCACGCTTCAGACGACCAGGAAGGTGGCATCGGAACATGCCTTCACTGACCTGGTTGGGCAGAAGCCTGGCCGTGCTTGCCGCCCTGCTGCCCCTTGCCGCCTGCGGCCCCGGGCAGCAGGGCGGCAATAGTCCGGGGGTGGAAGTCAACCGCGCAGAGCCGAACCCCAGGTGGTTCGGCGGATACCTCGACGTAACACTGGTTCCTCCCCTGCGCCTGCAGGACTCGCCCCCACAAGGACCCGTCACTGCCGTGTTGTCCTTTATCACCTCCCATCCGGACCGGCCCTGCGAACCCTCCTGGGGAGGCTCCTATGACCTTGAACAGGCAAAGGGCAAACTGGACCTCGACGCGCAGGTGGAGGCCTTCAGAAAGGCCGGCAACGACGTCGCTGTCTCCTTCGGCGGGCAGCTCGGCACGGAGCTGGCGGTTGCCTGTGCTGACAGCGGCGCCCTGGTTGATGCCTACTCAGCGGTCATCGCCAGATACGGGCTGGACACAGTGGACCTCGACGTCGAGGGAAACGGCGCCGGCGATCCTGCCGCAGCCCAGCGGCGTGCAGCTGCCATGACCCGCCTTCAATCGGAGCGCCCGGCTGACAAGCCGTTGAAGGTGTGGCTGACCCTTCCCGTCTCCGCGGACGGTCTTACTGCCGCGGCCAAAGTCTCCGTGGAAACGATGCTCGAGGAAGGAGTTGAACTTGCCGGCGTAAACATCATGACCATGAACTTCGGGCCGCTCAAGCAGGGGCAAACCATGCTCACTGCATCAGTCAGCGCAGCTGAGGGAACCCACAGGACCCTGAAAACACTCTACGAGCAGGCGGGCACACCGCTGGACGATGCAGCCCTTTGGAACAGGATCGGGCTCACGCCGATGATTGGCCGCAATGACGTGCAAGGCCAGGTGTTTTCCCAGGAGGACGCCGAAGGGCTGAACGCTTTCGCGTTGGAGCGGGGTGTCGGACGCATGTCCATGTGGTCGCTGAACCGCGACACCGGCTGCGACCCGGGCAAGCAGGGGCAGACATCCGGCGCAGTTTCCAATAACTGCAGCGGCCTTGACCAGGAGCCAGGCATGTTCGGGAAGGTGCTGGGGCACGCCTTCACTGACGCCGGGCCCGCGGGAGCCCAATAACTATGCGCTGGAAGGCGGTGCTGGCAGGCGGCGTGCTTTCTTCAGTCCTCACAGCGGCAGCCTGCGGGGGCCCTCCTCCCCTTGAGCCAGGTGAGGAAGTTGTGCCCAAGGTGTTCGTCACCGGCTATTCCTGGTACGACAACACTCCGGAAGGCTCACCCATCATCAGCCATCCGGTACTGCACAAAACGGCCGGTGGAACCGGAACCTACGAAGACCCGGTGACCATCGCCGTCGGTCACTCCCGCGAGACGGGCGAAAGCGTCCTCGACATCCCCGCCGGCACCCGGATCTACCTGCCCGATGTACGGCGGTATTTCATTGTGGAAGATACCTGCGGGGACGGCCCAACTCCCCAGGATGGTCCGTGCCACTCAGGGTCGGAGGACTATGACGGCGCGTCCCTCTGGATCGACATGTGGGTGGGCGGCGAGGGCGAAAGCGCTCCCTTCGTCCACCGCTGCATAACCGAAGCAACCGGCGTGCAGCCGGCCGTCCTCAACCCTGGCGAAAACTATGCCGTGGCCCCCGGGAAGGGCGTCCTTCACGATGGCAAATGCGACACCGGTTACGGCAGCGAGCTGGTCAGCCGGTAAAGCTGCCACCGATGTCAGTAACGAATGCAACGAAATCAGCCTCCGGATTCTCCGGGTGCCCGTTGTCCTGCGGCCATCTGGCTGACGAGTCCCAGCGTGTTGCCCTCGCTGTCCCGGATGAACGCCATCCACTCGTCCGTACCAGCAGGACCAAGCACTCCGTCCGCGTGGGTGTAAATCACGCGGGGCGCGTCCACCACGTCCACTCCCCTGGCTGCCAACTGCTCCACAGAGGCCCGGACATCCGGAACCTGGAGGTACAGAAGAGCCCTTGGGGCGCCTGGTTCCAGCATCAGCCGCACGCCCTCGAGGTCGAAGAAGACCAGGCCGGGCGGGTCGAACACTGCGCTGGGCTGTACCCCAAGCAATTCGGCGTAGAACGCAGATGCCCTCCCGAGGTCTTCCGCATACTGGGCCACCTGCAACAATCGCATGGTTCCGCCTCCCCTTTCCGGTTTGTCTATCCTGCTCAATCACGGAGGTAAGGACAAGGGGCGCACGGGCACAACCGCCGTTGCTAGGCTCGAAGGTATGACACCTCAGATTCAGCGGCCCATCCGCTCGTCTACAGGGCGGCAGGCAGCCGCCGCTGCCACCGCCGATGCTGTGCTGATAATGGTGTTTGCAGCCGTTGGCCGTGACGCGCACCAGCGCGGCGAGGTCTTTTCCGGTGTCCTGCTGACTGCTTGGCCGTTTTTGGCAGGGGCGGCCCTCGGATGGCTGGCCGTGAGGGCGTGGCGGAATCCGCTGTCCGTACGCCGGACCGGGGTGGCGGTCTGGTTGGGTGCCCTGGTGGGCGGCATGGTGCTCCGCCTGCTGACCGGCCAGACGGTAGTGCTGCCCTTTATCATCGTGGCGTTGCTGAGCCTGGGGCTCCTGCTGGTGGGATGGCGACTGGCGTGGGCCGGTGCAAAGCGGCTGAGGAGAGCCTGAAGAACTTCGCCTGAAGTGGCCGCGGGTCCGGCCGGCAGCGCGGCCCCATGTAATAGGCTGGCAGCACTCAAAAGCTTGCCGGGCTCTGCTACGGCGCAACAGATCCGGAAGGATTCATCTCGTGATCACCGCATTCGTTCTGATCAAGACTGACGCTGCCCGCATACCTGAAACAGCCGAGGAGATCTCAGCGATAGACGGGATCAGCGAGGTATATTCCGTCACCGGGGAGTGGGATTTGATTGCGGTGGCAAGGGTGCCCCGGCACGAGGACCTGGCGGACGTTATTGCAGACCGACTGTCCAAGGTGCCCGCGGTGGTGCACACGACAACGCACATAGCGTTCCGTGCCTACTCGCAGCACGACCTCGACGCAGCTTTCGCCCTGGGCTTCGAGCAGTAGCCGGATTCACCTGAGGGTCAGGGAAACCCATTTTTCCAGGACGGCCGCAGCAGCACCCGACCCGACCGATTCAGATGCCCGGCTGAAGGCCCGTTGCATACGCTCAAGGAACGGACCGTCCGCACTGGTGTCGAAAGCCACGAGCCCCGCTGCAGCATTGAGGAGAACGGCGTCGCGGGCCGCCCCTTCCTTGCCTGCGAGGACTTCCCGTACGACGACGGCGTTGGCCTGGGCGTCGCCGCCGCGCAGCTGCTCGACGGTTGCCGGTTTGATGCCTAGGTCCGCGGGCGAGAGCGTCAGCTCAGACACAGCGCCGTCGCGTATTTCCCACACGGTTGAAGGACCCGTGGTGGTCAGCTCATCGAGCCCGTCATTGCCGCGGAATACCAGGCCCCGGCTTCCCCGCTGGGCCAGGACGCCCGCTACCAGCGGCGCCATCCTCGCGTTGGCAACCCCTACCGCGGACGCTTGGACTTTGGCAGGGTTGGTCAGCGGGCCAAGGAAATTGAAGGCCGTCGGGATGGCCAGTTCCTTCCGCGGGACTGCGGTGTGCCGGAAGGACGGGTGGAAGACCTGCGCAAAGCAGAATGTAATGCCCGCCTCCTCCGCATTGCGCGCCACCTGTTCGATGGACAGGTCGAGGCGGACGCCCAAGGCTTCCAGCACATCAGCAGAACCGGACGACGACGACGCCGCACGGTTGCCGTGCTTGACCACCTTTGCTCCTGCTCCGGCAGCCACCAGCGCCGCCATGGTGGAGATGTTGACAGTGTTCAACTGGTCCCCGCCGGTTCCGACAATGTCCAGCTTCTCGCCGGAAATGGAGACGGGGTTGGCGTGGGCAAGCATGGCTTCCACCAGGCCAGCGAGTTCCTCAACGGTTTCTCCCTTGGCACTGAGGGCAACCAGGAATCCTGCGATCTGTGCGGGTGTCGCCTCCCCGGACATGATGGTATCCATGGCCCAGGCGGTGCTGTCCGCCGTGAGGTCATTTCCTTTGATCAGTGCCGAGATCAGCCGCGGCCAGGTGTTGCCTGCCGATGCTGCGGATGCCTGTGAAGTCACCTGCTGATGCTATCGAGGGATGGCCGGGGCTGACCAATGTGAACGGGCGGCGGAACCTTTTTCGTACGATTTCGCGTCTTTGTAGAAAAAGTCCCCCGAAAAGGCGGTTTGCGTTGGGCAGCACGGACTTTTGCAGACATAATGTCTATGTGACATCTGCGACCCATGCCCCCAGTTCCCCGGCGCACCCCACGCTGAACCGCCCCAATATGGTTTCCGTTGGAACCGTCGTGTGGCTCTCCAGCGAGTTGATGTTCTTCGCCGGTCTCTTCGCCATGTACTTCACCCTGCGCTCCACCAGCGGGGAAATGTGGGCGGCTGAGACGGCCAAGCTCAACTTCCCCTTTGCGCTCGCCAACACGATCGTCCTCGTGGCAAGTTCCTTCACGTGCCAGATGGGTGTCTTCGCCGCTGAGCGGCTGCAGCCGCGCCGTACCGGCGGGGTCTTCCAGTTCGCCCGCTGGGGCATGAATGAATGGTTCACCCTGACCTTCCTTATGGGGGCCTTCTTCGTCGCAGGCCAGGCAACGGAGTACGCGATGCTGGTTTCTGAGCACGTCTCGCTCTCCTCCAACGCCTACGGGTCAGCGTTCTACATGACCACGGGGTTCCACGGCCTCCACGTGATCGGTGGCCTGGTGGCCTTCCTGCTGATCATGGGCCGCTCCTTTGCCGCGAAGAAGTTCGGGCACTTTGAAGCAACGTCCGCGATTGTCACCTCGTACTACTGGCACTTTGTGGATGTGGTGTGGATCGGCCTCTTCCTGGTCATCTACGTACTCAAGTAGCCAGCTTTGATTCTTTTTCTACAAGAGGCAGAATTTCAGGTATCGGCTCCAGGAGCCGGCGCAGGATCGAATAAAGGAACCACCACGTGAAGGCACTCTCGCAAAAGCGGCGTCACCCACTGGCAGCAATCGCGCTGCTTCTGATGGGGCTCCTCATCACTGGTGGGCTGTACGCCGTGGCCACCACCGTCAATGAGGCCAAAGCCTCCAGCACCACTTTCAGTGCACATGACGCAGAAGAAGGCGGCAAGCTGTTCGCCGCCAACTGCGCCACCTGCCACGGCATGGGTGCCAGCGGTTCACCGGATGGCCCGTCCCTCGTTGGCGTGGGCGCCGCATCCGTTGATTTCCAGGTCGGAACGGGCCGCATGCCCATGCAGATGAACGGCCCGCAGGCGCTGGAGAAGCCCGTTCAGTTCAACGACGAGCAGATCCACCAGCTGGCAGCCTATGTTGCATCCCTTGGTGCCGGCCCGGCAATCCCTGAAGAAGGCCTGCTTGACGAAAAGGGCGATGCAGCGGCAGGCGGGGAACTGTTCCGCACCAACTGCGCCATGTGCCACAACGCTGCTGCCGCAGGCGGCGCCCTGACCCGCGGTAAGTTCGCACCCGCCCTGGAAGACACCTCAGGCAAGCACATCTACGAGGCCATGGTCACCGGCCCGCAGAACATGCCGGTCTTCAGCGACTCCAACATCACGCCCGAAGGCAAGCGCGACATCATCACATTCCTCAAGCAGATCGAAACCACCGGCTCCCCCGGCGGCGCTGAGCTGGGTTCACTTGGCCCCGTGGCCGAAGGACTCTTCGTTTGGGTTGCAGGCCTCGGTGTCATCATCGCCTTCACCATCTGGCTGACTTCCCGGACGTCCTAGGACCTCCGCGGACCACTGAACAACTTCTGCTGATCCGTCAGCAGTTTGATATTGGAAAACTAACCCGGCACCCGCCGGGACGAGAGAAGGATGAGGCGAATTATGGGCAACCATAGTGACGGCAGTCCGAACCACTCGGGCACCGTAGCTACGGCTGGTCAGAATGAGGTGGAGAAGTTCCAGGACCCTGGACTTCCTCCGCACCGTTTGCGCCTGGCTGACACGGACCCGAAGGCCGCAAAGCGGGCAGAACGGCAGGTCGCCTTACTATTTGGCATCTCTGTTGTTGGAACGCTGATCTTCCTGGTGGCGTACTTCGCCATTGATCTGGGTGGCTCAGAATCAACCATTGCCAACATCCGGCTCCAGAACATGCTGCTGGGCCTGGGCACCGCCTTCGCGATGCTCGGCATCGGTACCGGCATCGTGCACTGGGCCAAAGCCCTGATGCCGGATCACGAGGTCTCCGAATCGCGCCACGCGATCCGCTACGAAGAAGACCGCCAGGCGGCCGTCCGTATCGTGGATGACATCGTGGAAGAGACGGGCATCAAGCGCCGTCCGCTGATCCGGAACACCCTCTTGGGAGCAGTTGCCCTCGCGCCGCTGCCGGCGGTTGCTATTTTCGGCGACCTCGGACCCCGCCCGGACAACAAGCTCGCCCACACCATGTGGGCCCCTCAGGAAGGCAAGCTCAAGCGTCTTGCCCGTGACCCCGACGGAACGCCCATCAAGGCCTCCGACGTGACAATCGGCTCGGCCTTCCACGTCATCCCCGAGGGCTTGAACGAACTTCACGAGGGCAAGCTCAACGAGAAGGCCAAAGCCGTTGTGCTGCTCATGCGCCTGGATCCCGAGTCGCTCAACCCCTCAGAGGGCCGCGAAGACTGGGGCTATAACGGCATCGTTGCGTATTCCAAGATCTGCACCCACGTCGGTTGCCCGGTTGCTCTCTACGAGCAGCAGACGCACCACCTGCTGTGCCCGTGCCACCAGTCCACTTTTGACCTCACGCAAGAGTGCAAAGTGATCTTCGGCCCCGCCAGCCGCCCTCTCCCCCAGCTGCCTATCGCAGTTGATGACGAGGGCTACCTGGTCGCCACCAGCGACTTCAAAGAACCTGTAGGACCAAGTTACTGGGAGCGTGATATGCATGAGCGCAGCATCAACAGCTGAGCCCGCTTTCGTCGCCAAAACCAAGACAGGCCGGTTCACCGACTTCGTCGATACGCGTGTTGGCGGTTCCGGAATCCTTCGCGAATTCGGCCGCAAAGTCTTCCCCGACCACTGGTCCTTCATGTTCGGCGAAGTGGCACTCTACTCGTTCGTCATCCTGCTGCTTTCCGGCACCTTCCTGACGTTCTTCTTCGATCCGTCCATGGCGGAAACCCACTACGACGGTTCCTACGTCCCCCTCAAGGGCGTCGAAATGTCGGTGGCCTACAACTCGTCGCTGGACATCTCCTTTGATGTCCGCGGCGGCCTCTTCATGCGCCAGGTCCACCACTGGGCAGCACTGCTGTTCGTTGCGTCCATCGCCGTGCACATGCTCAGGGTCTTCTTCACCGGAGCCTTCCGCAGGCCGCGCGAAATGAACTGGGTAGTGGGCAGCGTCCTGCTGATCCTGGCCATGGCTGCAGGCTTCACCGGCTACTCCCTCCCCGATGACCTGCTGTCCGGCAACGGCCTGCGCATCATCGACGGCGTGATCAAGTCCATCCCGATTGTCGGAACGTACATCTCCTTCTTCCTCTTTGGCGGGGAGTTCCCGGGTACTGCCATCATCGGCCGCCTGTACATGCTGCACATCCTGCTGGTGCCGGCGCTGATCCTGCTGATGATCGTCCTCCACCTCTTCATGGTGGTCGTCCACAAGCACACCCAGTACCCCGGCCCCGGACGCAACGACAACAACGTTGTCGGCTACCCGCTTGGCCCGGTCTATGCCGCGAAGGCCGGTGGATTCTTCTTCATCGTCTTTGGTGTCCTCGCCCTGATGGCCGGTTTCTTCACGATCAACCCGATCTGGAACTACGGTCCGTACGACCCCTCCCCCGTGTCCGCCGGAACCCAGCCCGACTGGTACATCGGCTTTGTTGACGGCGCCCTGCGCCTGATGCCGGGCACCCTGGGTAACTGGCAGGTTGAGCAGGTGTGGTTCGGCCACGTCTTCAGCTTCAACGTGCTGCTGCCCGCCCTTGTGCCGGCCGGCATCCTGTTCACGATTATGTTCATGTACCCGTGGATTGAGCGTTGGATCACCAAGGACGACCGTGAGCACCACGTACTTGACCGCCCCCGCAACGCCCCGACCCGCACCGCGATCGGCATGGCAGGGTTCGTCTGGTACTGCGTCATGTGGGCAGCAGCAGGCTCCGACCTCATCGCCACCCACTTCGGTGTTTCGCTCAACGATGTCACCTACTGGCTGCGGACGCTGTTCATCATCGGCCCGTTTATTGCCTTCTTCGTCACCAAGCGCGTAGCCCTGGCACTCCAGCGCAAGGACCGCGAGATCGCCCTCCACGGCCGCGAGACCGGGCGTATTGTCCGCCTCCCGCACGGCGAGTTCATCGAAGTCCATGCACCGCTGGATGAGTACAAGCGCTACAAGCTGGTGGGCTTCGAGTCACCGAACGTTCTTCCGGCAGTGCCGAACGAACACGGTGTGGTAACCCGCAAGGAGAAGCGCCGGGCGCTGCTCTCCAAGTGGTTCTTCGAGGACCGCGTTGCCCCGGCCACCCCCGCAGAGCTGGAAGCCGCCCACGGCCACGGCCACGCGGCAGTGGAAGCTCCCGAGGCAGCGAAGAGCCTGAGCCACTAGGCACTCTGCCCGTATCAACATGAAAGGCCCGGTCCAACAGGACCGGGCCTTTTGTGTTCCTGCTCGCCCGCCGGGCCTGACCGGCTGGCAGAAACAAAGGAACAGGGGCGCTGCAGGGCTTGGTTGGTCAGTGGTTACGGGACCGGCGCGCGCCCGGCCGCTGCAGCGGGACCCACAACTTGTACCGGTCCGCGCGGTAATACGAAACGGAATAGTCCACCATGGTGCGTGCAACAAAAGCATGCCGCTGGATCTTGAGCAGCGGTGAGGCTACTTCGACGTTGAGCAGCCGTGCCGTGGACGGAGACGCTGCGGTGGCCTCAATCATGTCCTCGCCCCATTCCATCACCAGGCCGTACTGTTCGCTTAGCACGTTGTACAGCGAGGTGGGCGGCTCTCCGTCCAGCAGACCAGGAACACGGTGGGCAGGGATGAAGTTTTCGTCCACGCTCATCGGTTCACCATCTGCCAGGAGCAGGCGCCGGAAGCGGACCAGAGGAGTACCCTCGTCCAGCTGGAGCTCGCGGGCTAGAAATGCACTGGCACCAATCTGTTCAAAGCTGAGTACTTTGGCTGCGGGAACCATGCCGCGGCGCTGCATCTCCTCGCTGTAGGAAGTCAGCTTCACCTGCAGGTCCAGCTTCGGCCTGCGAACGAAAGTGCCGAGACCCACTACTCGTTCAATGACCTCTTCACCGACCAGCGCGTCAATAGCCTGCCGCACAGTCATCCTGGCAAGCCCAAAGCGCTCCGCGAGGTCACGCTCCGAGGGCAGCGCAGAACCCGGCCGGCACGACTCGGCAATGTAGGTGCGCAGGATCTCGCGCAGCTGGACGTAGATGGCAGTGCCGCTGCTTCTGTCGATTTCACCGGCAATCGCCCCGGCGCTAGCTGCCACGGTGGGTCTCCCCTGGGTTCGAGTTCACTCTGCAATTTTAGGGCAGGTCTAGACCAGCTGATGCCCCGGGCCGCGCCTATTCGGGGATGGTGCTCTAGGCCCGCTATATTGGACAGGAAAATTTCGAAACCCGACGGATGGGGCCGTCATAAAGAAGGAGTCCCGTTGCCAACACACAAGGCTGTGGTAACAGCCACGATCGGGCTGCACGCGCGCCCGGCAGCTGTATTTGTCAGGGCGGTGGCCGCTACCGGGCTTCCTGTGACCATCACGAAGCCGGGAACCGGGGGCGTGGATGCCCGATCTCTCCTTCACGTGATGACTGCCGACTTTCCCCATGGCTGTGAAGTGGAGCTGGGAATTGATGATTCACTGCTCAGTGGCGCCCTGAGCGAGGAAAGGGCCAAGGAGGCCCTCCGGACGCTTGGCGAGCTGCTGGAGTCCCAGGGAGCAGAATAGGCGCACTTGCCGGTGTCTAGCG
The DNA here is from genome assembly GCF_059089735.1 of Arthrobacter sp. sptzw32. Lineage (NCBI taxonomy): Bacteria > Bacillati > Actinomycetota > Actinomycetes > Micrococcales > Micrococcaceae > Arthrobacter > Arthrobacter sp. sptzw32. The sequence goes on along the minus strand of NZ_JBNHEZ010000002.1, from coordinate 214,681 downwards.
GCCGCTGTTAGGTGCCGGAGGACCAGCGCAACGACAAGAACAACGACGACGGGCCCCACCAAAAGGTGGGGCCCGTCGTCGTTGTTCTTGTGCCTAGTGGGCGTGGTCGCCGCGGCTGTATTCGTAAACCCAGCCGATGAGTGCCACAACTGCCAGGCCGGCAGCGATGTAGACGATCCAGAAGCCTACCGCCAGGCCCAGGAAGCCTGTGGCGCAGGCCAGGCCGAGCACCAGCGGCCACCAGCTCCAGGGGCTGAAGTGCCCCTGTTCGCCGGCGCCCTCGTGGATTTCAGCGTCGCTGCGGTCCTCGGGACGCATACCGACGCGCTTCCCGGTGAATCCGAGGTAGCCGCCGATCATGCCGGCAAGGCCGCCCACCAGGAGGATTCCGAGAATACCGACCCATTCACCCCAGTCGGTAAGGAAGCCGTAGATTACCGAGACCGGTACAAAGAAGAAGACTCCGGAACCAAAGATCCAAGATTCAATTTTCACTGTGCAGTGTCCTTCTGGTCGGCGTTACCGAGCATGGAGGCTGCGGGAGCCGGTGACTCGACGGTGTGGACCTGTCGAAGCTCGGGGTGGTGCAGGTCCAGGGCAGGGCGCTCGGACCGGATCCGGGGAAGCGACGTGAAGTTGTGCCGCGGCGGCGGGCAGGACGTGGCCCACTCGAGCGAGGCACCGAAGCCCCAGGGGTCGTCCACCTGCACCTTTTCGGCGCTGCGCCAGGTGATGTAAACGTTCCAGAAAAACGGAATCAGGGACGCTCCGAGGACAAACGAGGCCACCGTGGAGAACTGATTCATCCAGGTGAAGTTGTCCTCCACCAGGTAGTCGGCGTACCGGCGGGGCATACCCTCAACACCGAGCCAGTGCTGGATGAGGAAGGTGCCGTGGAAGCCCAGGAAGAGGAGCCAGAAGTGAATCTTGCCCAGGCGCTCGTTAAGCATCTTGCCGGTGAACTTGGGCCACCAGAAGTAGAAGCCGGCGAACATCGCGAACACCACGGTGCCGAACACCACGTAGTGGAAGTGCGCCACCACGAAGTAGGAGTCGGAGACGTGGAAGTCCAGCGGCGGGGAGGCCAGGATGATGCCGGTGAGGCCGCCGAAAAGGAACGTGATCAGGAACCCGAGGCTCCACAGCATCGGGGTTTCGAACGTCAGCGAACCGCGCCACATGGTGCCGATCCAGTTGAAGAACTTCACACCGGTGGGAACCGCGATGAGCATGGTCATGAACGCGAAGAACGGCAGCAGCACCGCGCCGGTGACGTACATGTGGTGCGCCCACACCGTCACGGACAGGGCTGCGATGGCGATCGTAGCGTAGACCAGGCCCTTGTAACCGAAGATCGGTTTGCGGCTGAACACCGGGAAGATCTCGGACACAATGCCGAAGAACGGCAGCGCGATGATGTACACCTCGGGGTGGCCGAAGAACCAGAACAGGTGCTGCCACAGGACGGCACCGCCGTTTTCCGGGTCGAAGATGTGGGCACCGAAGCGGCGGTCCGCACCGAGGGCGAACAGTGCTGCGGCCAGCGGCGGGAACGCCATGAGCACCAGGATGGCGGTGACCAAGGTGTTCCAGGTGAATATCGGCATCCGCCACATGGTCATGCCCGGGGCGCGCATGCAAATGATGGTGGTGATGAAGTTGACCGCACCCAGGATGGTTCCGAAGCCGGACAGTGCCAGGCCGAAGACCCACAGGTCCCCGCCGATGCCGGGGCTGAACGTGGTGTTGGACAGCGGCGCGTAGGCGAACCAGCCGAAGGAGGCAGCACCCTGGGGGGTGATGAAGCCGGACACGGCGATGGTGGAGCCGAAGAGGAAAAACCAGAATGCCAGCGCGTTCAGCCGGGGGAAGGCAACGTCAGGCGCGCCGATCTGGAGCGGCATGATCACGTTGGCGAAACCCGCAAACAGCGGGGTGGCAAACATCAGCAGCATCACGGTGCCGTGCATCGTGAAGAGCTGGTTGTACTGCTCCTTGGTCTGCAGGATCTGCATCCCGGGTTCAAACAGTTCGGCGCGGATCAGCAGGGCCATCACGCCGCCAAGGCAGAAGAACATAAACGAAGCAATCAGGTACATGTACCCGATGGTTTTGTGGTCGGTGGAAGTGATCCAGTTGACGACGATGCGTCCCTTGGATTTGGGAACCACTGGAGCTGTGAGGACTCCGGTGGGTGCGGATTGAGTGTACGTAGCCACGTCGCTCCCCTTACTTAATTTCGTTCAGGTTCGGGTTGCGGTCGTACTCCACACCGAGGAGGCCCGTGTTGCCGGCAGCCTTAAGCTCATCCAGGTGTGCCTGGAATTCAGCTTCTGAAACCACCTTGACGCGGAACAGCATTTCCGAGTGGTATTCGCCGCAGAGCTCGGCGCACTTGCCGTCGTAGGTGCCCTCTTTAGTGGGGGTAAACCGGATGTAGTTGGTCTTGCCCGGGATCATGTCGCGCTTCTGAAGGAAGGCGGGAACCCAGAAGGAGTGGATCACGTCGCGTGAGTTGAGTTCCAGGTCAACGGACTTGTTGACGGGCAAGTACAGCGTAGGCAGCTGTTCCTTGTCGATCGCGTTGCCGGTCAGGTGCGCCTGGACGCCTGCCTCGTAGACGTCTTCTTCAATGACGTCGCCGGCCTTGTAGTTGAAGTCCCAGGCCCACTGCTTGCCACGGACATCGACAACGACGTCGGCAGGCTGTGACCGGTCATCAATGGCCTGCTGATCACGGTCGGTGAAGTAGAAGAACACCAGGACCATAAAGAGCGGAATGGTCAGGTAGAACACTTCCAGGGGAAGGTTGAAACTCGTCTGGCGCGGGAAGCCCACGGTGCCCTTGCGGCGCCTGTAGGCCACGAGGCACCAGACGATCAGGCCCCAGGTAATGATGCCCACGGCCAAGGCGGCGATCCATGAGTTGACCCAGAGGTCCATGATGCGGTCGCTGTTGCTGGTGGTGCCACGTTCTGTGGGCAGCCACCCTTTCTCTACCTCTGGCGAACATCCGGTCAAAACCAACGCGCCGGCAATTGCCAAGCCTGAGATCGTGGTGATCGTTTTGCGTCGGCTGCCGGTTCGGTTCTGCGAACTCACAGACGGCCCTTCCTACTTGTTGCTGTTGTCCGGGCAGCCATCGGCGCCGCGGGCACACTGAAAGTTTTACTACTCGGTGTAGAGCTTACCGCTCCCCCGGGCGTTTCGCCCACATGTCGGCGCCGTGCCTCCAACCGTGGTGAACGGCTGGAGGCACGGCGCCGGCATCGGGCGAAATAACCGGCTTAGTGGAAGGAGTCTCCACAGGCGCAGGAGCCGCCGGCGTTCGGGTTGTCAATGGTGAAACCCTGCTTCGAGATGGTGTCCTCGAAGTCGATGCTGGCACCACTGAGGTACGGAACGCTCATCTTGTCTACAACAACTTCGACGCCGTCGTAGTCACGGACAGCATCTCCGTCCAGGAGCCGCTCATCGAAGTAGAGCTGGTAGATCAGCCCTGAGCAGCCGCCAGGCTGCACGGCAACCCGGAGCCGAAGATCGGTGCGGCCTTCCTGCTCGAGAAGGCTGCGGACCTTGCCTGCTGCGACGTCGGTGAGGTTGACCTCATGAACGGGCAGTTCCTCACTGGGCGCGCTGGTGGTCTGGGTGCTGTTCTCATTGGTTGCGGTGCTCATTGGCCTACCTTCTTAGGATGGTCTGGCGGCTCCGCGGGAGCGGTGCCTGCCCCTACGGATACGGTATGGGCTATAGCTACATGCTACGCGGGGCGCACCCGTAGCTCTAACTCCTGACGTAACCACGGGAAGCCCTTCCTTGTTCCCGGGGAGCCGCACCGGGTGTCCGGGAGGCGGACCGCGGGAAGGGCCTGGGGCTCCTACAGTCCGGCGTTCAAACGGGACAGCAACAGCGCTTCGGCGAGGATGGCTTTTCGGAAGTCACCAAGGTGCAGCGACTCGTTCGCGCTGTGCGCCCTGGAGTCCGGGTCCTCGACACCCGTAACGAGGATCTGTACGTCCGGGTACAGCTCCGTGAGGTCGGCGATAAAAGGGATGGAACCACCAATACCCGTCTCCACCGCCTGGACGCCCCAGGCCTCCCCCAAGGCCCACATCGCGAGCCCGGCAGCGGCCGAAGAAGTATCCGTCTGGAACGGGTTGCCGCTCTCCCCCGGTGTGAAGGTCACCCTTGCGCCGAAGGGAGCGTGCGCTTCGACATGCCGCCGTACGGCCTCCATCGCTTCCTCGGGAAGCTGCCCCGGCGCCAGCCGGAGGCTGAATTTGGCCCGCGCCCTCGGCAGCAGCGTGTTTGAGGCTACGTCCACGGCAGGTGCGTCGAAACCAATAATGGACAGCGCCGGCTTGGTCCAAAGCCGGGAGGCGATGCTGCCCGAACCGGCGAGGCGGACGCCGTCGAGCACTGACGCGTCCGCGCGGTAGTCGGCCTCCGGAAACTCCACCGCCGCATTGTCGAAGGCGACCAGCCCCTGGATGGCAACATTCCCGTCGTCGTCATGGAGGGTGGCGATCAGGCGGGACAGGAGGGTGGGGGCGTCCAGGACAGGCCCGCCGAACATCCCTGAATGGACCGCGTGCTCCAGGACCTGGACTTCGATGGTCCCGTCCACCAGTCCGCGGAGGCTTGTTGTCAGCGCCGGAACGCCCACCTTCCAGTTGCTGGAGTCGGCAACGACGATGACGTCAGCACGAAGCAGTTCCCGGTGTGCCTCCAGGAATGGCCTGAACGTGGGAGAACCCGCTTCTTCCTCGCCTTCGAAGAAGAAGGTCACACCAAGGCCCAGGCCGTCGCCCAGTACCTCGGAGGCGGCGGCGTAAGCAGCGATGTGGGCCATGATGCCGGCCTTGTCATCGGCCGCCCCGCGACCGTAGAGACGGCCGTCCTTTTCAACGGCGGTGAAAGGTGCCGTCTCCCACAGCCCCTCGTCTCCCGCGGGCTGGACGTCGTGGTGTGCGTACAGCAGGATGGTCGGCTTGCCTTCCGCGGCCGGCCGACGGGCGACGACGGCGGGGCCGCCGGGCGTGCCGTCCGGCTTGTCGCAGGCCAGGATCTGCACTTCCTCAAGTCCGGTCGCGCGCAGGAGTTCTGCTACGGCTTCGGCGCTGCGTTCGAGCGGCGACCGGTCAAAGCTTGGCCAGGCGATGCCGGGTATCGCAACCAGTTCCTTGAGGCGGGCAAGGGTGGCGGTAAACGAGCGGTCGATGGCCGCCCGAAGGTTTGCCGTGCCGGGGTTGGGGTTCAGGCCCAAAGGTGTGGGGCCATCAATGTTGTCGGGGGTGGCCGTTGCAGGTGAAGTCATGGAAAAAACATTACGCTCGTCACATTCTGCTTACGGGAGCCCTCGCCGGGGTCAAGAGGGCCGAGCCGCCCCGCAAGGTATTCTGGTCTGGTGTTCGGACGTAAAAAGGAAGCGCCTACGGCGCAGGAAATATCAGACCAGCAGGCAGCGGAAGTTGCCGCCCGGCAGAACGGCATAGCCGGTAAGGGAGCCCCCACCCCAACACGGAAGGCCCAGGAGGCTGCGCGCAAGCGCCCGTTGGTTCCGGAGGACCGCAAAGCGTCAAAGGCCGCCGAGCGCCAGGTGATCCAGGACCAGCGGCTTAAAATGCGCCAGGCGCTGGACACGGGGGACGAAAAGTTCCTGCCGCTGCGCGACAAGGGCCCCCAGAAGCGCTTTACCCGTGACTATGTGGATGCCCGGTTCAGCCTCGGGGAATACCTGATGTTCGGCGCCCTGGTATTTGTCCTGGTGTCCCTGGTGGTGCCGGCGTCCAGTGACCTGATGATTTATGTTCTGGGCGGTTTCTGGGTGATGTTCCTGGCCGTCTTCGTTGACGTCTTTATCCTGTCCCGCAAGCTCCGCAAGCGGTTGACCGAAAAGTTCGGCGAGGTGGAACGCGGCACCGTCTGGTACGGCTCCATGCGCTCCCTGCAGTTCCGGAAGCTGCGGCTGCCCAAGCCCCAGGTTAAGCGCGGACAGTACCCGGCCTGACCTTCCTCCTGCGTCCCCCTACAACAGACAAAGAAACCCCGGCAGACTTTCCGCCGGGGTTTCCTTGCAACTGGGCAGGGTTGGGAATGCCGGTCTGTGGTGCCGCCACAGCCACAGAAGCGGATCTGCGCCCTACAGGCGCCGGTTCTTCGCCAGCTGCCGGTTGATGCGGGCCGCCCAGAACGGTCCTTCGTAGAGGAAGGCCGTGTAGCCCTGGACCAGCGTTGCTCCGGCATCCAGCCGGTCCTGGACGTCCTGTGCCGTTTCCACGCCGCCCACGGCCACCAGGGTCAGGGCGTCGCCGGTGACCTGCTTGAGCCTTCGAAGCACTTCAAGGGAGCGGTGTTTGAGTGGAGCGCCCGAAAGCCCGCCCGCGCCGCATTTTTCCACCTGTTCGGCCGGGGAAGCCAGGCCCGTCCGGGCGATGGTGGTGTTCGTGGCGATAATGCCGTCCAGTTTGAGGTCGAGGGCAAGCCGGGCGACGTCGTCGATGTCCTCGTCGCTCAGGTCCGGGGCGATCTTCACCAGCAGCGGAACGTGGCGGCCTGCTGCCCGGTCGACTTCCCGGCCGACGACGGTCAGCAGCGGCCGGAGGCTTTCCACGTCCTGCAGGAGACGAAGGCCGGGGGTGTTGGGGGAGCTGACGTTGACCACGAGGTAGTCCGCGGCGGGCGCAAGGCTGCGTGCGCTTACCAGGTAGTCCTCAACGGCATCTTCGAGTTCAACCGACTTCGTCTTGCCGATGTTGACGCCGATGATCGGGCGCACCGACGGGTGCCTGCGCTGAAGCCCCGCGCGGGCTGCCTTGAGGCGCGGGGCAACGGCGGTGGCGCCGTCGTTATTAAATCCCATCCTGTTAATAACGGCCCGGTCCTGTACCAGGCGGAAGAGCCGCGGCTTTTCATTGCCCGGCTGGGCCTGCCCGGTGATGGTGCCCACCTCTATATGCCCGAACCCGAGCTGGCTCAGTGCTTCTATGCCGTGGCCTTCCTTATCGAAACCTGCGGCAAGGCCGAACGGCGAGGGAAAAGTCAGGCCGAAAGCCGCTGTTTGCAGCGACGGTGCGGGCGCCGTCAATTTCTCCAGGGCGCGGCCTGCACCGGAGCGATGCGCCAGCCTGATGGCCTTGAAGCCGATTTTGTGGGCGCGCTCGGCGTCCATCCATGAAAAGGCCAGGCGGAAGAATGTGGGATAAACGCGCATGCCTCCAGTCTTCCGCCTCGGCTGGCCCAGACCAAAATGGGTGAAGACCAAAACTGCGCCGACTGTTCCAGCAGCGGAATAGCATAAAGCCATGGAATGGCAGCGGGACATCCTGGGTGAGGGGTTCGAGTCCCATGCCTTCGCCGCCGCAGGAGCTGACGGTGTGGAGCGTACCGCCACCCTGGTCCGGTTCCGCCCTGCCGCGGTCGAAGTGCTCCCCCCGCCCGGGCACCGCAGGGCAGTTCTCTTCCTGCACGGCTGGAGTGACTATTTCTTCAACGTGGACTTTGCGCGCTTCTGGTCCTCGGCCGGCTACGACTTCTTTGCCCTGGACATGCATAACCACGGCCGGAGCCTGCGCCCCCAATTTCCGGGCGGCTACGTTTCGAACCTCGCGGACTATGATGCCGAAATAGACATGGCCTGCCACCTCATCCGCCAGGAAGGTGTTACCCGGCCGCTGACCCTGGTGGGGCATTCAACGGGAGGGCTGGTGGCGGCGCTGTGGGCCAGCGGGCATCCCGGAGCAGTGTCGCAACTTATCCTGAACAGTCCGTGGCTGGAGATGCACGGAAGCGCCCTGGTTCGGCGCGCTGCCTCAGGAATGGTGGGACCGGTGGCCCGGTTCCGGCCGGAGGCTGTTTTGAGGCTTCCCGAGCGGGGTTTTTACTGGCGCACTATCAGCAGTTCGGCGGACGGGGAATGGGTGCTGGATGAACGGTATCGCCCGCCTATAGCGTTCCCGGTGCGTGCGGGGTGGCTCAGCGCCGTGCTGGCCGGGCACGCCAAGGTGGCCCGCGGCCTCAATATCGAAGTTCCCATCCTGGTGCTCCTGTCCCGGGGAAGCGCGAACGGCCTCTTCTGGTCCGAAGAGATGCGGCGCACGGACGCCGTCCTTGACGTCAACGTCATTGCTGCCCGTGCCCTCACCCTCGGGCGCACAGTGACGGTCGAACGTATCGAGGGTGCACTGCACGATGTGTTCCTCTCCCCCGCCGCCGTGCGCGCGGACGCCTATGCGCGGCTGGCGCGCTGGCTGCGTGCGTACGGGGACCAGGCGGACGGGTACCCGGCGGACGAAAACCCGGCAACGGGAGACATGCCGCAGCAGCCGTGACGGCGTGACGTGCCTGCCGGGCTATCCTGGTGGCCGGCTACGCGGCCGGGCCTTCCCCGTCAGCAGGTTTCGCCGCATCCACTGCCCCGCCATACCGGCGGTCGCGCCGGGCGTACTCTTCCACCGCGGCCCACAGCGTCCGGCGGTCGACGTCGGGCCACAGGGTGTCCATAAACACGAACTCGGCGTAGGCGGACTGCCAGAGCAGGAAGTTGGACAGCCGCTGCTCCCCGGAGCTGCGCAGGAAGAGGTCCACGTCCGGGAGGTCCGGCTCGTCAAGGTATTTCTGGATGGTGCGTTCGGTGATGGCGCCGGGCTTGAGCTTTCCGGCGGCCACCTCGGCGGCGATGGCCGACACGGCGTCCGTGATTTCGGCGCGACCGCCGTAATTAACACACATGGTCAACGTGCAGGTGCTGTTGCCGGCGGTGAAATTTTCAGCCTCTTCGAGTTCGCGGATGACCGAGCCCCAGAGCCGGGGCCGGCGGCCGGCCCACCTGACGCGCACGCCCCATTCATCAAGCTGGTTCCGCTGCCTCCGCAGCACGTCCTTGTTAAAACCCATGAGGAACCGCACTTCCTCCGGGGAGCGCCGCCAGTTTTCGGTGGAAAAGGCATAGACACTGACGTACTCAATGCCCAGCTCGATAGCCCCTGCCATGACGTCCAGCAGGGCGGGCTCGCCGGCCTTGTGGCCTTCGATCCGCGGCAGCCCGCGCTGGTTGGCCCACCGGCCGTTGCCGTCCATCACGATGGCAACATGCCGGGGTATGAACTCGGCCGGAATCGAAGGTGCCAGCGCCCCGGAGGGGTGCGGGTAGGGGGCAACCACCGGGTGGCTCCGCTTTGGGGGTGCGTTGTTCTTTTTTCCCAGGGCCACTGTCAGCTGCGCTCCACATGTTTGAGGGACTTCAATACTCGTTCAAGATGCCATTGCAAGTAGGCGGCCACCAAACCGGCCGCTTCCCTGCGGTGCACGGGCATGGAGCCGTCGGCGGTACCCCAGTCTCCCGTCAGCAGCGCTGCGAGCAGGACTACTGTTTCCGGCGCCGGTGCCGGTGACCCCGGCGGCCTGCATCCGCCGCAGACCATGCCGCCCACGGGAGCGGAAAAGGCGCTGTGTGGACCCGGCAGGCCGCAGCGGGCGCAGTCGGTGAAGCTCGGCGCCCAACCGCCGGTAGCGAGTGCCCGCAGGAGGTATGAATCCAGGATCAGCCCGGCTGCATGTTCGTTCCGGCTCAGTGACGCCAGGGCGCCGACCAGCAGGTTGTACTGCGCGGTGCCGGACTCACCGTCCACGTCTGTCAGTTTTTCCGCGGTCTCCGTCATTGCGGCAGCGACCGTGTAGCGGCCGTAGTCCGCGGCAATGCTTCCACCGTAGGCACCCTTGGCCACCGCCTGGGTCACTATGTCCAGGGTCTTTCCGGACACAAGCTGCAGGTCCGCCACCATAAAGGGCTCAAGGCGGGCGCCGAAGCGGCTGCTGGTGCGCCGGACTCCTTTCGCAACCGCCCGGACCTGGCCGTGATGCTTGGTCAGCAGCGTGATGATGCGGTCCGCCTCACCCAGCTTGTGGGTACGGAGCACGACGGCGTCGTCCCGGTACGCGCGGGAAGCGAAAGAGTGTTGGGCCACGCCTTTATCTTCCCATCTTTGGGGATACTGCCCTTCCGGCGTTCCCGGGTGGAGCGCACGTGTGGCGCCGGGAAGTCCCGACGGCACACGTGCGCCGGCAGGTCAGGCCTGGGCGTCCCGGATGGCGCGGTTCACGGCAGAAATAACTGCCTTCAGGGAAGACATGCTGGTGTTGGCGTCGATGCCGACGCCCCACAACACGCGCTCTCCCACCGCGCACTCCACGTACGCGGCCGCCATCGCGTTGCCGCCTTCGGAAAGGGCGTGCTCGCTGTAATCCAGCACGCGAACATCCACGCCGTCCTCGCGGAGGATGCTCAGCAGTGCGGCGATGGGGCCGTTGCCAGTGCCGGTCCGGCGGACCTGGACACCGTCCACGGTGAGGGATGCGTGAAGGGTCATGCCGCCGTCGCTATCCGTCTCGGTGCTGACGGAGCCGAGGGAGTAACGGCCCCATTGTCCGTCCGTCTTGCCGGAGGGCAGGTACTCGTCCTGGAAGACCTGCCACAGCTGGGCTCCGCTGACTTCGCCGCCTACCGTGTCAGTACGCTTCTGGATGACGCCGGAGAATTCAATCTGCGCCCGGCGCGGCAGGTCCAGGCTGTGTTCGTTTTTGAGCAGGTAGGCAACTCCGCCCTTACCGGACTGCGAGTTGACCCGGATAACCGCTTCGTAGCTGCGGCCGAGGTCCTTGGGATCAACCGGCAGGTACGGTACCTGCCAGGTGAAGTCGGAAACATCCTTGCCTGCGGCCGCCGCGTCCCGCTCGAGGGCCTCGAAGCCTTTCTTGATGGCGTCCTGGTGCGAGCCAGAGAACGCCGTGAACACAAGGTCGCCGCCATAGGGTGAGCGTTCGGCCACGGGCAGCTGGTTGCAGTACTCGACGGTCCGGCGGATGTCGTCGATGTTTGAAAAGTCGATCATGGGGTCGATGCCCTGCACAAAAAGGTTCAGCCCCAGGGTGACCAGGTCAACGTTGCCGGTCCGCTCACCGTTGCCGAAAAGGCAGCCCTCGATCCGGTCGGCTCCGGCCATGTAGCCCAGCTCGGCAGCGGCAACACCCGTTCCGCGGTCATTGTGGGGGTGCAGGGACAGGATGATGCCTTCACGGGGGTGCAGGTGGCGGCTCATCCACTCAATTGAGTCTGCGTAAACGTTGGGAGTGGCCATTTCCACCGTGGCGGGGAGGTTGATGATGACCTGGCGGTCCGCGGAAGCCTCGAAGACGTCCGCGACGGCGTTGCAGACCCGTGCTGCGTATTCGAGTTCAGTGCCTGTGAAGGACTCCGGAGAGTACTCATAGGTCACGTGGGTGTCCACGAGGGTTTCTTCGTACTTCTTGCACAGCCGTGCGCCCTGGAGCGCGATGTCCAGGATTCCATCCTCATCCTGGTTGAAGACCACGCGGCGCTGCAGCACTGAAGTGGAGTTGTAGAGGTGCACGATGGCCTGCTTGGCGCCTACCAGGGACTCGTACGTGCGCTCAATCAGGTGCTCGCGTGCCTGGGTCAGGACCTGGATGGTGACGTCGTCCGGAATGTGGTTGCCCTCGATGAGCTGGCGGACAAAGTCGAAGTCCGTCTGGGATGCGGACGGGAAACCCACCTCGATCTCCTTGTAGCCCATGCGGACCAGCAGATCGAACATCTTCATCTTGCGCGCCGGGCTCATGGGATCAATCAGCGCCTGGTTGCCGTCACGAAGGTCCACAGCGCACCAGCGCGGGGCCTTGGTGATCACTTTGTCCGGCCACGTGCGGTCCGGCAGCTCAACTTTGATCTGGTCCTGGAACGGCGTGTAGCGGTGGGCGGGCATTCCGGAGGGCTTCTGTGCGTTTCGCATTACTATCGGGCCTTTTCTATGGTTCTTCTGTGAAAGGGTGGCCGGGCAACACAAACTCCGCAGCGAGGGTGGGCCTTGCGCTAGATCGCGTCTGAGGCCTCGCCGCGGCAGCTAAGAAGGAGAAGCTCTGCACGCACCATTTGAGAGTAACACGGGTGCGTAAGATGAAAGGGCACTGCCCGTCCGTTACGTCCACCATGCAGACGCCGACCGGTATACCGCCGGCCGCGGCCAGCATAAAAAGGAGCTCTCGTGCCCATTTCGGGGATCGACCTGTCCACCTTCGATAACACCGTCCGGCCGCAGGATGACCTCTACCAGCACGTGAACGGCGCGTGGTTGAAGACTACCGAAATTCCCGATGACCGGCCCCTTGAAGGCACCTTCACGGCACTGCGCGATGGTTCTGAGATTGCCGTGCGGGACATCATCGAGGAAGCAGCGGCCAAGGGCGGGGCCGCCAGCGGCATTGAGCAGAAGGTGGGCGACCTCTACAACAGCTTCATGGATGAAGCTGCCATTGAAGCCAAGGGCCTGGAACCGATCCGCCAGCGGCTGGCGGACGTCTTTGCCACCACCTCCGTGGCGGACCTGGTTGCCCTGGCAGGCAGGCTGTTCCGGGCCGATGTCGGCGGACTTTTCTACATCTACCCCGCGCCCGACGCCGGCAACCCCGACCGCGTCCTTCTCTACACCGGCCAGGGCGGCCTCGGACTGCCCGATGAATCCTACTACCGGGAAGAGAAGTTCGCCCCGATAGTGGCTGCCTACGGGGCACACGTCAGGACGATGCTTGACCTCGCCGGTGTTCCGGATGCTGACGGTGCTGCCGCACGGGTAGTAGCACTGGAGACCAAACTGGCGTCCCACCATTGGGACAACGTCACGCTCCGTAACCCGCAGAAGACCTACAACCTGAAGTCCGCGGACGAGGCATCCGCCCTGTTCCCGCTGCTTTCCGCTTGGTTCAACGCCGCAGGCATCGACGAGGAGAAGCGGGAGGAGATCGTCATGAGCACTCCCCCGTTCTTCGAGGGCGCCGCCGGCCTTCTCCAGTCCGAGCCCCTGGCCCACTGGCAGGAATGGCTGGCCATGAGGGTTATCAGCGCCGCGGCCCCCTACCTCTCCTCGGCATTCGTTGACGCCAACTTCGCCTTCTACGGGACCACCATCAGCGGCACCCCGCGGAACAAGGACCGCTGGAAGCGCGGCGTGGCCGTCGTGGAGGGCGGCCTCGGCGAAGCGGTGGGACAGATCTACGTTGCCCGGCACTTCCCCGAGACACACAAGGCGCGCATGGACACGCTCGTCGCCAACCTGATCGAGGCGTACCGCCGCAGCATCACCGGCGTTACCTGGATGGGCGAGGACACCAAGGCCGAAGCGTTACGGAAGCTGGAGGGGTTCCGGGCGAAAATCGGGTACCCGGAGGAATGGATTGACTACTCCGCCGTAGAGATTGACCCGGCGGATCTTCTGGGCAACGTGGAAAGGGCACACAACGCCGATGTCGACCGGCACCTTGACGAGGTGGGCAAGCCGGTGGACCGCAACAAGTGGCTGATGACTCCGCAGACGGTCAACGCCTACTACCACCCCATGATGAACGAAATCGTCTTCCCGGCGGCGATCCTCCAGCCTCCGTTCTTCACGGCGGACGCCGATGATGCCGTGAACTACGGCGGCATCGGGGCAGTCATCGGGCACGAAATCGGCCACGGCTTTGATGACCAGGGCTCGCAGTTCGACGGCGGCGGCGCCCTGCGGAACTGGTGGACCAACGAGGACCGCCAGGCATTCGAAAAGCTCACCGCAAAGCTGGTGGCCCAATACGATGCGCTCTCCCCGTACGCTGCGCCGGGACACAACGTCAACGGACGCCTCACGCTCGGCGAAAACATCGGCGACCTTGCCGGCCTTGCCATCGCCTACAAGGCCTACCTGATCAGCCTCGACGGCAAGGAACCGGAGGTCCTTGACGGCCTCACCGGGCAGCAGCGCTTCTTCGCATCCTGGGCAGCGGGCTGGCGGCAGGTGATCCGGAGCGAGGAAGCCATCCGCCGGCTGGCAACGGACCCGCACTCGCCCAATGAGTTCCGGACCAATGCGATCGCGAAGAACCTGGACGCCTTCCATGAAGCCTTTGACGTCACGGACCAGGACGGCATGTGGATGCCGCCGAAGGAGCGGGTCAGCATCTGGTGACAAACAAAACCGGGGCCTGCCGTTGGATGTTCCACGGCGGGCCCCGGTTGCGTTTAACGCTCAGCTGCGATGCCGGCTAACTGTTCACGATGAGGTATGGGTTGGCCTGCTGGCAGAGGGTGTCGCCGGCTGTCTGGTTGACGATGTCGTCCGGCAGCGCCACAGGGCTCCCGTACGTGGCACCCGAGGTGAAGTCGGTGCCCAGGTAGACCTGGACTCCCGAAACCGCCGGAGCGGGCAGCACCTGCGCGGCCGGCATCCCCAGCAGCGCGGCCACGTCAACAGCCACGTCCTCGAACCCTGCGCCGAAGTACACAGCGGACTGTGCCGCGGCGGTGGCCTCAAACTGGGCTGACTGCGTGAACCCGCCGCCTATGAGGGCCTGCACAATTTCCTGTGCCCGCCCTGGCACGCCACTGCCGTTGGCCACGGTGACGGGCTGGAGTGCCTTGTCGTAGGGAGGCTGCGGAGGAGCAGTTTCAGTGGGAGCGGCCGTGGGCGGTGCCGGGGCTTCGCTGGGCGCCGGTGTGGCAGGCGCTGTGGGGTCGGTCAGGTCGATGTCCTGCCGCATAGCGGCGAACAACTGGGAGCCGGCCGGTTCGGCAATCTGCAGCCTGTTCGGGTCCAGATCGGCGGGGGCGGTGGGAACCGCAGCGAAGGCAACCTTGCTGATGTCGATGTCCTTGAGCCTGTTACCAATGGAAAGCAGGCTGGGCACTGAGGCCAGCCCCTCGTCCACCGTCAGGTTCTGGGTGACCACATCGGCGATCCTGAGCATCTTGCCGGGGTCGGACAGAGTGCCTTCATCCTTGATCTTCCGGGTAAGCGAAGAGAGGAACCCCTGCTGGGCTTTGATGCGTCCCAGGTCGCCGCCGTCGGCAAATGCGTGCCGGGTCCGCAGGTATGCGAGGGCCATCTCGCCCTCAACCGCGGACGTGCCCTTGGGAAGCCGGAGCCCGGAGTCGGGGTCAAACACGGCGTCGCTGATGCACACCTGCACGCCGCCCACCGCATTGGACAGTTCCTTCACCGCGTTAAAGTCCGCCATCATGAAGTGGTCCACTTCCAGGCCGGTCAGTTGGTTGACGGTATCAACGGCGCAGCCGATGCCGGCCTCATTCATCGCTTCGTTGATCATCACACCGCTGCGGGCGGGAAAAGTCTGTTTGGACTCCGCATCCGTGCATTCAGGAATGTCCACCAGCAGGTCCCGCGGGAAACTGATGACGCTGACCCGCTTGTTGTCTTCGGAAATGTCCATCAGCATCATGACATCCGATTTCCCGTGGCCCTTGGAATCGTCCGCCGAGCCGTACCCGGCATTCTTGCCATCGCGGGTATCAGAGCCGAGAATCAGGATCTGCATCCGCCCGGTCGCACCGCTCACCGCTCCGTTGCCGCCGCCGGCGTTCAACGGAGCCTTGGAGATGTTGCTCTGGAGACGCACAAACCAGAATCCGGCGAAAGCTATGGCGGCGATGAGTGCCACTGACAGCACGCCTGTGATGATTTTCAGCCACAGCGGCATCCCGCGTACAGAGCCAAGGTGGCGGGCGGCTCCATCGGTGCCTTCATCCGCGTGGCGGGACACCGGTCCCCCTGCTGATACGTCAGCTCCGTTTTCGCGCTTGTCGCGGCCTCGCCCCACGTGGTGAACCTTCCTCTAGATTCTGAATCCGGTCCATTTTAGTGGCCCAGGCTGGGAAATCCCCGGGCGGCCCGGCGGACGAACGTATTAAAGCGTCAGAAGCCGAGCTTTACCAGCTGTTTCGGATCCCGCTGCCAGTCCTTGGCCACCTTCACGTGCAGGTCCAGGTAGATGCGGGTTCCCAGCAGCGCCTCAATGCCCTTGCGCGCGTTCGTGCCCACTTCACGCAGTCGGCTGCCGCCTTTGCCGATGATGATGGCCTTCTGGGACGGGCGTTCAACGTAAAGATTTACGCGGACATCCAACAGGGGGCTGTCCTCAGGACGGTCTTCCCGCGGCACGATTTCTTCAACAACTACAGCAAGGGAATGCGGCAGTTCATCACGGACGCCCTCAAGCGCGGCTTCCCTGATCAGCTCCGCAACCATCACGGCCTCCGGCTCGTCGGTGAGCTCCCCATCCGGGTAAAGCGGGGGCGACGGCGGCATGTGGCTGATCAGTACGTCAGCTACGGTCTTGACCTGGAAACCGTCGGCGGCGGACACCGGAACAATGTCCTTCCAACCTTCTTCTCCCAGCACTTCCCGCCCGAGCGCGGCAACAGCAAGCAGCTGCTCGGTAAGCGCCTGCCGGTCCACCAGATCAGCCTTGGTGACGATGGCGATGACAGGCTGGCGGCCAACAGCGGCAAGCTGGGCGGCGATGTACCTGTCGCCTGGCCCGATCTTTTCGTTGGCGGGCAGGCAGAACCCGATGGCGTCCACTTCCGCAAGCGTGTCCGCCACGAGGTCGTTCAGGCGTTTCCCCAGCAGTGTGCGGGGCCGGTGCAGGCCCGGCGTGTCCACAAGGATCAGCTGCGCGTCCTCGCGGTGGACGATCCCGCGGATGGTGTGGCGGGTAGTCTGCGGCTTGGCGGAGGTAATGGCCACCTTCCTGCCCACCAGCGCGTTGGTCAGCGTCGATTTACCGGCGTTGGGACGGCCCACCAGTACGGAAAACCCGGCGCGGAAGCCGCCGAAATCATCTGCGTCGGCGGCCTTATTTTTCTTGCTCACGTGGAACTCCCTGCTGGGTTGCTTCCGCCTCCTGGAGGAGGTCTTCAAGGTCAGTGTCTACTTTTGGAACCTGGGACGCAATGATGTGGCTGACCCGGTTCCGGCGCCCTTCGAGCCTGTCGGCGCGCAGCGACACGCCGTCAACTTCGACGCTGCTGCCGACGATGGGCACCCGGCCCAGCGCCTTGGCGAGCAGGCCGCCCACGGTGTCCACCTCGTCGTCGTCGAGCTCAATGTCAAAAAGCTCACCGAGGTCATCGATGCTCATCCGGGCGCTCACGCGGTAGGTGCCGTCACCAAGTTCCACGGCCTCAGCGCTTTCGGTATCGTATTCGTCCACAATTTCACCGACGATCTCCTCGATCAGGTCCTCGAGGGTGACAAGCCCGGCGGTACCGCCGTACTCGTCGATGACGATGGCCACGTGCGTGGATTCCTTCTGCAGCTCGCGCAGCAGGTCGCTGACCTGCTTTGATTCGGGCACATACCGCACCTCCCGGACCAGCGAATCCACCAGGGGCGGCTCCTCGTTCGGGCCCAACCCGTGCAGGACGGCGGCGACATCCTTGAGGTAGACGATGCCCAGGATGTGGTCGGTGTCCTCGCCGATCACGGGAATCCGGGAGTACCCCGACCGCAGGAAGAGCGACATGGCACGCCGGAGGCTGGAACCTGCTTCGATGCTGAGGATGTCCGTGCGGGGAACCATGACGGCGCGGACCAGGGTGTCGCCGAAATCAAAGACCGACTGGATCATCTCGGCCTCCGTGTCCTCGATCATGTCCGACTCAGTGGCCCGTTCCACGAGCTCACGGAATTCCTGCTCGCTGAAGAATGCATCATCACCAACGGGCGCACCAGGAGCCACGGCGCTTCCCAGTGCCACGAGCCACGCCGGGATGGGCCCCAGCACCCAGGTCAGGAAACGGATCATCGGTGCCGTGAAACGCACGACGGCGGCCGAGTGCAGACGCCCAAGCTGGCGGGGAGAGACACCCACGATGACGAATCCCAGGAGTGCCATGATGCCGGTTGCGGCCAGTCCGGCCAGCCAAATATTGTCCAGCAGGCTGTACAGCAGGACAGCCACGGCAACGGCGGACGCCGATTCGAACCAGATGCGCCAAAAACGCAACGCGCGGATGTGCGCCACGGGCTGTGCCAGGATCCGGCGCATGGCAGTGCCGCGGCTCTTAAGGAGCGCCTCTTCAGCGTCGTGGCGCGGAAGGAAATTGAAGGCGGCCTCAGCCGCGGTCAGTACAGCCGCAACGGCCAGGAAAGCCAGGGCCATTGCGACCAGGAGCAGGGGGGTCACTGAATGGTCTCGGCGGGCGCTTCTTTGCCGGTGAAGCCGGACAGGAGCTCGCGCTGGAGGCCAAACATTTCCGCCTTCTCCTCAGGCTCGGCGTGGTCGTAGCCGAGCAGGTGCAGGATGCCGTGCGTGGTCAGCAGCAGCATCTCGTCCTGCAGCGAGTGACCGGCGTTCCGGGCCTGAACCTCAGCAACCTGCGGGCACACAGCAATATCCCCCAGCATGCCCTGCGGCGTGGGCCGGTCCGGGGTGCCCGGAGTCAGCTCGTCCATGGGCACGGACAGCACGTCAGTGGACCCGGGCTCGTCCATCAGCTCGATGTGCAGCTTCTCCATCGCGGGTTCGTCCACCAGGAGGATGGACAGTTCGGCCTGCGGGTGAATGTAAAGCTGCTCGAAGATGTACCGGGATAAGGCCACGAGCTCCGATTCGTCCACCTGGACGCCGGACTCGTTGTTCACCTCGATGCTCACGCGTGCTCCCCACGTTTTTCCCGGTTTGCCGAATGCTTGACCCGGTTCCGCTGGACGTCATCCCAGACGCTGTAGGCGTTCACGATATCTCCCACCAGGCGGTGCCGGACGACGTCGGCCGCGTCCAGGACCGAAAAGTTCACATCTTCGATGCCCTGCAGGATCTCTTCGACGATGCGCAGCCCGGACCGGGTACCGAAGGGCAGGTCCACCTGCGTAACGTCGCCGGTGACCACCATCTTGGAGCCGAAGCCAAGCCTGGTGAGGAACATCTTCATCTGCTCGGGCGTGGTGTTCTGCGCCTCGTCCAGGATGATGAAGGCATCGTTGAGGGTGCGGCCGCGCATATAGGCCAGCGGCGCCACTTCGATGGTGCCTGCTGCCATGAGCCGCGGTATGGATTCCGGATCCATCATGTCGTGCAGGGCGTCGTACAGCGGGCGCAGGTAGGGATCAATCTTGTCGCTCAAGGTACCGGGAAGGAACCCAAGCCGCTCCCCCGCCTCGACTGCCGGGCGGGTCAGGATGATCCGGCTGACTTCCTTCTGCTGCAGTGCCTGCACCGCTTTGGCCATGGCCAGGTAGGTCTTGCCCGTTCCGGCGGGGCCGATTCCGAAGATGACAGTATTGGCGTCGATGGCGTCAACGTAGTTTTTCTGGTTCAGCGTCTTCGGCCGGATGGTCTTTCCGCGGCTGGACAGGATGTCGTGGGTCAGCACATCCACAGGGTTCTGCATGGACTGCGTGCGCAGGAGTGCGACGAGCTGCTGCAGCACGGCCGGGCTGATGACAGTACCGCGGGCAACGAGTCCGCGGACCTCGTGCAGGAGCCGCATGATCCGCGGGACATCCGCCGCCGGGCCGCTGATGGAAAGCTCGTTTCCCCTGACGTGGAAATTGACGTCGGGGAACTGCTCCTCGATGAACCGCAGCGCCTCGTCGTGGCTGCCCAGCGATTGAACCATCTGGTCGGAATTGTCGAAGAGGACCACTTCGGTACGGACGCCGGGAAGTGTGTGGGGAAATTCGCCCGCTGCGCCCTCGCCGGTGACAAGCCTGCGCTTTCCGTTAGCTGATTCAGTCATAGTGCTGGCCCGCAGGCCTGTGATCCCCTCGATGTCGAAACAGTAGCTGTCAGCTGGTATGCGGCGGATGTTGCCGTTGCCTCCAGCAGTACCTTCCATCCTACGCCAGCAGGCACTCCTGGCCCCATATCGCATCCGGGCTTCCGGTGCTTTCCGGAACGGGCACAGCACTTGTTCCCGTTATTAGGTATCAACTTCATATCGGCCTCATATCGTTCCCGTTGCAGTTGGCCGGCCCGGCGCATCCCGGCGCATCTGCTCCCCGGGGCTGTGCAATGCTGGAAATCCAGCCCGCTGCTGGAACACCATGGCCGACCGGGGATCGGCCTATCCGACCAGGAAAGGACAGGGCAATCAAGGTGCCGGAAACCGCAGCGCCCCGCCGCGCCCGTGACCTCTTCAGCGGCGCCCGTTCAACGGTCTTCGCCGGTCTCCTGCTCGTGGTCCCTGCCCTGACGGGCTGCATCGCCGAACCGGGGCCAGCGCCCACCGGCCTCCTGTCCTCCAGCCCGGGAACCACATCCAGTGCCCCATCCACCAGCGCTCCCCTGGAGACTACACAGTCCTCCAACAAAGCACCCGTCTACTGGATCGGCCGCAGCAACAGCAGCGTCTTCCTCTATCGGGAATTCCGGGAGGTTCCCGGTCAGGAGAATCCGGTGACGGCCGCCCTCCGCGCCATGATGTCCGAAAAACCGCTGGATCCCGACTTCTTTACGCCGTGGCAGAATCCCCGCGAGCTTGCTACGTCGATCTCCGGCAAGGACGTCATCACCGTGGATGTGTCGGAGGATGCCTTTAACAGCAATCTTGACGCCGATATGGCAGCCCGGGCGGTTCAGCAGCTGGTTTATACCGCGACCGCGGCGGCGGCGAGTTCGGGGTTAATTGATTCCGGGCAGCAGATCCGCGTCCGGATTCTTGTGGACGGCCACACCGACTACGTCGCCTTCAACCATGTGCAGCTGGGCTCGCCGATGGCCCGGACGGCGGGGCTGGTGGCTCCCGTATGGGTCATCGACCCCCAGGAGAACGTGGAGATGGCGAACGGCAGTGTCAAGATCACCGGCCGGAGCACCGTTCCGGGGGGCAAGCTGCGCTGGCAGATCCTGCGGTCCGAGAATAATGGAAACAAGACCCCCTTCCTGACCGGTGAGACAACAGCAGCTGCGGACCCGGCCCAGGCAGGCGTATTCACCCTGGCCCTTAACCTGCCGGAGGGGGACTTCGAGCTGCGCGTGGCCCAGACCTCCAGCCCGGAAGGCCAAGAGGACGGCAGCGAAGACACCCGGAGCTTCAAGGTCCGTTAGCCCCTGCCGTTGTTCCCGGCTCAGAATGCCGGCGCCGCCCAGCGGCCCAGGACGTCGCTGGCAAGGACGACGGCGGCGGGTCCGGCAGTTGACGAACGCAGCACATGGTGCCCCAGGAGAGCCGTGACGGCGCCCCGGCCGCACAACCTCGTCACTTCCCGCTGGCTGATGCCGCCCTCCGGCCCCACGATCAGGAGTACTTCCCGCACCCCGTCCGCGGCCCCGGTTTCGAGCCACGTCGCCAGGACTGCCCGGAAGGGGCGCAAAGCATCTTCGTGCAGGATAACGGCAAGGCCGGCTTCCTCCACTGCGTTGGCAAGGCCGGCAGTGTCCACGGCAGCCCGCACCTCGGGGATCCAGGCGCGGCGTGCCTGTTTCGCGGCGGCGGCAACAACCGACTGCCACTTGGCGTGCGCCTTGGCCGCACGGTCGCCTTTCCAGCGCACGATGGACCGCTCGGACTGCCAGGGGACGACGGCGTCGATGCCAAGTTCGGTGGCCGTTTCAATGGCAAGCTCATCCCGGTCGCCCTTGGCCAACGCCTGGACCAGCACCAGCCGGATGTCCGGCCGGTGCTCAACAACCACTGAGTCACAAGCCACTTCGAGCATGGAAGGCGAAGCAGCTGTGACCTTGCCGTTCATCCGGGTCCCGGCGCCGTCCACAATGTCCACCGGCTCACCCGGTGCCAGCCGCTTAACGGTGACCGCGTGCCGCGCCTCGGGTCCTTCCAGGACAAAAGTCCCTGCCGGCACCATCCGGTCCAGTGACCCGGGCGCGGTGAAAAAGACGGGGTTGCTCACCGCTACAGGTTACCGAGCCGGTCCCGGAGCTTGGCGAACATGCCGCCGCCGGCAGCAAGTTTGCCATCGGTGATCTGCTCGCCGCGAAGTTTGGCCAACTGCCGCAGCAGGTCCTCCTGCTGCGCATCGAGCTTGGCGGGAGTCTCCACCTGGAGATGGACCTTCAGGTCGCCGCGGCCGTACCCGCGCAGATGGGTGACGCCCAGTCCGCGCAGGGTGATGATTTCGCCGGACTGGGTGCCGGCCTTCACGTCAATCTCCTGGGGCCCGTCGAAGGTTTCCAGGGTTACGTCGGTGCCCAGGGCAGCCGCCGTCATGGGAATGTTCAGGGTGGCGTGCAGGTCATCGCCTTCCCGGACATAGGTGGCATCGTTGTTGACGCGGATTTCCACGTACAGGTCACCGGCAGGACCGCCGGCGGGACCGGCTTCGCCCTGGCCGGACAGCTGGATGCGTGTCCCTGTGGCGACGCCGGCAGGAACCTTGATGGTCAGGGAACGGCGGCTGCGGATCCGGCCCTGCCCGCTGCACTCGTTGCAGGGGTCCTTGATAACAGTTCCAAAACCTTCGCAGGTGCCGCAGGGCGCGGCGGTCATGACCTGGCCCAGGATTGAGCGGACAGCCCTCTGGACCTGGCCGCTGCCGCCGCAGATATCGCAGCGCTCAGGATGGGTTCCGGGCCGGCAGCAGGAGCCCTCACAGGTGGGGCAGAGTACTGCCGTGTCCACTTCGAGCTTCTTGTTGACCCCAAATACGGCGTCGCGGAGCTCGATCCTGACGCTGATGAGCGCATCCTGCCCGCGCCGGACCCTTGAGGCAGGGCCCGTGGTGCCACCGGCGCCGAAGAAGGTGTCGAAGATGTCCTGGAAAGCGAAGCCCTGGCCCGCGTAGGCCCCGCCGCCGAATCCGTTGTCCGTGCCGTTCTCGTTGCCGGTGGTGTCGTAGACCCGGCGCTTCTGGGGATCCGAGAGAACCTCGTAGGCGTGGGTTACTGCCTTGAAGCGGTCCGCAACATCTTCACCGGGATTCACATCCGGGTGAAGGGTTCGGGCCAGCTTGCGGTAGGCCTTCTTGATCTCTTCCCCGGTGGCATCCGGTGCGACTCCAAGGACTTCGTAGTGGCTGCTCAAAGTTCGTATCTCTTCCTTGTTGTTCTGCCTGCAGTCGTGCTGCATACACTGCTGTGCGCCCTGAGGCGCTGTACTGCGGTCAGGGTCCCAGGATCCGTGACAGGTAACGGGCCACAGCCCTCACTGCCGCCATGGTGGTGGGGTAATCCATCCTGGTGGGACCCAGCACGCCGATTTTGGCGACACTGTCCGGGCCGTAGCCCGTGGCCACGACGGATGCCTCCGCCAGGCCGTCGTAGGGGTTTTCACGCCCGATGCTCACGGCAACTCCGCGGTGGTCCTGCGCCATCTCGCTCAGCAGGCGCAGCATCACCACCTGCTCCTCGAGCGCCTCCAGCACAGGTCCGATGCTGAGCGGAAAGTCAACGTTGGACCGCGCAAGGTTTGCTGTGCCGGCCATCACCATCCGGTCTTCGCGGCTGCTGTGGGCCAGGGCCTCCAGCCCGTGCGCAAGTGCCTGGGCTGCCTGGCGTTGACCGGGGGCAACCCCGGACACCACTGCGGGCAGGGACTGCCCGAGCTGCGCCAGGGGAGTTCCGGCGAGCGATCCGAGGAAGCGGCCGCGCAAAGCAGCGATGGCATCATCCGCGAGGTCCTGCCCGACGTCGATGACCCGCTGTTCAACCTTGCCGCTGTCCGCGATCAGTACCACCAGCACCTTCCGCGGGGCAAGGAGAACGAATTCGATGTGGCGGACCAGTGCCCGGTTGAGGTGTGGGTACTGGACCACCGCCACCTGGTTTGTCAGCTGGGACAGGAGCCGGACGGTGCGTTCCAGCACGTCGTCAAGGTCGTCCGCGCCTTCGAGCAGTGACTGGATGGCACGCCGCTCAGCCTGGGACAAAGGCTTTACTGCGGAAATCTGGTCGACGAAGAGCCGATAGCCCTTGTCGGTGGGGATCCGGCCTGCGCTGGTGTGCGGTGCGGTGATCAGTCCTTCGTCCTCAAGCGCTGCCATGTCGTTGCGGATGGTGGCGCTGGAGACACCGAGATGGTGCCGCTCCACCAGGGCCTTGGACCCGACGGGCTCACGGGAGTGGACGTAGTCCTCCACTATGGCCCGCAATACTTCCAGTTTGCGCGGCTCGCTCACACTCCACCTCCATCCAGGTTCAGGGCAGACGTTCTGCCCGCACCGTATCTCTCCAGGGGTTAGCACTCGACATGCCCAAGTGCTAACAGTCTATTATGACTCGCCCCGTTGTTAGCATTGGTACCGCTCCGGGGCGAAATTCCGGGCCACCATCCAGCACGAGGCGGAGTGATTCCATGCATTACCAGAACTGGGGAGCCCAGGACCTGTCCGCACCTGCCCGGACGCAACTGCCTGAAGTACCTGTGGAGCGGGGCATGGTGCTGGAGGATGTCCAGTCCGGCTGGGTGGGCGCGGTAACCCGGGTAGAGAAATCGGGTGGGATGCATGTGGTGGCCCTGGAAGACCGCCGCGGCAAGTCCCGGTCCTTCCGGCTGGGTTTCGGGTTCCTCCTTGAAGGGCAGGCAATCCGGCTGATGCCCCCGTCCCCGCGGCCGGCCGCCGGCTCCGGGGCAGCGGCCGGCAGGACGGCGTCGGGTTCTGTCCGGGTGGCTGGGCAGCGGGCCCAGGTTGCCAAGGCGAGCCGCATCTGGGTGGAGGGAAAGCACGACGCCGAGCTCGTCGAGAAGGTGTGGGGCGATGACCTTCGGGTGGAGGGCATCGTCGTCGAACCCCTCCACGGCATTGATGACCTCGCTGCCGCTGTGGCCGATTTCAAGCCGGGCCCGGCCAGGCGCCTGGGGGTGCTCGTGGACCACCTGGTGCCCGACTCAAAGGAGTCGCGCATTGCCGAATCCGTGATGTCCTCTCCCGGCGCTGCAGGCAATGTGCTGATTGTGGGGCACCCCTACGTTGACGTGTGGCAGGCAATCCGCCCGGCTGTGCTGGGAATCGAGAAATGGCCGGTGGTGCCGCGCGGGCAGGACTGGAAAACCGGCATCCTGTCCGCCTTCGGCTGGCCTCACGAGACCAAAGAGGACATCGGCCTCGGGTGGCAGAAGCTGCTGGGCGCCGTCCGCAGCTACGCCGATCTGGAGGCGTCGCTGCTGGGGAGGGTGGAGGAAGTCATCGATTTCCTCACCGTCCCCTGAGCCCGCCGCGGGACGGGCTGTCGCGCTGCCGGAAGGCGGATAGGGTCGGGCATCGGCGTTGCACCCAGTATTCTTGGTACTGCGGTGCCTGCCGATCGCAGGACCGTCAGCAGGCATGGCATTCTTAGTCAGCACCATTGCACTCCAGAAGGAACAGACTGTGGCAGAAAATGCACGCGATCACAGGGACAGCCCAATGGGCCAGGCCCGTTCGGAGTACCACGGCGTTCCGGCGAATGCCCTGCCCCTGACAGCCAGCGAAGACCGCCAGTGGGCCACGCTGGCCCACTTCGGCGGCATCTTGGGCTGCGTTCCTTCGCTCCTGATCTACCTGATCTTCCGTGACCGCGGCCCGTTCACTGCGCAGGAGTCAAAGGAGGCGCTGAACTTCAGCCTGCCGCCCACCATCGCCGCAGTGGTTGCCAACATCCTGGTCTTCGTGCCGGTGATCGGCAACATTTTTGCCGTTATCGCCACCCTGATCTGGATTGGTCTGACCTGCTTTTCGGTGGCTGCCGGAATCCATGTCAACCGCGGCCAGCCGCACCGCTACCCGTACAACCTGCGCTGGATCAAATAACGCAACCGGGCTCTGCGCCAGAGTAAAAGCCATAGCATCTGCGTCCGTCAGGCATGATGGGGAAATGCGCAGCGTCGAGTTGACCTTCGGGGAATCCACGGATTCTTGCATCAGGACTGATTGGGCCACGCTCTCGGAAGCCGGCCTGCCGAGCCTCGCCTCGCACACCTCCCCCAGCAACAGGCCACACATCACACTGGCCGCAGGCAACCTGCCCGATGTTGGGCCGGACATCAATGACCTGTGGAGCGGGCTGCCGTTCAGTATCAGGTTTTCAGGCCTGGTGATCTTTCCTGCCGGGGCCGGCAAATACGTTCTGGCGCGCCTGGTGGTGCCGGCGGCGGATCTACTCCAACTTCACGCCCGGCTGCATCAGCGGTGTACCGGCGCCTACGAAAACACCCTTCCGAATGCCTGGACGCCGCACGTCACCCTTGCCCGCAGGATCCCCGGGCACCGGCTCGGGGCGGCCCTGGATGCCCTGGCGGCCAGGACTGAGGGTCAGTGCGTCGAGGCCCGTCTTTGGGACAGTTCCACCCGTACCATCACGTCCCTGGGCGGCCGTCCTGCGGATTAGGCGTTCGTACTGTCGGGAGTGAGGGCACAGCGGACTTCCGCGAAGGAACCATCGGGGTTGAAGCCCAGAAGTACGTGGGTTTTCCTGAGCCAGCGGCTGAACATGACGCTGGACCCCGCGTAAAGCACTAAAGCCGCAACAACAACGAGGAGAGCGGTGGCCGCTGCAGTCCTGTAGGAGTCGAAGCTGGGGTGGCCGGCCGCGATGTCTCCCCGGAGCAGAGGGTAGAGCAGCCCGGTTAAGTAGAGAGATCCTGCCAAAAGCGGTCCACCGAACGCAATCCCTATCCAGGCCCCCACGCGCTTACGCCTTTGCGCGTACCGTCTGAACTGGCTTTCCCATTCCTCCCGGTCCGGCACGAGCAAAATTGCCCTCTTGCTTCCCACGTCCTCCCCCAGACTCTTCGTTGCTGTGCACATCATAGGCTTAACCCCGGACTGCGGGAGGCCGCGCATCAGCCAGGCAGTACGCGGCGGACCACCGCGTCGGCCAGCAGCCTGCCCTTGAGGGTGAGGACGAGGCGTCCCCGGAAGGCTGCGGCCGGCTCCACCAGGCCGTCAGCGATCAGGCCCGCGACCTGGTGGCGGCCTTCGGCACCGAGGGCAGAAACCTCCAGGCCGGCCTGCAGGCGGGCCTCGAGCATCACCCGTTCCACGTTCCGCGTTTCCGGGTCAAGCGTTTCCCTGCCGGCGGCAGGCGAAAGACCCTGCGCCAGACGGCCTGCATACGCGGCGGGATGCTTGACGTTCCACCAGCGGACTCCGCCCACGTGCGAATGCGCGCCGGGTCCGATCCCCCACCAGTCATCACCGCGCCAGTAGGCCAGGTTGTGCCGGCAGGCCTGCTCCGGGGTGCGGGCCCAGTTGCTGACCTCGTACCAGCCGAGGCCGGCTTCGGTGATCAGCTGGTCGGCGAGCTCATACTTGTCGGCGTGGTCGTCGTCGTCGATTCCCGGTACCTCACCGCGGCGGATCTGGGCAGCGAGCTTGGTGCCGTCCTCCACGATCAGCGCGTAGGCGCTGATGTGGTCGGGCCCGTAGGACAGTGCTGTCTCCAGGGAGCACCTCCAGTCCGCCAGCGACTCCCCCGGCGTTCCGTAGATCAGGTCCAGGCTGACGGCGAGCCCGGCCTCGCGGGCCCACTGGACCACCTGCGGGACCCTGGCGGGCGAGTGCGTGCGGTCCAGCACCTTGAGGACGTGCGGAACGGCGGACTGCATGCCGAAGGAGATCCGGGTGAAGCCGGCCTCCTTGAGGATGGCGAGGGATTCCGGCGTGACCGAATCGGGGTTCGCCTCCGTGGTGACCTCGGCGTCGTCTTCAATTCCCCAGTGGTCTATGGCGCGGCGGAGGATCAGGGCAAGATCCTCTGCGGGGAGCAGGGTGGGCGTGCCCCCTCCGAAGAACACCGTGCTCAGCTTCCGGGGAGGCAGGCCGGATTGGGCCAGCACCCGGGCCGCCATCGACACCTCAGAGGCGGCCGTGCCCGCATACGCATCCTGGGAGGCGCCGCCGCCGAGTTCCGTGGCGGTATAGGTGTTGAAGTCGCAGTATCCGCAGCGCACAGCGCAGAACGGGATGTGCACGTACAGGCCGAACGCCCGCTCCGCCGAACCGTCCGCTGCCTGGGCAGGCAGCAGGCCGTCCGACGGCGCGGGGTCGCCGAGGGGAAGGGTGCTAGGCATTGCAGGGGCCTCCGGTGTTGCCGGACGCGGTGTTCACTACTTTTTGGCCTTGTCCTTGGACTCGTCGGTGGTCAGCGCGGCGATGAATGCTTCCTGGGGGACCTCGACCCGGCCCACCATCTTCATGCGCTTCTTGCCTTCTTTCTGCTTTTCCAGCAGTTTGCGCTTGCGCGAGATGTCACCGCCGTAGCACTTGGCCAGCACGTCCTTGCGGATAGCGCGGATGCTTTCGCGCGCGATGATCCTTGAGCCGATGGCGGCCTGGATGGGCACCTCAAACTGCTGGCGCGGAATGAGTTCGCGCAGCTTGGTGGTCATCATGACGCCGTAGGCGTACGCCTTGTCGCGGTGTGTGATGGCGGAGAAGGCATCCACCTGCTCGCCCTGGAGCATGATGTCCACCTTCACGAGGTCGGCCACCTGGTCACCGTCGGCCTTCCAGTCAAGCGAACCATAGCCCCGGGTCTTGGACTTGAGGATGTCGAAGAAGTCGAACACGATCTCGGCCAGCGGCAGCCGGTACCGGATCTCAACCCTGTCCTCGGACAGGTAGTCCATGCCGCCCATCACGCCGCGCCGGCTCTGGCACAGCTCCATGATGGCGCCGACGAACTCGTTCGGCGCCAGGATGGTGGCGGACACCATTGGCTCCCGGACTTCGGAAATTTTGCCGGAGGGGTATTCGCTGGGGTTGGTAACGTGGATAACCTTCTTGTCCTCCAGCGTTACCTCATATTCCACGTTCGGAGCTGTGGAGATCAGGTCCAGGTTGTACTCGCGTTCGAGCCGCTCGCGCGTGATTTCAAGGTGGAGCAGTCCAAGGAAACCCACGCGGAAGCCGAAGCCCAGGGCTGCGGAGGTTTCCGGCTCGTATACCAGGGCGGCATCGTTAAGCATCAGCTTCTCGAGTGCGTCGCGCAGCACCGGGTAATCCGTGCCGTCCAGCGGATACAGACCGGAGAAGACCATGGGCTTGGCATCGGCGTAGCCGGGGAGCGAATCGGCAGCCGGCTTCGCAAGGTTGGTGACGGTGTCGCCCACCTTGGACAGGCGGACATCTTTTACGCCGGTGATAAGGTAACCCACTTCGCCGACGCCCAGACCCTTCGACGGGGTTGGTTCCGGGGAGCTAACCCCGATCTCCAGGAGTTCGTGGGTGGCCCGGGTGGACATCATCTGGATGCGTTCACGGGGGTGCAGCATCCCGTCCACCACGCGGACGTAAGTGACGACACCGCGGTAGGTGTCATATACCGAGTCGAAGATCATGGCGCGGGCGGGAGCATTTGCGTCTCCCACCGGGGCTGGAAGATCACGGACGATCTTATCGAGCAGCGCTTCGACGCCCATCCCGGTCTTTCCGGAAACACGCAGGACATCCTCCGGGTCGCCGCCGATGAGGCTGGCCAGCTCCGCCGCGTACTTTTCAGGCTGGGCGGCCGGAAGGTCAATCTTGTTCAGGACCGGGATGATCGTGAGGTTGTTTTCCATGGCCAGGTAGAGGTTGGCGAGGGTTTGCGCCTCGATGCCCTGCGCCGCGTCGACCAGGAGGATGGCTCCTTCGCAGGCCGCTAGAGAGCGGGAAACCTCGTACGTGAAGTCCACGTGGCCCGGAGTGTCGATCATGTTCAGCGCGTAGCTGCTTCCCTCCAGTTCCCACGGCATCCGGACCGCCTGGGACTTGATGGTGATGCCGCGCTCACGTTCGATGTCCATGCGGTCCAGGTACTGGGCCTTCATGTCGCGGGGCTTCACGACGCCGGTCAACTGCAGCATGCGGTCGGCCAGCGTGGACTTGCCGTGGTCAATATGCGCGATGATGCAGAAGTTCCGAATGATGGCCGGATCTGTCGCGGCGGGCACCGGGGCGGTGCGGGCCATGGGAGACACGCAGGGTCCTTACTGTTGGCATTCACGCGGCCGCCGCCAGGACGCACCGAGGGCACCCTGCGGACTCTCCGCACATCTGGAACCTCAAGTGTCCCACGTCCCGGCCTTTGGCACTGCATCATCGGCGCCGTGATGTTCCCTGCCCGCCGCGGCGGCCGGCGCTAGGGTTGCTGAATGGCTATCGACTTCCGCTCCCTGGCAAACGCCGTCAAAGCCGGATTGCGTGTCCTGCAGAAGACGGGAAGGACCGCACCGGCGGGCCCGGCCCGCCGCGCTCCCTCGCCTGCCACCTCCGGGAACGGTGAATATGTGGGCGACTTTCGGGGCCGGTTCTCCGTCCGGTACGCACCGGACCCGAACGGTGAACCGGATCCGGGTGAGGTGGTGTGGGCCTGGGTGCCTTACGAAGAGGATCACACGCGCGGTAAGGACCGCCCTGTGCTGCTGGTGGGCCGCAGCGGAAGGCACCTTCTCGGGCTTATGCTCACCAGCAGGGACCGGGTCCGCGGCGCGGGGGCATCGGCAAACTATATCGATATTGGGGCTGGCGCCTGGGACAGGCAGGGCCGGCCCAGCGAAGCCCGGCTCGACCGCATCGTCCGGCTCCCGCCGGAGAGCATCCGGCGGGAAGGCGCTGTACTGGACCGAGCTCAGTTTGAAATAGTGGCAGAAGGGCTCCGCCGGCGACACGGCTGCGACTAGCTTCGCGAATGGCCAGCCCTGCTCCTGACCTGCTATTCTTTATAGCTGTGTGTCCGTGCAGGTCGACGGCCACTGATGGTTGGCCGCCATAGGTATCCCCACGCCGCTCAGTCAATGGCCAATCTGAAAGCCCTCTAGACCATTTCCGCATTAAAAAGAGAGTTCACACGTGGCGAATATCAAGTCCCAGAAGAAGCGCATCCTCACCAACGAGAAGGCACGCCTGCGCAACAACGCAGTCAAGTCCGAGCTGAAGACGGCCATCCGCGCCGTCAACACCGCCGTTGAGTCCACGGACAAGGATGCAGCTGCTGCTGCCCTGGTTGCTGCCAGCCGCAAGCTGGACAAGGCTGTCAGCAAGGGTGTTCTGCACAAGAACAACGCAGCGAACCGCAAGTCGGCGATCTCCAAGAAGGTCAACGCACTGTAAGGTTTCCAGTTCCCTGAACTGATGGTTGTGGCCGGTACCGGTTGGTACCGGCCACACATCTTTAACCGCCCGTACCCGGCCTTGCGTCCTGGCGCAGGCCTACCGGCAGTCCCACCTGTGCGGCCACCGGCTGGAGGTGGTACCCACTACCGGCCCTGGACGGACATGGCGATCACCGTGACCGCATGTTCCACGGCGTAGACCGGATCGCGGGACAGCCCCTTGACCTGGGCGTCGGCTTCGGCAGTGGCCTGGATGGAGCGGACCAGTCCTTCCGGCGTCCACCGCCGGACCTCCCGCTGGGCCTGTTCGACCAGCCAGGGCTGCATTCCGAGGTCTGCAGCTATTTGGGCCGAAGAGCCGGAAGCGCCGGCCACGCGGGCCACCGTCCTCAGCTTTGCCGCCAGCGCGGCAACCAGCGGAACGGGATCGGCTCCCGTTGCAAGGGCATGGCGGAGAGTGGACAATGCCAGCGGGCCGTTTCCTGCCATGGCAGCATCGGCGACCTTGAAGGCCGTAGCCTCGATCCGTCCGCCGTAGTAGCGGTCGACGATGTCCGTGGTTACTGTCGTGCCGGCATCCGCGATCAACTGGCTGCACGCTGCTGCCAGTTCCGAGAGATTCGCCCCGACGGCGTTCACCAGGGCCTGCACCGCCTCCTGTTCAATCCTCCGCCCGGACGTCTTGAACTCCGAGGCGACGAAGGCCACCTTGTCCGCGTCCTTCTTAAGCGGCTGGCAGTCCACAACCGGCCAGCCGCCCTTCTTGATGGCGTCCAGCAACTTCTTGCCCCGCACTCCCCCGCCATGCCTCAATACCAGGACGGCGTCCGGCTCCGGGTGGCCGATGTAGGCAAGGGCGTCGGCCAGGAAGGCGTCGTTCATCGATTCGACAGCCTCAACTTCGATGAGCTTGCTTTCGCCAAACAGCGACGGGCTGACCTGCATCAGCAAGGACCCGGCCTCGTAGGATGTGGCGTTGATGCGGCTGACCTCAACGTCGGGAGCGGCTGCCCGCACCTCTGCACGAACCCTGTCCATTGCTCTGATGCCAAGGTACTCTTCAGGCCCGCTCACCAGGACGACGGCGGCCGGCGTTACGTCCCGCCAGGTGGGCCCTGCCAATGCCGGCGAACGGGTTGCACGTTTCTGCGCAGCGGCCATCGGAGCTTCCTTCCGGAAAGTTTTGTGGAGTATCCCAGCCTGCCATGTCCCGTGGCCCGAACCAAGCCCGGGCCACGCTTCTGCGGCACCCGCGCAGCGGACCGCCGCAGCGGTTCCCGGCTGCGGCTCTTTAGCACCCCGGCCGCGTACCGTTCCAGCATTTCCAGCAGGGATACAACGCGCCGGTGCGCGTCCGCCACAGACCGAATGAGCCGGTGCGGCCGGGCCGCCGCCCAGACGGCCACGATCGTCAGCATCGAAAGGAACAGCATGGTCAAGACGCCGGACACACCCTCGGGCCAGGGAAGGGCTGCGCCCGGAAGTTGGGAGGTGAACCTGGCTGTCGCCGCCACGCCCGCGCTGAACGCACCCGCCAACGCGATCAGGACGGTTCCTGCCCACGGGGCCAGCACCACCAAAGGCACGGCAGCCGTTCCCAGCAGTGTCACGGGCGCCACGAGCGGCGACGCGATAACGTTGGCCAGCAGCGAGTAGGTGGAAAATTGGGGCTGCAGCACCACAATCACTGGTCCGCAGAGCAATTGCGCGGACAACGGAACAGCCACTGCAGCCGCGGCCCAGCGCGGAACGGGCTCCGGAGTCCACTCCACGATGCGTTGGCCGAGGACGATGATTCCCAGGGTTGCCAGGACGGACAGGAGGAACCCGAAACTCGTTCCCAACCCGGGGTCGATCAGCAGGAGGCCGATCACGGCAAGGCTCAGGAAGCTCAGGCCACGCCCCGACCTGCCACCGGCCAGGGACAGTACCGCTACGGCTCCCATGAGCGCTGCCCGCAGGACACTTGCATCGGGGCCAACAAGCAGCACGAACAGCCCGAGGCCTGCCACTGCCAGCACGGCCGCAGGCAACCGGGGTAAGCGGAGCCGCCGGCACACCAGCAGCAGCGCCCCGAGAACCAGGCTGCAGTTGGCTCCGCTGACAGCTGTTAGGTGGGTCATGCCCACGCTTTTCATTGCAGCGTCCAGGCCTTCATCGAGTGCTGTGGTATCCCCGGTAACCATTCCCGGAAGCAGGCCGCGCGGATCCGGGGCGAGGAAAGAGGCGGCGGAAACGAACCGTTCCCTCAATTCCCTGGCAGCTCCCGGCAGGATGGGCGGGCCAACCTGCAGCCCCGGTCGCGAGGACGCTGTGAGGATGCCGGCCTCCTCCCGTCCGGGATCGGCGGGGCGGAGCGTTCCGGTAGTCCGGACCAGTTGGCCGGGCACCACTGCGTCCCAGCCGCCCCCGCCCACCACCACCAACTGGGCCCGCGCCCGCAGCACAACGCCGCCGGTACTGATGTCCCGGGTCCAAACCGGCACCGACCAGCGGGCAGGTGGACCAGCCTGGTTGGTGGCAGTCAAGGCGCGGGGCGCTCCTGCCACTTCCACAACCGCCACCACAGACTTTCCGGACAAGACGGCGGCTGCGAGGGGACCTTCGTGGCGCTGAGTGGCGGCCACCGCTGAATGGGCAGCCGTTGTTCCCGCAAGGAGGAGGGCTACCGCCGTGGTGGTTGAGAAGCTGCGCCGGCCCTGATTCCCGCCTTCCCGGTAAACTGACGAACCGCCCCGGGATTTGGCGGCATGGCCCAGCAGCAGGCCCGCCACCACGAGCAGTGCACAGCAGAAGCCGCCCAGTGCCATCGGGGGCAGCCAAAGCCCGGCAGCGGAGGCAGCCCAAACGAGCGCCGCCGGCAGCGCCAGCCGGAGGTCTGTGCGGCGGCGGAACACCTCACCGCCGGTGTCTGCCTCCTGCAGTGCTTTCCGGTTGCCCTCCCGTAACCGGGCCCACCGGGAAATCCAGAACGTGGGGAGGCTTTCGCCGGCGCCACCGGCCAGGCGCAGCCACCCCTGCCGCGGTTGCCCCGGCGTGCCGGCCCGGAACCCCTTCGAGGCCCTGGCCTGCCGCCGACCGAAGGCATCAGCGTGCCGCGCATCATGCCCGCCGGCCGCGTGCCCGCGGACTGCTGACTCCACGTAGTGGCTCCAGGGACTCGCCCCGGTTCCCCCTGTCCCGTTACCCATGGCACGGTGCCGTAGCCCTCATCATTAAATCTTGCCTTCGTCTCATATGGTCACCAGGGGCAGCAATGCTTCAAGCATCCTTGGACCGACACCATCAATGGCGTCAAGGTCCTCGACCGCCTTGAACGGACCGTGCTCCTTGCGCCAATCCACGATTCGCTGCGCCAGAACAGGGCCGACTTTGGGCAGGCCATCCAGCTCATCCACTCCGGCGGTATTGAGATTGACCTTCGATCCAGCCGGCGCTCCGGCGCTCCCGGCCGGAACATCCCCGGCCGCCGGCTCCCCCGGTTCCGCGGGACCGGCCGGCAGAGGTTCGCCGTGCAGCGGGACGTGGATTTTTTGCCCGTCTTCCACCACCACGGCGAGGTTAAGGCGGTTGAGGTCGGCTCCAGGGGCCGGCCCTCCGGCTGCGGCTATGGCTTCGTAGAGGCGGCTGCCGGCGGGCAGTTCCACCACTCCGGGCTGCAGTACTGATCCCGCTACGTGAACCACCACTGTGCTTTCCGGTGCGCTTTCCTGCGGGGCTGGCTCGGGACCGGCCCGGCTGCCGCCACCGCCGTCCTCGCCCGGGGAGCTGTCCCCGGCCGCCGGTGCGGCGGTTCCGGAAGCGACGCCGCCGAGCGGCAGAACCTCCGGCCGGCCGGCCCCGGCCTGCCACCAGAACCAGGCACCGGCGGCAACTGCAAGGACACCCAGGAGCACAGCCAGCCGAAAGTTGAGGCGCCAGCGGACGGCAGGGCCAATGTCAGTGAGCTCCCTGGCTTCAGGCTCTTCTCCGGGCAGGGCACGGCCACCTAATGCCCCGCCAGCTCCTCCCGGGCCCCGGTATTCAAAGGAGGGCCCGCCGTCGTCACCGGCCAGCAGCCCCGGGGAGTCGCCACCCAGGGTGGCGTTCAGCCGCCTCCTGACGCGGTGAGCCTGTTCCTCCGCTGCTCCGGCATTTCGGCGTGACATACCTCCAACCTAGGGACAGGCCGCGCCAGGGAGACAGGGCAGGCGGAGGCTATGTGGAAAGCACGTGCTCAGCCGGCGTCGACGGCGGCAGGGTTGTCGCCCACGATGACGGCGAGAACGCCCAGCCCGGCATGTGCGGCAAGTACGGCAGGGAGGGAACTGATTTGGGCGGGAGGGCACTGCGGCAACGCGGCTTCAAGCCTTTTGGCAAGCCCCTCAGCCTCCGCCTGGTTGCCGAAATGGTGGACGGCAAGACGGACGTCCGCAGCAGTGCGGGCAGAAGCGTCCGCGGCCACCATCTCCTCCAGCCGGGCAACTGCCCGGCTGGCCGACCGAACCTTCTCCAGCGGTACGATCTTTCCGCCGTCCACCCCCAGAATGGGCTTGATGGCGAGCATGGTGCCCCACAGCAACGCGGCTGCACCGATCCGGCCTCCGCGGCGAAGCTGCTCCAGGCTCGGGACATAAAAATAAACCTTGGTGCGTGCCGCCTGGCTGGTGGCAGCAGCGGCCGCTGCCACCGCATCGGCGCCTTCCCCGGCAACGCGGGCAGCTTCCTGGACGGCCATCCCCAGGGCCATACCTACCGTTCCGGAATCGACCACTTCCACCGGGATGCCCACCTTGCCGGCGGCAAGGCGGGCAGCATCTGCCGTGCCGGACAGGCCAGCGGAGATATGGACGGACACTATCGACTCAAAGCCCCTGCGCTGAGCCGCCGCGTAAGCCTGCTCGAACTGTCCCGGCGATGGACGGGAGGTCTTCACGGAAGTCCCGCTGGCCAGTGCCAGCGCGATGGTTTCCGAGATGTCGTCTTCGCCTTCACCGTAGATCTCATCCCCCACCATCACGGGCATGGGAATGATAGTGAGGCGTCCATCACCCGTCAGTCCGGCGGCCCAGTCAGCCGGCAGCGCGGCGGCAGAGTCGGTCACCACGGCAGTACGCACGACGGCGTCCGCCCGGGTTGCAGAGGCCTCCTGCCGGCGGCGGGCCAGCAGGCGCGCCCGGATCCGGGGCCAGGCGGCGGCGTCGCTGTTGGGCAAAGGGCCCTCCTGAGTCACGGCAGGCCGCCGGGGCTTTCAGGCGGCCTGGTCCGGCTTACGCCGGGACGATGTTGACCAGTTTAGGGGCGCGGACGATTACGGTGCGGATGCCGCGGCCGTCGAGGGCGCGCTGGACGTTCTCCGATGCCAGCGCCAGTTCACGCAGCTGGTTCTCGGAGACACCGGGCGAGACCTCGAGCCTGTCCCTGACCTTGCCCTGGACCTGGACGACGGCGGTAACGGTGTCCTGCACCAGCAGGGACTCGTCGTGCGCCGGCCAGCCCGCATTTGCCACCGAGGCGGGGTGACCCAGGACGTTCCACATGTCCTCTGCGGTGTACGGGGCGAAGAGGCTGAGGATCACCGCAACTGCCTCGGCAGCTTCCCGCACTGCAGGGTCAGAACCTCCGGCGCCGGCATCTATGGATTTGCGCGTTGCGTTGACCAGCTCCATCAGCTTGGCCACCACCACGTTGAACTTGTTGCTGTCCAGCAGGGCGGCGGCGTCCGCAATGGTGCGGTGCGTAACCGACCGCAGCGCACGGTCCCCGGCGCCGGGGTCGGAACCGGGCTCGCTGGTGACGTCCTGCGCCAGCCGCCACGCCCGGGCCAGGAACTTCGCAGAGCCGGAGGGTGAAACATCGGCCCAGTCGACGTCGTCCTCGGGAGGCGAGGCGAAGATCATGGTGAGACGGACGGCGTCGACGCCGTACTTGTCCAGTTGCTCACCGAGGTCAACGCCGTTGCCAAGGGACTTGCTCATGGCCTTGCCGCCGTTCAGGACCTGGCCCTGGTTCAGCAGGGCGCTGAACGGCTCGTCGGCGTCGATCATGCCCAGGTCGTGGATCACCTTGGTGAAGAACCGGGCGTAGAGCAGGTGCAGGATGGCGTGCTCCACGCCGCCCACGTATTGCCCTACCGGCATCCAGTCGTTGATCTTGGCCGGATCGAAGGGACCCTCCGTGTAGTCCGGGGACACAAAGCGCAGGAAGTACCAGGACGAATCCACGAAGGTGTCCATGGTGTCGGTATCGCGTTTGGCGGGGCCGTGGCAGCTGGGGCACTCGACATTAACCCAGGCCTCGGCGGCAGCCAGCGGCGATGTGCCCTTCGGCGACAGGTCCTCGCCGCGCAGGTCTGCCGGCAGGGTGACGGGCAGATGCTCATCAGGGACGGGAACCTCGCCGCAGGACGGGCAGTGGATGATCGGGATGGGGGTTCCCCAGAACCGCTGCCGGCTGAGCAGCCAGTCGCGCAGCCGGAAGTTGACGAACTTCTCTCCGGTGCCCTGCCGTTCAAGGATGGCTATTGCCGCCGGGATGGCCTCGGCCTTGGGCAGTCCGTCCAGCTCACCGGAGTTGATGAGGGTGCCTTCGCCTGCGGTGGCGGTGCCGGACACTGCAGGGTCTTCCTCGCCGGTGTCCAGGACGGCCCGTACCGGGAGGCCGAACTTCCGGGCAAAGTCGAGGTCGCGCTGGTCGTGGGCCGGCACGGCCATGATGGCGCCGGTGCCGTAGTCGGCCAGGACGTAGTCGGCTGCCCACACCGGCAGCTTCTCCCCGTTCAGCGGGTTGACGGCATACCGGCCGGTGAAAACGCCGGTCTTTTCACGCTCGGTGGATTGCCGTTCGATTTCGGTAAGCGCCTTGACCTGCTCACGGTAGTCGTCCAGGGCGGCGGCGTGCTCGTCCGTTACCAGTTCGACGGCGAGGGGCGCGTCCGCTGCGACGACGAAGAAGGTTGCGCCGTACAGGGTGTCCGGGCGGGTAGTGAAAACTGTGACGTCCTTGGCGGGCTTGCCGCCGACGGCCCCGATCACGAAACTGACGTGCGCTCCTTCGGAGCGGCCGATCCAGTTCCGTTGCATGGCAAGCACCCGCTCGGGCCAGTGGCCCCGCAGCTCATCCATGTCATCGAGCAGCCGGTCAGCGTAATCGGTGATCTTGAAGTACCACTGGTTCAGCGACTTCTTGGTGACGGTGGTGCCGCAGCGTTCGCAGGCGCCATTGACAACCTGCTCGTTGGCGAGCACGGTCTGGTCCTTGGGGCACCAGTTGACCGGGGAATTCTTGCGGTACGCCAGGCCGCGCTCGTAGAAGCGCTTGAACAGCCACTGGGTCCAGCGGTAATACTCCGGGTCCGAGGTGTGCAGCCGGCGCGACCAGTCGGCGGAGATGGCGTACCGCTTGAAGGACGCCGCCTGGGTGTCGATGTTGGCGTAAGTCCACTCACTGGGGTGGGCGTTGCGTTTGATGGCCGCGTTTTCGGCGGGCAGGCCAAACGAGTCCCAGCCGATCGGATGCAGGACGTCGTAACCCTGCTGGCGGAGGTAGCGGGCGACAACGTCGCCCATGGCAAACGCTTCGGCGTGCCCCATGTGAAGGTCGCCGGACGGGTACGGGAACATGTCCAGCACGTAGCGCCGCTCCCGGGACCCGTCGTCGACAGGGGTGAAGACCTTAAGGTCATCCCATACCTGCGGCCACTTGGCCTCCATGGCGGCAAAACTGTACGTGCCCTCCTCGGACACCTCCGCCGACACTGCTGCTGTTCCGGTCTCTGTTTCCGGCTGAACGCCCACTGCTGCCCTCTTCTGTTCTGTTATGGCATCTGTACTGCCATAACGGCCTGATCCTCCTGCGTGCGGCCCGGAAACAGGCCCGGACACACAAAAGCCCCTCGCCATGGAGGGGCTGCCGCACGGTTATCCGCTGTTTCGGATGCCGGGCGGCTAACTAAGCAGGAGGATCGCACGCATAAAACCACTTTAGCGCACGAAGGGGCCAGGCCGGTGAGCGGCTGCGCTGTACCGTTGGCGCCGTGCCTCACTACACTGGAACCGGGCAATCGGGGTATGTTCCGGCAGGTGACTCATGGCTGATGACTTGGCTGACAACTTGGGCGATGACGCTGGTGCCGCCTTCAGTGCCAGTCACCCTGCCGGCGGCCTCTTCCCGCCGCTTGGCGGACCTTCCACGCCGACCCGGGAGGACGCCGGCGGCAAGGCCGCCGCGTTGTCCGAGCTGAAATCTGCGGGGTTTCCCGTTCCCTCCGGTTTCGTCGTGACACAACGGGCTTTGACTGCCCGTTTGGAAGATAATCAGGGCCTCTGGGACCGGCAGTTGCTGGCCGCTGCCCGGGCCGCCGGTCCCGGCCCGTACGCGGTTCGCTCCTCGGCGGCGGCTGAAGACCTGCCCGGCGCTTCCTACGCCGGGATGTATGAAAGTTACCTCAACGTGCCGGCGGCGGATCTTCCCGTTGCAGTCATCCGCTGTTTCGGGTCGGCGGATGCCGGACGTGTCCGGGCGTACCAGGAATCGCTCCGCCAGCAGCCGGCCGCCGCCCCGGATGTCCCGCCGAACGCTGCTGCGGACGCTGGAGCCGCCCGCACCGGCGCCGGAAACATGGCGGTCCTCGTTCAACAGATGGTGGACGCCGCGGCCGCCGGTGTCGCCTTCACTGCGAATCCCTTGACCGGCGCACGGGACGAGACCGTGATCTTGGCCGTCAGGGGTCTCGGAGAAGATCTGGTGGGAGGATCCGAGCATGGCGAAGAATGGTGGGCCCGCGGCGGGCTGGTCACCCGCAGGAGTGGTGCGCCGGAGTCAGGATCCGCGCTGACGAGGGAAAGCGCGACGAAGGTTGCCGCTTTGGCCGGGCGGGTCGCCCGGCACTTCGGCTGCCCGCAGGACGTGGAGTGGGCTATGGACCGTTCCGGCCGCGTCCAGGTCCTGCAGGCGCGGCCGATGACAGCCGTCCCCGTGCCGGTGATGTGGGACGCCCCGGGGAAGGGCGCCTGGCTGCGGAACTTCCGGCTCGGGGAATGGCTGCCTGAACCGGTCACACCGCTTTTTATGGACTGGATCATTCCCTGCATGGACACCGCCTACAACGACGCCGTCTTCCGCTCGGCGGGCCTTCGGGTCCCGATGGGCAGCGCCGCGGTCAACGGCTGGTACTACGTGGCCCCGCCGACACCCCGGGCCCTCCCCCACCTCATTTTTGGCGGCACGCCCCGCTCGCTGCCCTACTTTTTCAACTCCGTTATCCGCCCGATGGTGGATCCGGCCGGCGCAGACCGCACGGTACTCCGGGACCTTGAGCTGGAATGGCGAAACCAACACCTCCCGGCGTACCGGGCGCTGGCTGACGGCTACCGGGATGTCCCGCTTCCGGGAACGCTGAACGGTCTGATCAGCCTCGTTGAACAAGTAGCACGCGCCGCAGGGCAATATCTGTGGTTCTTCGCCGCAACCGGCGGGGCGGCCTGGAAGATGGAGCTGGTGCTGGCCGGGTTTTGGCGCCGGCACCTTGCTCCCGCCGTTGCCGCCCGGCAGGAGCAGGGACTGCACGACGGCCTCAGCTACCAGGTGCTGCTGGGCGGCCTGGCCCCGGCGCTGCCGGCGAGGCCGGGCCATGCTGTCTACAGCCTCGACTGGTACCACCCGACGGCAGGCGAAGAACATGGTCCATCTGCACCCTCCGGCAACGGCTCCGCCCGTGCCGCTGCCGCAGCTGACGCGCGGCGCGCCGCCGAGGAGACCTGCCGTTCCATACTTCAGGGTTCGCGCCGCCTGCGCCGGTTCGACATGTTGCTGGAGGTTGCCCAGCACTATGCCCTGCTCCGGGAGGAACAAGCCCGCGACTTCACCCTGGGCTGGCCGCTGCTGCGCCGTTGTGCCGCGGAAATCGGGACCCGGCTGGAGCAGGCGGGTGTCATCACCAGCCAAGACGATATCTATTTCCTGACCAGGCCGGACCTGCGGCCCGATGCGCCACCGCAGCAGGAAGCCGTCGCGCGGCGCCGCGAGGAATGGCTCCGCCATCGGAAACTGGCCGCTCCACTGGTGCTGGGCAAGCTGCCGCTGCTCGGCAACACTTTTGACCGGATGGCCAACACGGCCCGCAGCAGTCCAAACCCTCCGCAGGGCACGCTGGTGGGTCACCCGGCGAGCCCCGGCCGGGCCAAGGGCCGCGTCCGGGTAGTCAAGGACCCCGGTGACTTTTCCGGATTCCAGCCAGGCGAGGTGCTCGTAGCGGGAGCAACGGCCCCGGCATGGACTCCTCTGTTCGCCCACGCTGCCGCCGTCGTAACAGACAGCGGCAACCTCGCAGCCCACGCCTCGCTGGTAGCCCGTGAGTACGGCATCCCGGCGGTAGTAGGAACAGGAACAGCCACGCAGGTCCTGTTCACCGGCCAATTGGTAACAGTAGACGGCAACGCAGGCACAGTAGAACTCCACGGGGACTGAGCCCGCCCTAACTCCGCGAGGAAGGCGGCCCCTGCGGAATTCCAGGGGCCGCCTCGGGGTAGGTCGTGACGGACCTAGTGCACGTCCTCGTCAACCCAGTCCATCGACTTCGTCACTGCCTTCTTCCAGAGCCGCATCTGGCGGTCCTGTTCGGCCTGGTCCAGCTGGGGTTCCCAGCGCTTGTCTTCGGACCAGTTGGAGGACAGTTCGCCGAGGTCTTTCCAGAAGCCGACGGCGAGGCCGGCAGCGTAGGCAGCGCCCAGGGCCGTGGTCTCCACGACCTTGGGCCGGATCACGGGAACACCAAGGATGTCTGCCTGGAACTGCATCAGCGCGTCGTTGGCCACCATGCCGCCGTCGACCTTCAACTCCGAGAGCGGAACGCCGGAGTCTGCGTTCACGGCATCGAGCACTTCGCGCGTCTGGAACGCCGTGGCTTCCAGCGCGGCCCGGGCAATGTGGCTCTTGTTGACGAAGCGGGTGAGGCCCACAATCGCGCCGCGGGCGTCGGAACGCCAGTAGGGTGCGAAGAGCCCCGAGAAGGCCGGGACAATGTAAACGCCGCCGTTGTCCTTTACGGAGGCTGCCAGGGTTTCCACCTCCGGGGCGCTGCTGATCATTCCCAGGTTGTCCCGCAGCCACTGAATCAGGGAACCGGTGACGGCGATGGAGCCTTCCAGTGCGTAGTGGGGCGCCGCGTCGCCGAGCTTGTAGCCCACCGTGGTCAGCAGCCCGTTCTTGGAGTGGACAATTTCCTCGCCCGTGTTGAAGATCAGGAAGCAGCCGGTGCCGTAGGTGTTTTTGGCTTCACCGGTCTGGAAGGCGGCCTGGCCGAAGGTGGCTGCCTGCTGGTCGCCGAGGATGCCTGCGACCGGGACCTCACGGAGGAGCTGGGAGGTGTGGACCGTGCCGTAGACCTCCGAGGAGGATTTGATCTGCGGCATCATGCTCAGCGGAACCCCGAAAATGCCCAGGATTTCCTCGTCCCACTGCAGGGTGTCCAGGTCCATGAACAGCGTCCGCGAGGCATTGGTGACGTCAGTGACGTGGACGCCGCCGTCCACCCCGCCGGTGAGGTTCCACAGGACCCAGGCATCGGTGTTGCCGAACACCAGGTCACCTGATTCGGCCCTCTGGCGGGCACCTTCGACGTTATCCAGGATCCATTTGATCTTGGTGCCGGAGAAGTAGGTGGCCAGCGGAAGGCCCACCTTCTGCTTGAAGCGGTCGGCTCCGCCGTCCCGTGACAGTTCGTCCACAATGTCCTGGGTGCGGGTGTCCTGCCACACGATGGCGTTATACACGGCCTCGCCTGTGGTCTTGTCCCACACCACAGCGGTTTCGCGCTGGTTGGTGATACCGACGGCGGCAATATCGTGTCGCGTCAGGCTCGCCTTGGAGAGGGCCGAGGCGATGACCTCGCGGGTATTGTTCCAAATTTCGGCGGGATTGTGCTCCACCCACCCCGCCTTGGGGAAGATCTGTTCGTGCTCCATTTGGCCGGAGGAAACGATGCTGCCGCTGTGGTCGAAAACGATCGCGCGGGTG
Organism: Arthrobacter sp. sptzw32; assembly: GCF_059089735.1. Lineage (NCBI taxonomy): Bacteria > Bacillati > Actinomycetota > Actinomycetes > Micrococcales > Micrococcaceae > Arthrobacter > Arthrobacter sp. sptzw32. The sequence continues at coordinate 171,870 of NZ_JBNHEZ010000002.1, read as the reverse complement.
CTGGTGGTTCCCTGGTCGATGGCGATTACATACTGGCTCATGATGACGTCCTTGTCTCTAGCGGTGTTTTGTGGGATGGCTCAGGTCAGTGGTCAAGCTGCTGCTGTGGCGATGATCGGCACGACGCGGGCAACCAGGCCGCCCAGGGCGCCGCCGACCAGCGGACCAACGATGGGGATCCAGGAATAGCCCCAGTCGCTGGAACCCTTGCCCCGGATGGGCAGCACGGCGTGGGCGATCCGGGGGCCCAGGTCGCGGGCGGGATTGATGGCGTAGCCGGTGGGGCCGCCGAGGGAGACACCGATGCCCACGACGAGCAGTGCGACGGCGAGCGGGCCGAGGCCGGACGGCGTACCGCCGAAGGTGAGGATGACGAAGACCAGGACGAAGGTACCGATGATCTCAGTCACCAAATTCCAGGAACTGGAACGGATGGCCGGACCCGTGGAAAACACGCCCAGCTTGCTTGCCGGTTCCTCTTCGGCGTCGAAGTGCTGCTTGTAGGCGAGCCAGCAGACCACGGCCCCGAGGAAGGCGCCCAGCAGTTCTCCGCCAAAGTAAGTCAGCGTTGAGGCGAAATCGACGGCGACATCCGGTGCGTACTCTTCAGCGCCATTGGCCAACAGGCCCAGCGTCACAGCCGGGTTCAGGTGTGCCCCCGACTTCGCGGCCACATAGACACCCGCGAATACTGCAACACCCCATCCCCAGGTCACCATCAGGAACCCGCCGCTGTTGCCTTTGGTTCCCCTCAGGGCAACGTTGGCGACGACACCGCAACCCAGCAGGGTCAGCATCGCCGTTCCGAAGACTTCGGAAAGGAAAACAATTCCAAGAGACATCTTTGACTCCTCTATTTTCTGTTGTCAGTCCTTCGCGGGTTGAAGGACCGTGATGCCGGGACGTGTCCCGGCCGGCCAGCCTGTCCTATGCGACCAGGCTGTGTGTTTCCACGCGGTGGAACCGCTCCAGCACATCCTGCGCGTGCCGGATCTCGGCTGCCCGTGCCGCAGGATCCCACTTCAATGGATTGGCGAGTACGTCCGCCACCTCGTTAAGCAGTTCCCCCGTCACCAGGCCGCGGAAGGCCAGGGAAGTACGGCGGATCAGGACGTCCGCCAAGTGCCCCACCTGTTCATGGTCAGCCATGAACTCCAATTCCCGGACACTCAGTTCCCGTGTAGAACGCAGCAGGCGGTCCGGCCCGCCGTCGAGGTACGCCATCACGGATTCCGCCCGCGTCCCGTACCGGGTCAGCAACCCGGCGGTGCGGTCCGCGTCACGGGCCGCCGTCATGTGGGCCTTGATCCACTTCTGCACGCCGGCCTCGTCAGCGGGAAAGTCTGCTCCGCCGCCGATGGGTAGGTGGGCCGTTGAGGTTTTCCGCTGCATGCCGAGTTCGGCGAGGACGTCGTTGGTGAGGTGTTCGGCCAGCGCCCGGAACGTAGTCCACTTGCCGCCTACGAGGCTCAGGACGACGGCGCCCGCACCGGCGGTGCTGCTGCCTGTTTCCCGGCGCTCGATCCGGTAGTCCCGGGAAACGAACCCGGGCTGCGTCTCGTCATGCCGGGGCAGCGGCCGCACCCCGGAGAAGGTGTAGACAACTTGTTCGCGCGTAACCCCGATGGAGGGAAAGACGTGGCCGATAAGGTCGAAGAAGTACTCGATTTCCTCGTCCGTGCAGACGGCATCCTGGCTTAGGTCGGCGTCCACGTCCGTAGTCCCGACAAGGACGCGGTCATCCATGGGATAGATGAGGACGATCCGGCCGTCGGTGTGCTCAAAGAAGATCTCACGTCCCCCGCAGGCGGCCAGGAGTTCGGGATGGTCGAGCACGACATGCGAGCCCTTGGTGCCGCCCATGAAGGCGGAAGCTGTGCCCATGGCTTCATTGGTACGGTCCACCCACGCCCCCGTGGTGTTGACGATGACGTCAGCAGTAAAGTCGAACTCCTCCCCGGTCAGCTCATCCCGCAGCCGCACGGTGCTGCCTCTGCCCGTGCCCCGGTTAGGTTCGCCGGTCATGGATCTCAGTGACAGGTAGTTGCTGGCGCGCGCTGCGCTGCCCTGGGTGCCGGGGCCGGCTGCGCGCCCGGCCTTCTCACCGTCCTGCAGGACATCGAGCGTGAGCCGCTCAGGGTTGTGCACGGAAGCATCGAAGTAGGTGGCCGTGTACTTGACGTCCGGACGCAGGCGGGGCAGTTCCTGGAGGGCACGTTCACGGCCGCGGAACTCGTGGCGCGGCACGGAACCGCCGTCGCGGGAAAACGAGTCATACAGGCTGAGGCCGAGTTTGATGAGGAAGGCGCCGCGCTCCGCAGGCTTTCCCTGCTTATGGGTGAGGAACCGGAACGGCGCCGCCAGCACGCCCGTAAAAGTACTGAAGATGGGGATGGTGGTCTGCAGCGGCTTGACGTAGTGCGGTGCAATCCGCAACAGCCGGTTGCGCTCCACCACTGACTCCCGGACCAGCCGGAACTCCCCGTTTTCGAGATAACGGATACCGCCGTGGATCATATGCGAGGATGCGCCGCTTGCCCCCTGGCAGAAGTCGCCGCGTTCCACCAGCGCAACGTCTACACCCTGCAGGGCCAGATCCCGGAAGGTTCCGACGCCGTTGATTCCACCTCCCACCACCAGCACTTTCGCATGCGGACGGAGGCGCAGGTTGTGCACCGATGGGCGTTCCGCTCCCGGCTTTGGTGCTGCGGCGCGGGTGGATGAATCCTTGGGTCCCAAAACGACTCCCTTGGGCGTTGTCTGACGTGGGCACGGCTAAGTGATTGACCGTTCTCGTCTATTCTTTGGAGTAATGGAAAATGGAGTCAAGCTATATGCACAAACGTGCAGAACGGAGTCACCATGGACCCATCCAGGCACGCTGACGCCCTTCGGGCTGCACAAATGTATTACCTGCAGGACCTCACCATGGACGCGATCGCCCGCGAATTGCGGACGTCCCGCTCCACGGTTTCACGGCTGTTGTCCTCGGCCCGGGATTCGGGCCTGGTGCAGGTTCAGATCCGGAACCCCCTGGACACCGGTCCGGAGCTGGAAGGCCTGATCCGCCGTCGGTACGGAGTCGACGCCCATGTTGTCCCGGTCGTGGAAACACTGAATGAGGCCGAGACCCTGGACCGGGTGGCCATGCAGGCGGCCCGCACCATCGGTCCACTGGTGGACTCCAATGCCATCATCGGGGTCGCGTGGGGATCCACCCTCAGCGCCGTGAGCAGGCACCTGACAAGGAAGATCACCCATGACAGTGTGGTGGTGCAACTGAATGGCGCGGGAAATATGCACACAACAGGCATCACCTACGCGAGTGACATCATGCGCCGCTTCGGCAGTGCCTACGGGGCGCGGGTGGAACAGTTCCCGGTTCCTGCGTTTTTCGACCACGCCGGTACCAAGACTGCAATGTGGAATGAACGCAGCGTGCAGCGCATCCTTGAACTCCAGGCGAAGATGAGCATCGCGATCTTCGGCGTCGGATCCGTGGACGCGGACTACCCCAGCCACGTCTACGCCGGCGGGTACCTGGACGAGGCCGACCTCCGCACCCTGGCCATCTCCGACGTTGTAGGGGACGTTGCAACCGTATTCTTCCGCGCCGACGGCTCCTCGGACGGGATCGTGCTCAACGAAAGGTCCACCGGGCCGGCCCTCGCCGCACTTCGCCAGGTCCGGCGCAGGATCTGCGTGGTTTCCGGTGTCTCCAAGATCAACGGGCTGAAAGGCGCACTTGCGGCGCGCCTGGCTACGGACCTGATCCTCGACGAAGCCACTGCACGCCGCCTGGTGGGCCTGGAGGGCCTTGCTGTGGCGAGTAGGTAGAGTCATGGCTATGAGGATCTCCCCGCGGCTGAGCCTGAACAACGGCGTGCTGATCGACCAGCTGGGCTACGGCCTGTACAAGGTGCCGCCATCCGAAGCGGCGGGACTTGTTGCCATGGCCCTCGCTTCCGGGTACCGCCACTTCGACACCGCAGCCATGTACGGCAACGAGTCCGGCGTGGCGCGGGGCATCAGCTCCCAGCTCGGAACGCAGCCGGGCAGCGGCGGCTCCGGCGAACTTTTCCCGGCGCCCGCCCGGGAGGACATTTTTGTTACCACCAAGGTGTGGAACGACCGCCACGGCTACGATGCAACTCTGCGTGCGTTTGATACCTCGATGGTCAACCTGGGCCTGGACTACGTGGACATGTACCTCATCCACTGGCCCTGCCCAAGGCGCGGCCTGTTTCCCGAAACCTACCGCGCCATGGAGACGCTTTACCGGGAGGGAAAAGTGCGGGCCATCGGCGTCAGCAACTTCCAGCCTGCCCACCTCGACCGGTTGCTGCAGACGGCAGAGGTAGTCCCTGCCGTAAACCAGATCGAGCTGCACCCGTGGCTCCAGCAGCACGAGCTGCGGAAGATTCACGACGGACTCGGTATCAGGACGGAAGCGTGGAGCCCCTTGGGCCGCGGCCGCGTGCTGGCCGACCCCGTGGTGCAGGCCTGCGCCGTCGAACACGGCAGGACCCCTGCGCAGACTGTTCTTCGCTGGCACATGGAACTGGGAAACATTGCCATTCCCAAGGCAAGTTCCGAGGCACGCATCCGGGAAAACCTGGACGTTTTCAACTTTGAGCTCACAGCCAGGGACATGGATGCGCTCGCCGGACTGGACCGCGGACAGCGGGTTGGTTCCCACCCGGACAACGTCAATTAGGACCTGCATGAAAACAACATCTCCGGGGCAGTCCCCCGCGCCCGCGTTCTTCAGCCCGGACCTGGCGGGCCGCACCCGCGCCTCTTCAGTGCAGCTCGGAGGCGGGAAGGTTTCCTACTGGACCTACGAACCCGGGCTGGTGACCCCTGAAACCCGGACCATCCTGGTGATCCACGGGTTCCGCGGCGACCACCATGGGCTCCTCCGGGTGGCCGATCAGCTCCCGGAGATGAAGATCATCATGCCGGACCTGCCCGGCTTTGGCAGTTCAGACGCGTTCGGGTCCGGTGGCCACACCGTAAGGGGTTACGGGGCGTTCATTTCGGAATTCATGACGGCCCTGGGTCTGGGCGCGGACACCGTTCTGTTGGGGCATTCCTTCGGCTCGATTATTGCCGCGCATTTTGTGGCAGCCAATCCGGGCACGGTGCATCCCCTGATCCTGGTCAACCCCATCGCCGCGCCGGCGCTGGAGGGACCGAAAGGCGTGATGACCAGGCTGGCCGTGCTCTATTACCGGCTCTCGGCCCGCCTGCCCCGACCGCTGGGGCTTGCCCTGTTGCGCAGCCCTGCAATTGTCCGGGTAATGAGTGAAACCATGGCAAAAACGGCCGACCGGGACCTTCGGCGCTTCATTCACGGCCAGCACCACGCCTACTTCAGTGCCTTTGCCAGCCGGGACAGCCTTCTCGAGTCTTTTACCGCCTCCGTCAGCAGCCACGTGGCCGAGGTGGCCAAGCGCCTGACCCTACCGGTGCTGCTGATCGCGGGAGAGAAGGACGAAATCGCCATGCTGCCGGACCAGCACCGGCTGGCCGCGCTGTTGCCCGACGGCGAACTCCAGGTCATCCCGGGCGTCGGCCACCTGATCCACTACGAAACGCCGGAGCCGGCTGCCCGCTACATCCGCAGCTTCCTGAAGGACCACCCCGCGTGAAAATTGTCATTGACGCCCGTTTCACCCGGACTGACCACCACGACGGCATCAGCCGCTACGGAGCCAGCCTCATTGCGGCAACGTCGAAAATCGCCGACGTTTCCATGCTTATTTGCGACATCCGCCAGCTCACCCTGCTGCCGGACGTGCCATACACACTGATCAACAGCCCCCTGTCCCCCGCGGAACTTCTCGTTGCCCGCAGGATCAACCCGCTGGGCGCGGACGTGGTGGTCTGCCCTATGCAGACGATGGGCACCTGGGGCCGGAAGTACGGGCTGGTCCTGACCCTGCACGACCTCATCTATTATGAGCACCCCGCACCCCCGGGATTCCTGCCCGCCCCCGTGCGGTTGCTCTGGCGCCTTTACCACAAGGCGTACTGGCCGCAGCGGCTCCTCCTCAACCGGGCCGACGTCGTCGCCACCATCAGCAGGACCACCGAGGCCCTGATGGCCAAGTACCGGCTCACGCGCCGGCCCGTCCGGATCATCAGCAACGCACCGCAACCGGCGCAGGAGCCCCGCGTACCGGAAGCCGGCGCCGAGCCCTCCCTTGTGTACATGGGCTCATTCATGCCGTACAAAAACGTGGAGACCATGGTGGCCGGCATGGCTGAACTGCCCGGCTTTACACTGCACCTGCTCAGCCGGATAACCCCGCAGCGGCGGGCCGAACTTGAGAAGCTCATTCCCCCGGGAGCCCGGGTGGTCTTCCGCAATGGCGTCACCGATGAGGAGTACAGCGCGCTCCTGAAAACGGCCACCGCACTGGTGAGCCTTTCACGGGCCGAAGGGTACGGCCTGCCTCTGGTGGAGGCCATGGCGCTGGGCACGCCGGTCATCGCCAGCGATATTCCCATCTTCCGCGAAGTGGGCGGCGACGCCGCGAGCTACGTCGATCCGGCCTCTCCCCTGCAGTTCGCGGACGCTGTGAAGAAGCTGCAGGACCCGGAGCGGTGGGAGGACATTTCGCGGCGTTCTGCAGCCCGTGCCGCGGAGTTCAACTGGGATGAATCGGCCCGCCAACTGGTGGACGTGGCCCAGGGGATCGTGGCCCGGCGCCGCGGCGGGCAGGGCCTTCGCAGGTAGCCGCTAGAGCACGTCAACCCCGTCCAGGCGCACCTGCACCGGTTCGGTGGCGCGCTTCGCGGCCGTTGCGGCGCGGGTGGCCCGCAGGACGCGGGTCACCGCAGCGGCCTGGGCGTAGGGGAAGAACAGAAGGGTCCGGACATCCTCCGCGGAGCGGCGGGCGGAGGGTGCAGCGCTGAGGATCACCGGCGCAGGGCCTGCAGTCCGGAGCAGGACCCCGGATTGTTCCAGTTGCGCCGCCACTGCGCCGGAGAAATGCTCGACGGCGGCCCGAGGCCCCGTGACCGAGGCGATGCGCACCGCTGGAGGAAGCTGCAGCTCAGCCCGCAGGGAGAGCTCACGCCGGGCGTAACCTGCAGGATCCCACCGGAGCAGCGCGCCCACCGGGCCGGTGTCCGATGCGGTAACCACTACAAGGCCCCCCTCTGCCCCTGGACGCACCAGCGCAGCGGCGTTGAACCAACGGCGCACAGTATCTTCACCGGCCCGCAGGGTTTCCCGGCGCAGCAGGGAGTCACCGTCCAGCAGCAAGGCCGCGGCGTATCCGTTTTCCGCGATTGGCTCGGCCCCCACCGTAGCCACTACCAGGGCGTTGCCGCTGGTTACGTGTGCCTTCACCTGGTCACCCGAGGACGTGATGACCGTCTTGCCGGGAAATGCCCGGCCCAGCTCCTCAGCCGTCCGAATCACGCCGGTTGCGCCCCTGCGCAGCTTCCGGCTGTTGCAGTGCGCGCAGTGCCACTTAGGGTCAGGAGTGGAGCACCACCGGCATTGGGGCAGGGCGTTTGTGCCACTCGGTCCGGCTACGGCCAGGGGACCCTGGCAGGCACCACAGCGTGCCGGCTCCCGGCACCTGTCACACACCAGCGACGGCGCGTAGCCGGCCCGGGCCACCTGGACAAGGACGGGCCCCCGTTCGAGGCCCTCCTTGGCCGCCCTCCAGGCAGCACCGGGAAGGCGGGCGATCCTGGCCAGCGGATCCCGCTCCTGCTCGAAGCTGTCCGCGGTGTTCACCACCCGCGGGACGGTGCTGCGGACCAGCGTACGGTCGGCTTCGACAGGCAGGGCCCAGCCCGTCTCGACAAGCCGTTGGACCTCGGTGCTGCGGGCGTGCCCGGCCAGGAGGCATGCCGCTCCCGCCTGTTCGGTACGCAGGAGCAGGACTTCGCGGGCGTGGGCGTAGGGCGCGCGCTGTTCGATGTGGAGGTCGTCGCCGTCGTCCCAGCAAACAGCGAGCCCCAGGTCCTTGACGGGAGCATAGGCGGCGGACCGGGTCCCGATAGCGACCCGGGCGGTTCCGGCAAGGAGTCGCAGGAAATTCTGGTAGCGCGGCGTGGGCCCGTCCTCTGCCGTCAGGCGGGCGACGGCAGAGGACGGCAACAGGTCCGCAACTGCCTCCTCAAGCCGGTCCAGGTCACGGTTGTCCGGCACCACCACCACGGCACCCCGGCCGGAGGCGTAGACAGCGGCAACGGCCTGGGCCAACAGCTGCGGCCAGCCGGCGGTGCCGTAACCCTGCAGAGGATTCAACACGGCCCTCGGTGAACCGCCATCAGTCAGGTGGCGCAGGAACGCGGAGCCGTTGCGGTAGCTGGTCCACGCATTTCCTGCGCCCGGCTCCTTCGCGGCCGCAGCATGTTCAACAGGCCCGTCGCCAGGGGTTTCCCCGGTTGCGGGATACGTCTTCTCCAGGCGCGCCACCCGCGGGGGAACCGCAACCCGGAGGACATCGCTGATGGTCCCGGCGTACCGGGCGGCGACGGCGGTGACCAGTTCGGTGATCCCGGACGTCAGGACGGGAACCGGGGAAACAACTTTCGCCAGCGGCAGCAGGGTGTGGCCGGCGTCGGACCCGGCAACCCGTTCCAGGATGAACCCGCCCAGGTCCTGGCCGTTAAACTTGACCTTGACCCTGACACCGGGCTGCGCATCCTCATCGAGGGCGGCAGGAACGCCGTAATCAAACGGCCGGTCCAGATGGGGCAGGGAGGATTCCACGAGCACCCTGGCTACCGGGAGGCGGGCAGCGAACTGCGGGCCGGTTTGCTGTTTGCGGGACGGGAAGCCCTGCAGCAGGGACGGCTGCACTGCTCCCGGGAGATCCAGTAACGGCTGTGCGGAATCGTCAGCAACCAAGGTGGCTACCTCCATTCAGCATGACCGGGTGGACGTGGCCAGTAGACCAGCCGGTACTGACATGTCAACCGGCACCGGCATTCCCTGCAGGAACTGGACGACAGGGACTAGGCGTTGAAGAACGCCTTCAGGTCATCCACGCGGTCCAGCCGCTCCCAGGTGAAGTCGGGATCGTCCCGGCCGAAATGGCCGTGGGCCGCCGTTTTGGCGTAGATGGGGCGCTTCAGGTCCAGGGCGTCGATGATGGCGCGGGGCCGCAAGTCAAAAATCTCTGCGATGGCAGCGCTGATCCGGGCGGGGTCCACGGTTTCGGTTCCGAACGTCTCCACGTAGGTGCCCACGGGGCGCGCCTGGCCAATGGCGTAGGCGATCTGGATCTCTGCGCGCTTTGCGAGCCCGGCGGCCACAACGTTTTTGGCCACCCACCGCATGGCGTAGGCAGCTGAGCGGTCCACCTTGGACGGATCCTTGCCGGAGAAGGCACCACCACCGTGGCGGGCCATCCCGCCATAGGTGTCAACGATGATCTTGCGCCCGGTCAAGCCGGCGTCTCCAACGGGACCGCCGATGACAAACTCGCCGGCGGGGTTAAGGATGTTCGCCGCGCGGGAAATGTCCAGGTTGGCACCTGCCAGGACCGGCTCGATGACGATGGAGGCGAGGTCCGCACGGAGCTGTTCCAGGCTTGCGCCCTCGGCATGCTGGCTGGAAATGACCACGGTTTCCACCGAGACCGGCAGGTCCCGGTCATAACCGACGGTGACCTGGGTCTTGCCGTCGGGACGGAGGTAAGGCAACTCCCCTGACTTGCGGACTTCGGTGAGCCGCTCCGAGAGGCGGTGCGCCAGCCAGATGGGCGTCGGCATGTAAGAAGGCGTTTCGTCGCTCGCGTAACCGAACATCAGGCCCTGGTCTCCGGCGCCCTGAAGGTCGTAATCGTCTTCCTGGCGTCCCTCGCGGGCCTCAAGGGAATTGAAGACTCCCCCGGCGATGTCGTTGGACTGCTGCCCGATGGATACGGACACACCGCAGCGGGCGCCGTCGAATCCGTTGGCCGAGGAATCGTACCCAATGCCCAGGATGGTTTCGCGCACGATCTGGGGGATTTCGACGTAGGCGTCAGTGGTGACCTCACCGGCCACGTGGACCAGGCCGGTGGTGGCCATGGTTTCCACCGCGACACGCGATTCCGGGTCCTTGTCCAGCAGCGCGTCGAGGATGGCGTCGCTAATCTGGTCGCAGATCTTGTCCGGGTGGCCCTCGGTGACCGACTCGGAGGTGAAGAGCCGGAGCGCGGACGGGGTGGCCGCGTGGGATGGGGGAAGGTGCAGCGGTAAAGTCACTCAACTACCTTACTGGTTGGGATCCGTACTCCCTGCAGGAGACGGCAGCAGATGTCCCTGTACTAAGCGAACGTGCGCGGGAACACGTCAGGCGCGGGGCGAAACGTGATTCAGTTCAAAGCCGATCCGGCTGATGATGGCCGCCGATACTTCCGTTTTGGTTCCGGCCGCCTCCTGGGGCTCGGAACCGGCCCGGGACAGGATGACAACGGCATTCGTGTCCTGCCCGAAGACCTTGTCAGCACCCACGTGGTTCAGCACCAGCAAATCGCAGCCTTTGCGCTCCAGCTTTGCTTCGGCATAGGCCAGCACGTCCCCCTGGCTGTCGCCGGTTTCCGCAGCGAAGCCAACAATCAGCTGCTGCCTCTTCCCGTGACCGGCGCTGTTCCGCAGTTCCACCAGTTCGTGCAGGATGTCCGGGTTGCGGACCAGGGTGATGACGGGGTCGGCGCTGTCATCACGCTTCTTGATTTTCGTGTCCGAGACCTCGGCAGGGCGGAAGTCGGCCACTGCGGCGGACATAATAACGACGTCGGAATCGGCCGCAGCCGCCAGCGCCGCCGCGCGCAGCTGCAGGGCTGTTTCCACCGGCACCACTTCCACTCCGGCAGGGGCCTGAACTTCCATGTGCGCTGCGAGCAGGCGGACGGTCGCGCCCGCATTCCGGGCGGCGACGGCCAGCGCGACACCCTGCTTGCCGGAGGACCGGTTCCCCAGGAACCGCACCGGGTCCAAGGGTTCACGGGTTCCGCCTGCGCTGATGGTGACCGTGCGGCCTGCCAGCGGCAGCTGGTAGTCAGAGTCGCCCTGGACCAAGGCCATGGCGGCATCGAAGATCACTTCGGGCTCGGGCAGCCTGCCCGGACCGGAGTCAGAACCCGTCAACCTGCCGGTGGCCGGCTCCAGCACGGCCACTCCGCGGCCCCGCAGGGTTTCCACGTTGGCCTGCGTGGCAGCATGCTGCCACATCTCGGTGTGCATGGCGGGAGCGAACAGCACCGGACCGTGGGCCATCAGCAGGGTATTGGTAAGGAGGTCGCCGGCCTGGCCGGTGGCTGCCTTGGCCAGGAGATCGGCTGTGGCCGGGGCGATGACCACCAGATCGGCTTCATGGCCGAGGCGGACGTGGTTGACCTGATGGACGTCGTCGAAAACGCTGTTGCTGACCGGATTTCCGGACAGGGCCTCCCAGGTGGCGGTGCCAACAAAACGGGTGGCTGCTTCCGTGGGGATCACCGTGACGTGATGGCCGGCTTCAGTAAAAAGCCGGAGGAGCGATGCCACCTTGTAGGCGGCTATCCCTCCCCCGACTCCGAGGACTATGCGCACGTGAACTCCGTCAACAGCACGTCAGGCGGCAGGTACTACTCTGCAGCTTCGATCGGCGTGGAAACCAGTTTGCCTTCGTTGATCTCTCGCAGGGCGATCGAGAGCGACTTTTCGTTCAGCTTGGTGTCTACCAGCGGGCCGACGTATTCGAAGAGGCCCTCGTGCAGCTGGGCGTAGTAAGCGTTGATCTGACGAGCACGCTTGGCACCAAAGATCACCAGGCCGTACTTGGAGTCTGCTGCTTCAAGCAGCGAGTCGATCGGCGGGTTGATGATGCCTTCAAGGTTCGTGGACACGAATTCTCCAAAATTCTAGCGGGCTGACCGTTCCGGCGTTCCTTGCGGATGCGGGGTCAGCCCCATGAGTGAAACAAGCTCGTCCGCTGCCCGGCGAACGTCGTCATTGATGACGGTATGGTCGAACTCCGGTTCAGCAGCAAGCTCCAGTTTAGCGGTTTCCAGCCGTTGCTGCTGTTCCTCGGGTGTTTCGGTGCCCCGGCCTACCAGTCGGCGGACCATTTCGTCCCAGCTCGGCGGCGCGAGGAAGACAAACTGGGCGTCCGGAACTGCGGCCTTGACCTGGCGGGCGCCCTGCAGATCGATCTCCAGCAGCACGGACCGGCCTTCGGCGATGGCCTGGTTTACGGTGCTCTTCAGCGTTCCGTAGGTGTTCTGTCCATGGACTACTGCCCATTCCAGGAGCTCGCCGTCAGCCACAAGCCGTTCGAACTCATCCTTTGACTTGAAGAAGTAGTGGACGCCGTCAACTTCCCCCGGCCGGGGTGCCCGGGTAGTGGCCGAAACGGACAGCCAAACCTCGGGGTAGTTGTCCCGGATGAAGGTGGACACGGTGCCTTTGCCAACAGCCGTCGGACCAGCGAGGACTGTCAGTCCAGGTTTATTACGCACGTATTCCTTTGAGCCTGAGGTCGGGGAAAGCGCCGGAGGTATCCGCGCTAGTTTTCGTCTATAAAATCTACCAGCGCCCGGCGCTGGTGGACGCCCAGTCCGCGGAGCCTGCGGGACGCGGCAATGCCCAGCTGCTTCATGATGGCGGCCGCCCTGACTTTGCCAACGCCCGGCAGTGCCTCCAGCAGCTCCGATACCTTCATCCGCGCCATGGCTTCATCCTCCACGGCCGCATTGATGATGTCGGCGGCGGACCTGGCACCGTTCTTGAGGCTTTCCTTGGCCGCCGCGCGCGTTGCCCTGGCTGCCGCCGCCTTGTTCAGGGCATTACTTCGTTCCGATGCGGATAAGGGTCGCAGCACCATGGTGGACACCCCCGGATCTGGGTGGATACGTCCACGGCGGCCGCCGTTGGACATGTCCTGAAACTACCCTTTGGTGCAGCCCGAATCAATGCATCAGCAGGAAAGCAGAGCTATTCGCCCAGCAACCCGTCAAGCGTCCGCTGGGCCGCCTCCCGCAGCGCCCGCGGCTGCGGGCCCGCCGAAAGAATGTCCCTGCTGGACGTTCCCAGCACTTGGGGATAGGAACTGCCAAAAGTGGCGCGAAGATGGGCCGGCGTAGCGCCCTGCGCTCCCAGGCCCGGTGCCAGGATGGGCCCGCGCATGGCTGCAAGGTCCACGTCGAGGTCAGCGAGGGCCGAGCCGACGGTTGCCCCAACCACGAGCCCTACCGAACCAAGCCCACCCGGGTAACGGCGGTTTTCGCCCCCGGCTGCCAGGGCGATCCTGCGTGCCACCGAGTCAGCTCCCCCGACGTGCTGGACTGACGCGCCCTCCGGGTTGGACGTCAGGGCGAGGACAAAAACACCACGTCCCGTCGCGGCCGCCAGATCGAGGGCCGGACGCAGCGACTCGAAGCCAAGGTAGGGGCTCAACGTCACCGAGTCAGCGGCCAGCGGCGAACCGTCCCGGAGCCACGCATCGGCATAGGCCGCCATGGTGGATCCGATGTCCCCGCGTTTTGCGTCGGCGATGGTAAGCACCGTTTCGTCCCGGGAAACAGCGAGGAGTTCCTCGAGGACACCCAGACCGGCTGACCCGTGGCGCTCGTACAGGGCCACCTGCGGCTTCACCGCGGCAGCGAGGGAACCGACGGCGTCGAGGACTGTCAGGGAAAAGGCGCGAAGGCCCTCGACGTCGTCGTTAAGCCCCCAGTCGGCCAGCAGGGCCGGGTGGGGATCAATACCCACGCACAGGGGACCGCGGGCGGCCATTGCGGCGCCAAGCCGGGAACCGAAGGACTCCCGGCTTGGCGCTTCAGCGGATGCTGCGGCCTGCTCAGGCATTCTGCAGGGCCGCCTTCTGCGACGCTGCCTTTTGGGATTCTCCCAGGGCCGCGGCGTGCTCCTGCAGGCTGGTGACGGACCATTCGTAGGTGCGCATCGCCTCAATGGCCTGTACGGCGGCGTTGAATTCGGCCACCGTGGTGATGCAGGGGATGCCGATGGACGTCGCGGCGGCGCGGAGTTCGTAGCCGTCGCTGCGGGCTTCACCGCCGGAGGGGGTGTTGAAGACCATGTCGATCTCACCGGCGATCACGAGGTCGGCGATGGTGCCTTCGCCTTCGGCGCTGCTGCCCTCTGCCACCTTGCGGACCGGAGTGGCCTGGATGCCGTTGCGGCGGAGCACGTCAGCGGTCCCGCCTGTGGAGACGATCTCGAAACCGAGGTCCGAGAGGCGCTTGACGCCCATGATTACCGAACGCTTGTCGCGGTTGGCCACGGATACGAAGATCTTGCCTTCGGTGGGCAGCGCGTTGTTGGCCGCTGCCTGGCTCTTGGCGAACGCCGTATCGAAGTGCTTGTCGATGCCCATGACTTCGCCGGTGGAGCGCATTTCGGGTCCGAGCAGGGAGTCCACCACTTTGCCTTCCAGGGTGCGGAAGCGGCTGAACGGCAGGACTGCCTCCTTGACGGACACCGGGGCATCCAGGGGCAGGGTGGAGCCGTCGCCGGCCTCGGGCAGCATCTTGTAGGCGCTGCGCAGCTGGCCGATGGTGACGCCGGTGCCGATCAGGGCAGCCGCCTTCGCCATCTGCACGCCGGTGGCCTTGGACACGAACGGCACGGTCCGGGACGCCCGCGGGTTGGCTTCGAGGACGTACAGCACGTCCGAGGCCAGGGCGAACTGGATGTTGATGAGGCCGCGGACACCCACGCCTTCGGCGATGGCACGGGTAGCCGTGCGCACACGCTCCAGGACGTTGGCGCCCAGCGTGATGGGCGGCAGGACGCAGGCGGAGTCGCCGGAGTGGATGCCGGCTTCCTCGATGTGCTCCATGATGCCGCCCAGGTACATGTCCGTGCCGTCAAAGAGGGCATCGACGTCGATTTCGACGGCGTCCTCGAGGAAGCGGTCGATCAGCACCGGATGGTCCGGGGTGATCTCGGTGGCGTTGGCGATGTAGCGGGACAGGTTGGGCTCGTCGTAGACGATCTCCATGCCGCGGCCGCCCAGGACGTAGGACGGGCGGACCAGGACAGGGTAGCCGATTTCGTCCGCGATCTTCTTGGCGTCCTCGAAGGACACGGCTGTGCCGTTCTTCGGGGAAATCAGGCCGGCCTTGTCCAGGACCCGGGAGAACGCGCCGCGGTGCTCGGCAAGGTCAATGGCCTCCGGGGAGGTGCCGAGGATGGGAACCCCCGCGTCCGCCAGCTGCTGGGCCAGCTTGAGGGGGGTCTGCCCGCCGAGCTGGACGAAGACGCCCATGACGCCGCCGGTGCGTTCCTCGGCCGCGATGACCTCAAGCACGTCTTCGAGCGTCAGCGGTTCGAAGTACAGGCGGGTGGAGATGTCGTAGTCAGTGGAAACGGTCTCCGGGTTGCAGTTGACCATCACCGTTTCGTAGCCGGCCTTGCGCAGCGCCATGGAGGCGTGGACGCAGGAGTAGTCGAACTCGATGCCCTGGCCGATGCGGTTGGGGCCCGAGCCGAGGATCAGGATGGACGGCTTGGAGTGCAGCGCCACCTCGTCCTCCTGGTCATAGGCCGAGTAATGGTAGGGCGTGTACGCGGCGAATTCGGCGGCGCAGGTGTCAACGGTTTTGTAGACGGGACGGATGCCCAGCGCCTGGCGGACGCCACGGACCACCGCTTCGGAGTTGTGCGTCAGGGCACCGATTTGCTCGTCGGAGAAGCCGTGGCGCTTGGCGCGCTGCAGCATGTCTGCGGTGAGTGCACCGGCCTGGCGGATTTCCCGGGAGATCTCGTTGAGCAGCTGGAGCTGGTCCAGGAACCAGGGATCGATCTTGGTGGCCTCGAAGAGGTCCTCAACGCTGGCGCCGCCCAGCAGGGCGCGCTGGACCTGGTGCAGCCGGTCCGTGGTCGGGCGCTTCGCCTTTTCAATGAGCTCAGCAACTTCCCATTCCGGGACAGAGCTGAAGTCCAGCTGGGAGCCCTTCTGCTCCAGTGACCGGAGCGCCTTCTGGAGGGCCTCGGTGAAGTTCCGGCCCATGGCCATGGCCTCGCCCACCGACTTCATGGTGGTGGTCAGGGTGTTGTCCGCTGCCGGGAACTTCTCGAACGCGAAGCGCGGGACCTTCACCACAACGTAGTCGAGCGTCGGTTCGAAGGACGCGGGCGTCTTCTGGGTGATGTCGTTGGGGATTTCATCGAGCGTGTAGCCCAGGGAAAGCTTGGTGGCGATCTTGGCGATGGCGAAGCCGGTGGCCTTGGAAGCCAGTGCCGAGGAGCGGGACACGCGGGGGTTCATTTCGATGACCACGACGCGGCCGGTGGCGGGATCAATGGCGAACTGGATGTTGCAGCCGCCGGTGTCCACGCCCACTTCACGGATGACGGCGATGGAAATGTCGCGCAGCCGCTGGTATTCGCGGTCAGTGAGGGTAAGGGCGGGCGCCACGGTGATGGAGTCGCCGGTGTGGACGCCTACGGGGTCGAAGTTCTCAATGGAGCAGACAACCACGACGTTGTCGTTTTTGTCGCGCATCATCTCGAGCTCGTATTCCTTCCAGCCGAGGATGCTCTCTTCGAGCAGCACTTCGGACGTGGGGCTGTACTGCAGGCCCTGGCCCACAATGCGGCGAAGGTCGTCCTCGGTGTAGGCCAGGCCCGAGCCCAGCCCGCCCATGGTGAAGGAGGGCCGGACCACCATGGGGTAGCCCAGGTCGTCGGCGGCCTTCAGGGCCTCGTCCATGCTGTGGATGATGTGGCTGCGTGCGGACTCGGCGCCGCAGCGCTCCACCACGCCCTTGAACTTCTCGCGGTCCTCGCCGAGTTCGATGGCCGCGATGTTGGCGCCGATGAGCTCCACGTTGTACTTCTCGAGCACGCCGTTCTTGTCCAGGGCGATGGCGGTGTTCAGTGCCGTCTGTCCGCCCAAGGTGGGCAGCACGGCGTCCGGGCGCTCCTTGGCGATGATCTTCTCCACCACCTCAGGGGTGATGGGCTCGATGTAGGTGGCGTCGGCGAACTCGGGGTCCGTCATGATGGTGGCCGGGTTGGAGTTGACCAGGATGACCCGCAGGCCCTCCTCCTTGAGGACGCGCAGCGCCTGCGTGCCGGAGTAGTCGAACTCGGCGGCCTGGCCGATGACGATCGGGCCCGAACCAATGACGAGGACGCTTTTGAGATCTGTACGTTTCGGCATTACTTCTTGTCCTCAGTCTTGTTGTCGTTTTTGTGTTCAGCGCTGTTGTTGTCCGCTTGCGCGGGATGGGCAGAGTCCACCGGGTCCTTGGACAGGTTGGCGGTCCTGCCGTCCCGGGTGCCCTCCATCAGGTCAATGAAGCGGTCGAACAGGTAGGCGGCGTCGTGCGGGCCGGCTGCTGCTTCGGGGTGGTACTGGACGGAGAAAGCGGGGATGTCCAGGCACGCGAGGCCTTCCACGACGTCGTCGTTCAGGCTGACGTGGCTGACCTCGACGCGGCCGTACCGTTCCTCCGGGGCCTGGGTGGCGCCGTCCAGTGGAGCATCAACAGCGAAGCCGTGGTTCTGGGAGGTGATTTCCACCTTGCCGGTGCGGCGGTCCATCACGGGCTGGTTGATGCCGCGGTGGCCGTAGCGGAGCTTGTACGTGCCGAACCCCAGCGCCCGGCCCAGGATCTGGTTGCCGAAGCAGATGCCGAAGTAGGGCAGCTTTTCGTCCAGGACGGAGCGGAGGAGGTTGACCTGGGCATCTGCCGTGGCGGGATCGCCGGGGCCGTTGGACATAAAGAAGCCGTCCGGGTTGACGGCCTTGACGTCTTCCAGGGTGGCGGTGGCGGGGAGCACGTGGACGCGGACGCCGCGTTCGGCGAACCGCACCGGGGTCATGGCCTTGATGCCGAGATCGACGGCGGCAATGCTGAAGCGGGCATCGCCTTCCCAGCCGTGGTCCTTCGGGTCCACCACGTACGCCTGGTCAACGCTGACTTCCTCAGCCAGCCGTGCGCCCTCCATCGGGGCGCTGGCAAGCACGGCGTCCACCAGCTCTTTATCAGTGGCCTGCGCGGCTTCGCCGGAGAAGATGCCGGCGCGCATGGTCTTGTGTTCGCGCAGGTGGCGGGTGATGGCGCGGGTGTCCACGCCCTGAATGCCCACGATGCCCTGTTCCACCAGCTCCTCGTCCAGCGAACGCTCGGAACGCCAGTTGGAAGGGCGGCGGGCCGCGTCACGCACGATGTACCCGGCCACCCAGATGCGGCGTGACTCGGCGTCGTCATTGTTCACACCGGTGTTTCCGATGTGGGGGGCCGTCTGGACCACGAGCTGGCGGGCGTAGGACGGGTCGGTGATGGTTTCCTGGTAGCCGGTCATGCCCGTGGCGAAGACTGCCTCGCCCAGGGCGGTTCCGGTGGCGCCGTAGCTGCGCCCGCGGAAGATGCGGCCGTCTTCGAGCACCAGCGCCGCTGGAGCTGATTCAGGAACGGAAACTGGGGCGGATACTGTTGCGTTTGTTGTCACTGTCTTACTTTCCACTAGTGGCATCAGCCGCGGGGGCCGAAGAAATCAATTCCTGAAGTGCTGCGAAAGACACGTCCCTGTCTCCGGCGAGGCGGGTCCGGAAGCCGGTGTCCAGCTCGTGGCTGCCGTGGGTCCATGACAGGACCAGGAGCCCGTCCTTCTCCACGAACTTGCCGGCCATGCCGCTGTCGAGCCGTACGCTGGTGAGGGACGCGGCGGGAATGTACAGCGCCGGCGCTCCTGCCCGGTCTAAGAGGACGCCGTGCGGGTAGACCGCCAGGGTTGCATTCGTCCGGATGCCCAGCCCATGCACTGCGATGCGGTCCAGCCAGTCGCCGCCGGTGGTGGACGCGACGTACTGCCCCTCGGCGCTGGTGAGCGCCTCCCCCGGTGCCTCGGGCACCGACGGCAACTGTTCGACGTCGGCCTGGCGCTTCAGGCGGTTCCGCCAGCCCAGCCCGATGAGGACGAAGGCGATGGCGATCAGGGCCAGCGTGATGGCCAGCGAGAGCAGCTGGGTGTCCATCAGGCGGCGCCCACGGAAGCGGCGTGCGGGTAGGGGGTGTTGAGGGCGCCGTCGAGGACGGTGGGGTGTCCCTTGAAGAAGGTGGCGACCACCTTGCCGGGAAGTTCCATGCCCTTGAACGGGGAGTTCCGGCCCATGGTGGCCATCTTCGAAGGCTCAACCGTCCAGCGCGCCGCCGGGTCCACCAGGATGATGTTGGCAGGTTCCCCAGCTTCAAGCGGCCGGCCCTGGTCTTCAAGGCGGCCGATCTTTGCGGCTGCGGCAGAGGTCACCCGGGCGAAATCGGCCCATGTGATCAGGCCGGTCTCGATCATGGTGTGCTGCACTACGGACAGGGCCGTTTCCAGCCCGGTCATGCCCATGGCTGCCTGCGCCCACTCGCATTCCTTGTGCTCGCTGGGGTGCGGGGCGTGGTCGGTGCCGACGACGTCGATGGTGCCGTCCGCGAGGCCTGCCCGCAGGGCCTGGACGTCGGCGTCGGTACGCAGTGGCGGGTTGACCTTGTAGACGGGGTCGTAGCTGCGGACCAGGTCATCGGTCAGCAGCAGGTGGTGCGGGGTGACCTCGGCCGTGACGTTGATGCCGCGTTCCTTGGCCCAGCGGATGATTTCCACCGAACCGGCGGTGGAGACGTGGCACACGTGCAGCCGCGAGCCGACGTGCTGTGCCAGCAGCACGTCCCGGGCGATGATGCTTTCCTCGGCCACTGCGGGCCACCCGGCCAGTCCCAGCACGGCTGACACTTCGCCCTCGTTCATTTGGGCGCCGGCGGTGAGCCGCGGCTCCTGCGCGTGCTGGGCAACCACGCCGTCGAACGCCTTGACGTATTCCAGCGCCCTGCGCATGAGGACAGGATCATGGACGCAGATGCCGTCATCGGAGAACATGCGGACCCTGGCGCGGGAGTCAGCCATGGCGCCGAGCTCGGCGAGCTGCCCGCCGGCCAGCCCCACGGTAACGGCGCCCACGGGGCGCACATCAACCCAGCCGGCCTTCAGGCCCAGGCTGTAGACCTGTTCCACCACGCCGGCGGTGTCCGCAACGGGAGTGCTGTTGGCCATGGCATGGACGGCGGTGTAGCCGCCCAGCGCAGCAGCCCGGGTTCCGGTCTCGACGGTTTCGGCGTCCTCGCGGCCTGGCTCGCGGAGGTGGGTGTGGACGTCAACCATGCCCGGCAGTGCCACCAGGCCGGCTGCCTCGATGACGTCTGCGCCGTCAACTGACATACCCGTTCCGGTTTCAGCAATAACGCCGTCGCGGATCAGCAGGTCTGCCGGCGCGCCGCCAAGGATCGAGGCTCCGCGGATCAGATAGGTTCCGGTGTTGCCTGCCATCAGTTGCTCTCCTTGGTGGAATGGGTGCCGGTATAGGCCAGGGCGGGGGTAGCGGCTGGTTCGCGGGTATCCCCCGACAGCAGCAGGTAAAGGGCTGCCATGCGCACGGAGACACCGTTGCGGACCTGGGCCAGGACCGTGGAGCGCGGTGAATCGGCAGCTGCAGCCGAAATTTCCAGGCCCCGGTTCATGGGGCCGGGATGCATGATGATGGTGTCCTTCATCCCCAGTGCGTCCAGCGCCCGCAGCCGATTGTCGTCGAAGCCCCACCGGCGGGAGTATTCACGGGTGCTGGGGAAGAAGGAAGCGTTCATGCGTTCGCCCTGCACGCGGAGCATCATCACTGCGTCGACGCCCTGCCCGATGGTTTCGTCCATGTTGTAGCTGACCTTGCAGGGCCATTTTTCGACGCCGATGGGCAGCAGGGTGGGCGGCGCCACCAGGGTGACGTCGGCGCCGAGCGTGCGCAGGAGCCAGACGTTGGAGCGGGCCACGCGGGAGTGCAGGACATCACCGGCAATGGCCACGCGCATGCCCTTCAGGTCTGCGCCCTCGGAGCCGGTTCCGGACAGGCGCGCCCAGTGGCGCCGCATGGTGAAGGCATCGAGCAGCGCCTGCGTGGGGTGTTCGTGGGTGCCGTCGCCGGCATTGATGACGGCGGCGTCGATCCAGTCCGTCGCGGCCAACCGGTGCGGTGCGCCGGAGGCCCAGTGCCGGATCACGACGGCGTCCGCACCCATCGCGGACAGTGTCTGGGCTGTGTCCTTGAGGGACTCCCCCTTGGAGACCGAGGAGCCTTTGGCGGCGAAGTTGATGACGTCTGCCGAGAGGCGCTTGGCGGCGGCTTCGAAGGAAATTCGGGTGCGGGTGGAGTCTTCGAAAAAGAGGTTGACTACGGTACGCCCGCGCAGGGCAGGGAGCTTCTTGACTTCACGGTCCCCTACGGCAGCCATTTCCTCCGCGGTGTCGAGGATGCGGACGGCATTGGCGAGACTGAGGTTTTCGGTGGAGAGCAGGTGCTTCACGAGCGGCCCTCGATCACTACTTCGTTGACCGGAGAGCCGCCCGGGGCGGTGTCGGTTTCCTCGAGCCGGACCCTGACTTTTTCCGCGGATGAGGTGGGGAGGTTTTTGCCCACATGGTCTGCGCGGATGGGCAGCTCGCGGTGGCCGCGGTCTATCAGCACTGCCAGCCGGACGATGCGGGGCCGGCCCAGGTCAACCAGGGCGTCGAGCGCGGCGCGGATGGTGCGGCCCGAGTACAGGACGTCATCAATGAGGACGACCACCTTGTTGTCGATGCCCGTTCGCGGCAGCTTCGTAGGATACGGCGGGCGCGTGCCCTGGTGGGAGAGGTCGTCGCGGAACATGGTGACGTCCAGTTGCCCGACGATGGCCGCGGCGTCCACGCCTGGGTCAGCGGCGGCAATTTTTTCGGCAAGCCTGGCAGCCAGCGGGTAACCGCGGCGGGGAATGCCAAGAAGAACGAGGTCCTGGGAACCCTTGTTGGCCTCGAGAATTTCATGGGCGATACGAGTGAGGGCCCGGTCTATGTCCGCCTGGCTGAGAACTACCCTGGCTGGAACCGGTGCGCTGGTGACAGAAGTCAACGCTCGTCTCCCCTTTCCCCGCCTCACAGGACGGAATTAAAAAAGGATCTTGTGCGTTCCAAAATTACCACAGGCGCATGGCCGGGCCCGCGCCGGCCGGACGCGTTGATGGTCACACTGCAGCGGACTTGTGCCGGGAATCCTTGGACACGTGGCGCGGGCCACCTAGGCTTTCGGTTATGTCGATGCATCCCCGCTACCCTGCGTCCGGGCCGCCCGAACATCCGTACCGTGGAGCGGGCGGCCCGCTCCCCCGCGACGCCAACCCGAGCTGGATGGGTCATGTGCAGCCGGAGAATTACCGGCCTGCTCCGGGGCATCAGGGCCGCGCCCTGGATACGGTGGTGCCGCCGCAGGTCCAGGGAACGGTGGTTCGGGCCGGCCGGACACGCAGCGGCGGGCTGGTGGGACTCACCGTCGGCGGCAGCGCCCTGGCCTTCCTCAGCCTGTTCCTGGTGGTGCCGTTCCTGCTCTCGAACACGGGCCCGGCCGGGTTCCTGGTGGGATTCCTGGCCTCGCTCATTCCCCTGTCCGTCGTCCTTCTGGCTGTGTATGTCATTGATAAGTGGGAACCCGAGCCGAAGCGGCTGCTGTACTTCGCTTTTACCTGGGGCGCGGCGGTATCCATTGCCGTCACACTGCTGATCCAGCCGTTTTTTGTGCTGGGGTTCCAGTTATCCGACGGCTCGGACCTGCAGACCTACATGGCCACGGTGCAGGCGCCCATTGTGGAGGAGTTTGCCAAGTCCCTGGGGCTGCTGCTTCTGCTCCTGCTGGCCAGGAAGCACTTCGACGGGCCGGTGGACGGGGTGGTCTTTGCGTTCACCATCGCGGGAGGCTTCGCGTTCACGGAGAACATCCTGTATTTCGGCAGGGCCATTGCGGAATCAGCAGACCCGGCCAGCGATTTCGCCCAGGTATTTTTCCTTCGCGGCGTGATGTCCCCCTTTGCCCATGCGATCTTCACGGGCACCACCGGACTCATCATGGGCTACGCCGCCCGGCGCTGGCACGCGGGCGCTTCGGTGGCTGCCTTCTTCGTGGGACTGGTGCCGGCCATGATCCTGCACAACCGCTGGAACAGCATGGGCCAGGGCTTCCTGGTGGATTACATCCTGATCCAGGTTCCCATTTTCTTCCTTGCCATAGCCGGCATCATCCTCCTGCGCGTCGCGGAGAAACGGCTGACCCGCCAGCGCCTGCTCGAATACTCCGCCGCCGGCTGGTTCACCCCCGCGGAGGTGGAGCTCCTGGCCACGCTGGGCGGGCGAAGAACTGCCCTTACCTGGGCGGGCAGCTACGGCAGGAAGCGGCAGATGAAAGAGTTCCTGAAGGCGGCGACCCAGCTGGCCAACACCCGCCAGCGCATCCTCAGCGGCCGCGACGTGCAGCTGCACCAGGCTGAGGAGCGCCGGCAGCTGCAGCGGGTCCTGGCCCTGCGGGCCGCCGTCGCCGGCTGATTAAACGCTGGAAGGGCCGGCCCCCACGGGGGCCAGCCCTCCAGTGATTCTGCAAGCTAAGCGAGCAGAGAAGGCTTCAGCTGCTGCAGGCGGCCCAGGAGGCCGTTGATGAACTGCGGTGACTCATCGGTGGACAGCGTCTTGGCCAGCGCCACAGCCTCGCTCACAGCCACACCGTCGGGGACGTCGTCGTTGTAGAGGAGCTCCCACGTGCCAATGCGCAGGATGATGCGGTCCACTGACGGCATCCGCTCGAGGGTCCAGCCCTGTGAGTACGTTTCGAGGAACTCGTCGATAGCGGCCTGCTGGGACACCACGCCCTCCACAATCTCCAGGGTGTAGGGGTTGACGATCTGGTCGGTCTTCTCACGGCGTGCCCGGAGCACGTCAAAGGCCGAAACCGAGCGCTGCTCGGCTTCGAAAAGAACATCCAGGGCCCTGTTGCGGGCTTTACCGCGTGCGCTCACTAGTCGGTGACCCGGCCGAGGTAGCTGCCGTCACGGGTGTCCACCTTGACCTTGGTGTTGTTCTCGATAAACAGCGGAACCTGAATCTCGTAGCCGGTCTCCAGGGTGGCGGGCTTGGTGCCGGCAGAGGAGCGGTCACCCTGCAGGCCCGGCTCGGTGTAGGTGATCTCGAGGACGACGCTCGGCGGCAGCTCGATGTACAGCGGGTTGCCCTCGTGAATGGCGATGTTGACCATCTGGTTCTCGAGCATGAAGTTGGTGGCGTCCCCCACCGTTGCCCCGGAAACCGTGATCTGGTCGTAGTCCGAGGTGTCCATGAACACGAAGTCGGCGCCGTCCTGGTACAGGTACTGGTAGTCACGGCGGTCAACGGTGGCGGTTTCGATCTTGAGCCCGGCGTTGAACGTCTTGTCCACGACCTTTCCGGACATCACGTTGCGCATCTTCGTACGCACAAAGGCGCCGCCCTTGCCCGGCTTGACGTGCTGGAATTCGATGATGTTCCAGAGCTGGCCCTCGAGCTTCAGGACCGTTCCGTTCTTGATGTCGTTAGTGGTTGCCACTGGTTTCCTCTGGTTTCTATGTCTGGTCGCGTTGTCAGACGTTGTATGCCGGGCGGGCCTGCCTCTCGGCGTGCCGGCGCGTTTTTGTCAAAAATCGGGGCGTCGAAAAAAATCCAAGAACCATTCTACCGGGTTAAACGGCGGCCCTTTCCGGGATAAGCCCGGGGAAGCGGTCAGCAGGCCAGGTCCAGGACGTCCCGGGCCCGCTGCAGCGCCACCGTGGATGAGTAGATCAGGGCGGCGTCCGCTGATTCCGCAACACGCAGGTCCAGGGCGCGGGCGAACGACTCGACCGCCGCCGAGGTCTGCCCCGCGGTGTACTGGGTCTTGCCGAGGAACTGCAGTACCAGCGCCTCCCGCGGCGTCCCCTGCACCTCGGCAAGCAGCTGACGGAACAGCTCCACGGCGCGGTCGAGCCGGTTTGAAACCCGGAGCACCTCGGCTTCGAAAGCCCGCAGCTTGAAGGACTCGGGATCCTTGAACCGCGCTTCGGCCAGCAGTTCCGCCGCCTCTGCGGAATGCCCTTCCACCAGCAGGACATAAATATGGTCGGCCGGATCGGCAGACACCGCCAGGGCCTCACGGCACGCGTCATGGTTCACGATCTGGGGCAGCAGCGTTTCCGGATTGATGCGGATTCCCGGGAAGCCAGCCTCCGGCCACTCTGCCGTACCTTCCATGTGGCCGTGCATCAGGAAGCAATCTCCTGGTACGCGGCGAACAGCAGTGACGTGTCCGGCACATCGAGGATCCCCGGTTTGGCAACGCCGTCCAGAACAACAAAACGCAGCAGGTCGCCGCGGGACTTCTTGTCCCGGCGCATTCCGTCCAGCAGGCCCTGCCACCGGTCCCGGCGGTAAGTGACGGGCAGTCCCAGTCCGTCGAGGATGGTGCGGTGCCGGTCGGCGTCGGCGTCACTGAGCCGCCCGACGCTGCGGGCCAGTTCGGCGGCGAACATCATGCCCACGGACACAGCGGCGCCGTGACGCCAGGAGTAGCGTTCCACCAGCTCTATGGCGTGCCCCAGCGTGTGCCCGTAGTTCAGGATTTCCCGCAGCCCCGATTCCTTGAGGTCTTCCGAGACAACTTTGGCTTTGACCGCGATAGCACGCTCAATGAGTTCCCGGAGGACGGCTGACTGCGGGTCCACCACCGCTTCGGGTTCCTTTTCGATGAGGTCCAGGATCGCAGGGTCCGCGATGAAGCCGCACTTGATGACCTCTGCCATTCCAGAGATGATCTCGTTTTTCGGCAGGGTATTCAGCGTGTCCAGGTCCGCCAGCACAGCTGCCGGCGGGTGGAAGGCGCCCACGAGGTTCTTGCCTTCGGCGGTGTTGATGCCGGTCTTTCCACCCACCGAGGCGTCCACCATGCCGAGCAGGCTGGTGGGCATGTGGATGACCTTGATGCCGCGCAGCCAGGTGGCGGCGACGAAGCCGGCGAGGTCCGTGACGGCGCCTCCCCCCACGGCCACGATCGCGTCGGACCGGGTGAAATCGTTCTGCCCCAGGACCTGCCAGCAGAAGGCCGCCACTTGGATGTGCTTGCCTTCTTCGGCGTCCGGGATTTCCGCCGTGAGTGAGGTGAAACCCGCTGCCGCCAGTTCGTCGCGGACGGTGTCCCCGGTGAGGCGCAGGGCACGCGGGTGAATGACGAGGACCCGGCGGACACGCTCGCCGAGCAGGCCGGGAAGGTCACCCAGCAGTCCGCGTCCCACCACGACGTCGTAGTTGTTGCCGGCGGATTCGCCGGTCACTTTGATGACTGTTGATTCGACGCTCACTTTTCAACTTCCT
This sequence comes from Arthrobacter sp. sptzw32, assembly GCF_059089735.1. Classification (NCBI taxonomy): domain Bacteria; kingdom Bacillati; phylum Actinomycetota; class Actinomycetes; order Micrococcales; family Micrococcaceae; genus Arthrobacter; species Arthrobacter sp. sptzw32. The sequence goes on along the minus strand of NZ_JBNHEZ010000002.1, from coordinate 145,689 downwards.
GTTTGGCAGCTGCGTAGTCGCGCAGTGCTGCTTCCAGCCGGCGTCCCAGCTCGGAAACCGAGCCGTGGCGCACGTCCAGGGTTATGTCAGCCAGCCGTTCGTAGACGGGCCTGCGGGTGGCAAACACGGCCGTCCAACGGCCAACCGCATCCCCCGCCAGCAGCGGCCTGCCCGAATTGCGGGCTATGCGTCCGGCAACTGTGCTGGCGTCGCATTCCAGGTACACCACAGTGCACCTGTTGAGCAGCTGTTGGGTTCCGGAGTCAAGGACAGCACCTCCACCCAGGGAGATGACTGTGGCCGTGCCTTCCGCTGCTTCGACGGCGTGGGCCACTGTCCTGGCTTCGATCTCGCGGAACGTGTGCTCTCCGCGTCCGGCGAAGATGTCGGAGATGGATCCGTGGGCCGCCACGATGACGGCGTCGGTGTCCACGAACGGAGCACCGAGCTGATCGGCCAGTTGCCGCCCGATAGCGGATTTACCGACGGCCATGGGCCCGATGAGCACCACCGGGCCCGTGGGGGCGGTTTTGTTGCTGGAGGGCACTTACTGGCCGATCGAGTCCAGGGACGCCGGGATGCTGTCCAGGTAGCCCTTGATGTTCCGAGCGGTCTCCGTCACCGAATCGCCGCCGAACTTTTCGGTGACCGCCTCGGCCAGGACCAGCGCCACCATGGCTTCCGCAACCACGCCGGCGGCCGGGACGGCACAAACGTCGGACCGCTGGTGGTGCGCCTTGGCGGCTTCACCGGTGCTGATGTCAATGGTCTTGAGGGCCCGCGGCACGGTGGCGATGGGCTTCATGGCGGCCCGTACGCGCAGCACGTCACCAATGCTCATGCCGCCCTCGATGCCGCCGGCACGGTTGCTGGTGCGGATAATGCGTCCGTCTGCATCGCGCACGATTTCGTCGTGGGCAGCAGAACCGCGGCGCGCGGCAGTGAGGAAGCCGTCACCAACCTCCACGCCCTTGATGGCCTGGATGCCCATGAGGGCTGCAGCGAGCCGGGAGTCGAGCCGGCGGTCCCAGTGCACGTAGCTTCCAAGTCCCGGCGGAAGCCCGTAGGCGAGGACTTCAACCACGCCGCCCAGGGTTTCGCCTTCCTTATGCGCGGCATCAACCTCGGCCACCATCGCATCGGAAGTTTCCCGGTCAAAGCAGCGCAGCGGATCGGAGTCCAGGGCCAGCACGTCGGCGGGAACCGGCAGGGGCCGTCCTTCGGGCACCGTGACGGTCGCGATGGAGACGGTGTGGCTGACGAGTTCAATGCCCAGGTGCTTCAGGAACTGCGCAGCGACGGTACCCATTGCTACGCGCGTGGCAGTTTCCCGGGCGCTGGCGCGCTCGAGGACGGGGCGGGCTTCATCAAAGCCGTACTTCTGCATTCCGGTGAAGTCGGCATGCCCGGGGCGGGGGCGGGTCAGCGGCGCGTTGCGGGCCTGGTCGGCAAGGAGTCCGGCGTCGACGGGATCGGCGGACATGATCTGTTCCCACTTGGGCCATTCGGTGTTGCCTACCTGGATGGCCACGGGGCCGCCCTGGGTACGCCCGTGCCGGACTCCGCCAAGGATGGTCACAACGTCCTGTTCGAACTTCATGCGCGCGCCGCGTCCGTAGCCAAGGCGGCGGCGGGCCAGTGAATCAGCGATGTGCCCACTGGTGATTTCCACACCGGCGGGGACGCCTTCAATAATTCCCATCAGAGCCGGACCATGGGATTCACCGGCAGTCAACCAACGCAACATATTTTCCATCCTGCCACGTATGGCGGTCACAGCGCCCGTCGGGGAAGGCCGACTGAGTCGCACATCACATCTATGACAGAGGAGTTAACTTCCTCGTCGAGCCGGCTGAACAGGCGCACCTGTTCCACCGCCTGGTACAGCAACATTTCAAGGCCGGGCACCACCGCACCGCCGCCGGCCGCCCACACAGCTGCAACGCGGCTGGGCCAGGGGTCGTAGGCGACGTCCAGCAATATGCCCGGCGTCGGCATCTTCAGTGCCGCGATCTCTGCCGCCAGCCCGTCCGCAGCGCGCGGCGGCAGGGTTGAGATAACGACGTCGGCGGCGGCTGTTGTTCCTGCCGCCTCCGCCAGGGGACGGGCCTCCAGTGCGAGGCCGAGGCTTTCTGCTGCGGCGCGGACTTCTGCTGTGCGTAACGGATCACGTACAAAAAGCCTCGCGGAGCCGGCTCCAAGTTCCCTAAGGGCTGCAACAGCGGCGGCCGCAGTCCCTCCCCCGCCGAGGATAACGGGGGACTCCGGTGTCTTGCCGCCCGCGTGCCGGATGGCGTTGACGATGCCGGTGACGTCCGTATTGAACCCGACGGCCCGGGAACCGGTCCCGTGTTCCTCAAAGGCCACGGTGTTCACTACTCCCAGGGTCCGGGCAACGCCGCGGACTTCGTCCACCTCACCGACCATGGCCGCCTTCAAGGGCATGGTGACCGAGAGGCCGCGCCAGCCTGGCTGGTCCCGGAGCTGCCGCATCAGCGAGGGCAGCAGTTGTTCAGTGACGTCGATTGCCGTGTAGCTGATGCCGATGCCGAGCTTGCTGTACGCCGCGTGATGCAGCGCCGGAGACTTTGAGTGGCTGATGGGGTGGCCCAGGACGGCTGCCCGCAGGCTCATGTGCAGCGGCCGACGTTCGCCGTGCACCAGGCGTTGTACTGCTCAACGTAGGTGTTGTGTTCAGCGAGCGTCCGGGAGAACTTCGTTTCCTTCGTGTCCAGGTTGATGGTCACCCAGTACAGGAAATCGTTGGACTTGGGCTTGGCGGCAGCGTCAATGGCTGTTTTACCCGGAGAACCGATCGGCCCGGGGGGAAGGCCCGGATTCGCGTAAGTGTTGTACGGGTTGGACTTGTCCTGGCGCTGCTCGTCCGTGAAGTTGTAGCTCTTGGTTCCCAGGCCGTAGGTGACGGCTGAGTCCACCTGCAGGAAGCCGTTGGTTTGATCGTTGGGCTTGAGCCTGTTGTAGATGGCCCCGGCCACGTCGCCGTACTCGGCCTGGCCGCCCTCGGCCTGGACGATGCTGGCGACAATAACTGCCTCATACTGCTTGGCGGGATCGTTGATGCCCTGGGACTTCAGTTCATCCACGGTGACCTTGACCAGCGATTGGAGGATGTCCTTTGCCGGCGTGCCAAGCGGATAACGGTGCTCGCCCGGGGCGAGATACCCTTCCAGGTTTTTGGCTGTTGCGGGAAGGCCAAACTGGGCCGGCTGGTTGCTGAGGGCCTGGAGATCCTGGATGGAGATCCCGGAACCTTCAGAAATCGCCTGCAGCGACTCGCCGATACGGAGGCCGGCACTGAGGGCGAAGTAAATTACCTTCTCCTGGTCCTTGCCGAGCAGGACATTGACGGCGTCGGTGTTCTTCATTTCCGTTTTGAACGTGTAGTCACCTGGAGCCAGGACACCGCCCGATGCATTGAACGCCTGGAGGAAGGTGTCGGAATTGGCGACGACGCGCTCACCTTCCAGCTTGCTGGCAACAGAACGCGTGCCTTCACCGTTCTCGACCGTCACCAGGACCTGGCCTGAACCCGGGCCAGGGAAGTCATTGGGTTTGCCGCTGCCAAGCAGCGGCTTCAGGAACTGCGCACCGACGGCGACCGCCGTGACGAAAACGGCAAGAGTGAGGAACAGCGCCAGCAATCTCCGGCGGCGGCGGACCTTCTTGGACGGTTTGGCCACTACGGGCGCTGCCGCAGCGGGCAGGAACTCGTGGTGCCCTGCGTGGTGCGCATCATCGTAGTGCCCCTGGTCATAGCGTCCTTCGTGATGGAGGGCATCGTCGTGGTGCACGCCCTCCTGGTAGTAGTGTCCCTCGGCATAGTGGGCGTCGTCGTCGTAATGCCCCTCCGCTGAGTCCCTGTGCCCGGCGAGGACAGGCTCCGGATAGGAAATGGAATCGTCGTCGTGAGGGGCGTCGTCGAGTTGGACGTTTTGGATGGACGGCGGCGCCTCCGGGGCGGCCGGGAGCGGCTGATCCCCCGGAGCCGGGGCGCCCGCAGGAAGCCGTGGTGCGGCGGCGGCCGGCGGTCCGGATGGCAGCGCCGGAACGTCCTGCCCCGTCTCGTAGGCTTGTTCGGGCACGGCGGCCTGGAGTCCGGTGTCAGAGGTCTTTTCCAGCGCCCGGAGTTCCTTGCGGGTCAGCGGCCTCGCTCCCCCGGCGTCCAAGGGGCCGGAAGCGTCGTCAATATTGGCAGGACTCACTGTTGCCTTCCATCATTTGAAGATTGGTCCGTGTCCGGGGTGGCGCAGACAGAATCATCCACTTCGCTGACCCCCGGGTCCCCGAAAGGGGAGGGCGCCGCCACGCGTCGGCCGACGTCCGCTCCCCTGGCTTTTTGCATGTCGAGGGCGTGCTGAAGGATACCTGCCGCCGCGACCTGATCAACTACTTTACGGTGGTTCCGGCTGCTCATGCCAGCTTCATGCAGGTTCCGGTGGGCTGTAACGCTGCTCAGGCGCTCATCCACCAGGTTCACCGGCACGGACAAAGCCCGTGACCCAAGCTCTGCAGCCAGGAGCTCCGCGTACTCCGTGGCCATTTTCGCGGACGCGTGCTCTTCACCCTTCATGGTCCGGGGCAGGCCAACGATGACCTGTACCGCGCCAAGTTCCTCAACCAGGTTGGCGATGACCCGCACGTCCGAGTTTTTCCTGGCGTTGCGGTCCAGCGTCTTGTACGGCGTGGCCAGGATCGAATCGCGGTCGCAGATGGCCACGCCTACCCGGACGGTACCGACGTCGACCCCCAGTTTAATGCCCTGGGGGGCGCCGGCTGCGGAAGGATTGGTCATGGGTGGGTTATCGCCCGGAAATGGCGTCCACGACCGCTGCAAGGGCAGGGGCCACCTTGGCAGCGTCCGTTCCGCCGCCCTGGGCAACGTCGTCCTTGCCGCCGCCGCCGCCGCCGAGGATCCCTGCGGCGAGACGTACCAGGGCACCGGCCTTGACGCCGGCTTCCCGTGCGGCTTCATTGGTGGCAACCAGGATCATCGGGCGGTCGTTCGCGACGCCGGCCACTGCCACCGTGGCGGCCGCTAAACCCAGGCGGTTCCGCAGATCCAGCGCCAGGCCGCGGAGGTCGTCGGCACCGCTGACCTGCCCGGCGTCGTGCGCGATGACGCTGACTCCGGAGGCGTCCCTGGCGCTGTTGACGAGCTGGGCGGCGGAAGCGGCCAGCTGCTCCTTGCGGAGCCTGTCGAGCTCCTTCTCCGTAGCCTTAAGCTTGGCAAGGGTGGCGGCGATCCTGTCAGCCAGTTGACCGGACGGGACCTTGAGCAGGTCGGTCAGTTCCGTCACCAGGGCACGCTCGGCGGCCAGGTGGCGGAACGCCTCCATGCCCACGAAAGCCTCAACACGGCGGTTTCCTGAGCCTACCGACTGTTCGCCCAGGAGGGAGAGGCTGCCGATCAGCGAGGTGTTGGCCACGTGGGTTCCGCCGCAAAGCTCTCGGGACCACGCGCCGTCGATCTCCACAACGCGGACCTCACTGCCGTAGTTTTCACCGAACAGGGCCATGGCGCCAAGGGCCTTGGCTTCAGCCAGTCCCATCACCTTTGTTTCCACGGCGTAGTTGTTCCGGATGGCGAGGTTGGAGACCTCTTCGATTTCCGAACGGGTGGCGGTGCTCAGGCCCTCGCCCCAGGCGAAGTCGAAGCGCAGGTAGCCTGCCTTGTTGTAGGACCCGCGCTGGGTGGCTTCCGGGCCCAGGATCTGGTGGAGTGCGGCGTGCACGATGTGCGTGCCGGTGTGGGCCTGCTCGGCCGCGTGGCGGCGTTCGCGGTCAACGGCTGCACGCACCAGTGAGTCCGCCCCGATCTCGCCTTCGCGGACGATGGCCTTGTGGACGCTCAGGCCCTTGAGCGGGCGCTGGACATCGAGGACCTCAACGACGAACCCGTCGCCGGTGATCAGGCCGGTGTCGGCTGCTTGGCCGCCCGCTTCTGCATAGAACGGGGTCTCGGAGAGTACGAGTTCAATTTCGTCGCCCGTGGATGCCTGCTGAACCGGCTGTCCTCCGGTGAGGATGCCGCGTACGCGGGATTCGCCGTCGAGCTCTGTGTAACCGGTGAAGACGGTCTCACCCTGGGCGAGGATTTCCTGGAAGGCGCTGAGGTCGGCGTGGCCGCCCTTCTTGCCTTTGGCGTCGGCCTGGGCGCGCTGGCGCTGCTCCTGCATGAGGCTGCGGAATGCTGCCTCGTCCACTTGGAGCCCGGCCTCCTCGGCCATTTCCAGCGTCAGGTCGATGGGGAACCCGTAGGTATCGTGCAGGGCGAAAGCGTCGGCGCCGGACAGGGGCTTGCTGGCGGCCTTGGATTCCTTGACGGCGTCCTCGAGCCGGGCGGTTCCGGAGGCGATGGTGCGCAGGAACGCCTTTTCTTCGGCGTAGGCGATGCGGCTGATGCGGGCGAAGTCGGTCTCCACTACTGGGTAGACGCCCTTCATGGCATCCCGTGAGGCCGGCAGCAGGTCCGGCAGGCAGGCCTGTTCGACGCCGAGGAGGCGCATGGACCGTACAGCACGGCGGATGAGACGGCGCAGGACGTAGCCGCGGCCTTCGTTGGAGGGGGTCACGCCGTCGGAAATCAGCATCAGTGCAGAGCGGATGTGGTCGCCCACCACGCGCATGCGCACATCGTCGGTGTGGTGCGGGTCGTCAGGCGTTTCAGCGGAGGTGTACTCCTTGCCCGAGAGCTCGGCTGCCTTGTCGATGACGGGGCGGACCTGGTCGGTCTCGTACATGTTCTCGACGCCCTGCAGGATCATGGCCAGGCGTTCCATGCCCAGACCCGTATCGATGTTGCGCTTGGGCAGTTCGCCCACAACGTCGAAGTCCTCCTTGGACCGGACATTTTCGATCTGGTACTGCATGAACACGAGGTTCCAGATTTCGATGTACCGGGTCTCGTCAGCCAGCGGGCCGCCCTCGATGCCGTAGGCAGGTCCGCGGTCATAGTAGATCTCGGAGCAGGGACCTGCGGGGCCCGGCTGGCCGGTGTGCCAGTAGTTGTCGGACTTGCCCATCTTCTGGATGCGTTCGGCCGGAACACCGGTGTTTTTCAGCCACAGTTCCTTGGCTTCGTCGTCTTCTTCGTAGACCGTTACCCACAGCAGTTCGGGTGCGAGGCCGTAGCCGCCGTCGTCCACGCTCTTGGTCAGCAGCTCCCAGGCGAACTTGATGGCGTCTTCCTTGAAGTAGTCGCCAAAGGAGAAGTTTCCGCACATCTGGAAGAAGGTGCCGTGACGGGCGGTTTTGCCCACTTCCTCGATGTCGCCCGTGCGGATGCACTTCTGCACGCTGGTGGCGCGGGAGTAGGGCGGTTCCTCGCGGGCGGTGAGGTAGGGAATGAACGGAACCATGCCGGCAACCGTGAACAGCAGCGAGGGGTCGCTGGAGACCAGCGATGCGGAGGGAACCGCGGTGTGGCCCTTACTGACAAAAAAGTCCACCCAGCGTTTGGTAATCTCCTGCGACTTCATGAGCTGTTTACTTACCCTTCTTGGTCCACACGTGTGCGTGGAAGTTCGTTCTCTTGGCAGTTCCGTGAGCACGGCTACTGCCGGTTGGTTCTGGCAGGCCGAGTGCGGGCTGCGGCCTGGCCGGTTGCCAGGTCAGCGGCGGACGAGTTCTGCGGACTCCACCCCGAGGGCGGCGCGGAGGTCCGTTTCCCGTTCACGCATGCCGTCGCGGATGGCATCGGCGAAGTCGTAGACGCCGTCGGCGAGCCGGCCTACTGCCCGGTTGAGGCCCTGCGGGCCCAGTGTGGACTGCATGCTGGCCTGTGCCTCCGTGACTTTGCGGAGCGCGATGACTCCGATCGCCACGCCGATTCCCATCCAGACAAGTCGTTTCATTTTAGGTTCTCCGGTGTTCAGCGGCTGCGGCGGCCGGCAGCGGGTTTCTTGCGGTTTGCCAGGGCGGTGCGGACGCCGTAGCTGAACGCTGCCACTTTGATGAGCGGCGAGCCAACGGTGGCGGCAACCAGCGAGGACAGTGCCGAGAGGTTTGCCGACGCGTCGGAGACGTTGGAGGAAATGCCGTCCACCTTCTTCAGCTGCTGGTTGGTGGTGGACACGGTGGCCGTGACCTCGTCCATCAGCGGTGTGGCGCCGTCGCTGAGGGACCTGATGGTGGTCCGGACCTCGTCCAGGACTTTGCCCAGCTTCAGGATGGGCACCGCAAGCAGCAGCACCAGGAGCGCAAACACTCCGGCAGCGATCAGGCCGGCAATATCGCCACCAGACATAGACGTTCATCTCCTAGAAATTCTGTGGTTCGTTCCCACCGGCGGACGCGTCGTAAAGCGCATTCCGCGGATGTCCCCCCAAGTACCTTACATACAAAGAAGCCCGCGGCGCTTGCCACGGGCTTCCTTGTATACGCTGCCTGGATTTAGCGTGCGTAGAATTCGACGACCAGCTGCTCTTCGCAGGTCACGGGGACCTCGGAGCGCTTGGGACGGCGGACCAGGCGTGCCTGCAGGGCTTCCAGCTTGACGTCCAGGTATGCCGGGACGGCGGGCAGGACGTCGCGGTGGGCGCCGGCTGCTGCAACCTGGAGCGGAGCCATGGTTTCGCTGCGGCTGTGGACGTGGACCAGCTGGCCCTCGCCGACGCGGAACGACGGGCGGTCAACGCGGATGCCGTCAACCATGATGTGGCGGTGCACAACCAGCTGGCGGGCCTGGGCGATGGTGCGGGCGAAGCCGGCACGCAGGACCAGGGCGTCAAGACGCATTTCGAGCAGTTCGATGAGGTTTTCACCGGTCAGGCCCTTGGTGCGGCGGGCCTCTTCGAAGGCACGGGTCATCTGTGCTTCGCGGATGCCGTACTGGGCGCGCAGGCGCTGCTTTTCGCGCAGACGTACGGCGTAGTCGGAGTCCTGCTTCTTGCGGGCACGGCCATGCTCACCGGGGCCGTACGGGCGGCGCTCCATGTACTTGGCGGCCTTGGGGGTCAGAGCGATGCCGAGGGACCGCGAGAGGCGGGCCTGACGGCGAGCACGAGTGTTGTTAGCCACTTGTGTCCTTCCAATATCTGCGGTGTGTCAGTGTTACTGGCCTCCACGATGGAGAGCATCGGCCAACCGCTGCCTTTTGCTACTGGGCGCAGGCATAACCTTCTCAACGTGAAATTGGGGAGATTGTGCGTCCGCGCCTTGCCAGACAACGTACTATCCTAGCACGGCCCTACTTGCCCCGGACGATCTTCCGCAGCCGCTCCAGCCGCACCGCGATGTCCCGCTCCGCACCGTTGGTTGTGGGCTGGTAATAGTCCTTCCCCACCAGATCGTCCGGCGGGTACTGCTGTGCTGCCACGCCGTGGGGCGCGTCGTGTGCGTACTTGTAGCCAAGGCCGTGGCCCAGCTGCTTGGAACCCGGATAGTGCGCGTCCCGCAGGTGGGCAGGGATGCCGTTCCCCAGCCCGGCGCGGACATCGGCAATGGCTTTGTTGATCCCCATGTAGGCGGCGTTGGATTTGGGGGCTGTAGCCAGGTGCACCACCGCCTCGGCCAGGATGATCCGCCCCTCGGGCATTCCGATCAGCTGCACGGCCTGGGCTGCGGCCACCGCGGTCTGCAGGGCAGTGGGATCAGCCATTCCCACATCCTCCGCCGCGGAGATGACGATCCGGCGGGCGACGAACCGCGGGTCCTCCCCCGCTTCGAGCATCCGCGCCAGGTAATGCAGGGCGGCGTCCACGTCCGAACCACGGATGGACTTGATGAAGGCGCTGGCCACGTCATAGTGCTGGTCCCCTGCGCGGTCATAGCGGACGGCCGCCACGTCAAGGGCCCGCTCGGTGTGCTTCAGTTCCACCTTCACCGTGCCGTCGCTGGCGTCGTCTGCATCGCCGAATGCCACACCGGCTGCAGCTTCAAGCGCTGTCAGGGCCCGCCGGGCATCACCGCCGGAGAGCCTGACGAGGTGCGCCAGGGATTCGTCGTCGAGTTTCACCTGTCCGCCGAGCCCGCGGGAGTCTGCAACGGCGCGCTGAAGGAGCCCCTCGATGTCGGCTTCGGTCAAAGGTTTGAGGGTCAGCAGCAGGGAGCGGGACAGCAGGGGCGAGACCACGGAAAAGGAAGGGTTCTCTGTGGTGGCAGCCACCAGGACCACCCAACGGTTTTCGACGCCGGGCAACAGGGCGTCCTGCTGGGCCTTGTTAAAGCGGTGGATCTCGTCGAGGAACAGGACAGTGGTGGTTTTGTACAGGTCGCGGGCGGTCAGGGCGTCGTCCATCACCCGCCGCACGTCCTTGACCCCGGCGGTGATGGCCGACAGTTCCACGAACTTTCGGCCCGGTCCCCTGGCGATGACGTGGGCAAGGGTGGTTTTCCCCGTCCCGGGAGGACCCCAAAGGATCAGGGAGGTGGGTCCGGCGGGACCGGCAGCGTCCACTCCCGCTGCCAGTTGCCGCAGCGGGGAGCCCTGGCCCAGAAGGTGCTGCTGGCCCACCACCTCATCGAGGGTGCGGGGCCGCATCCGGACCGCCAGCGGGCCGCGCTGCTTGGCGCTTCCGGTGGCGGGGGCGCCGCCGGCGTTAATGGGACCGTCGTCATCATCATTGCCGGGCCCGTGCCCGAAGAGATCTTCCACATAGATAGGCTACTTCCAGTTACCCGGGGGCTTCCGCCCGGAAGCTGCCGCCCTTCAGGGAAAGGATGCCTGCATGTCCTCACGTGCCGCCGCCGGGGGGCCGCGACCGTCCTCTGTCCGCACCGCCTATGTCACGGGCAGCCGCCTTCAAGGCTGGGCGGAGAGGTTCGGCGAGGGGCACGGCGGATTCCAGGTGCGCGATGACGACGACGGCCTGCGCCTTCTGGCGGACGACGGCGCCACAGCACTCCTGCAGGCGCCGTGGCCCGGCGACGGCCGGCCGGGCCGCGGAGCGGACGCCCTGGAAAGGCTCGCCTCCCTCGCGTCCCAGCCCCGCCGGCTCGGCCTGTTGCTGGTCCGGCGTGGAGGCTACGGTGTTGCGGTGGTCAGCGAAGGACTGGTGCTGGCTTCGAAGGTCGGTTCCACCTACGTGCAGTCCCGGTCCGCAGCAGGCGGTCAGTCCCAGCAGCGGTTTGCCCGGCGCCGGTCCAACCAGGCGGATGCACTCGTGGAAACGGTTGCCGGGAACGCGCTTCGGGTGTTCAGCGGAGAATCCTTCGAATACGTGGTTCCCGGTGGCGACAGGGCTTTGGCGGGCTTCGTCCTTGAGCACCCGGCTTTGAAGCATTACGCCGCCCTGCCGCGGCTGGCCTACCTCGACGCACCGGACCCCAAGGCGGCGGTACTGAAAAAGGCCGCAGCGGATGCGTGCTCGGTGCGGATCCAGGTCACCGACCCACCGGCTTAACCCCGGCCATCAACAGACGCGCGCCGCCCAATTCGACGGTTCCCTGCGCGTTCGGCGCTGCCGATCGTCGACTGGGCAGGGAACCGTCGAAACGGCGCAGAGAGATTGAGGTCAGCAGCCCGTCAGCGCCCGCTTGGGCCGCTGCTGGCGGTAGAGGTAGCGGCCCGACTCCTCGAACCCGGCTTCGCTGTACAGCTGCCGGGCACCATGGTTCCCCGCGGTCACCAGCAGCCAGAAGCTGTCCAGGCCGCGTTCTGTCCCTTCGGACAGGAGCGCCTGCAGCACCGTCGAGGCGTATCCCCGCCGGCGGCGCGAGGGGGACGTGGCCATGCAATAGATCCCGCCGGTTCCCTCCACCAGGGCGAGGCGCCCGACGGCGGCCGGGAGGCCGTCGTCGTCCCTCACCAGCGCATAGAGCGATGGGCAACCGGCAAGGATAGTGCGCGCTGTGTCCTGTTCCGCCTGGCCGCCGCGGCCGTCAACGCTCCACCAGAGACCCAGCCATTCCCTGCTTGGCCAGTCCGTGATGCCAACCTTCGCGGACCGTGGAAGCAGGGGCGCGGCTCCGGCCGGCCGGGCCATGATGAGCGTCTCCGACTGGCGGATGAAGCCCTCCTGGTCCAGCAAAGCGTTCAGTCCGGAATTGGCAGGCGTGTCCGTTACCTGGAAAATCAGGGGCAGCCGCCGCTGCCGGTACCACTGGGCCGCCTCGCGCAGCGCAGCCTGGGGCTCTGCGGCAGCCTCCCGCGGCCACACCGAGTTGGCCCGCTGGGTGACTCCTGCGGCAGCCCGGAGGACCCACTCCCCCGTGTCGTAACGCTCGACGGCCGGCCAGGCCGCGTCCATGAGCGTTTCGAAGCCGCCGGTTTCCGTACCACGAACACCTTGGACCACGGGGACTCCTGTCTGCGGACTAATTGTGCTGATAAACCTGAAGGCCCTCCCTGGCGGGAGAGCCTTCAGGTCAAGCGGGTGATGACTTATTTGCCGTCTGCAGGTTTCGCTTCCGGTTTGAAGTCCACGCCGGCTTCCTTGCGCTGCTGCGGGGTGATCGGGGCAGGGGCCGCGGTCAGGGGGTCGTAGCCGTTGCCCGTCTTCGGGAAGGCGATGACGTCGCGGATGGACTCAACACCTGCCAGCAGAGCCACCACGCGGTCCCAGCCGAAGGCGATGCCGCCATGCGGAGGGGCGCCGTACTTGAAGCCTTCCAGGAGGAAGCCGAACTTGGTCTGGGCGTCTTCACGGTCCAGGCCCATCAGTTCGAAGACCCGTTCCTGGACGTCGCGTTCGTGGATACGGATGGACCCGCCGCCGATTTCGTTGCCGTTGCAGACGATGTCGTACGCGTAGGACAGGGCCGACTCCGGGTCCTGGTCGAAGGTTTCCAGGAACTCGGGCTTGGGCGAAGTGAAGGCGTGGTGAACAGCGGTCCACTTGCCGGCCCCGACGGCGACGTCACCGGAGGCGACAGCTGCGGCTGCCGGTTCGAACATCGGAGCGTCAACTACCCAGCAGAAGGCCCAGGCGTTGGGGTCGATCAGGCCGGTGCGGTGGCCAATTTCGACGCGGGCGGCGCCGAGGAGGGCGCGGGCCGCGGACTTCTCGCCTGCGGCGAAGAAGATGCAGTCACCGGGCTTGGCGCCGACGGCATCGGCCAGGCCTGCGCGCTCTGTGTCGGTCAGGTTCTTGGCAACCGGGCCGGCGAGTTCGCCGTCTTCCTTGAACAGCACGTATGCAAGGCCCTTGTGGCCGCGCTGCTTGGCGAATTCCTGCCAGCCGTCCAAAGTGCGGCGCGGCTGGGAGGCGCCGCCGGGCATTACCACGGCGCCCACGTACGGAGCCTTAAAGACGCCGAAGTTCGTGTCTTTGAAGAACCCGGTGAGCTCGGTCAGTTCCACGCCGAAGCGGAGGTCGGGCTTGTCCGAGCCGTAGCGGGCCATGGCGTCGGCGTAGGTGATCCGCTGGATGGGCGTGGGGATCTCGACGTCGATCAGCTTCCACAGTGCCTTGACGATGTTTTCGCCCAGCGCAATGATGTCGTCCTGGTCCACGAAGCTGGCTTCGATGTCCAGCTGGGTGAATTCCGGCTGGCGGTCTGCGCGGAAGTCCTCATCGCGGTAACAGCGCGCGATTTGGTAGTACTTCTCGAACCCGCCAACCTGCAGGAGCTGCTTGAAAAGCTGCGGGGACTGCGGCAGGGCGTACCAGGAACCCGGGGCGAGGCGTGCGGGGACCACGAAGTCACGGGCGCCTTCCGGCGTCGAACGGGTCAGTGTGGGGGTTTCAACCTCCACAAAGCCGTCCTGGTGCAGCAGCTCACGGGCAACGCGGTTTGCCTCCGAGCGCAGCCGGAGGTTGCGGGCCGGGCCGGGACGGCGCAGGTCCAGGTAGCGGTGCTTCAGGCGCGCTTCCTCGCCCACTTCAACGTGCTCGTCAATCTGGAACGGAAGCGGCTCGGAAGTGTTGAGGATGACTACCTTATCCGCCATGACCTCGATCTCGCCGGTGGCCAGGGCGGGGTTCTCATTGCCCTCCGGCCGCTTGGCAACGGTGCCGGTGATCTGCAGGACATACTCGTTGCGCAGGCCGTGGAAGACTTCTTCCTCGCGCACCACAACCTGTGCCACGCCGGAAGCATCGCGGAGGTCAACAAAGGCCACACCACCGTGATCACGACGGCGGCCCACCCAGCCAGCGAGGGTTACGGTTTGTCCAATGTGCTCGGAGCGAAGGGATCCGAGGTCATGTGTGCGCAGCACAGCACGCCTTTCTGCGGGGTAACAGCGGGAAGATAAACACGAAGCTTAATAGGATCGTTCGGGGAACGATTCCGTTCGAGTTTACCCGCTGCAAAGGAACTGTCACCGCATGAGCGCGCACCAGCAACTCCAACGAAGGCTCGGCACCTTCGATGCCACCACCATCGGCCTTGGCTCCATGCTGGGCGCAGGCGTGTTCGTCGTCTTCGCACCGGCCGCCGCGCTGGCCGGAAACTTCCTGGTACTTTCGGTGGTCATTGCCGGGGTGGTGGCATACTGCAACGCCGTCGCCTCTGCCGCGCTGGCCGCGAAATATCCCACCAGCGGCGGAACGTACGTTTACGGCCGGGAACAGCTTGGCGAGTGGCCGGGCTTCCTGGCAGGCTGGGGTTTTGTCACCGGGAAAACCGCCTCGTGCGCGGCGATGGCATTGACGTTCGGCACCTATGCCGCCGGCAGTTACGCAGTACCGGTGGCCATCGCGGCGGTGGGGGCATTGACCGTGGTCAACCTGTTGGGCATCACGAGGACGGCACTGCTGACCAGGATCCTGCTGTGCGTAGTGCTGGCCACCCTGGTGTTCGTCGCCGTCGCCGCCATCATTGGGCCGCATCCAGCCGCGGGATTGGCCGACGCGTCTCCCGGCGGGCCGGCCGGCGTACTGCCCGCCGCGGGCCTGCTGTTTTTCGCCTTCGCCGGCTACGCCCGCATCGCCACACTGGGCGAGGAAGTCAAGGACCCTTCCCGTTCCATCCCCCGGGCAGTCCTGGCCGCGCTGGCTGCCGCCTTCGCCATCTACCTGGCGCTGGCGTTGCTGCTGCTCAACCATCTTCCCGGCGGTCAATTGGCGGCCACGAAGACCCCGCTGCTGGAAGCCGTCCTGCAGTCACAGCTCGCAGGCGGCGCGCCGGCAGTGCAGGCAGGTGCGGCAGCCGCGTGCCTGGGCGCGCTCCTTGCGCTCATCACGGGCGTTGGCAGAACCACGTTGGCAATGGCCCGTGAAGGTGACCTCCCCCGGCCCCTGGCCCGGGTGGGCGGCAAGCACACCGTTCCATACGTTGCAGAGGTCGCTGTGGCCGCCGTCGTAATCCTGCTCCTGCTGACCACCGACGTTCTGACGGTGGTGGGCTTCTCAAGCTTCGGCGTGCTGGTGTACTACGCCGTGGCCAACGCGTCCGCCTTCACCCTTAGCCCGCACCCGGGGTACGCGCCAAAGTGGCTGAATGCCGTCGGCTTCGTGGCGTGCCTGCTGCTGGCTTTCACTCTTCCGGCGGCCTCCGTGCTGACCATGGCGGGGGTCCTCGCGGCAGGGGTGGCGGGGCGGTGGCTCGTGCTGCGGTTCCGGCGGTAGCAGCAGCTATACGGAGGCTGCTGATGCCACCTGTGCGGTTGCCGCTACCTGTACCGCCAGGTCCTCCACGGGCGGCATCCAGGTTTCCGGATAGGCGATGACCTGTTCACCGGTGCGGATGTCCTTGACCTGGTGCGTGCCGTCCTCGTCGGTGAACCAGACGAAGGGAATCCCGCGGCGGTCGGCGAACTTGATCTGCTTGCCGAATTTCTCCGCCTTCGCCGCCACCTCAGTGGCAATTCCCCGGCCGCGGAGTTGGGCGGCCACGTCCTGCGCCGCACTCCAGCTGTCATCAGAGGTAAGCGCAACCAGCACGGCGGTGGGAACGGAGCGTGAAGCCTTGGCCAGGTCCTGGCTGAGGATGCGGGACACCAGCCGGGTGACGCCGATGGACAGGCCCACCCCCGGGAACTTCCGGTTGCCCTTCGAGGCCAGTGCGTCGTAACGCCCGCCGGAGCAGATGGAGCCGAGCTGCTCGTGCCCCACCAGAACGGTTTCCACCACGGTGCCGGTGTAATAATCCAGGCCGCGGGCGATGCTGAGATCGGCAACCACCTTGCCCGGAGCACGCTGGACAGCGGCCTCGATGACCTGTTCAAGCTCGTTGAGACCCTCGTCCAGCAGCTCATTGCTGACGCCCAGCGCCTGGACCTGTTCCACGAAGGAAGTGTCCTCAGTCCGGATGGCAGCCAGCTGCAGGGCCTTCCGGGCCTGTTCGTCCGTGGCCCCCAGTTCCTCCTTCAGCAACCCGGCCACCTTGTCCGCGCCGATCTTTTCGAGCTTGTCAATGCTCCGCAGGACGCCGGCCGTATCCTCGAGACCGATGCCCCGGTAAAAACCCTCGGCAAGCTTGCGGTTATTGATCCGCAGGCGGAAATCCGGGATGGGCAGGGCGCTCAGGGCCTCGGCAATAACCAGCGCGATTTCGACGTCGTAACGGAACGGCAGGTCACCGTCCCCCACCACATCAATGTCCGCCTGCGTGAACTCACGTGCGCGCCCTTCCTGCGGCCGCTCACCGCGCCACACCTTCTGGATCTGGTAGCGGCGGAAGGGGAAGGCAAGGTATCCGGCGTTTTCCACCACGTAGCGGGCGAACGGGACCGTGAGGTCAAAGTGCAGGGCAAGTGCGTGCGGATCCGCTTTCCCTCCCTTGACAGGGTTTTCGCTCTCGTCCTCCTGAAGCCGGCTCAGGCCGTAGACTTCCTTGTCGATTTCGCCCTTGCGCAGTAACTGGCCCACTGTTTCCACTGCCCGGGTCTCGATGGAACCGAATCCATGCAGCTCGAATACCCGGCGCAGCGTGTCCAGAACATGCAGCTCCACCAGCCGCTCCTCGGGAAGCCACTCGGGGAATCCGGACAGGGAAGCGGTGCGTGCCATGGTGGATGTTCTCCTCGTAGGTGTTGTGCCTGGGACTTGCCCGGCGCCGGCGAACAGGCCAGGAACGGCGGCAGTCCAGCCAGTCATGCATAAACTATGTGCGGCAGTCAGTTTATGCATCATCCGCCAGCATCTCTAATGGACGGACCGGCAAGGCTCGGCCGTCAGACCACTGCGCGCCGGAGCCCACACCACGGCTGTGCAGCAGCCCGACAATAAGGAGGACCCTTGCCGGCCAGTTCACGCAGCGCCCGCGAAGCAAAGCGCCGCATCCAGCAAATGGAAGCAAAGCGCGAGCTGCGGCGGGACCAGGAGAAGCGGCGCAGGCGCGACAACCTCATTGCCGCTGGTGCCGGAACCGCCGCCGTGGTGCTCGCCGTCGTACTCCAACTCACCGCTTTTGCCGGAAACCCCTCCGAGGAGGAGTTCTCTGCCGCAGAGGCGGGACTGACCAGCCCGTCCCCCTCGGCTCCTGCAAGCCCGGCTGCACAGGCAACCAACGGCCCGAATATCCCCGGCGCCGATACCGCTGCGGGCAAGACCTTCACCGGTGATCTGGTCCTCAACGGAACGTCCCTCGCTGTGGAGCTTGACGGGACCAAGGCCCCGCAGGCCGCCGCCGTCTTCAAGTCCCTCAGCGACGAGGGCTACTACAACGGAAAGACGTGCCACCGCCTCACCACCGGTGAGACCTTCGGCTTGCTGCAGTGCGGCGCCTCAGGCCCCGGGGGCCAGGGCGATCCTGCCTACACCTGGGGACCCCTGGAAAACACCCCCGCTGACAACACTTATCCGGCCGGAACTGTCGCCGTCGCCCGTACCGGCAACAACGCCTTTGGAAACGGGAAACAATTCTTCATCGTCTACAAGGACACCGTGATCCCGGCTGACACTGCCGGCGGCTACACGGTGGTGGGGAGGGTAACATCCGGCCTTGACGCGGTGTCCAACATAGCTGCTGCCGGAATTACGCCGGGCAGCAGCGACACGGACGGCGCACCTGTTGAACCAGTCACGATAGACTCGTTCTCTCTGAAGTAGGAAGCCCGGCCATGGAGCTGCGGTGCAGGACCTGAGCATTTTCCTTCAAGCGAAAGACTTTTAGCGGTGACAGACAGTCAGAAATCCGACGAAACAGCAACAGATGTGACCGAGACGGCGGCACCCGCCGCCGGCGGGGAAGTTTCTGTTGCAGCCACCACCCCGGCAGCGGAAGCTCCCGTGGAGAACGCTCCCGAAAGCGGCACCCCGGATCAGCCCTCCGCGGGCAGCGCCCCGGAACCGGCGCCCCGCCCCGCGCCCTCCCCTGCCGCTTTCGCCTCCCGGCCGAAACCCGCCGCCGCACCTGCTGCTGCACCTGTTGCCACCGTTCCCTCCACGTCCTTGGCCGAAGCCTCGAAATGGGGACGCGTTGAGGGCGACGGGCACGTATTCCTCAACATCGACGGCGGCGAGCACCCGGTGGGCCAGTACCCGGACGTCAGCGACGAAGAAGCTCTGGCGTACTTCGCCCGGAAGTACGACGACGTCGTGGCCCAGATTGTGCTGCTCGAGCAGCGCGTCAGTTCCAAGGCCCCGAGCACCGACATGCAGAAGACTGTCACGCATCTCCGCGAGCAGCTGGCGGAACGGAACATGGTGGGCGACCTCAGGTCCGCTGAGGCGCGCTTGGACAAACTCTCCACCCAGATCGCTGAGCTGGAAAAGGCGGAAAAGGCCGAGCACGACGCCGTCCGCGCCTCCGAACTTGCCGCCCGTGAAGCCATTGTGGCCGAGGCCGAGCAGATTTCCGGCCAGGATCCGGCCCAGACCCAGTGGAAGACCTCAAGCTCCAGGATGAACGAGCTCTTCGAGAGCTGGAAAACTGCCCAGAAGAGCGGAGTCCGCCTGGGCCGCAGCAACGAGGACGCCCTCTGGAAGCGGTTCCGTGCAGCACGCACCGTTTTTGACCGCCACCGCCGCGCCTACTTCTCGCAGCTGGACAGCAACAACTCCGCTGCCAAGTCCGCCAAGGAGAAGCTGATCGCCGAAGCGGAAGCGCTGTCCTCCTCGACTGACTGGGGTTTTGCCGCCGGCGAGTACCGCCGCCTGATGGACCAGTGGAAGGCCTCCCCGCGGGCGAGTCGCAAGGACGACGACGCCCTGTGGGCACGGTTCCGCGCCGCCCAGGACGTCTTCTTCACCAACCGCCAGGCCGCCAACGACGAGATCGACCAGGAGTACGCGGCCAACCTCACCGTCAAGGAAGCCCTCCTCGCCGAGGCCAACGCGATCCTCCCGGTCAAGGATTTGGCAGCCGCTAAAAAGGCTCTTCAGTCCGTCCGCGACCGCTGGGAAGAAGCCGGCAAGGTTCCGCGCGCAGACATGGGCCGTGTCGAGGCTGGACTGCGGAAGGTTGAGGATGCAGTGCGCCACGCCGAGGAAGAGCAGTGGCAGCGTTCAAACCCCGAGCGGAAGGCCCGCACCAACAGCGCCCTCTCCCAGCTGGAATCCGCGATAGCGGGCCTGCAGGACGATCTCGCCAAGGCTGAAAAGACGGGCGATCAGCGCAAGATCAAGGCCGCGCAGGAAGCTCTGGAGGCGCGCCAGGCCTGGCTTGACCAGATCCAGCGCTCGGCCAGCGAACTCTCCTAGGTCAGTCGCCTGCCCCACGCAGGCTGCCGGCTCTGACAGGCCCGGCTCCGGTTATCCACATAACCGGGACCGGGCCTGTGCCTGATAGTAGCGGGAACGGCAGGATGGGCAAATGGCGAATCCCCCACCTCCTCCCTCCGCGGCCCGTGGCACGGACCACCAGGGAGGCGAAACAGCACCCCGCTTTCCGGAGCTGTACGCCCCTGGCATGCCTTTCACTTCCCCCGAGCTGCAGTCCCTGGCCTCGGACGGGCTGCTGGAACGTTTCCACCAGCACGGCTATGCCGTCCCCGGAGCCACAGCTACTCCGCAGCTGCGTGCCCGGGCAGCAGCGGGGGCCGTGCCCGCGGCTGTGCGCCAGCGCGTGGTTGCAGGGCGTATGACAGCTGCATGGATCTACGGCTGCGCGGGCGAACCGGACCGGCTGGCCCTTCTGGTGGACGCCAAAAGGCGGGTTTCGAGTTTGCGGAACACCATGGGCTGCACCCTGCATGAGGTGAAGCTGGGCCCCTTCGACGTCGTGAGCCTGGGCGGCCTGATGGTGTCCAGCCCGTTGCGGACTGCCCTGGACGTTGCCCTGCACGTCGAAGCCGAACGCGCCATCCCCACCCTGGAAGGGCTGCTGGCGCGCCCGCAGAATGACGTGCGCCTGCGCCTGCTGGTTCTTGCCATTGAGGCCAGCCCCCGCGTCCCCCACAAGAAGGCCGCGTTGGAGAAGCTGGCCCGGTTAGCTCCGGCGTTTGTTTCCGGTGGTGCGGTAGACGTCGAAGACCCCGTCGATGCGGCGGACAGCGCTGAGGACGTGGTGCAGGTACTTGGGGTCGCCCATCTCAAAGGCGAACCTTGAAATGGCTACCCTGTCCGTGGAGGTGTGCACGCTGGCGGCAAGGATGTTGACGTGGTTTTCGGACAGCACGCGCGTGACGTCGGAAAGCAGGGACTTGCGGTCCAGCGCCTCCACCTGGATCTCCACCAGGAACACGCTGGACTGCGTCGGGGCCCAGTCCACGTCCACAATCCTGTCCGGCTGATCCTTCAGGTCCGAGATGTTGGTGCAGTCGGTCCGGTGCACGGACACGCCCGAGCCCCTGGTCACAAAACCGAGGATGGGATCAGGGGGCACCGGGGTGCAGCAGCGGGCAAGCTTCACCCAAACGTCACCGACTCCGCGGACCACAACACCGGAATCGGAGAATCGGGCCTTGGTGACCTGGGTGGGCACGCTGACTTCGGTGATGTCGTCGTCAGTGCTTTCATTCCCGCCGAGGCTTTCGACGAGCTTCTCCATGACGGACTGGGCGGAGGTGTGCCCGTCCCCTACGCCGGCATAGAGGCCGGAAATGTCAACGTACTTGAACTCCGCTGCCACTGCGGCCAGGGCCTCATGCGTCATCAGGCGCTGCAGCGGAAGGTTCTGCTTCCGCATGGCCCGGGTCAGGAGTTCCTTGCCGCGGTCGATCGCCTCTTCGCGGCGTTCCTTGCTGAACCACTGGCGGATCTTGTTGCGCGCCCTGGCGCTCTTGACGAAGTGCTGCCAGTCCTGGCTGGGTCCTGCCCCTTCGGCCTTCGAGGTGAAGATTTCCACCCAGTCGCCGTGGTTCAGCTCGCTGTTGAGCGGCACCAGTTTCCCATTGACGCGTGCGCCGATGGTCCGGTGTCCCACCTCTGTGTGAACCGCGTACGCGAAGTCCACCGGGGTGGACCCTGCCGGCAAAGCCATGACTTCACCCTTGGGCGTGAAAACAAACACCTCACGGGCGTTAATCTCGAACCGCAGCGAATCCAGGAACTCGCCGGGATCGGAGGTTTCCTGCTGCCAGTCCACCAGGGACCGCAGCCATCCCATGTCACCGTCGCGGGGGCTGCCCGGACCGACCGCAGTCCGGTTGGGTTGGTCCTTGTACTTCCAGTGCGCAGCCACGCCGTACTCCGCGCGTCGGTGCATCTCGTGGGTCCGGATCTGGATCTCCACCGGCTTCCCGCCCGGGCCGATCACCGTGGTGTGCAGCGACTGGTACATGTTGAACTTGGGCATCGCGATGTAGTCCTTGAACCTGCCTGGCAAGGGGTTCCAGCGCGAGTGCATGGTTCCGAGGGCCGCGTAACAGTCCCGCACGGAATCCACCAGGACCCGGACACCCATGAGGTCATTGATGTCGTCAAAGTCTTTGTCGCGGACAACCATCTTTTGGTAAATCGAGTAGTAGTGCTTGGGCCGGCCGGTGATGGTCGCCTTGATCTTGGCGTCCCGGAGATCCTCGGTGATCTGGTCGCGGATGACGCTCAGGTTCTTTTCCCGCTCGGGCGTCCGGTCCCCCACCATGCGGACGATCTCTTCGTACACCTTGGGGTAAAGGGCCGCGAAGGAGAGATCCTCAAGTTCCCACTTGATGGTGTTCATACCCAGCCGGTGAGCCAGCGGGGCGAAGATTTCCAGGGTCTCTCGCGCCTTGCGGGCGGAGGATTCCGCAGAGACGAAACGCCACGTGCGGGCGTTGTGAAGGCGGTCTGCCAGTTTGATCATCAGCACCCGAATGTCCTTGGCCATGGCCACGACCATCTTGCGCACGGTCTCGGACTGGGCTGCCTCGCCGAAGCTGACCTTGTCCAGTTTGGTCACGCCATCCACCAGCATGGCCACTTCGGGACCGAAGTCCCGTTTCAGGTCCGCAAGCGTGTAGGCGGTGTCCTCGACCGTGTCGTGCAGGAGGGCCGCCGCCAAAGTGGTCCCGCTCAGTCCCAGTTCGGCGAGGATGGTGGCAACTGCCACCGGATGGGTGATGTAGGGATCGCCGCTCTTGCGCTTCTGCCCCTGGTGGCTCTGTTCCGCCACGTCGAAAGCACGCTGGATCAGGTCAAAATCCTCTTTGGGATTGTTGGCCCTGACCGTCCGCAGCAGCGGCTCAAGGATCGGAGAATAATTTGCGGCACCACGTCCGGTCAGGCGCGCGAGCCTGGAGCGGGTACGTTCCCGCCGGCCGGGGAAAGTGGGGCGTGAGCCGGAATTATCCACCGGGACCAGCGAACCTGAACGCGCGGAAGCGGCCGCGCCGGTCTGCAGTCCGGCAGGACTTTTATCTCCCTGTGCCGTTGGCACGGACGCCGAACGTTCTTCCAATGAAGCACCCCTCACCACCGTTTAATTACTTCAGTCTATTCCCCTGCCCGCAGACTTTTTAAACGGGCCGCCGGTTAAACAGGACGGCCGGGCAGCGTCAGCATTCTGACAACTGCCCGGCCGGCGGAAGCGGCTCAGGTCTGGGCCGGCTCCACAACCGTCGATCCGGACCTGGAAGAGGCCTCGGCCCGGCGGTGCTCCACGCGCTTTGCCTGCCTGGCCAGGTCGGGCTCGTTCTGCCGCAGCCAGGCATACATGGGAGCTGCCACGAAGATCGTGGCTGCGGTTCCGATCAGGATGCCGACGAACAGCGCAAGGGAGAGGTCACGCAGTGTTCCGGCGCCCAGCAGGCCGGCGCCGATGAACAGGATGGCGCCAACGGGCAGGATCGCCACCATCATGGTGTTGATCGAGCGGACCAGGGTTTGGTTCACGGCCAGGTTGACTTCCTCAGCGAAGGTACGCCGGGTGGATGCATCCAGGTCTGCGGTGTTCTCACGGATTTTATCGAAGACCACCACCGTGTCATAGAGCGAGTAGCTCAGGACGGTCAGGAACCCGATGATGGCGGACGGAGTGACTTCGAAATCGCTGAGGGCATAAACACCGGCGGTAACGAACATCGTGACGGCCATGCCGGCGATAGCCGAGAGGGACATCTTCCAGGTGCGGAAGTACAGCGCCATCAGCACCGCAGCCAGGAGCACAAAGATCACCAGGCCGATCAGGGCCTGCTTGGTCACGTCAGCACCCCACGTGGGACCCACGAACGTTGATGTCACTTCGTTGTCCGTGACGCCATAGGCCGAAGTCAGGCCTTCCTTGATGCGGAGGGTCTCGTCATCGGTGAGTTTGTCGGTCTGGATCCGCATGGTGGTTCCGGCCACGTTTGCTACGCGGGGAACGCTGCCTTCCACCACGTCAGTGACGGCCTTTTCACCTAAGCCGGCGTCAGTGGTCTTCACGTTCGAAACCGTGAACTCAGATCCGCCGCGGAACTCGATACCCAGGTTGAAGCCGCCCTTGGCAAGCGGAATAAGGATGGACAGGGCAACGGCAGCCGCCGCAATGATGAACCAGATCTTTTTCGCGCCCACAAAGTTGTAGGAGCGCTTGCCCGTGTAGAGCTCGTTGCCGAAATTCGCGAAGCTTGGCATTACTTGTTCTCCTTCGCTGCAGACTTCGAGGAGCCTGCGAGCTGCTCCTGCTTCTGCGCCATGCGGCGTTCGGCAATGGTCATCCGGCGTTCCGCTTCGGCTGCGGCACCGGCATTCTTGGCGCGGACAACCTGGGCAGGCTTGTCTTCCGGGGTACGGATCCGGCCTGCGCCGCGGTAAAGCGGCACAGCGCCGAGGCGCTTGGGGTCAAGGCCCGAGAAGCGGTGTCCCTCGCCGAAGAACTTCGTGCGCGCCAGCAGCTGCAGCGTGGGGTGGGTGAACATAAACACCACAATGAGGTCGGCGATGGCGGTGAGGCCCAGCGTGAATGCGAACCCGCGGACGTTGCCCACAGCCACGAAGTACAGGACCAGGGCGGCAAGGAGGTTGACGGCCTTCGAGGCAAGGACGGTCCGCTTAGCCCGCTTCCAGCCGTTTTCGACGGCGGAGACCAGGCCGCGGCCTTCACGGAGTTCATCGCGGATGCGCTCGAAGTAGACGATGAAGGAGTCTGCAGTCTGGCCGATGGCGACGATGATGCCCGCGACGCCGGCCAGGGACAGCCGGTAGTTTTCGGTCCAGCCCAGGATGGCGATGGCAAGGTAGGTCAGGATGCCGGCAACCACCAGGGAGGCGATGGTCACGAATCCCAGGGCCCGGTACTGGAAGAGGGAGTACACCACCACCAGGAGCAGGCCGATTACACCGGCGAGGAGGCCCATGCGTAGCTGTTCGCCGCCGAGGGTTGCAGAGATCTGCTGCTCACTCTGGATTTCGAAGCTGATGGGCAGTGCGCCGAACCGAAGCTGGTCCGACAGGGCTTTGGCGCTCTGTTCCGTGAAGCCGCCGGTGATCTGGGGCCGGCCGTCGGTGATGACAGCGAGCGAACGGGGAGCTGAGATGACCTGGTCATCGAGCACAATGGCGAACTGGGCCTTGGGGTCGTTGCCCGAGTCGCCGCCGGCAGCCACGTAGAACTGGTTCAGGCGTTCGGTGACCTCTTTAAACTTCGCTGTGCCTTCGTCGTCGAACTGGATGTTGACGGCCCACTCGTTCGTGACGGCACCCTGGGCGCCCTGCTGGAGCTGGAAGGAGGACGTGACGATGTTGCTGCCCTTGACCTCTACCGGACCAAGGATGTACTTGATGGCGGGGTTTGTGCCGGAAGCAGGCTCACACGTCACCAACGGCTTGGCCGGATCGGAGCGTTCCTGCTCGTCCTGGGACGGGTTGTCGCAGTCGAGGGCTTCGAACTGCCGGTAAATCTCCGGAGTGATCCAGTTCGTGTCGCTGCTGTTGGCAGGTTCCGCCGTCGGCTTGGGGAGCTGGTCCTCGGGGGCCCGCGACTCCTCCGGGACGGGTGCACCGGCGCCGTTGAGAAGGACAGGGCGGAAGTTCATGTCGGCGGAGGCCTGGATCAGGTCGCGCGTCTGGGTCGACGGGGTGCCCGGAAGGCTGACCACCACGTTGCGCCCCGACTGGGTGCTGATTTCTGCTTCAGCGACGCCGGAACCGTCCACGCGCTGGCGGATGATCGCCACAGCCTGGTTGAGCTGTTCTTCATTGATGTCCGAACCGCCCTCCACCTTCGGCGCCAGGATCATCTGTGTGCCGCCTTCGAGGTCCAGCGCCAGCTTGGGCGCCCAGCTCGCCGGGCCGGCCATAGTGCCGCCTGCCAGGACAGCAGTCAGCACGGCGAGGATTACGCCGAGCCAGACCAGGACCCTGAGGCCTGGTTTCCTAGAACCAGTTCGTGCCATTGTTGATCTTTCTCTTATTCACGGAGGAACCGCCGGTGCCTGCCTGTTGCCGGCACCGGCGGCGTTCCGCAGCCGTAGAGGTGTCTTACAAAACCAGCGGGACTAGCTGTCCTTTTTGCCCTCATCGTTGAGGCGCTTGGGGGTCTCGTCCGGGGTTTCAGCGGTAACAGCGGAGCTGCCGGTCTCATGGGCGGTGAGGGATGAAGCGTCATCCGGCACGGCGGGGGCAACGGCGTCCGGCGCTGCTACCGGCTCCACGATCTTTGTAACGGCCTGGCGGTGTACGGTGGCGAGGTTGCCCGGGGAGAGTTCCAGGGTGACCTTGTTCTCTTCATCGTCGATGGCGACGATACGGCCGAACAGCCCGAAGCTGGTCATTACCTCAACCCCCGGCGCGAACTGCGACTGAAGCGCCGCCTGCTGCTGCTGGGTCTTCTTGTTCCGGCGGAACATCATGAAGATGAAGACGCCAAGCATGGCGAACAGCAGGATCGACATGATGTCAATGCCGCCGCCGGGCTGCGTAGTGGTGGTCTGGGCAGTGATATGTCCGAACACGGGGAAGTTCCATTCTGTACTTGCGTAGAGCTAATTGACAGCGCCGTCCGCTTTGAACGTGTGGTCTGGCGCGAAGCGCCATCCGTCCACGGGCTGCTGGTAGTGCTGCCTGCGGGAACAAAGACCCGAACGTGCCGAGCGTCATACCAGTCTAAAGGGAAAAACTGAAGGGAGCCTGTTATTCGCCTTGCGGGGCCCAGTCTTCGCCGGGGCCGGCGTCCTCACCCGCCGTTTCAAACAGGTCCAGTGGCTCCTGCCCGAAGACGCCTGCGGGGACGGCGAAGCCGAGGTGGGTCCAGGCCGGGGCCATGGCGATCCGGCCCCGGGGTGTGCGGCCCAGGAGCCCCTCCCGGACCAGGAACGGTTCTGCCACGGTTTCCACCGTTTCGGTTTCTTCTCCGACGGCGATCGCGAGGGTGGAGAGACCGACGGGGCCGCCGCCGAACTTGGTGATTAGCGCCTCCAGGACCGAGCGGTCCAGCCGGTCCAGGCCTTTCTTGTCCACTTCATACATATCCAGTGCTGCGGATGCCGCCCGCGCGTCAATCTGTTCGATGCCGTGAACCAGGGCCCAGTCGCGGACCCGCCGCAGGAGCCGGTTGGCAATGCGGGGCGTGCCGCGCGAACGTCCGGCGATTTCGCTGAACCCGGCAGAGTTCACCTTAAGGTCCAGCAGCCCGGCCGAGCGCCGCAGGACCAGCTCAAGTTCGGCAACGGAGTAGAACTCCAGGTGCCCGGTAAAGCCGAAGCGGTCCCGGAGCGGCCCGGGCAGCAGGCCTGCCCGGGTGGTCGCGCCCACCAGCGTGAACGGCGGAAGTTCGAGGGGAATGGCCGTGGCGCCGGCTCCCTTGCCCACCACGATGTCCACCCGGAAGTCCTCCATGGCCATGTAGAGCATTTCTTCTGCCGGCCTGGACATGCGGTGGATTTCGTCCAGGAACAGGACTTCGCCCTCGGACAGGGAGGAGAGAATGGCCGCGAGGTCTCCTGCGTGCTGAATGGCGGGGCCGCTGCTGATCCGCAGCGGGGCGTTCATCTCGGAGGCCACAATCATGGCCAGCGTGGTCTTCCCGAGGCCCGGAGGGCCGGAAAAGAGCACATGGTCCGCGCTTCTCCCCCGCATGCGGGAAGCCTGCAGCACCAGGGACAGCTGCTTGCGGACCCGGTGCTGGCCCACGAAGTCGTGGAGGTTTTTGGGCCGGAGCGCGGCCTCAATGGCCCGCTCCTCGGGTTCCTCCCCGGCGGCGACCACTGACGGTTCAGCCACGGCTGCCTACGCGGTTGCCGGCGCGTGCACCGTCCTGGCCCAGCCAGCGAAGGGTGGTCCGCAGGATCTCCGGCACGTTGCCGCGGAAGGACACCTCGGGGTCATCGGCCAGTGCCTTGTCGATACTTGCCGAAGCGTCTTTCTCGGACCAGCCGAGGCTGGTCATGGCCGCGACCACCTGCGGCTTCCAGGCAGCCTCGGCAGCGGTGGGGGCACCGGCCGAACCGGCCGTGCCGTGCGGAACCAGCTTCCCCGCGAGCTCCAAAACGATCCGGCCGGCCACTTTGGGGCCGATGCCCGGGACTTTCGTAAAAGTTTTGCTGTCGCCTGTGTGTGCCGCAACCCGGATTGCCTCCGGATCATGCACGGCGAGGACCGCCAGTGCCAGCCTCGGGCCCACCCCGCTGACACTGAGCAGGACATCAAAAACTTCGCGCTCGTCGTCGCACGCGAAGCCGAAGAGGGTGAGCGAATCCTCCCGGACGATCAGGGAGGTGAACAACTGGCCCTCCTCGCCCGTGCGGAGCCGGCTGAGGGTCTGGGGAGTGGCGTTAACGCTCATGCCCGCGCCGTTGAGGTCGATGACGGCCGTGGACAGCCCCACGTGCGCTACGGTTCCGCGAAGGAAACTGATCAAGGGGCTGGCTCCTGGTGTACCGCCGGGCTGCCCATGGGAGAGGCTGGACCGGCTATCCGAACATATCTACGAATACCCTAGCAAGCGGCCAGGACAATCAGCGTGCGCGCCGCACCTTCGCCTCGGCTTCTGCCCACGCCCTTTGTGCCGGCGTCAGCGAGGAACTGCCCGGCCCGGTGGTGGCAACGGCGGCACCGCTGCCAGCACGCCACGCGTGCGTGATGGCCAGTGCCAGCGCGTCCGCAGCGTCGGCCGGGCGGGGCGGTGCGTCCAGCCGAAGGATCTTGGTGACCAGCTTGGTCACGGCATCTTTGTTGGAGTTGCCGCTGCCGGTGACGGCAGCCTTGACTTCCGACGGCGTGTGCAGCGCCACCGGGATCCCGCGCCGCGCCGCCGCGGCAATTACTACCCCTGACGCCTGGGCGACGCCCATCACCGTGCTGACGTTGAGCTGGGAAAAGACCCGCTCAACGGCGAGGACTTGGGGTTCGTAGCGGTCCAGCCACTCGTCGATGGCCAGGGCGATCACCAGGAGCCGCTGATCAAGGGTCTCCTCGGGAGAGGTTCCCACCACACCAACGGCCACCATGGTGGCGCGCCTGTTCCGTTCCACGTCCACCACGCCGATGCCGCAGCGGGTCAGTCCGGGGTCAACGCCCAGTACACGCAGTGTCACGTGCACCCGGTTTCAGCGGGCATCCCGGTTTTGCGAGGCGGGACGGATTCAGGGGGCAAGGCCGGGCGTCACTCGGATTCCAGGGCAGCCTGGACTTCGTCGCTGAGGTCGGCGTTGCTGTAGACGTTCTGGACGTCGTCGAGGTCCTCCAGGGCGTCAACGAGCTTCATGAACTTCCTGGCGGCTTCAAGGTCCAGGGGCACTTCCATGGACGGAACGAATTCGGCCTCGTCCGTGTCGTACTCGATCCCTGCATCCTTGAGGGCATCCCGGACGGCCTGGAGGTCCTTCGGATCGGAGTGGATCTCGAACGAGTCGCCGTTGTCCTTGACTTCCTCGGCACCGGCGTCGAGGACAGCCATAAGGACGTCATCCTCGGTGAGGTCCTTCTTCGGCAGGGACACCACGCCCTTGCGGCTGAAGAGGTAGCTGACCGAGCCGGGGTCGGCGATGGTGCCGCCGTTGCGCGAAATGGCCAGGCGGACTTCCGAGGCGGCGCGGTTCTTGTTGTCCGTCAGGCACTCGATGAGCAGCGCTGAACCCTGCGGGCCGCGGCATTCGTACATGATCTCGGTGTAGTCGACCACTTCACCGGTGAGCCCGGCACCGCGCTTGATGGCGCGGTCAATGTTGTCAGCCGGAACAGAAGTCTTCTTGGCCTTGGTCACGGCCAGCTCAAGGCCCGGGTTGCCGGAAAGGTCCGGACCGCCCATGCGGGCAGCGACTTCGATGTTCTTGATCAGTTTGGCGAACGACTTTGCACGGCGGCTATCGAGGATGGCCTTCTTGTGCTTCGTCGTTGCCCATTTGGAGTGGCCTGACATGCTTCTACGCTTCTCCTCTGATCATGCGGATAAAAAGTTCGTGTACGCGTTTTTCCCCAGTCACTTCCGGGTGGAAGGAGGTGGCCAGCAGGTGGCCGGAACGCACTGCAACAATTCTAGCCGTCCCCGGCAGCGGGGCCGCGTGGGACGCGTGCTCCGGATCCGCGGGTTCCACCTGGGCCAGGATTTCCACCTCCGGGCCTACGCGTTCCACCCAGGGGCCACGGATGAAGACGGCGTGGACGGGAGGAACGCCGGCATCGGTGGCGCTGAAGTCCAGTCCCTTAAAGTCCAGGTCCGTTTCGAAGGATTCCCGCTGCCGGCCGAACGCGTTGCGCCGCACCGTGATGTCCAGGCCGCCAAATGTCTGCTGTGGTGCCCCGGAAAGGTCGGTGGCGGGGTCGGCGATGTCCGTGGCGAGCAGAATCATGCCGGCGCAGGAGCCATATACAGGCAAACCGCCGGCGATGCGGTCCTGGATGGGTCCGGCCAGGTCGAAGGCACGCGCGAGTTTGTCGATGGCGGTGGATTCGCCGCCGGGAATAACCAGGCCGTCCAGGCCGTCCAATTCCTTCGGGCGGCGGACGCCAACGCCCTCGGCTCCGGTTTCTTCAACAGCACGAAGGTGCTCGCGGAAGTCTCCTTGGAGTGCCAGCACGCCTATGCGCAGGCCGGCACCCAGGCGCGCGGCAGCCGCTGAAGGGGGATTTGTCATCCATCCAGCATACGGGCCGCGGCCTCTTTGACCTGCCTGGCATGCCCCGCCCCGACGCCGGTTCCATGCCGTTGCTGGGATATATTCGACTAATGCTCTATTTCAGTGTTCCGCTCGGCAAGCTGGTCCGCCGGGTGTCCCGGCTGCGGGGCGGCGGGTCTGCCTTCCCCGGGCTGGTGGTCGAAAAAATCGATCCGGGCTTTATGCGGCGGACGCTCACCACGCTCCCCCACGGCGTCGCCGTGGTCAGCGGCACCAACGGCAAAACCACCACCACCAAGATGGTGGTGGAGCTGCTCGAGAGCCAGGGGCTGAAAGTCTTCACCAACCGGACCGGCAGCAACTTCACCCGCGGTGTGGCCGCGGCGCTGCTGGGCGAGGTGGACTGGCGCGGCCGGCTCGACGCCGATGTCGCTGTCCTGGAACTCGACGAGGCCCACGCCGTGCACTTCGTCAACAGTGTGCCGCCCCGTTACTGCCTGCTCCTGAATGTCCTCCGCGACCAGCTGGACCGGTTCGGCGAGATCGACAAGACAGCGCAACTGCTCCAGCACATCGCAGCCAAGACCACCGGAACCGTGGTGCTGAACCGTGAGGACCCCCGCGTAGCGAGGATTGCGGAGACCCTTACCGGGCAGGAGGTCAAGTACTTCGGCCTGGATGATTCGCTGCTGGGCACCTTCCCGAACGATGACGACATGCGCGCCGCTCCCGGAAGTCCCGCCCCGGCGGACCTTCCGGACAAGCCGGCGGCCGACGTCGTACTCCGCAAAGTAGGTGCGGACACTGCCGAATTTGAGTACGACGGCGTCACGGTCACCACCGGGATGAAGCTGCGCGGCGTGTACAACATCTTCAATGCGGCCGCCGCGCTGACCCTCGCGCGGAGCATTTGCGGCGGCGGCGCAGCCACCGCCGACCACGGCACACTGCTGGCGGCACTCGCCCAGGTTGCGCCCGCCTTCGGACGCGGCGAAAGCCTCACCGTGGACGGCCAGCCCCTGGACCTGGTCCTGGTCAAGAATCCCAGCGGGTTCCGGCTCGGACTGAAGTCCTTTCCCGCCGGCGGCTACGCCACCATGATCGCCATCAACGACAACTACGCTGACGGCCGCGACATGTCCTGGCTCTGGGATGTTGAGTTCGACTCGCTGCGCGCAGGCGGAGTGGACCAGCTGACCGGCTCCCGCGCCTACGACATGGCACTGCGCCTGCAGTACGACGAGGTGCCGATCGGCGGCGTGGAGACCGAGATTGCGCCCGCCCTTGCTGCCTTCATCAGGGAAGCCCAGGGCAAGCCGAAGCGCATCTTCTGCACATACACCGCCATGCTGGCCATCCGGCGCGAGCTGTCCAAAATCACCACCGTGGAGGTTGTCTCGTGAGCCAGGCAGGCGCGGATACAGCGGAGAGCGCGGAGAGCAAGGGCACCCTCCGGGTGGTGCAGCTCTACCCGCGCGACATGAACATCTACGGCGACTGGGGGAACGCCCTGGTCCTCAAGCAGCGCATCCGGTGGCACGGCTACACACCGGAGCTGCTCGAATACAACGTGGGTGACCCCTTCCCGGAAGACGTGGACATTATCGTGGGCGGCGGCGGCCAGGACAGCGGGCAGCTGGTGATCCAGGACGATCTGCAGGCGCGCGCGGAGGTGTTGAAGGACCTGGCCGAGGACGGCGCCCCCATGCTGGTCATCTGCGGCCTTTACCAGCTCTTCGGACGTTTCTTCAAAACCCGGACCGGAGCGGTCATTCCGGGCATCGGCGTCCTCGACGTCGAAACCCATGGCACGGACGAGCGCCTGATCGGCAACGTCAAGGTGGCTACCCCCGAGTTCGGCGAAGTACTGGGTTACGAAAACCACAGCGGGCAGACCACCCTGGGCAACGGCGTCCGCCCCCTCGGCACCGTGGCCAAGGGCACCGGAAACAACAGCAGCGACGGCCATGAAGGAGCCCGCTACCGAAACATCGTAGCCAGCTACCTGCACGGGTCGCTGCTGCCGAAGAACCCGGCCATTGCCGACTTCCTGATCAAAACGGCAGCGGAGCGGAAGTTTGGGTCCTTTGATCCCGGCCAGCCGAACGACCGTTACGCGGAACTCGCCAGGGAACACGCGGCGCGCCGGCCCCGCTGAGAGTTCGAGGGTCCGGCTGCCGACGGCGGCACTCCCTTTTCGGGGCCGGTTACGGTTCGCGCGTGATGAGGAGCTCATGGGCGCCCGCCGCTGCAGCACCGCGTGCTTCCACCACAGTGCCGGTCCGTTTCCGGGTAGCCGCATCCGCTTCCGGGCCGGCACATGGACCCTGCGGCGCGTCGGCTGCTGCCGAGCACCAGCGGTAAGGGTCGCGGACCATCACGGACGGCACCCAGCCCAGATCCGTCGCGGACCATTGTCCGGATTGGTCCTGGCCGAACTGCACCCTTACCAGGAGCCCTTCGTTGTTGACCAGGTACCAGGGAGACAATTCCGTGACGCCGTTGCCGAGGCCGTACACGATCCAGGTGCCCTTGTAGTTTTCGATGGGCTGCACGGCGTGCGAGTGGTGCCCGTAGACCAGGTTGAACTGTCCGCTGTCCACCAGCGCATGCGCCGCTTCCTGCTGCTGGGTGTTCGGTTCACTGGAATACTCATCGCCGGCGTGCATCGCTGCCACCACGATGTCCGCTCCCAGGGCTCTCGCCTTTTCAGCCTTGGCGATCATCTTTGCCGGTTCCAGTATGTCCACCTGCCAGGGGTGGTCGGGGAGCAGGCCGTTGAGTCCGTAGGTGGCCTGGATGAGGGCTATCTTTGCGGCCGGCGTTTGCATGATGAGGATGCTGTGCGATTCTTGCTCGGTCCGGTAGGAGCCCGTGTGCTGCAGCCCGGCAGCATCCAGGGCGTCCAGGGTTCCCAGCAGCCCGTCCGTGCCGCGGTCGATGGTGTGGTTGCTGGCCGTGGTGCACCCCTGGTAACCCACTTCCTTGGCCGCGACGATGATCTGGGGCGGGACGTTGAACGACGGATACGCGGAGAACGGACCGTCAGGTAGCGCCACCGGCGTCTCCAGATGGCAGATGGCAAGGTCGCTGTTGTTGATGTACCGGTGTTGGCCCTGCAGGAGGGGCCTAAAATCCAAACCAGGCTTCCCGGCTGCTGCGGCGTCCTGCTCTGCCTGCTGCCACAGTTGGGCGTGGACGAGCATGTCCCCGGTAACAAGGAGGGTGGCACAGCGGACCGCAGGGCAGGGCGGGCCTTTGCCCGGGGTGGGGGCGGGTGCGGGTACGGGTGTTGGGGTTGAAGTGGCCGCAGGGGCCGGACCGGCGCCGGAACCCCCGCCCCGCGTAGCAGTCTCCGCAGGCCGCGGCCCCTGCCCGTCCTGTTCAGCGACCAGGCCGCAGCCGGCCAGCAGAGCAGCTGCGAGCAAGGTGCCGATGGTGGCGCCGGTTCGCGGCGCAGCGCTGCGCCAACTGATCCCCATAGCGGTCAGTTTAGATAAAGTCCCGGGCCGCCACGAGCATTTGGGGTCGTTGAGATGGCGTGGCCGGTGTGGAAGATTTGCGGCATGACAAACCCTCTGCTCTCTCCCAGCAAACTGCCGTTCGCTCTGCCGCCGTTCGCCGACATCGAACCTTCCCATTACACTGAAGCGGCAGAGGCGGGGTTCGCGGAGCATTTGGCGGAAATCCAAGCCATTACGGAGAGCCGTGATCCTGCCACTTTCGATAACACGGCGGTGGCAATGGAGCGCTCAGGCCAGTTGCTGCAGAGGGTTGCCGCCGCCTTTTTTACCCTCGTCTCTGCCGATGCTTCCGAGGAGATCCGGGAACTCGAAACCCGGCTTGCGCCGCTGTTCTCAGCACACCAGGACGAGGTGTTTTTGAACAAGGCACTGTACGAACGCTTCGCGGCCATCGGGACGGCCGGGCTTGATCCGGAGGCGGGCCGTCTCGTGGAGGAGTATCTGAAGGAATTCCGGCAGTCCGGTATCCAGCTGGATCACCCCGGACAGGAGCGGCTCCGCCAGCTCAACGCCGAACTGTCCAGGTTGGGCACAGAGTTCGGCCAGCGGGTCAAGGAAGGCATGAAATCCGCGGCGCTCCTGCTTGAGGATCCCGCGGACCTGGCGGGGTTGCCGGACGATGACGTGTCCGCTGCCGCGGAAGCAGCCCGGGCGGCCGGACACGACGGGAAGTTCCTCCTGACGCTGATCCAGCCGAGTAACCAGCCCGCCCTGGCCGCACTGGAAAACCGGGAGATCCGGCGCCGGTTGTATGAGGCGTCCGTGGCCCGCGGCAGCAGCGGCGGGAGCCTGGACGTGCTCGACCTCGCCCGGTCCATGGCGGCCCTGCGCGCTGAAAAAGCGGCCCTGCTGGGTTTTGCCAACTACGCTGAACTCGTGGTGGACCGCCAGACCGCACCTGATTTCGAAGCGGTCCAGTCCATGCTGAACCGGATGGCGCCGGCGGCGGACCGCAACGCAGATCGTGAGGCAGCGGCTCTCGCTGAGGCAGCCGGGCACCCCTTGGAAGCCTGGGACTGGGCGTTCTACTCCGCGAAGGTCCGCAGGGAAAAGTACGAGGTGGACGAGCAGGCCCTCCGGCCATACTTTGAGCTGGACCGTGTTCTCACCGACGGGGTTTTCTTCGCTGCCACGTCGCTCTACGGCATCACCTTCCACGAGCGGAAGGACCTTTCCGGCTACCACCCCGATGTGCGCGTCTGGGAAGTCCGAGAGGAGGACGGAAGGGCCCTTGGGCTGTTCCTCGGCGACTACTACACCCGGGGGACCAAACGGGGTGGCGCATGGATGAATTCCCTGGTGGAGCAGTCGGCGTTGCTGGGGACCATGCCCGTCGTTATCAACAACCTCAACATCTCCAAGCCGCCCGCCGGCGAACCTGCGCTGCTGACTCTCGATGAACTGCGAACCACCTTCCACGAGTTCGGACATGCCCTGCACGGGTTGTTCTCCGATGTCACGTATCCGCGGTTTTCCGGAACGTCGGTTCCGCGGGACTTTGTGGAGTACCCGTCCCAGGTGAACGAGATGTGGATTATGTGGCCGGAGGTGCTGGCCAACTATGCGAAGCACTACAAAACCGGGGAGCCGCTTCCGCAGGAGATTGTGGACAGACTGGATGAATCACGGCTCTGGGGTGAAGGGTTTGCAACTACGGAGTACCTGGGGGCGGCGCTGCTGGACCTGGCCTGGCATGTC
Source organism: Arthrobacter sp. sptzw32 (assembly GCF_059089735.1). Taxonomy (NCBI): domain Bacteria; kingdom Bacillati; phylum Actinomycetota; class Actinomycetes; order Micrococcales; family Micrococcaceae; genus Arthrobacter; species Arthrobacter sp. sptzw32. Next base: position 110,283 of record NZ_JBNHEZ010000002.1, on the reverse strand, counting down.
CTCGGCAGCAGCGAGGTGCCTGAGGACGTCCTGGCTTTCGAGGACAAGGCTCTGGCAGCTGCGGGAATCGCCCATGCCCTGGTGCCGCCGCGCTACCGCACCGGGTACTTCCAGCACGTCTTCGCGGGAGCCGGTTACGCGGCCGGCTACTACTCGTACATCTGGAGCGAAGTGCTGGACGCCGAGACGGTGGACTGGTTTACCGAACATGGGGGCCTCACCCGGCCCAACGGCGAACGCTTCCGGCAGGAGCTGCTGTCCCGTGGAAACAGCCGCGACCCCCTCGAGTCCTTCAAAACCCTCCGCGGCCGTGAAGCCGAACTGGAACCCCTCCTAAAGCGCCGCGGCCTCGAGTAAAGCACTACTCCCCTGCAAAAGGAACGACGCCGGTCCCCCACCTGAAAAAGGCGAGGAACCGGCGTCGTACATAAAACATAAGGCGACCGCTTAGAGACGGACGGAGTTATCCGGCAGCGCGCGTAAAAGGGCCCCCGCGCCCCAGCCAGCTACAAAAGCTGCCAGGGAAGCGCGGGGAATAGCGCGCAGAGGATGGCGCCGTCCGGCGCCCCACAGGCGCCAGCCCCTGGACGAGCGATTTACCAGCCGCGCTCGGCGAGGCGGTGGGGCTGGGGGATCTCGTCGACGTTGATGCCCACCATGGCTTCGCCGAGGCCGCGGGAGGCCTTGGCGATGACGTCGGGGTCATCGAAGAAGGTGGTGGCCTTCACGACGGCGGCGGCGCGCTGGGCGGGGTTGCCGGACTTGAAGATGCCGGAGCCGACGAACACGCCGTCGGCGCCGAGCTGCATCATCATGGCAGCATCGGACGGGGTGGCGATGCCGCCGGCGGTGAACAGCACCACGGGCAGCTTGCCGGCAGCGGCGACTTCCTTGACCAGTTCGTACGGGGCCTGCAGTTCCTTGGCCGCCACGTACAGCTCGTCCTCGGGCAGCGCTGCAAGCTTGGCGATTTCGGAACGGATCTGGCGCATGTGCCCGGTGGCGTTGGAAACGTCACCGGTGCCCGCCTCGCCCTTGGACCGGATCATCGCCGCGCCCTCATTGATGCGGCGCAGCGCCTCACCAAGGTTGGTCGCGCCGCAGACGAAGGGAACCTTGAAGTTCCACTTGTCGATGTGGTTGACGTAGTCGGCCGGGGTGAGGACCTCGGACTCGTCGATGTAGTCCACGCCGAGGGACTGCAGGACCTGCGCCTCGACGAAGTGGCCGATCCTGGCCTTGGCCATGACCGGGATGGACACAGCATCGATGATCTGGTCGATCATGTCCGGATCGGACATGCGGGACACGCCGCCCTGGGCGCGGATATCGGCCGGAACGCGTTCCAGCGCCATCACAGCAACGGCACCGGCGTCCTCGGCGATGCGGGCCTGTTCGACGTTAACGACGTCCATGATGACGCCGCCCTTGAGCATCTCAGCCATGCCCCGCTTCACGCGGTTGCTGCCCGTGACGCTGTTCGCGGACGAACCGGCCTCGCTGCTTACATCAGGTGTAGACACAAAAACCCCTATGGGTAGATAGATGACATTCGCCGGGTATGCAGGGCGGCAGGAAGGTGCCATATCTGCAGACTCCGGGTTGCCGGATCCATTGACCGGGCAGTACCAATACTAGTCTCACCGCGCCCGGGCGGCTTAATTGGTGTGCTAATCGGCAGGGGTTGGTTCCGCAAGGGCCTGGCGGCGTACGGCCACCATGCGCTGGACCACCGTGATGAAGCTGGCAAGGGCCAGGAGTACGAGCGTTGCGAGCAGCACCACCTGCGGCAGCCCGAGGCCGGTAAGTCCAGTGACGACCAGCACGGACACGAGCCGTTCGGCCCGTTCTGCTATGCCAATGTTGGCTGTGAAACCCAGGGACTCCGCCTTGGCCCTGGCGTAGGAGACCACCATGCCCAGGACGAGGCAGACGGTGGCTGCCATGGCGATGGGAACGTTAGCACCACCGGTGAAGAACCACACGGCCACGCCGGCGAAGAGCGCGCCGTCTGCAATCCGGTCCAGGGTGGAGTCGAGGAAGTTGCCCCATCGGCTGCCCACCTCCTGCATCCTTGCCATGATGCCGTCCAGGACGTCGGAGAAGATAAACGCGGTGATGAACAGTGTCCCCCACCAAAGCTGCCCCAGCGGGTAGAAGACGAGGGCTCCCACCACCACCCCGGCCGTGCCGGTAATGGTCACCGCATCCGCTGAGACACCGATCCGAAGGAGCCAGCGGGCAAGGGGGGTGAACAGGGCGGTGAAGAACTTGCGGGCGTGCTTATTCAGCATCCGTCTCCCCGGGCCAGGCGTCAGCGACCTGTTGGCGGACCTCGTCCAGGGTCTGCGTGATCGCCTTGGTCTGGGCGATGATGGGGAAGAAGTTCCCGTCACCGCCCCAGCGCGGAACGATGTGCTGGTGCAGATGCGCGGCGATGCCGGCGCCGCCCACCACGCCCTGGTTCATGCCGAGGTTGAACCCGCCGGGGTTTGATACTTTCCGCAGGACCCGCATGGCCGTCTGGGTCAGTTCGGCGAACTCCGCCGTCTCCTCAAGCGTCAGGTCGGTGTAGTCGGGGATATGGCGGTAGGGGCAGACCAGGAGATGTCCAGGGTTGTACGGAAACAGGTTCAGCACAACGTAACAGGTCTTCCCCCGGTGGACGATCAGCGCATCCTCGTCGGTCCTGCCAGGCCCGACGCAGAAGGGGCAGTCGTTTTCATTTTTGAACTGGTGCTGGCCGCCTTTGATGTAGGCCAGGCGGTGCGGAGTCCACAGGCGCTGGAAAGCGTCCGGGACACCGGCGAGGTCAAAGTCGTCGGTAACGCCGGCATCGTCCGGATATCCTGCGCCTGTGTTCTCCTGCACGGTGCTGTTCCGTTCCGCTAGCTGGTCCGGTTACGGACGGCTTCCGTGATCCGCTTGATTGCCTCGGCGACTGGCACCCCGTTGTCCTGGCTTCCGTCGCGGAAGCGGAAGGATACGGCGCCTGCCTCGGCGTCGTCGCCGCCGGCGATGAGGACAAACGGTATCTTGTCCTTGCTGGCGGTGCGGATCTTCTTGGGGAACCTGTCCGAGGTGGTATCCACTTCTGCCCGGATGCCGGCGGCCTTGAGTTGGTCGACGACGTCGAACATGTACTCGTTGAACGCCTCCGCCACCGGGATACCCACCACCTGGACGGGAGCAAGCCAGGCGGGGAAGGCGCCGGCATAGTGCTCGGTGAGCACGCCCATGAAGCGTTCGATCGAGCCGAACAGTGCCCGGTGGATCATCACCGGCCGCTGGCGGGTGCCGTCAGCGGCCTGGAATTCCAGTTCGAAACGCTCAGGCAGGTTGAAGTCCAGCTGGATGGTGGACATCTGCCAGGTGCGGCCCAGGGCGTCCTTCGCCTGCACGGAAATTTTGGGGCCGTAGAACGCCGCTCCGCCCGGATCCGGAACAAGCTCCAGCCCTGATTCCTGGGCGACTTCGGCGAGGGTGCGGGTGGCTTCCTCCCAGGTGGCGTCATCACCTACGTATTTTTCAGGATCCTTGGTGGAGAGCTCGAGGTAAAAATCGTTCAGCCCGTAGTCCTTGAGGAGGCCAAGGACGAAGTTCAGCGTCTTGGTGAGTTCGTCCTTCATCTGCTCGCGGGTGCAGTAGATGTGGGCGTCGTCCTGGGTCATGCCGCGGACCCGGGTGAGGCCGTGCACCACACCGGACTTCTCGTACCGGTAAACGGAACCGAATTCGAACAGGCGCAGGGGCAGCTCGCGGTAGGAACGTCCGCGCGAACGGAAGATGAGGTTGTGCATGGGACAGTTCATCGGCTTCAGGTAGTAGTCCTGTGCCGGCTTGCGGATGGTGCCGTCGGCGTTGAGTTCCTCATCAACCCGCATGGCGGGGAACATGCCTTCCTTGTACCAGTCGAGGTGGCCGGAGACCTCGTACAGGTGGCCCTTGGTGATGTGCGGCGTGTAGACGAACTCGTAGCCGGCTTCGACGTGGCGCTGCCGGGAGTAGTCCTCCATCTCCTTGCGGATGATGCCGCCCTTGGGGTGGAACACCGGCAGGCCTGAACCGAGCTCGTCCGGGAAGGAGAACAGGTCCAGTTCGACGCCGAGCTTGCGGTGGTCACGGCGCTCGGCTTCGGCGAGGCGTTCCTGGTAGGCCTTGAGTGCCTCCTTGGTGGGCCATGCAGTGCCATAGATCCGCTGCAGCTGCTGGTTCTTCTGGTTTCCCAGCCAGTAGGCGGAAGAGGAACGGGTCAGGGCAAAAGCGTTGGAAATCATTTTGGTGTTGGGCAGGTGGGGGCCGCGGCAGAGATCGCACCAGACGGTGGTCCCTTCCTTGCGCTCAACGTTGTTATAGATGGTGATGTCGCCGGCGCCCACCTCGACGTTTACGCCTTCGCCGGCTTCGGCGGCCTCGTTTTTCTTGCCCAGGAGTTCGAGCTTGTAGGGCTCGTTTTTCATTGCTTCGCGGGCCTCGTCCTCGGAAACCACCCGCCGGACGAATTTCTGGTTCTGGTTGACGATTTTGAGCATCATCTTTTCGAGGGTTTTGAGGTCCTCGGGGGTGAAGGGCTCGGCCACGTCAAAGTCGAAGTAGAAACCGTCGGTGATGTAGGGACCGATGCCCAGTTTGGCGTCCGGGCGCAGCTGCTGGACGGCCTGGGCCATGACGTGGGCGGTGGAGTGCCGGAGCACGTTGAGGCCGTCGGGGGAATCGATGGTGACGCCTTCGACGTCGGCGCCTTCCGGAAGTTCCTGGTCCAGGTCCTTCAGCTCGCCATTGACACGGGCTACAACAACATCACGGCGCTCAAAGAAGAGTTCCGCACCGGTTGTCCCGGTAGTCACCTTGGTCTCTTCGCCATCGACGAGAAGGGTGATCTGCTGGGCATCTGACACGGGTGTCTCCTATTCAAAGTTAAGGGCTTCATAGCTTGTGGCATACGGGGACCACAGCCAGCCACCGTCAATGCTATCGGGTCAGCAGAGGGCCGACCAACGCGGCGCACGGCAGGATCAGCCGTTAAATCCCGTGATGGCCAGGCTCCTGCTGATTCCATCCAGGGGATGTGGGCCGACCGGAGCCAAGGCCTCCGAATCCGGGAAGGGCAGGGTCCCGGTCTGGCTGAGGTCCCAGGCCATGCTTGCGCTGATGCTGATTCCCCGTGGTCCTGTCCTCCGGGTGGTGCCGCGGATCAGCAGCATTCGGGTTCCGAAAAGGAGCAGGCCGGCTTTCTCCTGGGCCTCATGGAAGAAGACCGAATCGATGCATCCAGTGCCGTCATCGATGCTGATGAACACTACCCTCCTGCCGCCGCGCATGGGGGGTGTCTGGGTGGCCACGCGCACTCCGGCCACCAGCACTTCGGTCCCGTTGCGCAGGCCCAGGAGCTTGTCCGCGGTGGTTACCCCCAACCTGTCCAGCATGGGCCGGTGGCTGTTTATGAGGTGGCTGCTGACGTCAACAGCCAGGAGGTCCAGTTCTGCCCGGACATTTTCAATGAGGGTGGGTTCCGGAAGTCCCGGCTTGACGTTGCGCAGTTCAACATCGCCCAGGGGAAGGGACAGCTGCCCCTCGAGGACCTCGACGCCTTTCCGCCCGCCCGCCGTGCTCTGGAGCTGTTGCAGGTGCTGAACGAGGTCTGCCCGGTTGGCAGTGCCGCCGGCCTCACGGTGCAGGGAATCAAAAGCTCCCAGCTGTGCCAGGCGTTTGATGCTGGGTTTGCTGAGCCGCGAGCGCGCGCGGAGGTCTGCGAGTGAGTCATAGGGCTGGCCTGCCACGATCCTTTTCAGTTCGGTGGCTGACAGCCCGTAGATTCCGTTCAGGCTCAGCCTGATTCCCAATTTTCCTGCATCGGGTCCCTGCCGAACCCGTTCCACCCGGTACTCCCCCTTGCTGCGGTTGATGTCCAGGGGAAGGATGGGGATTCTCATCCTTCTGGCTTCGGCCACCAGCAACCGTTTGGGGTACATTCCGGGATCGTGTTCCCACAGTCCGGCCAGGAAGGCTTCGGGGTGATGGGTCTTCAGCCAGGCGGACTGGTAGGTGGGTACGGCGAAGGCAGCTCCGTGGGCTTTGCAGAAACCGAAGCTGCCAAAGGCCTTCAGGGTCCCCCAGACGTTGTCCACTACTTCCGGGGAATAACCCTTTTTCCGGGCTTCCCGGCGGAAGAACTTCTCAACAGCCAGTTCCTGGACCTCGTTGCCCAGGGCACGCCGGAATTCGTCAGCCCTTGCCAGGCCGCAGCCGGTCATCACATTGAAGGTTTTCAGGATCTGTTCATGGAAAACCGTCACCCCGTGGGTTTCCGCAAGGACGGGCTTCAGGTCTGGGTGGGGGTATACCTCGGGTGCGAATCCATGCCGGTGCTCAAGGAAGGGCCGGACCATGTCGGATTTCATGGGCCCGGGCCGGAACAGGGAAATGTCGATGATGAGGTCGTTGAACTCCCGCGGCGCCAACTTGCCGATCAGCTCGCGCTGCCCTGGTGACTCGATCTGGAAGCAGCCCAGGGTATAAGTACTCCTGATGAGTTCAAAAGTTGCCTCATCATCAAGGGGAATGGCGTTGAGGTCGATGTGCCCGTTTTCAGCTATGTAGTCCGGGCCTGATCCGTCCTGCCCGGAACCATGCTTACCGGCTTCCACTACTTCCTTCTTTGAAGGGTGGATCCGGATGACTTCCCGGACCGCAAACGCCATGGCACTTTGCATCCTGACTCCCAGGACATCGAGCTTGAGCATGCCCATGGGGTCCATATCGTGTTTGTCGAACTGGCTCATGGGCAGTCCCAGTCCGCTGGGCTGTACCGGGGTGCGGTCCAGCAAGGTGGCGTCCCCCAGGATCACCCCACAGGGATGCATCGAAATATGCCGCGGCAACCGGTCCAGGCGTTCCGTCAGGTCCACCAGCAGGTCCAGCTGCTGGTTTCCGTGGGCATCGCGCTGTTCCACGCGGCCTGCAAACTCCCGCAGTTCAGGTTTTTCCTGCAGCGCCTCCCGGAATTTCCGGGCGGAGAACCGCCACATCTGTTTGGCGATGTCCCCCACATCGCCATCATCCATACCCAGGGCCATGCCCGCGTCCCGGACTGCCCCTCTTGCCCGGTATCCGTTCTGCATGCTCATCAGCGTGACCCGCTCGGAACCGAAGCGTTCGAAGATCCGGCGGTAGACGTTATGGCGTTCGGCGCTCTCGACGTCGATGTCAATGTCCGGCAGGGTGGCCCGGTCCCGGGAGAGGAAGCGTTCGAAGATCAGGTCATGCTGCAGTGGATTGACCTGGCTGACGTCGATCAGGTAATTGACCAGGCTTGAGGCACCTGATCCGCGGGCTGCTGCCCTGACCCCCATGTCCTGGATCATGCGGGATACTTCGGCAACGGTAAGGAAGTAGGAAGAAAACCCCAGGTTCTGGATAATGCCGAGTTCGTGCCCGAGCCGGTGGTGCATCTGCTTCTCACTGCTGCCCGAAAGCCCCGGGAACCGCCTTCCGATTCCCGCCTCGCAGCGTTGCACCAGTTCAAGGTGCGGATCCTGGCTGATCCCGATTACGGAGGCTTCCGGCACGACGGGCTGCTTCCAGCCCATATCGGTTTCGGGGTCCATCCTGCAGAGATCGGCGAGCGCCTCGGTTTGTGCGATCAGCTGCTTGAGGTCTGCTGCACCGTATCCGGCGGCGGAGATAATTTCCCTGCCCAAATTCAGCATCTGGCCGGCGGATTTCAGCCAGCCCTGGCCGTTGGGTTGCAGCATTGGTTCCTGGGCCAGCTCCGGCAGCGATTTCAGGGTCCGGGCTGAGTCAAGGACATCGGCCGTGGCAGCGCCGTCCTCCGCGCAGTACCTCACAGCGTTGCTGAGGATGGCCGGAACGTGATGCTCTTCCGCGAGCTTGAGCATGCGGACGGCATGCGACGTACTTAGAGGTGCTCCCGGGGCGCTGAGCTGGGAGACGATTTCGGTGACCACTGTTGCCGGGGGCATGGCATCAAGCCATTGCTTGAAGAGCGTCCGGGGCCGCAGGTACCGGCGGCCTCCCATGGCACGCCCGACGTCGGAATCCGGCCCGATCAGGACCATCAGCACGGGTTTGAGGGTTTGCGGGTCCAGGGTACGGGAAGCAAGTTCCGCCCTGGTTACAGCCACGGGCACGGTTCCCCCGGACTTGCCCGAAGTGCGGGCGTGGGCATCGGACACCAGCCGGCACAGTGCACGGTACCCTGCACCGTTGTTGTTGCCGCGCGCGAGCACCACCACGCGGCCTGCCAGCTGGGTGCGGTGATCGCCGTCGTCGTCATACACCGCCAGGTCCACACCGACTATGGGATCAATGCCGGCGTCCATGCAGGCTTTGAGGTGCTTGATTGTTCCGTAGAGCCCATCACGGTCAGTGCAGGCGAGCGCGGTTGCCCCGTCAGCAGCGGCGGCCTGGGCCAGCTCCTCAGGCCAGGACACGCCATAGTGGGCACTGAAGGCAGTAGAGACGTGGAGGTGCGTGAAGCTCATGCTGTTCGTGGGCGAAGGGCGTCATGGATCCGCAGCAGCCGCCACCGGCCGCTGCGGATGTGGCGGGTCAGATCAAGAGTGAGCGGTTCATCCTGACCATTGCCCGCAGCGGAAGCTGGACCTGAGGGAAGCACCTGAACCCGCCAGATTTCATGGTCAACCAGTCCGGGCCCGGTGCCCAGCGGTGCACGGCTTTCTTCAGCCCACCACTGCCGGCGCTCGTACCATCGGACCGGCTCGGCGCAGACTGAATAGGACCGCCCTGCCCATTGCAGGCTCACCGGCTGGCCATCCTGGTTGCAGGCAACATCCACGGATTCACTGAACATCCCCATGGGCACCTCCCGGCCAGAGCAAGAAACTCGAACACATTCGAATATGTGTTCGAATATTTCAAGTCTAAGCCAGCGGCGGCACAAATCCTAGGCGGGGGTGGACGGACTGATTCGCAGGGAGCAGGATTGTGCCATGAGCACCCATGACGCACTCCTCAAACAGGTCAGCATCAAGGCCCAGGACTCCACCCTCGTGGCTACTTTCGACATCGACGGCAATATCCCCGGGTCCGGCGCCTATGTGGTGGGGCTTATGGCAGCCAGTCCGGACTACTCATCCCAACGGCGTTTGGGTATTGAATTCATGAACGGGGAGGCGATCGCCTTTTTCTCGTTCAATCACGAACAGAGCACGGAAGAGAACTACGATCTTTCGGGCGTCACACACTCCGGCAACACCATCACCGGGCATTTCCCGCTCGCTGCCATCAACGGGCTCGGCCAGGGGCACGTCATCACCGGCTTCAGCGAAGCGGACGGCAGGGAGTTCCAGTCCAATGTTCCGGTGGAGGAGAACCTGTAAACAGCTGGGCTGAAACGGCTCAGCTGTTCTCTTTGTGGACCCGGAGTTCGAGTTCGATAAAGCCCGAGATCATGGCACGGTAGGTGGATTCCACGATGTCCGGGTCAATGTCTTTCTTGGCAGCTGCGGAGCGGACGTGCTCGATGACCCGCTCCACCCGGCCCGGGGCACGGACCTCGGCGTCGTCACCCTTGAGGGTTCCGGCAATCCGGATCAGCCGCTCACGGCGGGCAATAAGGGCAACTATCTGGTCATCCACTTCGTCAACGGCAACCCGGACGGCAGCGAGCTGTTCCTTATCGGCCAGGGCGTCCCGATCATTCCCTTGAATTGTTGCCATCCTCTGACAGTATCGAACCATGCAGCCCAGAGTCGACTTCATTTCACTAGGCGTCCGCAGCGTTCCGGTATCCCGCACCTTCTATGTTGAGGGCCTTGGCTGGCCGGTCCACCGTGAGTTTACGGGGGATGTGGTGTTCATCCAGGTGAACCACGGCCTGGTGCTGTCACTGTGGGACGTTCGCCAGATGCAGGCCGATGCCGGGGTCTCCGAACCCGGCCCCGTCCCCTGCATCACGCTCAGCCACAACCTGCCAAGCACTCAGGATGTGGACCGGGTCATGGATGAGGCGGCCGCAGCGGGAGCCGCCATCATTGCTGAACCCATCACCCAGCCGTGGGGCGGCTACAGCGGCTATTTCGCGGACCCGGACGGCTTCCGCTGGGAGGTGGCGTATAACCCCGCATGGGCAGTGGACGACGCCGGATCGGTTACCCTTTAGCCCTCCGCTCAGCGGTCCGGGGACCTGCAGGCCAGGGCCTGAAAATTGGTTAGGCCTAGAACAGGGCTTCCACCGGGCGGATCAACTCCGGGCCGTTATTGCGGACATTACCCACCTCTTTGCCCACTGATTCAACGCGCCAGTCCGATGCCACGTCCTTGACCCCGGACCGGACCAGGTCAACCAGCGCCGCCGCGTCATCGGCCTGCGGGTCCAGCCAGGCCTGCATGGTGGCCTTGTCCATCGGCAACGGGACGCGGTCATGCAGCGCGGTCAGCTTGCCGAAAACGGTGGCTTCAGTGCCGGGGGGCGGGGTGTCGGCGGTCAAGATGGACGTGGAAAGCATCCACCCGCCCGGTTCTCCCGCAGGCCGGCCGGGATCCTTCCACCATTCATAGAGCCCGGCAAAAACCAGGCCCCGGCCTTCACCCGGGTGCACGTAGTAGGGCTGCTTCGCTTTCCCGGAGCCCTGCTTCCATTCGTAGTAGCCATCTGCGGGCACCGCACACCTGCGTGATTGGACAGCCTTGCGGAACGCCGGCTTTTCCAGTACCGATTCGCTTCGGGCGTTGATCATCCGCGAGCCGATGCCCGGGTCCTTGGCCCACGACGGAACCAGCCCCCACCGGGCCACGTGAAGCTGACGCACCTGCCTGGGCTCCGCACCCTCATCAATCAAGCGCTCCAGGACGATGGGCACATCGTCAGTCGGCGCAACATTCCACGACGGCGGGATGCTCACCTCATCCTCAAGTTCAGCGTCAAACTCTGCCAGGAGGTCCCCCACAGCACGTGCCATCACATAGCGTCCACACATGGCTCCAGCATGCCATCGGCGGCAGAAGCTGTCATCCAGGGACGCTGGAGGCGCACGAAGCCGGGAATACGCGGCTTTCCACTACCGTTGTCGGGAAGGAACCTCGACTCATAGGAGAAACTTATGGACTTCACTCCCGAATCCGGCACGATCACCATGTTTTCCACCACCTGGTGCGGCTACTGCAACCGGTTGAAGAAGCAGCTGGACTCGCAGGGCATCGGCTACACCGAGATCAACATCGAGGAAGTGGAAGGCACCGCCGAACTTGTGGAGCAGCTCAACGGCGGCAACCGTACGGTGCCCACCGTCCTGTTCCCGGACGGCACCGCGGCCACCAATCCTTCCGCTGCCGAGGTCAAGTCCCGCCTCGCGGCCTAGTCAGGCCCCCAGGCTGCTGAAGGCAGCGGTGCCCAGGGTGGCGTGGCCGGCATAGGCGGCCAGCAGTGCTTCCTCCACGGCGGCGACGTCCACCCCGGGCACAAGGTCGTTGACGGCTCCCGCCGTAGCGGGGTCCCACTGCAGCCCCAGGGCTGCATAGCTGTCGGTGAGGACCTTGCGGATGGGGGCGGAGTTCTCCACCACAATGACCGAGCTGAACAGCCAGCCGCCGGAGACCACCCGCTGTGCCGTGCCCACCAGCTTCACCGGCGGGCCGCCGGCGGGACCCGAGCCGTGCACACTGTATTCCCCCGGGCAGTACTCACCGGGGATTTCCCCTACAGCCGCCCGCACCCCTACGCTCTGCAGCGTTTCGGCAAACAGCTTCCCGAAGTATCCGAACCTGCTTTTGGAGCCGGCGATGGCGTCGGCGTCCGGTTCGATGTGATCCACCACGAGGGTTCCTTGGTGGTATGCGGCCGCGCGCCCTCCTGCGCGGCGGACCAGCGGCTCAAATCCGTTGTCGCGGCAGGCTTGGGCGGCTGCCTCGAAGCCGGGCAGCCGGGTGTCCCGCTGGCCGAAGGCGACGGTGGGGGCAGGACGGTACAGCCGCAGCGTGGGGCCGATGCTGCCGGTCCTTGCCTTGGCCAGGAGCTCCAAACCGAACTCCAGGTCCCGGGCCGCCCCGAGCGATGCCTCCTGCCGCACCACTGTGAGTGTGCGGTGTCCCGGTCCGGCCTGGTGCATGGTGCGAAGCTCCCTTTAATATCGTGCAGTTCCTTGGTGGCGCCGCCGCACCGGCAGTGACTGGCCGTGGCCGGCTCAGGCTGATAGGCCTCTTTCCGCCGGAGGCGCATTGCAAGCCTTTCGGCGGACAAGCCAAGCCTAGGGTACGCCGCAACCCGGTCCGTCAGGTCCTGCGCACGGTCAGGATCTGCTCTGCCCGGCCGAAAGGGCCCTGGAGGTCGTGCAGCACCGTTGACGTCAGGCCGATGCCGTCCCGGCCAAAAGAGACGGCGTTGTCCAGCCCCAACCATTCCCCCGCCGGGCGGCGGTACATGTGGATCTGCAGGTCGAGGTTGGGGAACGCGTAGCTGTCCTTCCCCGGCGGCACCCGGGCGGCGATGCCGTTGGCAGTGTCCACCAGCCCCATCAGCCGGGCGAGGTCGCCGCTGTCAGCGCTGTCCGTCAGGGGGTGGTCAGTGCGCAGCCATACCTTGCCGGCGCCCGGCCGGTGCCCTTCCGCCACGCGCATCTCCAGCGAACGGATGTAGCCGCCCGGCCACACCGCCGCGCCGTCGTAGGGCTTGCACTCCTCGGGTCCGGGTATGCCGGCGTCTTCCACTGCGGCCACGTCGGAGGTGTCGCTGGTGATCATCCGCCAGGCCGTGGCCCGGATGACCGTCCGGCCTGCGGCCACCAGCTCGGCCTGCAGCAGTTCAATGGTCCGTCCAGGCCGCAGGGTGGTGGTGTCAATGCGGAATTCGCCGCCGGGAATCAGGCCCAGAATCTCGTAGCTGAGCCGGGCCATCCGCATGTCCGTGCGCGGCTGGTGCCGTTCAAGGCTGTCAGCCATCAGCCCGGACGCAGGCGCCATGTGCTGCTCGTGGACGTTCCAGGCGCCCTGGGCGTGGATGGTGGACCGGAAGCGGCCACCGCCCAGGGATTGGTAGTAGAAATTTCCCTCGGCCAGTTCAGGCAGATCAGCGGACAACGTTGGCCCTTCCAGGAGATGTCAGTGAAGTGGCAATAACTCTATCGTTTAGCCCCGGAACCGCTCCTGGAGACGCTGGCCGACGCGGTGAAATGTTTGGAGCCCGGGACCTGTCCTCTGGGTAGACTCAGGAACTGGTCCTGTCAGCAACCCTCGGAAGAGGTGTTCCATGCGCGTCATCAGTTACAACCTCCGCGAGCACAAGGCGAGCGGAGAGCTCCTTGCCCTGGCCCGGAACCACGATATTGACGCGCTCTGCCTCCAGGAGGTGGATTCCAGCGACCTTCCGGAGACCCTGGGCCCGCTTCACCTCGCGGACGCCACCAAGGCGAACCGGCTCGGGCTCGCCATCTACTACCGCACCAGCCGGTTCACCGCCCTGGACACGCAGTCCTTTGCGCTGAAGAAGTCCATGCATGACAGGGTGCTGGCCCCGGCGCATGAACGCCTTATCGGCACCCGGGTGATGGACAACGAAACGCAGCATGAACTGGTGATCGGTTCCTTCCATGCCGCGCCCCTGACGGCCTCCAACTCGCTGCGGCGGAAGCAGATCCACGCGGCCCACGCCGAACTCCTGACCATGGGCAAAGGTTTGATGACACTGATGGTGGGCGACTTCAATTACCCGTTCTTCACCAAGAACCTGCATGTCCACATGAAAAATTCAGGCTACGCATTGTCGCTGAGCAACCGGCGCACGTACACCCGCTACAAGGTATTCAAGGGCCATTTCGACTTTGCCACCTCATTGGGGCTGGACATCACCAGCGTGGAGACCCTCCCGCGCGGGAACTCGGACCACCTGCCCATCCTGGTGACCGCCGAATACGGTCCGGACTACTGACCGGGCGTCCGGGCTAGGTTCCGGAGGCGAGCCGTTCCCGGAGGCCCGGCCATGCCGCCGCGAAACCGGGATGCAGCTCCTGGTGTTCCACATCAGCAAACGGAATCCACAGCAGTTCGATGCTCTCCGGATCGCTGATCACCGGATCAAACGGCTCCGTCACCAGCACCACCACGGTGGTGTAGGACCAGTAGCCCAGATCCAGCAACGACGTAAAGAGCACCTCGACGCTCTCCGGCGGCACCGCTGCTTCCTCAAACGCCTCACGCAGGGCGCCCGCTACGGCGTCCTCGCCTTCGTGCAGCGCCCCGCCCGGCAGTCCCCAGGTGCCGCCATTGTGGCTCCAGATGGCGCGGTGCTGCAGGAGCACGCCTTTGGCAGGGTCGTAGGCAAGCACCCCGGCGGCGCCGAATCTGCCCCAGTACCGGCCCCGTTCCCCTTCCACCCAGGCATCGCCGGGGTCGCGGGGGCCGGTGCGGACAGGCGGCGTGGAGGACTGTGTTGAAGCCGGGAAGTGATCCATCGCTCCAGTCTGACAGGTGGAGCGGCGCATCACACTGCGGCGCTACTGCCCGTTTCCGCGTTCGACGGCGAAATCACCGCCGGGATACATGACGGTTTCGTGGCCGTCGTCAAAGCGGACCAGGTATGGCGGGGTTCCGCCCTGGCCGCGGACTTCGAGGATCACCCCGTGCCGGTCCGTTGCACCGACGGTCCTTCCGTGAACGATGATCCTGTCGCCCTGTGCTGCCTCCATGGCTATCACCTCCAGCCCCAGATTACGACTGTCTGCCTCCGGGGAACAGGGCCGGAAAGGGCCAATCCGAACCGGCAGCATGGCAGGATTTCCCCATGCCGCTGAATCTTCTCCTGCTCGCCGATACCCACGTGCCCAAACGCGCCAGGGCGCTCCCCGCGCAGGTGTGGGCCGCCGTCGGGAATGCTGACGTGGTTTTCCACGCGGGCGACTGGGTGACGGTGGACCTGCTGGACGAGCTTGAGCGGCGAAGCCGGCGGCTGATCGGCGTGTACGGCAACAACGACGGCGCCGGCCTCCGCGCCAGGCTGCCCGAAACGGCAACCGCAACGCTTTACGGAGTCCGCTTCGCCATGGTGCACGAGACCGGCCCGGCGAAAGGCCGGGAGGCACGGTGCGGGGCGCTCTACCCGGATGCTGACGTGCTGGTCTTCGGGCACAGCCACATCCCGTGGGACACCACAGCCCCTGGAGGCCTGCGGCTGCTCAATCCCGGCTCACCTACAGACCGGCGCCGCCAGCCTGCCTGCACCTACATGACGGCGGCGGTGGACTCCGGCGGCATCACGGAGGTCAGGCTCGTCGAGGTTCAGCGGGACTGAACGGGGGCTGGGCCAGGAACACGGAGCGGGTTGGCAGGGACGGGCTGATTGCCTAGGCTGGAACGGTAAGCATGCTTAGCTTTCTCGTGTTCCACTCCGATCCAACAGGAGGACCACCATGACAGACCAGTACACCTTCCGCAATCCGGTCACCGCCTACGAGACAATTTCCCCGCCGAAGCAGGACCAGCCCGAACCCGGCCTGGACGCAGAGCTGGAACCCAAAGCGGACCTCGGTGAGAAAACCTACCGCGGTACCGGCCGGCTCGAAGGCAGGAAGGCAATCGTGACTGGCGCGGACTCCGGTATCGGTGCAGCCACAGCCATCGCCTTCGCCCGGGAAGGGGCCGACGTCGTCCTGTCCTACCTCCCGGAGGAGGAAGAGGACGCCGCCCGCATCGCAGGATTCATCGAAGCCGCCGGCCGCAAGGCCGTCAAGGTGCCCGGCGACCTGAAGGACCCGGTGCTTTGCCGTGAAGTGGTGGACACCGCCGTGGCCGTGCTGGGCGGAGTGGACATCCTGGTGAACAACGCCGGGAAGCAGGTGGCCCAGGAGGAGCTGACCGACATCACGGACGAGCAGTTCGACCACACCCTGAAGACGAACGTGTACGCCATGTTCTGGCTGACCAAGGCTGCCCTCCCACACATGCCGCCGGGCTCCACCATCATCAACACCACCTCCATCCAGGCTTACAACCCATCACCCACGCTGTTGGACTATGCCACCACCAAGGCCAGCATCAACAACTTCACCAAGGGACTGGCCCAGCAGCTCGCGCCCAAGGGCATCCGCGTCAATGCCGTAGCCCCCGGGCCCATCTGGACTCCGCTGCAGGTCAGCAGCGGCCAGCCCAAGGAGGAACTGCCGGAGTTCGGACAGTCCACTCCCCTGGGCCGTGCAGGCCAGCCGGCCGAGCTCGCCCCGGCGTATGTCTTCCTGGCCTCGCCGGAGTCAAGCTACGTCGTCGGGGAAACGCTGAACGTCAACGGCGGCAGCCCCTCGCCGTAGCCCGGCGCTGCCGGGTATGTTCGACGGCGATGCCCTGCGCAGGAAGCGCAGGCACCGCCGTCGGCTCTTTTGTTCGAAATTCTAGGTCGCGTCCTGGCCCGCCAGCAGCTCATCAGTCGCGGCGTCCGGCTGTCCGTCAAAAAACTTGGCCAGGACGGTCTTGAAGACGGTTTCGCCGGGTGCCGCGCGCAGGAACAGCGTCATGGACGAGTGCAGCTTCCGGGCATCGATGCCGCCCAGGATGTCCTCTGCGGTGCGGCCTGCATGGTTGGTAAGGGCCAGGGCGCAGTCGAGCAGCCGCGGGCCCAGCACCTCATGGTCCAGGTACTCCCGGGCTTCAGCGAGGGAGCTGATGGCGTACCGGCGGGACATGTCGCTCTGTCCCAGGCCGGCGAGCTGGGGAAAGATGAACCACATCCAGTGGCCGGACTTACTGCCCATCTGCAGTTCCGCCAGTGCCTGGTCGTACGTTCCGCCGCTGTCCTGGGCGTGGACGAATCGTTCAAGGTCAAAGGGTCCGTTCATGGGTGTCTCCTTGTGGTGGGGCTTCGGGTTCTGAATGGTGTTCAAGATAGTCCGCTGCGCGGCGCAACTGGCTGTCCGGGTCCGTCCGCCAGCGGGCGAGGACGACATTGGCACGTTGCCGCCCGTGTCCGTCAAGCCGTGCCAAAAACGGCGCCACAACATCGGCCAGCAGGGGGCCGGCCAGTTCTTGGGTCGCGGCAGTCCGCAGGAAGCCCTCAACCCGGGTCAGGTCCGTGTGGCGCAGGAGTGACACTTTGGACTGCAGCAGGACGACGGCGGCGAGGCGGCGTTCATATACGGCCCTTGAGCCGGGCCGTGGCTGGCCCCACAGCGCGGACGCGAGCTGCATAACGCCGTCGTGATCAAAATCCTTGAACTTGCGCAGGGCGTCGCGGACCGTTCCCCGGACAGCGCCCACTGAAGAACCGTAGGAGGCCAACCGACCGCCGAGCCGGGCCTCGACGTCGTCCGCCCGGTACCAGGAGCCCTCATTCTGCAGGGTGCGGTCAATAAATGCGGCGGCAGCCGCCACCTGCTCCCTGCCGCTGGTCATCGGCGGCCTGCCGCGGCGTGCCGGATGCAGAACGGCGTCCACGGCCTTGCCTCCAGCCTGCCCTCGGCAATGGCTTCACCGCAGACGGCGCAGGTGCCGTAGGTGCCGGCGGCGATCCTGGCCAGGGCTGCGTCTACCTGGTGGAGCCCGGCACTGCTCTGCTGCAGCAGGGCCGAAGCCTGGGACAGCTCGAAGGCGATGGTGGCGCCTTCGGGGTCATGCTCGTCATCCACATTCGAGTCCTGCCGGGCCGAGTTTGCCGAGGCGATGTCCTCGCGGAGGGCCGGGAGGAGAGCAATTTTGCGCTCCCGCTCCTCCTCCAGCAGGATCCGGAACCTTTCGTAGTCAGGCATGGCAAAAGCCTACGCGGGGTCAGTGCCTGTTCCCCGTCACCGGAGCAGTTCCAGGCCGTGCCTGCCACGCTGGGCCCCGGTTGCCTGGCCGAATTCCGGAGCCTTCCTTCCAGCCCGATATCCTCCTGCCGCGGAATCCCAGGGCGGCCTGTTTCACGCCGAGGTTATAGGTCTGTGACAAAGAACACGAGCCACATCTCCGGCGCGCCTATCTCGCAAGGTCAGGCTGGGGTGCTGCAACCCTCCAGTCGTTTGCGGAATGCGGTAGAAGCACCTCGTATGTTACCCAAACGTGACAATGGGGCCCCGCACGGGTTAGGGTCTTCAGGTGTCCCTCCCAGACGGGACATTCCCCTCAGTATGCCGAGCCCTGCCACTGACCCGGGAACCAACGCTCTTCAGCTGGCAGGGACGGGGGAACCAAGTTTCCGCGGCCTCATATGAGGCCTTGGGGTTAAGTCGATAGCACCTCCGCTTTTTCCGGATGTGCTCCCGGCCGGGTATCTCCAACCCGAACCCGACAGCTCACCCCGCAGGCATGGGAGAGGCGATCAACCGTGTCAAAAAATTCCATCACCGCCCGTCACCGCGCGACTCCGGCCCGCTCAATCGCGCTCCAGGGTTTGGCTGTGTCAGTCAAGTCCCTTGGCCGCCCGGCGCTCGCCGTTGCAGCAGCATCCGGCATTGCCTTCGGTGTCGGCGCCCCGGCCCACGCAGGCGTAACCGGTCCGGACACCACCGAGACCACTAACACCCAGGCTTACGCAGCACCGGCTGCTGCAGTGGCCGCCCCGGCAGCAGCCGCAGCCAACGTCCACACTGTTGTTTCCGGCGATACCCTCGGTGCCATCGCGGCAGCCCACGGCGTAGCCCTGAACGACGTCCTGGCTGCCAACGGCCTGGCGATCACCGCCATCATCTACCCCGGCGACCAGATCCAGATCCCCGGTGCCGGCTCCGCTGCAGTTGCTCCGGCCGCCGCCCCGGCTCCCGCCAAGGCTGCCGCTCCTGCCAACACCGGCATGAACCTGTCCTACGCCTCCACGGCTGCCGTACCTGCTCCGGCTGCACCTGCCCCGGCAGCTCCCGCAGCCACCGGCACGGGCACCGGCGCAGCCATTCTGGCCAACGCCTACGGCCAGCTGGGCGTCCAGCAGGACTGCACCGCCATGGTGGAGAAGGCACTCCGCGCAGTTGGCAAGAGCGTTGGCGACCTCGCTCCCGGCCAGTTCTACCAGTACGGCACCACCGTTGCCACCCCGGCTCCCGGTGACCTGGTTATCACCGCAGGCCACGTTGGCGTCTTCGCCGGCAACGGCCAGGTTGTCAGCGGCGGCGTGGACGGCTTCAAGACCGAGGTCCACTCCATCAGCTGGCTCGGCGGCGCTTCCTTCGTCCGCGTAGCGTAGTCACACCACCCGAACAGGGGCGGCAGACGGGATTAATCCTGGCTGCCGCCCCTGTTTTGTTTCATCGGGTCTCCCCTGGTTCCGGCACCAGGTGGGGATTTTCAGGTCCCGCAGAAGGTCTGGTAGCTGCCGAAGTCCTCCGGCGCTCCTTCGGCATAGCGTTCCAGCCCGGGCCTCTCACTGAACGGGGCACTGACCACGTCCAGGAGCCGGGTAAAGGGATCAAGGTCTCCCCCCGTTGCTGCGGCGAGCGCTTCCTCCACCAAATGGTTGCGCGGGATGTAGGCGGGATTGACCGTGTCCATCAGGTCCCCGTCCGGTTGCAAGGCGCGCCACCGCCCGGCCCAGGCATCGAAGGCCGCCAGGTCAAGAACCATTCCGCGGGCGGGGCGGTCGTTGCCCCTGGCCGCGTGCGAGAGGTTGCGGAAAAAGGACGTGTAGTCGATCGGTCCGTCCTTCAGCAGGGCCACCAGCCCGTCCACCAGCTCCGAGGCCTCTTCGGCCTCCGCGCTTCCGGCCGGGGCTTCCGCCAGGCCGAGTTTGGTTTTCATGCCGGCGAACCAGGCGTCACTGTATTGCCGGCGGAACTTGCCAAGTGCTTCCACCGCTGGGGCAACGGCCTGTTCCTGGTCTTCATGGAAGAGTGGCAGCATGGCCTCGGCCAGGCGGGCCAGATTCCATTCCGCGATAACCGGCTGGTTGGCGTAGGCGTAGCGCCCGCCCACATCGATGGAGCTGTACACCGCGGCCGGGTTGAAGGCGTCCATGAAAGCGCAGGGCCCATAATCGATGGTTTCCCCGGAGATGGTCATGTTGTCCGTGTTCATCACGCCGTGGACGAATCCCACCAGCATCCACTGGGCCACCAGTTCCGCCTGGGTGGACACCACTGCTTCGAAGAGCGCCAGGTACGGGTTTTCGGCGTTTGCGGCCTGGGGGTGGTGCCGGCTGATCGCATGGTCCGCCAGGCGGCGCAGGAGGTCCATGTTTTCGGTGGCCCGTGCGTACTGGAAGCTCCCCACGCGCAGATGGCTGCTGGCCACCCGTGTCAGTACCGCCCCTGGAAGCATGGTCTCCCTGCGCACCGGCCGGCCAGTGGCCACGACGGCAAGGGAGCGCGTTGAGGGGATGCCGAGTGCGTGCATCGCCTCACTGATGAGGTACTCGCGCAGCATGGGTCCGACGACGGCCCGCCCGTCCCCGGCACGGGCGAAGGGAGTGCGGCCCGACCCTTTCAGGTGGATGTCCCGCAGCCGGCCGTCCGGGCCCGTCAGCTCACCTAGCAGGAGTGCGCGGCCGTCGCCGAGCAGGGGCGAGTAGCCGCCGAACTGGTGGCCGGCGTAGGCCTGGGCCACCGGCGTCGATCCTTCCGGAACGTGGTTTCCGAGGAGGAGGCGTACGCCCTCCGCGGACCGAAGGTATTCCGGATCGAGTCCCAGATCCCCTGCCAGCGCATCATTGAGAACCAGCAGCTTTGGATCAGGTGCTTCCTCTGCCTGCCAGGGAACCGCCAGCTCGGGCAGTTCCCGGGCAAAGCGTCCGTCCAAAGCGACAGTTGTTTCTGCAGCAGCTGTCATGTGTTAAGCCTTTCCTCGTGGTTCGTTCTCCGGTTTATCAGCCATGTGACAAACCAGAGCACAACGCCGATGGCCATCAGACCGCCGGCAATTTGGTACTGGATGACGTTCCTGCCCACCCATGGGCCGGCAAGGAAAGCGCACAGCAGGGCCGCCACCAGCGGCAACTGCCCGGGCGAGGTGAAGAACACCTTGCGGTTGGGGTCCCGCTTGCGGCGCAGTACAAGGCAGGCAACGTTTACTACCGTGAAGACGCAGAGCAGCAGGAAGGCAGTGGTCCCGGACAGGTTGGCCACGATGTTGCTTTCCGGATCGCTGGTGACGTACAGGATGAGTCCCAGCGCCAGGACGGTGGAGAAGACGATGCCGGCCCACGGGGTACGGCGGCCCGGCAGGACCTTTCCGAGGGTACGCGGCAGGACGTGCTGGCGTGCCATTCCGTAGATGAGGCGGCTGGCCATCAGCATGTTGATCAGTGCTGTGTTGGCTACGGCGAAGACCGCCAGGAACGGAAAGATCCTGTCTATCGGGAAGTCGGGCGAACCCTTGTGGACCACCTCAAGAAGCGCGGCTCCTTCGGCTTCCCGAATGTTCTCAAGCTCGGTTGGCGTCAGTACGCTGACCACCGAGACAGCCACCAGCATGTAAAGGAGTACAGCTATTCCCAGCCCGGTCAGCATAGTGCGCGGGAAGATTTTTTCCGGATTCCTGGTTTCCTCCACCATGTTCACGGAGTCCTCGAAGCCCACCATGGCGAAGAACGCGATGGAGGTGGCGGCCGTAACGGCCAGGAACAATCCCTTGTCCTGGTAGTCGCTGAAGACAAGGATCTCGCCGGGGTTTCCGGTGCCCTGGGACATCGCGAAGAAGCCGACGCCGATCACAATGCACAGCGCGATCATTTCCACCAGGGTGAGGACAACGTTGAACTTGACGCTTTCCCCCACGCCGCGCAGGTTGATGATGGCCAGGAGCAGCATAAAGGCCATGGCGACGGCGGTGATGACACCTTGCCCGGGAAGTCCCATCCAGCCGTTGATCTCGAACCCGCCGAAGAGGTTTTGGGCCAGGACGTTGGCGGAGGTGGAGGCGCTGGTGATGCCCGAACAAACCACGGCGAAGGCCACCAGGAAGGTGACGAAGTGGATCCCGAATGCTTTGTGCGTATAGAGGGCAGCCCCGGCGGCCTGGGGGTACTGCGTGACCAGTTCCAGGTAGGAGAAGGCGGTCAGTGTGGCCACCACGAAGGCCAGCAGGAAGGGCAGCCACACGATGCCGCCCACCGTTCCGGCCATGGTCCCCGTGACGGCGTAAACACCGGCGCCGAGGATGTCGCCCACGATGAAGAGCAGGAGGAGTTTGGGGCCGAGGACCCGTTTGAGCTCGGGTTCCTTTCCTTCAGGAGTAGCGTCGAAGACTTCTTCGGAAGTTTTGCTCATTGTCGACCTCCACGAGAGGTTGGGCGGCTGCGCCCGGGCGGTATGCCGGATAGTTCACTCTCTACCCCCTGCAGGTGTTTGGCAATCAGCAGCCCCACGCCGTCCCCGCTGCCCGGCACGGGGTTGGCATGCCACCGCCGGCGCTTTGGAAAGGCGATATGGTCCAGGTCCTCGGCCGCCATCACCTTTGTGCCCGCGGCGCGCAAGTCCGCCTGCGCCACCAACTCGCTGACGTCGTCGTACCTTGCCGAAAAGTGCGTGAGCACAAGCGTGTCAACACCGGCGTCGGCTGCAAGCTTCCCCGCCTGCCCCGCAGTCAGGTGCAGATACCTGCCGGCGAGCGCGGCGTCGTCGTCGCTGAAGGTGGACTCGGCCACGAGGAGGTCCACGCCGTCGGCCAGCTCCTCAGCCCCCGCACAGGGAGCGGTGTCCATGACGAAGGCGAAGCGCTGGCCGGGCCGTGGGACACTGACGTCGGCGAGATGGACCCCCGCCAGCGTGCCCTCTCGCTGCAGCCGCCCGATGTCCGGCCCGTGGATCCCTGCCGCCGCCAGACGGTCCGGGAGCAGGCTGCGGCTGTCCGGTTCGAGGAGCCGGTAGCCGTACGTTTCAAGGCGGTGGTTCAGCGCCCGGACCTCAAGCCCTTCGGCCACCGTTCCGTTGCCGCCGTGCGGATGAAGCCTTAGGTCTATTCCGGGCGAACTGATGGACACGAGCGCCCGGACCACGTCCTCTCCGGACGCCGGGTAATGGAGATGGACGGGGTGGGCCACGCCGTCCAGCGCCATGCGGGACAGCACCCCGGGCAAGCCGTAGCAGTGGTCGCCGTGCACATGCGTCAGGCAGATCCGGGTGATGTGTGTTGCGGATACGCCTGCGTGGATCATTTGGCGTTGGGTTCCCTCGCCGGGGTCGAAGAGCAGCCCCTGGCCGTCCCACCGAAGCAGGTAGCCATTGTGGTTGCGGGTTCTGGTGGGTACCTGGGAGGCGGTGCCCAGGACAACGAGTTCACGCATGTCTGCGGGAGACCAAAAAGCAGGTTCCGGAATCATCCGGGACCTGCTTCGTGGTTCGTTGTGATGGGTCAGCGCCGCTTGAGCATGCCCATGATTTTGCCGGCCATGCCGCCGGTTCCGGCCCTGCCGCCCATGGCCCCGGTGGTGTTGGGCGTCCGCCCTGTTGTGTTCATTCCGGTGCCGCGGACTGTCCCGGTGGTGCCGGACCTGCCGGCGAACCGTCCAGCGGCATTCCTGATCATGCTTCCCAAGTTCATGTGAAACTCCTTCAGTCTTGACCCGGCCAACCGATATTCATCAGCCTGCTTATTATTTTAGCGCAGTTTCGTTTTTCGGCCAGAGCGGGCGTGGTTTCTTTTGCCGGCCCTGCCGCGGGTTTTAGCGCTCCAGGTCGTCGGGATCGAACTCGCTCAGGGGCGAGCCGCCGAAGTTTTCCTGATCGTCGCTGGCATCGGCTTCCCGGCCGGTGGGGTCCTCGCCGAAGTCGACGTCGGCCACCGCCTCGCCAAGGGTGGGCGTGCTCGCCGGCAATTCGTCCCCAGCCCCGTCGCGGGTTGCTTTCATGTCATCCCGCAGGGTCTGGTCGCTGAGGAAATCTTCCTCCTCGCCGGAAACCTCATCCTGAAGCAGCGGGTCCTCCTGCCAGCGGTCCGGGTTGTTTTCCGCAGCGCCGGGGTAGCTGTCAGGTTCACCGTTGGTCAAGGGATCCAGTTCAAAGGATGAGGCCGCGCCCGGGGTCTCGTCGAGGAGCACGTCGTTCTCTTCGACAATTTCAAGTTCGTCGTCAGGCAGGTTCTGTTCCGTCATGGTGATGCCTCTCTGTTCAGCAGCGTACGGGTAATAGTAAGCATACTGACGAACGGACGGCAGTGTGAACTGTCCGCCCCGGTATCAGCCTGGCGGCCGCCAGCTGCGGCCCCTACTGCGCCTGACTCCCGGGCTGCTCCTGGTCGAGTGCCATCAGGGTCAGCACTGCCACCTGATAGCCCCCGGCGCCGTCCACCAGCTGGTAGCAGAACCGTTCGCGGGCGTGGCCATGGTAGGACCAGGTGACAGCGGCCCAGGCACTGCCTGGCGTCTCGGCCAGCACCTCCACCTGCTTGTCGACGTCATTGACACCCTCGTACTGCATCCACGAGGAGGCGAAAAACTCCTCTGTCTGCCGCTGCTCCGTGACGGCGAGCAAGTGCCCGGGAAAAACGATCAGCGAGGGAACGGGGTAGAGCCGGCCCATCGCCACTTCGTCGCGGGCAAGCAGGGCGGAGGCATAGCGGTCGAAAAAATCCATGACCCTCTGGTTGGTTTCCGCTTGCATGGCGCTCCCGGTGCTCGTGCTGCTGTTGGGGTCAAGGCGCAGCCGGCCCCTCGACGCCCCTATCCCCCGTCAGATTCCGGATCAGTGCAGGAGCCACGATGCGTCCTGTGGCGGTTCGGGCTTGCGGCGCAGTTTCCGGACCAGAATGAGGAAGGGCCAGGCCAGCAGCTGCAGGACGCCTGCGGCCAGCAACAGACCCACCGCAAGCAGGAGCACCGGCGAGTACAGAAGAAAAACACCAAATGCGGCTGCAATGTATCCCGCAATCAGCGCCAATGCTGCTCCAGGATCCATTGAAACTCCTCTCAATTGTTGGGGGTGAATTTGCCGGCTGAGGTTGCCGGCAGAAAAGACGCCTTGGACGGCCCTGCAGGAGTCGCCGGGCGGGGAAAAGTGAACTTGACGGCGGGAGTGCCAGGAAGAATGTGAACGGCCACGGGGCAGGCTCCGGACTGCCGGGGCATCCACACCCAGCGAGCGATGGTGGCCGCATGCTTCTAAACGGTCATATAAGCGTACTCTCCTGCCGCCGGGCGAGGAAGAAGAAACAGCCTGCCTGGCGGCCATAACAGCCACGAAGTCAGGCACTTGCTGTCGCTGGGAAGGACAGCGGGTAGATACTGGGGGAAGCCCTGCAAACCAAAGGCAGCAACCATCAGGAGCACGAAGGAGCCATGCAGGAGGCACGGGCCATAGTTGCCGGCTACGACGGTTCGACCCCCGCCGCAGAGGCTGTCCGCTGGGCAGCGCGGCAGGCACGCCTTCGGGGCCGGGTGCTGCATGTGGTGCATTGCTCCATATGGCCACTGCTGACCAGGCACCTCGGTCCTGTTCCCGGTGTCTCAGACAGCGGGCTGGAACGCTCCGCCGAGGCCATCCTCGAGGAAGGACTCAGCCTTGCCAACGCTGCCGAGCCGGGGCTGGCGGTTGACTGCACCCTGCTGCATGGCCTTCCCGCCCAGGAACTCGCCGGTATATCCGCGCGCCAGGAAATGGTGGTGGTGGGAAGCCGGGGCCTCGGCGGCTTCCTGGGCCTGATCGTAGGGTCAGTCAGCCTGGAGCTGGCTGCCACGGCCTCCTGTCCCGTCGCTGTCATCCGCCCAGACCTCCGCCCGGATGGTCCGGTAGTGGTTGCTGTTGATGAAGGAGGTTCACCGGTTGCGCTGGAAGATGCGTGCACCCTGGCGTCGGCAACCAGGGCGAGACTCGCCGTCGTTCATGTCCGGCACATCCCCGGCGGCTACCAGCGCTTCCACGCCGGCACGGAAGCAGGAGCCGCCCCCGAGGCAGCCCTGCGGTCCGCCGTCCAGGCCGCACGCACACTCGCCCCCGCGGCAGACATCCAGGAAGTGCTGCTCACTGACACCTCCATCCCCCATGCCATCCTCGATGCCTCACGGGGCGCCTCAATCGTGGTTGTTGGTACACAAGGCCGCGGGCTCGTCAGGGAAACCATCGGTTCCATCGCCCACGCGGTACTTCACCACGCGCAGGGTCCTGTGCTCGTCTCCCGGCGCTGACACCTCATGGGTAATCCGGGCCGGAAACGGGGGCTTCAACAGGAAGATTAGGGGGATTGCCGGTATCGACAAGCAGTGCCACGGGAGGCCGCGTTGCGGCAGATGTTCGGCCCGTCAGCGGCCACCAGTTTCGCTTCCCCTATGCCGAATACAGCGACTCGACCCTGGCAGCAATCCGCCACCTGTATACCAATCACCGCGCCTTTGATGACGACGGGACGGAAGACTCCGGCTTCAACACCCGCACCAACTACAACCCCTACAACCTGAGGGTGAAGTTCGTTGAGGCGACGACGACCACGGAAACCGTGCAGGGCTGGATCGACTCCGCCAAAGCGAACAACGCCTGGCTGATCCTGTCCTATCACGGGGTGGGCGGGAACATAGGCGGCAGCGTCTACACCACGGACACTGCAGTTCTGGACGCAGACATGAAAGCTGTGCGGGACAGCGGCCTCGATGTCGTCACGGTTGCACAAGGTGCAGCCGAAGTCCTGTCGCAGGTATCCGGCAACTAGCAGGAGCCTGCGAAAGGCTGCCTCGGCGGCCAACGAGGGGTCTTCCGGCCGCGCTCCTCCCCGGCGCGACCCCCGCGGCAGCATAGGCTGACCGGGTGACTCCCGCCCCGTCCCCCAGCCCGCTTGATGTCGTGGTCCACTCGGGGCCAGCCGACTGGTGGGTTATCCTCGCCGGTTTAGGTCCGTTGGCTGTCCTCGTCGCAGCCCTGCTCGCCTTCTACATCAACTGGCGCACACTCAAGCAACGCACGGCAGCAGACAAGACCTCGTTGGACCAAAAGCGGGAAGCGGATGCCCAGGCGCTGCAGCAGAAGACAGAAGCGGACAGCCGTGCTGAATGGTGGCGCCGAACGCAGTGGGCGCTGGACCGGGCACTGGACGAGGACGAAGGTACAAAGGCTTTGGGGCTGGCAACCCTGGAAGTCCTGGCACGCAGCGACCTGGCACGTACCGAGGAACTCGAGTTATTCGACATCGCCTGGAAAAACGTCGCAGGTGAGGACACCAGCGATGACAACGGGCAGGAGGACCGCCTGGACCAGGAGTTCATGTTCGTGGACTCAGGTGGCAACATAAGCGAGAATGGAACAACTGATGAGGGCAAGATCAAGGAGGCTGGACCATGAGCGCTGCATCATCTGAACACCGCTTCGTCCATACTCCCCGAACCGGCACTTCCGCCAAACCGGCGCAACGGAAAACCACCCCTGCCGAGCATCGCGTTCAGGTGGCAGCAGCCAGGCTGCGCGTCACCCTCGATGAACGCCTCGGACGCGAAACGCCGGCCAAGACCAAGGCGCTCGCCAAGGAACCCATCTAGGTTCCGCGGATAATCCATGGGGCCGCAACCCGGGCGTGTCTGGAACAGGTGACTGGTGGCTGCAGTAATTCTGGGGTGGGACCCCAGTAAGCGGAACCGTTGGAACTACCGTGCCGTCGTCGAGAAGGTCGCGCGGTCCGGAAAGGTCCTGGAATGCTGGAGCGTTGGCTGCCACCCGGACATTCCCGTGGGAACCGAGGCCTGGCTCCTGCTGCAGGGCAGCAGCGACGCCGGCACCGGCCTCATAGGGCATGGCGTCGTTATGTCCGAAGCGTCCGAGGCCAGGCAGTTGGATGAGCCTGCCGCGACAGACTGGTACGTCACGGTCGCTTTCGATGCACTCCTCCCGTTTGGTGAGCAAATACGGCCTGAGGTCCTCACTGCAGCCCTCCCCGAAGACTTGTGGAGGGACGCCATGCCTCAGGCAGTCCTCGCCGTTCCGCCCGGAGCGGACCGTGACCTTCGCCGGTTGTGGCGGGACTACGGGCCAGCGGTAAAAGAGCCCCTTCAGCTGGTTCCCGGAACTTACCCGCCAGACGCTGTGAACACTGTGGAGGTGAGCCGCTACGAGCAGGACCCTGACGCACGCCGGATGTGCCTGGCATTCCACGGAACAGCCTGCGCGGCGTGCGGTTTCTCCTTCGAGGCTGCCTACGGCGACCTTGGCACCGGTTTCATCGACGTGCACCACATAGCGCCCCCGGCGTTGCTCGAGGGCGGGTACCAGCTTGACCCGGTGGCTGACCTCGTACCGCTGTGCCCCAATTGCCATGCCATGATCCACCGCGCCGTGGTGTCGCCGCGCACAGTGTCAGAACTCCGCGAAATCATTGCCGCCTCCGGCCACATGAGGGGCGAGGTGGTGAGTGCGCTTGCCTTGGCAGCCCAGGAGGATGCGCGGCGGATTCTTGAAGCGCGCTCCATCCTGAAGGACCTGAGCTGAGGAAAATGCGGTGACGAAGGGGGCAAGATACGGCGGACCGCACTGGCGGCGGGTGGTGGCTACTCTTGCCAACCCAGACGCCCGGACTGCCCACGCGCAAATTGTGCTCGGCGCTAAGCTCCCCGAGGTGCTTGCCGGCCTGAAGGACCAACGGCGAAACAGGGCGCTCGCAGCGCTCGTTGAATCCGGGCTGGTTGAGCGGAATGCCGACGGCGAACTGGTTGCGCCTGAGTCGATCTTCCGGGACCTTTTGGCTCAGCAGCCGCGGCGGCAGGCGCAGACCGGGTTGGCACGCTTCATGCGGCTGGGCAGGATCGAGAGGTATCCGGCCAACCTGTCGGAGCGCCGGGAGCTTTTGGCCTGGATTGCCAGCGAAACCGTGGAGCCGGGCGAGAGCCTGACTGAGAAGCAGGTCAATGAGCGGCTGCTCAGCTATACGGACGACGTCGTGCTGCTGCGCCGCTATCTGGTGGACTTCGGACTTCTGCAACGCACCGCCTCGGGATCCTCCTACAGCAGGCAGGAAGACGTTTAGGCGTCCGCTGGTTCTCGTGAGCTTCGCATCCCCTTATAGGCTGCCCCTGCCCCCACCACCAAAAGGAGGACGGCGAGATACACCGGGCCCAGGTGCCCAAGGGTGGCAAAGCCCCAGGGGTAGTGGGCCGGGACTGCCACTGCGAGTCCCACGGCCGAGACGATAAGGGCTGTGGTGAGGGCCCATCGTTCTCCCCGGCGGACTCCGTACCAGGACAGGCCTGCAAGGGCCAGCCCGGTTGCGGCTATGAAGCCGCTCAGAGCTATGTGCAAGTGGCTGATGTAGTGGGACAGCTGCGGGCTGAACGCTTCAACATCAGCTTTCCCCTTGTCCACCTGATCCGGGCCGATGCCCAACTCCAGGAAAGCGCCTGTGAAGTTGAGTACCAGAAAAACCGCGGCGTATGCCACGAAGGCCAACCCGGCAAGCGTCATCAGGGCGGCTCCCGTCCGAAGACGTGAGTGTTGGCCAGAGGTGGCGTGGATGGCAGGCATGCCCACCACCCCCTCTCCTGTTCACTTCGGTACTAAATGAGGGCCCTTTGATTGTGGGCCTGCGAAGTGAAACTTCTCAACAAGGAGATTCCTGCCAGCGCCGGGAATCTTTCCGGTGCTTTGCCGGACTAGCCGATTCGGGTGTAGCTGGTTTCCGTCTTTCCCAAGGGAGCCGAGTGGAGCGTCACGTAGGTGCCCTGGGCTCTGTTGGCGCTGCCTGAAAGGGCGCCGGGACGGGAGACGTAGCTTCCCTCAAGGCGGGGTGAGGCTTCGCGGTCGGTGGGAAGGCTGACGTAGCTTCCTCCCCGGGGCACACTGTTCCTGATGGTCGCCTGGAATTCCTGGTTTACGGTCAGTTCGGACTGCAGAGTCATGGTGTCTCCTGGTTATTGGGGGCTTGCCGGCGTCGCCGGCCGCAGTAGGTGCAGGCTGTTTCCCATAAGGGACGGTGGTCACCGGGAGTTAGGCCTACGGGCGGCTGCAAGTACGTGGGGAGGTTGCCCGGCGCCGAGGAGAGCCCCTACGCCTGACTCAACTCTACGCTATTAATATGACAAGCTCATAATAAGGTGCGCGACCTCACGGGTTTGGAAACAAGCACTTCCTTTGCGCCCGTCGGGGTTATCCTCAAAGTGCGTATCCAGTTGTGGGGGGCATCCGGGCGGGGGCTACGCGCACCCGCGGTGTGACTGCCGCGGGCCAGTTTCAATATTTGGACTCACACCGGGAAAACCCGGCGGATTACAAAGGAAACAGCATGGGCCGCCGGCACGCAGCATCTGACCCGACTTATCCGCGCTGGATCTGGATTGCTGCTGCGGCCACGGTGGCACTTCTCATCGTTGGGGGCGCATTTGTGCTGCGGGCACTGATTTTTCCCGCCTCTTCAGGCGAAGGTGGGACTTCCGGCGGTAATGGCAGCCCACCAGCAGCAGGAGAACCGCTGGCACAGGACAGTCCCGCCGCCGTCGCCGGCGCAGCTCCGTGCATTTCCTTGAAGATCCTTACTTCACTGGAAAACGCCGGGATGGTCCGGGCCCTGGCGGCGGAGTACACCGCGAAACCCCGCAGCGTGGACGGCAAGTGCGTGACGCCGGCAGTTACCGAGGAAAAGTCGGGGGTGGCCGCCGGCAAGGCAGCGGCCCTGTTTCCCGGCGTTCCGGCCGGTGACAAGCCCTCCGTGTGGCTGCCGGACTCCTCCGCGTGGCTGCAACTCGCAGCCCTGGACACGGCTGGAAGCCCCGTCCCGTCGGAGGGAATGAGCCTTGCCAGGAGTGCTGTGGTGGTGGCCATGCCGGAGACAATGGCTAAAGCCCTCGGTTGGGACAGCAAAGCGCCATCGTGGTCGGAAGTCTTTCGGATGGCCGAGAATCAAGATGCCTGGGAACGCCTCGGCCACGGCGACTGGGGGAAATTCAAGTTCGGCAAAGCGAGTCCGCTGGTCTCGACGTCGGGCTTAATGGCCTTGGCAGCTTCCTACGGCGCCGCAGGGGGCAGTGTCGGGGGCTTGGACGACATGGACCTGGATACTCCTTCCTTAAAGGAAAAGGTGCGCGCCGTGGAATTGGGCACCAGCCACTACATGGCCACCCCCGAGCATTTCCTGTGGCATGCGAGGGAGGCTGATGACGCCGGGAAGGTCGCAGAGTTCCTCTCCGCAGTGATTGTGGACGAAAAATCCGTTTGGGATTACAACCGGGGAGTATTCAGCGAGGACGGAAAGGCCCAGCAAACCGGTCCCCCACCCCGGGAGCCCCTCCGTGCCATCTATCCCTCCGACGGGGTGCACGTGGCTGACAACCCGGCTGTCATTCTTGACGGTGAATGGGTGGATAGCCAGCAGCGCTTGGCGGCCCAGGATTTCCTTGCGTTCGCGGTGACTGAGCAGGGCCAGCAGGTTGTCAAGGCGTCCGGGTACCGCACAATTCAGGGCAAGCTGGATGCGGGGGTGGCCGGAGTGGGCCGATACGCGGAGACGCTTCAGCCACTGCCGCTGCCCAGGTCGGAGGTGCTTTCTGGCCTTCAGGGCAGTTTCCCCGAGGTCCGAAAGCGGGCCAGGGCCTTGTTCCTGCTCGATATTTCGGAGTCAATGGTGCAGGAGCCCGGCCTGACCAAGCTGCAGCGGGCGAAGGATGCCGTTCTGAAAGCACTGGACCATTTTGTGGGTGAGGATGAAATTGGCCTTGCCGCTTTCTCCCAAGTGGGGGACGGCCCTTTGACGCCCGGCGTCGTAAGCCCGGTTGCCCCGTTCAAGACGAACAAGGACCACCTCATCGCAAAGCTCAACGAGCTCCAGGCAGTCGATGCCACGCCTCTCTTTGAGGCGGTGAGCCGCTTCGCCGGCGACCAGGCCAGGGAATACAAGGACACCTACATCAACACCATCGTGCTCTTGAGCGACGGCAAAAACGATACAACGCATCCGGGAGACCTCAGCGGGCTCGCAGAACAGTTAAGCCACCAGAACCACTCGACGCCGGTGCTCGTCTTCACACTCGCTTACGGGCCTGACGCGGATGTCCCCACTTTGCTGGGGATCGCCAGGGCAAGCGGGGCCCACTACTATGACGCGACAGATCCACAAAGACTCGAAGAGGTGCTCGGCGAGCTGGTGACCAGTTTCTAGGCCAGCAACGGGAAAGAGTCCGCGCAAATCCGCAAACGGCGTTGTCGTCATCACACAGGCATCCGTTCCCCTGGTCCGTAAACGGCTGGCGCGCCGTGGCCGAACAGAACGAGTCTTGGGCGCAGATCCGCCAGCCGTTTCATGGACTGCCGGTTGAGTTCAGGCTTCCACGTAACGAAGTTCGGAGGCCTGGACAGCCGGCGGATGTTGAAGAAGACATCCCCACACAGCAGTACCCGGTCGGATTCACGCCACAAGGCGATGTGGCCCGGCGAGTGTCCCGGCACTTCAAGGACCGTGAACCCTGCCACCCTGTCCCCCTCCTTGAGTTCCCTGTCCACCGGGCATGCCGGCGCCAGCGGAATTTTGGACATGAAACGGGATCCTCGACCTTCTCCGGCCGCCGTGGTCCCCGTTTGGATCGCCCCTCGGTCCGCGGCGCCTGCCCAGATTGGTATGCCGAGGCGGGCTCGGATGGCCCGTGATGAGCCGAAGTGGTCCGGGTGGGCATGGGTAATGAGGTTTGCCTGCAGGCCCAGGCCCTTGACCTGTCGAAGGACGCGGTTCCGCGCGGCGACAGTTCCTGCATCCACAAGCACGTCCCCCAACAGATAGATGTTGATCTGGTTGCGCGGGAATCCGGATAACTGGCGTACGCCAGGGGCAAGCTGCAGCATCGGCCACCTCACCAAGGCTTCAATGACGGTTACAGAAAGGATGGACGGCAGGGGGCACGCTTGCAAGAGATAAGCGGTGTCCAAAGACCCCTGACTTCACGTCGAAGTAAGCCCCGGCGGTCGAATTAGCCGGGTGGTGGTTGTACTGAACAGAAGGCTTGCCCACTATGGAAGTGTGGCGAGGAAGAACACAGGGCACCGGCGGGCGTTTGCCCTGTGGCCGCTGATCCTGCTCGCAGGTACATCAGCGTGTGTCTATGACTACCCTGATCCCGTACAGACAACAGCCGCCACCTCCGGGCCCGTGCGGACACAAGCTGATTCGGCGCCGGCAACAGGGGCACCGAAGCCCTACAGCGACCCACAGATCCTGGAGCAGGAGGCCAAGAACTACGCTGAGCTGTACCGTCTCCTGCGGGCGTCTCCGGGCCGGGCCCTCCTTTTCGAAGTGGGGCCACTGGACGGCCCCGTCCGGGGCTTTGGCAAAACCGAGAAGGTGCCCGCAGCCGGCCAGTACACCGTTACCGCAGCCTGCGTTGGTGCTCCCGGAGCGAAGGTCGCCGTTGGACAAGAGCATCCGGGCGCTCCCTTCCGTCCTACCGAGATTGCATTGGACTGCACTGGCGCTTCTTCGCGAGTCGTTGAACTTCAGGAGGCGTACGTCTTCACTCATCTGGTGCTGCCCGGCCCGGGCGATACGCCCTGGACAGGGGCAGTGGGCGGAGTCCGCGTAACCGCTGCCGGTTGAAGCGTCCCGCGCTGTCTCTGCGACTCCCCTCGTCGTCCCCGGTTCACGTCGCCCCTGGGCTCGCCAGGGGTGATGCGCAGCTGTTCTACCTAGCTCGGGCTGCCCGGTCACGGGTTAGTGCGAGCGCCCATCCGCCCGCTACTCCAATGGCAAGCAGCACGGTTACGAAACCGATCGCCGGGGCGCTTGACCAGGTCAGGGCGGAGCCGTACCGCAGCAGTGCGAGCGCCTGCAGAATGACGAAGGCAACGGACGTTAGGGCCACGGGCCGGACGGTGCTCAGGTCGCGGCTCAACTGTCCCTGCGCGGCCGCCCACCCAAGACCGACAAGCCACGCGCCGATCGCCCTCGCGGTGAGCTCGGACAGTGGCCACGGCCACCAGGTTGCGGCCTGAAGGGGAATCGCCAGGAGCGCCAAGCCATATAGCAGCAGCACCCCGGAGATTCCCGCCAAAAGCAACCGGAGCGCCGGGGGCAGCACGGGCCGTCCCGCCGTTGCGGTTCTGGTAGCCGGGGGCCGGGACCGGACCTGCATCCAGCTGACGACGAGCATGGCCACGGGCACAATGGCATAGATTGCCAGCCATGCCCAGGCGGCTAACTGGGCAAGGAAGGCAGTGTCTGAGGACAGGTGGAAGCGATCGAGATGAAGCAGGGTGACTCCGAAAGTCAAGGTCGTGAAGATGAACACGGGCCAGACTGCCAGCCTCGCCAGATCCCAAGTCGCTGAGCGGGCGCCTGTCACCTCCAGGCCAGCGCTCGCCCAGTAAGCCGCCCCGAGGAAGACCGCGGTCATGGGCGGATTGACTGTCCATGCGAACCACTCCGCAGTCCGGAGCGGAAACACGAACAACACGAGCCCGGCAAGAAACACGAGAAATGCAGCGGCGTAGAGCAGCCACCGCATCGGCGGGATGAGGGGTGTGACCTCAGTTGAAGCCGGCATCGCCGGGCAACTCCTCCGATAGGGGTGCCTCAGCGGGGGCAGGGAGCGGGGCAGGCAGGGGGTTCTCGGCGAGGTAGGTGTGCAGCATCGAGACCACCGTGGCCCCGTCGCCGACTGCGGTAGCCACTCTTTTGATCGAACCGGCCCGCACGTCGCCGATGGCGAAAATGCCGGGCATGCTGGTCTCCAGCGCCAACGGAGGCCTCCCCGACGTGACAGGCCCGGCGTCGCTGACCTCCCGGCTGACTCCCGTGCGCAGAAAGCCTGCGGGGTCGCGCTCGACGGCGTCGGGCAGCCAGGCGGTCCGCGGCACCGAACCGATCAGCACGAACAAGCCGCCGGCTTCAATTTCCTCGCTCGGGGTTGACTCATGCGCTCCCGTTGCAGAGATTTTGACGGCGGAAAGGAATCCGTCCTGGTCACGGCCCCCCACGATCCTGGTGCCGTAGCGGATAGCAACGTTGCGGGTAGCCCCAAGCTGGGAGATGAGGTACTCCGACATACTGGCCGACAGCGAGGGCCCGCGCACCAGCAGCGTCACTTTCTTCGCGTACTTCGCCAGATGCAGCGCCGCTTGTCCGGCCGAATTGCCGCCGCCCACGACGCAGACGTGCTTCCCCGCCATTGACGGGGCCTCGGAGACCGTGGCGCCATAGAAGACGCCCCTGCCCACCAGATCCTCCAGCTGAGGCAGGCCGAGGCGGCGGTAGTCCACTCCGGTGGCCACCACGACAGTGCGGCAGCGCACGACGCTGCCATCCGAAATTGAAGCAACGTACAAAGCCCCCTCGCTTTCGAGCCCCTCCACTTTCCGCAGGAACAGGAAGTCAGTGCCCAAAGTCCAGGCCTGGTGGAAGGAGCGGTAGGCCAGGTGCGCGCCACTCACACCCCGGGAGAAGCCAGGGTAGTTGCGGATTAATGAGCTGGTACCGGCTTGGCCCCCCACAGCTTCCCCCTCCACCACCATGGTGGACAGGCCCTCGGAGGAGGCATAAACGGCGGTCGCAAGACCCGAAGGACCAGCTCCCACCACCAGCACATCGAAAATCTTGTCCGCCGGCGGCGGCCGCGTCACCCCCATCGCTTCGGCGATCTCAAGGTCGCTGGGGTTCTCAAGGACAATTGGTGGAACGGTGAAATCCAGCACCATGACCGGCAGCACGGGGTCCCGCAGGTCCACGCTTTCCAGCGTGCGCTGCGCCGTTTCGGATCCTGCTGGGTGGAAGCCCACCGGGATGTGGTTCCGGCTCAAGGAGTCGCGCAACGTATGAGTCCTTTCGTCGCCGACCTCCCCGACCAGCCGGACGGCCTCGAACGAAACCCCCTGGGCCAGGTGCCAGTCGTCGAGGGCGTCAGTGATCGCGCCATGGAATTCTTCGTCGCGCGAACGTTCGGGACGTATAATCACCAGTTCGGCGTACCCCTGCCCGACTGCCTGGAACACAGTGGGGGCACTGGCGAAGTCACCCCATGTCACCACGACACCGCGCTTGGCGGCTGGGTGGAAGCCATACGCACGCCGCAGGAAATCGAGTCCACCGCGGTCAGCCGGTCCGTAGCATGCGAGGATGAGGGCGACCGGGCGGTTCCAGCGCCGGAGCCCCTCAAGCACCGCCCGCCCGTGGGCGTGGTCGGCGCAGGCCACCACCTCGTAGTCGGCACCGTACCGCCGGCGTAACTCGTCTTCAAGAATGCGCAGAGAGGTCGGGTCTTTCGTGGCAACCAGCATGATCGGAACCGAGTGCTCCATGGCCGTTGTCTTTCCGGTTCAATGGTTCGGTGGCGCTCACGATACTCGGGGTGGGACACCGGCGACAAGGGCGCGAAGACTCTGTCAGAATAGCTCCCGATGCGGGGCAGGCAGGATGACTTGAGCAGAACCGGAGCGCGGTGAAGATGGAGGACCCCATGGAGGAGCGCCATATC
This sequence comes from Arthrobacter sp. sptzw32, assembly GCF_059089735.1. Classification (NCBI taxonomy): domain Bacteria; kingdom Bacillati; phylum Actinomycetota; class Actinomycetes; order Micrococcales; family Micrococcaceae; genus Arthrobacter; species Arthrobacter sp. sptzw32. The sequence continues at coordinate 74,069 of NZ_JBNHEZ010000002.1, read as the reverse complement.
CCAGGAATCAGCCTCGGCGCCACACCCAGTGGACCCGGGTGCCTGGAGTGCCTCGGAGGTGACGGCCCGGGATGGTGGCTGCACCTGCGCCGGTGTGCGCAATGCGGCCACATTGGATGCTGCGATTCATCACCCTCGCAACATGCCAGTCTCCACGCCCTCACGGCCGGTCACCCCGTCATCAGGTCCTTTGAACCTGGGGAGGACTGGTTTTACGAGCACACCACGAAGAAGTTCTTTCGCGGCCCGCGGCTTCCGGATCCTCAATCCAGGCCGCCGGAGCAGCCGGCACCTGCACCGGCGGACAAGGTTCCGGCAGACTGGCAGGAGCGCCTGCACCGGTAGCCGCGGCGCCACAATTAAGCGCGCGACGGCGGGCTTCACCGAGGGATGCTGGTTAGGCTGGGTGGATGGCGACAGTTCTTCTCGTGCGGCACGGCCGCACCACAGCCAATGCCACCGGGCTGCTGGCCGGTCGGGCCGCAGGCGTCGGCCTGGACCAGGTCGGCCGCGAGCAGGCGGCGTTGACCGGAGAGCGGCTCGCGGGCATGCCCGTAGTTGGGGTGGTTTCCAGCCCTCTCGAGCGCTGCCGGCAGACCGCCCAGCTCATCCTCGACCGCCAGGCCGGCTCTCCGTACGCGCCGGTGGACCCCGACCTCACCGAGTGCGATTACGGCGAGTGGCAGGGCCGCACGCTCAGTGATCTCGCCACGGAGGATCTGTGGCCGGCTGTGCAGTCGCAGCCGTCCGCCGTCGTATTTCCCGGCGGTGAGTCCATGGCTGCCATGCAGGCTCGGGCGGTAGCGGCCATTCGCCGCCACGATGCAGCCTTCGAGGCCGAGTACGGTCGGGGAGCTGTATGGGTGGCGGTGAGTCACGGTGACATCATCAAATCCATCGTCGCCGACGCGCTGGGCATGCACCTCGACCTGTTCCAGCGCATAAACGTTGGGCCGGCCTCCGTATCGATCGTCAGCTACGGCGCCAACCGGCCGAGCGTGTACGCGACCAACACCGACGCTGGGGATCTGTCCTGGCTGTCGAACGGCGTCCACTCGAGCGACGCGCCGGTGGGAGGCGGTGCAGGGCAAAGGGCGCTCTGAACCTCATGTGCCTAAAATGCTCGTATGCCTACACGTGTTCATGAATTTGCCTGGCCTGATCGGGTCGTTGTTGGCACCATTGGCCTTCCTGGGGCGCGTACGTTTTACCTGCAGGTGCGGGCCGGGACCCAAATCGTAAGTGTCGCATTGGAGAAGCAACAGTCGGCTCTGCTCGCGGAGAAAATCGACGAAATCCTCGACCAGCTTCTGACCTTGGAGGGCAACCCCCACAGTGTTCCCACCGGTACTCCCATAGAACTGGTGGACAATGATCAGCTCGAGGCCGTTCATGAGCAGTTTAGGGCCGGCGCCATGAGCTTAGGTTGGGACCCGACGACCGCCCAGGTCGTCATAGAGGCCTACCCGATCACCGATAACGACCCTGATGGCAGCGACGAAGCCCTTGATCAGGACGAGGCTGACGTGCCCGAAATGCTGCTGGTGCGGATGCCAGTTGGCGCCGCCCGCGCATTCGCCAAGCGCACCCGTGAGGTCGTGGGCGCCGGGCGTCCGGCATGCCCGCTTTGCGGATACCCGGTAGACGCCGACGGCCACGTCTGCACTCTGCCCGAGGTCTGATAATGCCGGCGCCCGATTTGTTGACCGCGGAGCTGACGCTAACCGGGCGCATTACGACGGCGTCGAACGCCACCTTCGTGGGGACCATCGGCGACACGACCGTCGTCTACAAACCGGTTGCCGGGGAAAAACCGCTGTGGGATTTTCCCGATGGTTTCCTTGCCCACCGGGAGGTTGCCGCCTACCTGGTTTCGGAGGTTCTTGGCTGGAACGTGGTGCCGCGCACCTGGCTGCGCGATGGTCCCTTAGGTAAAGGGATGGTGCAGCTGTGGCAGGAGACTGACCCCGGCCAGAACGCGGTGGACCTCGTTGCGTCGGACGGCGTGCCGAAGACCGGTTGGAAACACGTTCTTGAAGGTCAGGATGAGGACGGGCGGATGGTCGCCCTCGTCCACGAGGACTCTCCGGCGCTCAGGCGGATGGCGGTGTTCGACGTCGTCGTCAACAATGCGGACCGCAAGGGCGATCACATTCTTGCCATGTGGGACGGACACCGGCACGGCGTGGACCATGGGCTCACGTTTCACCGTGACCACAAGCTGCGCACAGTGCTGTGGGGGTGGCTGGGCGAGGCTCTGACCCCTGAGGAGCACGAAGGCATCGATCGTGTCAGCAAGGAACTTCACGGTGAGCTGGGCCGAAACCTGGCGGGCCTGCTCAGCGCCGACGAGATTGCCTCGCTTGCCGCGCGTTGCGCCCGGCTGCGCTCAGCAGGGCGTTTTCCGGCTCCGAGTGGCGGGATGCCGGCGGTGCCCTGGCCGCTGTTTTAAGGCCTGTTCCATCCCGTCACCCCGGGCAGGCAGTGGCTTTGTAGGGCGGAAACTCAAGATCGACACAATTGTTCCCCAAGAAGGGGCAAACGTGCTTCCGCTTTGTCCCTCGGGCTTCCTAGAGTGACTTGCAGACAGCAGATGACTACGTCAGGGGGGACGTATGAGCAGGGCACCGTTGGTGGAGGAAGCACGTGGCGGGAAAGCTCCGGTTCCCGGCCCGCCCAAAAATTCCCTTGTTCGGCCGCGGCCTGCACAGCAGGCTAAGCCCTCTACCGGCCGGGAGCACGAGGTGCAGCGGCTGATCCGAGACCTCGCCGCTCTTGCCGCCCGGCGGCGTGGAAGCACCTCAGGCCGGATCTGATACGCTCCGCCAAAACGGACCTCTGTGGGTGTAGGCAGGGACCGGACCGTCGTGAGTACATTTCCGTGATGGGCACGTGGCCCCGGCTGGAAGATCATCAGCAGATAACGGTCCCTCCACCTCAGTTACGGGTTAGTAAACCTTTTGAGTGGACAGGGGAACCGGACATCCCCAGCACCTACTATGAGCCATGGACACGGTCCCCACGGTATTGCTGGTCTTCTTTGCCGCTTTCGCCTGGATTGGACTGACTGTGATCGTGATCCTGCGGTTGCGTCGGCGGCGTAACGGCTCAACGCTGGTGGCTTCCGCCCCGGCGGAACAGCACACCAGCCACGCTCACAAGCCTTGGCGGCGTGTCCGCCCAGTCACAGGGCAAGCCCCAGTACGTCGCAGGCTGCGGCTGAGGAAAGTCCGCAGGTAAACGCCCCCAATCACCTTCGAGGTCGATGGGTGTAACACGTAAGGCAGCAACGCAGTAGGCTGACGTGACCATGAGCCTGAGGGGGCAGCGCTATGAAACAGCAAGTTTTTGCGGCCGCAGTTGTAGCAGCACTTCTACTGACGGGCTGCACTTCAGCACCGAAAATCAGCGCTCTTGAGTCTCCAGCCGATGCGGAAGATCAACTTCCTGCCGGGATTACCGTATGGCCCTAAGACGAGATACCTTCCAGTACCGTGAGGTTCCTGGTCGAGCACAACGAGATCAGGTATTTCGGAGCGAAAAGCGCCGACGGCCATCGGGCTTGTGTGGTCGCAGTACGCCAAGACGCTGAGGCCATGTGGGTGGGCGGTTGCTCCGATCTAACGGACGATCAGGAAGTCGTCCAGGTAAGCGGTGTGGGTGTTGCTGAGACGGTACTGGTGTCGGACGGCTACGACGTCGATAAGCTCCTCGACGGCGGGTGGAAGCCCATTCATAAGAACATCGTCATCGCCGCGTCCTGAGGCGACACGGCCAATAACGCCAATCCGGCTACCAGCGCTGGCCCGCGCCTGTTCGGTGGAGGTCCTCAGAGGCCAGGCTGGCGGGTGTTCCCTTACGCGTCCAGGTCAAAGTCAAGATCGAGGCACTCTGTGGACACCAGTTCCCGCCAGGTGGTCCCGACCCGGGCGGTGCGGAGGGTTGCGGCGATCGGCATCCTGTCGGCGGCAACGAGTTGGTCGAGGTTCAGTTCAGTGAGTTCGGCGATATCGCGGACGGGTACCTGGAAGGTTCGGAACGGGCCCAATGGCGGAGCCTCCTCAACGGCGCCCGGCCGCGGCACGTCCGGCAGGTCGGCCAGCTGGGGTGTCTGGTCAACGACATACCCGGTGGCTGCCAGCTCGCCCCCATGGATGAAGGCTGCGACCTTGAAATACCGCAGGGGGATGCCGACTCCCCGATAGACGGGGTCGAGGTCGCTGAAGATCGGCCCGGTAAACACCAGGAGTTTCCGGCTGTGATGGGCGGCGTGGTCCAGGAGGTAGGACTCCATGCCGAGCCACAGTTCCATGCCCTGGTTGAACTTGGCGGCCTGCGGCGCAGCGTTGGTGTAGTGGAATGTGTCCTCGTTGGCCTGTGCCGCCTCGGCCCGGCTCTCACCCCAGACGGCGGACGCACGTCGGACCAGGTGTCCGCGATCGATGTCGTTGCGGGCGTAGACCCGTTCACCCGTCTGCTGGTCTTCACGCAGCCGTGGATCCAGCCGCCAGTTGATTCCTGCGCGGTCCAGGTCCATGAGTTTGCCGCCATCAATCCCCAGTGCTGTCACGGCCGCGAGGCGTTTGTCCGGGCGCATCAGCACTGAGAAGTGCGTGTATGGCAAAAGGACTGTCTCGACCCCGGCCAGCGTCGGGATGGGTACGGTAACGCCCAGGAAGCCCTCATTGTAGCCGCCCCTGGCGGCGAGGTCTTCGACGGTAGCGGTCCGTGCAAGCAATAATTCATCATCCATGCCCGGACCCTATCAGTGCCCGGTGAAGGTGGGGTGTCACCAAGGCGGCGAAGGCGGTTCCTAGTGCGACCCCAGCAGGTCAAGCACGGCTGGGAGGGTTGTCACCCCATCCTTAGCCATGAAGTGTCCCGCTCCTGGTTCCACCTGTAGCTGTGCGTTGAGCCGCCCGGCAAGCTCATCGGACGCTGCCGGCGGCACAAAGGGATCCGCATCCGAGCGGAGCACGGCCCGCTTGCCGATACTCCTGGCCACGCGTTCAACGTCAACGTCCGTTGCAAGAAAGCCATCCAGCTCCGGCAACGCTTCCAGTGGTTGAGTGAAGCCGGCCACCAGCACAAGACCGCCTAGCTCCCATGGCTCCGGCAGCGCCGCGAGTACTCGCAGTGCAGTAACCGCGCCGAGGGAATGTGCCACAACCGCCGTCCTGCTATCGGGCACCCCAAGAGCGGCACTGACAGCGCTCTCCCACGCTGCCGCATCAGGAGCGTCCGGGGCGGGCAGGGAAACGACAGTGACGCCGATGCCTTCTGCTTGGAGTACACCTTCAAGCCAAGGAAACCAGTTAGCATCCGGTGCAGCTTCGTACCCGTGGACAATAATGACGCGCTCGACTTCGCTCATAGGCAATGAGCCTAAAGGGTTGCCGGCAGTCCGGGTAGCGATGCCGCGACGGCGGCGCCCGGCGTCGTTACCCGGCGTCACGGGCGGGTCCAGAAACGGCACCAAAACGATTAAAACGGCCGGACGAGAACCCCCGAATTTACTAGCACGTGACCGGGAGGTGGTGTTCTTTACGGTTTCGCCCCGAAGCGGCAACAAGCCTCGTTTTGTGCCCCTCGCACTCCCTAATCTTGAGCTATCCAACCGCCCCACTCCCCTTGGAAGCACCCAATGAAAAAACTCTTTCTCTGGCTCACGGCCCTCCTGGCAGCCGTCGGGCTGGGCATTCTGGCACCGGGGCCCGCCTCGGCAGCATCGTATTGCGGTCTCGAATGGGGTTCCCTGGCTAAGTCCATGGCCGGGATGAGCTCCGCGTCCGTCACCAACGTCCGGACAGGGCAGCAACCCTGCTTCGACCGGATGGTGGTTGACCTCAACGGCCCTGCGAAGGGCTACACGGTCCGCTACGTCCCGGAAATCATCCAGGACCCCACCGGTTACACGATCCCCGTGTATGGCAAAGCGCGCCTGCAGGTCGTCGTGAATGCACCCTCGTATGACAGCAACGGCAACGTCACCTACAACCCGGCGGCAAAGGCTGAACTGTCCAACGTCGCCGGCTACCAGACCTTCCGGCAGGTCGTTTACGCCGGAAGCTTTGAGGGTTCCACCAGCATCGGCCTGGGCGTCCGCGCCCGGCTGCCCTTCAGGGTCTTCACCCTGGACGGGCCAGGATCCGGTTCCCGGCTGATCGTGGACGTCGCCCACTCCTGGTGACGTAATTGAGAAGGTGCCGCACGCCCGCGATTCGGTGTGCGGCACCTTCTTCCGTGTGGTTCAGCTAAGGCCACCGCGGGCTTCCCAAGCTCCCCAGGTAACTGCCAGCATGAACTTCCTGTCCGCCGGCCAGTCGACCTGAGCGCTCGTCCTGCCCGGAGCCACTTCCCGGGGCCACTCTCCCATCTCTCGGCTTCATCCTCTCGGCACCTGTCGTTGTCGCTTTCGCCACTCCCAGCACCTACGTTTGATCGCATTCGGTCGCCAGGCATCCCCACCACGCACTCGGAGCAGTAGCCACCCTGTCAGCCGCAAACTGCGCTGTGGCCACCAACGGGCAAACCCAGAAGGGCCTTACAGCAAAGGCAGAGGCCTTCACCAAGGTCGACCGCAATACCCAGTGGAACGAAGTCCAGAAGGCCAGCCAGGTGAAGTTCAACATTGTAACTAAGGTCGAAGCCGGCGCCCCCGCGCAGACCGCGTCGTGCGAACAGTTCGTCGACGTCGCCATCCGCGAGATGAAGGCCGTCAACATGGAGCACCGCGTCTCCATCCAAAGCTATGACTGGGGCGCGCTCTGCCTCGTGCAGGACCGCAAACCCGGCCTCCGGACCGTGGCCCTGACCAACAAGGACTTCCTGCAGACCGGCCAGCCCGGCGCCTCACCCTGGCTGGGCGGCACCGACTCCTATGACTTCGGCGGGGACCTCGTCAAGGCCGCTGCCTCCCTTGGCTTCGACGCCATCTCCCTCGTCCACGGAAACCCGCAGAACGGCAAGGTCACCGACCCCGACTACACCCCGTCGTGACGGCCGACATGGTGGAACGCGCACACGCCAAGGGCATGCAGGTCATCCCCTGGATCGTCAACGACCAGCCCACCATGCGCGCCCTCATGGACGCCGGCGGCGACGGACTCATCACCGACTACCTGGACCGTATCCGCGACGTCACGGAGGAACTGTCACTGAAGCTACCCAAGGAGTACGCTCTGACTCCTGGTGCATCTGGCCTGGCAACAAGCTAACCAGCAACCAAGTCGCTGGAAGCCCAGATGTCTGGCGAGTGCGACTACTGTCTTAGCCGGTCCCTGACAGCGCGTTCAACCAGGACCGGAACATAGGCCCGGACCCTGCCTTCGTCCAGGAAGCGGTGCTCCTGCTCGACGATGTCCTCAATGCGTTTCCGCGGCATGTCCGGGTACTTTTCCGCGAGGCGGTCCACGACGTGGTCGAGTGGACGCAGTTCTTCAATGACGCCCATTGGGAGAGTTTCGAGGCGAGGATTCCCAGATGCAAGACTGGATTTTTTCGTCGGCAAGGGCTATTGACCACTACCTGCCCTGGGCAGGTTGCCCCTGGTTCCCACGGTCAGCATGCAGCGCTCCTCCGGGCAGTCCTGGCACAAGCAGCTCGTGACCGGGCAGATCCGGGCCATGGGCTCAATATGTGCGGTGGCCTGGTTGTGCCTCCCCGCCTTGGACTCGGGTAGGGTGCCAAAGAAACGAATCATCGGGGGCATGATGAAACTGGTGCGACGTGTGCTGCTCGCCGGAGTCCTGGTGTCGGTCCTGGCGGGGTGTACTTACTCAGAGCCTGGGCACGATCAGGACACCCGCCCAGTCGAAGCAGCTTCGGCTTTCCCTAGTCCCTCGGCTGTGTCCGCCACGATGCAGGGCTCGTTCCAGTCCCTGACTGCAGCTACCTCTGGCACGGCCACCCTCGAGGTCAACGAGTCCGGCGCAGTTCTGCAGCTAGAGAACATGGCGAGTGAGCCCGGCAAGGATCTTCGCGTCATGCTCAGCCCCGGCACTCTTGCTGCCGGCGTCGGCGGAGATCTTGAATTGTCATCGACGGAGATGATCGAGATTGGCCAATTCCGGGACGGCGCCACCCAACGTTTTGTGATGGACGCACAAATGTGGACGGCCATGCAGGATCCAGCTCGGAGTGTGTTGATCTATGACTACTCCGCCAAGAACACGCGGGCAGTGGCAGTCCTCAGCGACCAGAAGTGAAGGCTCAGGCTAGTGCCTGGGTATATCCCGCTCCGGCCCACCGCTCGTGGACGTTCGCCGCCGTGTGCGTCGTGGTCCCGGCGCTGTCCCTGCTGGTGTTCAACCTGGCGAATCCCATCATCCAGCTGCTGCCCTGGTATGCGGCCGTCTACCTGCTGATCGGGGCCTGCATTTTCGGGCCCACCGGGAAGATCCCGTCGGTTAGGCAGGCCGTGGCGTTCCTGCTGCCCGGCGCCCTGCTCGTTCCCCTGGCACTGTTTAACGTGGGCTGCTGGGCCGGCGGCTGGCTGTCTGGTGATCTTCACCTTCAAAGGCATCTGGCCGATCTTCAGCCTCTGCCTGTTCCTCCTGCCGATCATCCCGCTCACCCGCATGGCATGCCCCGAGAATGGGGCCCGGCCACTGCAGGCCGGCTCGGAGGCGTTACTGGCCGCGGCCGCGGCCGTGGTGTCCTTCACAACCCCGACTCCGGAGGGCGCATGGGGGTCGCCCTGGATCTATGCCGGCGGTGCAGCGACTGTCAGGCTGATGATCGCGTTCTGGACAAGGGGCTTCCCCCGCCGATCTCAGCGGACCAGGCTCCATGACGGGGCCGTCCTTTAGAGTCCCGCTCCCCGGCTCAATCCATAAACGGGATGAGTGAGACGGGCTTGAGGCCCTGCAATAGCAGGGCCTCCGGACTCCACCTGGCTTGAAAAGGCTGCTACCCTCTCCGGTACGGATGCGGTCATCCGGAGCCAGCGCACCTTGGGCGAGGACGGAACCATTGACGCACACTTCCAAGGGAAGATGCCAACGGTGGCGGAACGCTGCGAGTAGCACGGAGCTTGTGGTTCCTACCCGGGCCGCAGCAGCCATGGGGCAGACCAAGGCGTACCCGTTCGCCGGGTCATGACAGATAACGCCTTCGCCTACCGGCTCTCCCGGAACTTCCAGGACGCACTGGCCGCCAACACATCCTGTTCAAACCCCGGCACCCCTGGCGAAACGGCAAAGCAGTACGCTTCAACCGCACCCTCCAGGAAGGATGGGCCTACCGGCAACCCTTCACGTCCAACCGGGCACGCACCGAGGCCCTGCAGCCATGGCTAAACTTCTACAACAACCACCCCACTGACAGAGAACAACTAGTCGCGAAATCGCCAACTAGGTTCCGATCCCCCACAAACCTAGAAGTCCCAGTCCTCATCTTCGGTATTGACGGCCTTGCCGATCACGTACGAAGATCCCGAGCCCGAGAAGAAGTCGTGGTTCTCGTCAGCGTTCGGGGACAGGGCCGAGAGAATGGCCGGGTTCACGTCGGTGACGGATGACGGGAACATGGCCTCGTAACCCAGGTTCATCAGTGCCTTGTTGGCGTTGTAGTGCAGGAACTTCTTGACGTCCTCGGCCAGGCCGACGCCGTCGTACAGATCGTGCGTGTACTGGACTTCGTTTTCGTACAGCTCGAAGAGCAGCTCGAAGGTGTAGTCCTTGATCTCCTGACGGCGTTCCGGGGTAACCGTTTCGAGGGCCCGCTGGAACTTGTAGCCAATGTAGTAGCCGTGCACGGCTTCGTCACGGATGATCAGGCGGATCAGGTCAGCCGTGTTCGTCAACTTAGCGCGCGAGGACCAGTACATGGGCAGGTAGAAGCCCGAGTAGAACAGGAAGCTCTCAAGCAGCGTCGACGCCACCTTCCGCTTCAGGGGGTCGTCGCCCTGGTAGAAGTCCATGACGATCTGGGCCTTCTTCTGAAGGTTCTCGTTCTCCGTGGACCAGCGGAACGCCTCGTCGATCTCCTTGGTGGAGGCCAGCGTGGAGAAGATGGAGGAGTAGCTCTTGGCATGCACCGACTCCATGAACGCGATGTTCGTGTAGACGGCCTCCTCGTGCGGGGTGAGCGCATCCGGGATCAGCGAAACAGCGCCAACAGTTGCCTGGACAGTGTCCAGCAGGGTCAACCCGGTGAACACGCGCATGGTGAGCTGCTGCTCGGCCGGCGTCAGCGTGTTCCACGACTGGACGTCGTTGGACAGCGGCACCTTCTCCGGCAGCCAGAAGTTGTTGACCAGGCGGTTCCAGACGTCCACGTCCTTGTCGTCCTGGATGCGGTTCCAGTTGATGGCCTCAACATGGCTGAGAAGCTTTACTTTTTCGGTCATGACTCCGACTCACTTTCTGAAGAGAGACTTGGTTTGGCTGAGTCCTCGACGCAGTACTTGCAGTCGGCTTTCTCGATGCCTTTGTTGGTGTGATGTCTCGTGTGTGCGGTGCGCTGGCTGGAAGGCATTGGGCGGCCCTTCCGTACTGCTGACATTTTCGCACGGGTTTCGGCGCTGGCCTTTTTCCCGAAGTTCGGGTTCCCGGCACCCTTCTTTGCTTCCGAAAGCGCCTTCCGTGTTTCCTCGCTGACAGCATGCCCGAATCCCGGATGGTCGGGCCCAAACTTTCCAAAATTGGGGTTATCCGCTCCAGAGTTTGTCCCTTTGCGGCTTTCTTCCCACTTCTTGCGTTGCTCTGGGCTGTGCCTCTTACCGTGGAATGGATTGGCAGCACCCGGGCGGCTCAGACCTTTTCTGCCTGTATTCCGGATTCGTGCAGCCTCCCGCATCTCCTCGGTCCAAATGACCCCGGTAGGACCAAGGCCACCATCCGAAAGATTGAGCAGCCGGTCGCCCTCCCGGCGCAAGTAGCTGATCCAGTTCATCTCAGCCTGGCCCAGCTCCTGCAGGCCTTCTATCCAATCCAGCTCGTCAGCGATGAGGTCACCCGGGTTCTGCTTACGAACCCAGTCATAGAACGGCGTCTTCCGTCCCTCCGCGGCCACTCGCAGGTGCTGATGGAAACGACGACTGGCTGTCTTGGTAGTGATACCGACATAGCGGTACTCGACCTCCCGCCGAAGCCGGATGCCGTAGACCAAGCCGCCCGTCGCCGTCGTCGTTTCCATCCTTCATCCCCTACGGAATTTCAACCTAATTCGACTGACTAGAGCATGCAAGAAACACAGTTGTCCACCTCGGTCCCTTCCAGCGCGAGCTGGCGGAGACGGATGTAGTAGATGGTCTTGATGCCCTTCTTCCAGGCATAAATCTGGGCCTTGTTGATGTCGCGCGTGGTGGCGGTGTCCTTGAAGAACAGCGTCAGGGACAGGCCCTGGTCCACGTGCTGCGTGGCAGCGGCGTAGGTGTCGATGACCTTCTCGTAGCCGATCTCGTACGCGTCCTGGTAGTACTCCAGGTTGTCGTTCGTCAGGTACGGCGCCGGGTAGTAGACGCGGCCCAGCTTGCCTTCCTTGCGGATCTCAATTTTGGACGCCACGGGGTGGATCGAGGAGGTGGAGTTGTTGATGTAGGAGATCGAGCCCGTCGGCGGCACGGCCTGCAGGTTCTGGTTGTAGATGCCGTGCTCCATGACCGAAGCCTTCAGCGCCAGCCAATCAGCCTGCGTAGGGATGTGCACCTTCTCAAACAGCTCCCGCACCTTCTCGGTTTGCGGCACCCACTCCTGCTCCGTGTACTTGTCGAAGAACTCGCCCGACGCGTACTTGGACTTCTCGAAGCCGCCGAACGTCTGGCCGGTCTCGATGGCCAGCAGGTTGGAGGCGCGGATTGCGTGGTACACCACGGAGTAGAAGTAGATGTTGGTGAAGTCCAGGCCCTCTTCGGAACCGTAGTGGACCCGTTCCCGTGCCAGGTAGCCGTGCAGGTTCATCTGGCCCAGGCCGATGGCGTGGCTCTGGTCGTTGCCCTTGGCGATGGACGGCACGGAGGTGATGTTGGACATGTCAGACACCGCCGAGAGTGCACGGATGGCCGTCTCGATGGTCAGGCCGAAGTCCGGGGAGTCCATGGCCTTGGCGATGTTCAGCGAGCCCAGGTTGCAGGAGATGTCCTTGCCGGTGTCCGCGTAGGACAGGTCATCGTTGTACGTGGTGGGCTGGGAAACCTGGAGGATCTCCGAGCACAGGTTGGACATGATGATCTTGCCGTCAATCGGGTTTTCCCGGTTTACGGTGTCCTCGAACATGATGTACGGGTAGCCGGACTCGAACTGGATCTCGGCGAGGGTCTGGAAGAACTCACGCGCCTTGATCTTGGTCTTCTTGATCCGGGAATCGTCCACCATCTCGTAGTACTTCTCGGTGACCGAGACGTCGGAGAACGGCATGCTGTAGACGCGTTCGACGTCGTACGGCGAGAACAGGTACATGTCCTCATCCTTCTTCGCCAGCTCGAATGTGATGTCGGGGATGACGACGCCGAGCGAGAGGGTCTTGATGCGGATCTTCTCGTCGGCGTTCTCACGCTTGGTGTCCAGGAAGCGGTAGATGTCCGGGTGGTGTGCGTGCAGGTACACGGCACCGGCACCCTGGCGGGCACCGAGCTGGTTGGCGTAGGAGAAGCTGTCTTCAAGGAGTTTCATCACGGGGATGACGCCGGAGGACTGGTTCTCGATCTGCTTGATGGGCGCGCCGACCTCGCGGATGTTGGTCAGCGCGAACGCCACGCCGCCGCCGCGCTTGGACAGCTGCAGGGCGGAGTTGATGGAGCGGCCGATCGACTCCATGTTGTCCTCGATGCGGAGCAGGAAGCAGGAGACCAGCTCGCCGCGCTGCTTCTTGCCGGCGTTCAGGAACGTGGGGGTGGCCGGCTGGAAGCGGCCGTCGATGATCTCGTCCACCATCTGGGTGGCGAGCTGTTCGTTGCCGCGGGCCAGGTGCAGGGCCACCATGCAGACGCGGTCCTCGTAGCGCTCCAGGAAGCGCTTGCCGTCGAACGTCTTGAGCGTGTAGGACGTGTAGAACTTGAAGGCGCCCAGGAAGGTCTCGAAGCGGAACTTCTTTTTGTAGGCGCGGTTGAACAGGTCACGGATGAAGTTCATTGTGTACTGGTCCAGCGTCTCGCGCTCGTAGTAGTCGTTCTTGACCAGGTATTCGAGCTTCTCTTCCAGGTCGTGGAAGAACACGGTGTTGTTGTTCACGTGCTGCAGGAAGTACTGGTGCGCGGCCTCGCGGTCCGCCTCGAACTGGATCTCGCCGCTGGGGCCGTAGAGGTTCAGCATGGCGTTCAGCTCGTGATACCCCAGGCCCTTGTAAGCGGCAGGCATCTCAGGCTTCTGGGCCCTGGTTACTTCTGTGTCTGCGACAGTCGTGTCCAAAACGTGTCCAATCCATTGTTTACGCGGGTCACGTCTTCTGGCGTGCCCATTAATTCGAAGCGGTAGAGGTGCGGTACTCCGCACTTGGCGGCAATGATGTCCCCCGCCATGCAGTAGTTGTCCCCGAAGTTAGTATTGCCGGCACCGATCACTCCGCGAAGCAGCTGCCTGTTCTGCGGAACGTTCAGGAACCGGATGACCTGCTTGGGGACAGAACCCTCTCCCCCGGTGCCGCCGTAAGTGGGCACCACCAGCACGAACGGTTGGGTGGCGATAAGGGGTGCATCCTTGGCGAGCAGCGGAATCCGCGCCACCTCACGGCCCAGCTTTGAGACAAAGCGGGTGGTGTTCTCGGATGCCGAGGAAAAGTAGATGAGCCGGCTGCCGGTGACAACAGCCGGAGCCGGTGCGGAAGCATCCACGCGCTGAGCCGCGGGAGATTCCTGCGATGTCCGGGATTCCTGTGCTGTGTGGAAGTCCTGGGCTGCTGGTGCTGCCGTCGGAGTCACCTCAGCTTGTTGTCTGTTGCGGGCAAGAAAAGGAGTGACCCCTAGGCCACGGAGGAAACAGCGGAGAGCGCCAGTTCCTCGATCTTGTCCGGGCGGAAGCCTGACCAGTGGTCCTGGTCGGTAACCACAACGGGTGCCTGCATGTAACCCAGAGCCTTCAGGCGCTCGAGTGCCTCGGCGTCCTGGGAGATGTCAACGCTCTGGTAGGCGATGCCCTTTTTGTCGAGCGCCCGGTAGGTGGCGTTGCACTGAACACAAGCAGGCTTTGTGTAAACCGTTACGGTCATTGTTCCTGTCCCCTTTGTCGAAGTCCTCGCTGGTCCGGTGTCCCGGTCCAAGCTGTATGTCGATACTACATGTAGTGCAGACGCCGCTTCGGAACCCCAAGATGATGTATTACAAGTATGTCATTTAATGCACCTTTAATCCACAGGGAGGTGCCGCCAAAATGTCCGGGATCCCGCTGTTTTAGCGGACGGGATCCACACCCTGTGGAGTACTTAGCCACATTTAACGCCCTGCGTGTCGTGGAAAAGACGGCGTGTCGGTGCCCCGGATGCGTCCGCCCCTGGAATCGAAAATGGCGCGTAAAGTGACCCCGGGAACCATTACGGGTGAGCAACACCACGGCCACTAAGTACAGGGAGCGGATGTAGCGGCAGCTTCTTCAGCGCTGGGGCGCAGAGTACTGTGATCAGGTGGTAAATCCGGTACACCTGAAGACCCTCCTGGAGGTCACGCGGCTGGGATCGTTCGCGGCGGCGGCGTCAACCTTGGGCTATACAGCCTCGGCAGTTTCCCAACAGATGTCGGCGCTGGAACGGGACACCGGCGTCGTCCTCTTCCAGCGCTCCGCACGCAGCGTGGTGCCGACGGAAGCCGCCGTCGTCATGACCCGGCATGCAGCCAAGGTGCTCACGGACATGGAAGCCCTTATGGCCGCAGCTTCCAGGACCCAGGACACCGCCAACCAGGAACTTCGGCTGGGCATCTTTCCCAGCCTGGCAACCTACGTCCTCCCCCGGATCCTGAAAAACCCGGCCTGGAAGAACCTGGGCATTGACCTGAAGGTGTCCGTAGCGGAGCCCGGCCAGACCATACAGGGGCTCCGCACTGGCGGCGACCTTGACCTGGCCGTGGTCTTCCAGGTGGGCCAGACCGGGTTCGCGTGGCCGAACACCATTAACCGGCAATGGATCGGCGACGACAACTTCCGCGTGGTGCTGCCCGCCGGCTGGGGTTTCCGGTCCGACGCCAAGGTTGCTGCCGACCACCTCTCCGAAATGCCCTGGATCATGCACCACCCGGGTACCAGCGATGCCATGGTGATTGAACGGCTCTTCGCGGGCTGTAACCTGCATCCCCGGGTGGTGGCGCACAGTGACGACTTCCACGCGAGCCTGGAGATGGCCGCGGCAGGGCTCGGGGCGGTGCTGGTTCCCGAACTGGCACTGCGCCACCGGCCTGCCGGAGTGGTGGTGCTTGACGTTCCCGAGATCCGGCTTGCCCGCAACGTTTTCGCGCTGCTGATCAATGACAGGAAAACAGCCCGGGTGCAGCTGTTTGTTGACCTGCTGGCCGAGACGCTGGCGGGGATGCGCACAGCGGTGAATTAGCCCGGAACGCTGGAATGCACTGCGGTTCGGGTCTATGTTGAAACTATGAACAAGGTAGCGAGCCAGCACTTTGGAGAGATCGAGCTCAACCACGGCAGGGATCACTTCATCGCCGCCAAGCATGAACTGCGCGGCCATCCGCTGGAAATCGACCTGAACGTTACCGCACACGATCACTTTGACGAAGCCGCCCTGCGCAAGGTCGACTACCGTTTGCGCTTCCTGCCTGAGCTGGTGGACGAGGTGCGGGACATGATCGCCGAGGAGCTGGAGCAGGAGGGGACCAGCCCCCAGGAGTACCTCCACTTCCACTGCAGCGCGCTCAAGGACGAGCACCTGCAAAAGGTTTTCGGCGTCTCCGACCGCAGCCAGTTGACCCATGCGGTGTTCCTCAAGGCGCTGAAACTTGGCCACGTTGGTATCTACCCCGGCCAGCCCGAACGCTACTTCGTCATGGACTTCACCCTGGGCGAGCATTTCACTGATGAGGTCCTCGTGGCGTCAGCCGATGAGGATGGCGTGGTGGACGACGAGATCGTCTGGTCCTGACAACGCAAAAACGGTGGTTGGGCTCAGGGCTCAACCACCGTTTTTTGTTGCCTTACTTCACGGCCTGCAGCAGGCCCGCGCGGACGGTCCTGGTGGCCTCCACCAGGTTCCGCAGGGATTCCTCCGTCTCGGTGTAGCCGCGGGTCTTAAGGCCGCAGTCCGGGTTGACCCACAGCTGGCGGGTAGGCACGTGCTTGACGGCGGTGCCCAGCAGCTCGGTGGCTTCCTCGGTACCCGGTACGCGCGGGGAGTGGATATCGTAAACGCCCGGGCCCACGCCGCACCCGAAGCCGTGTGACTCGAGGTCGTGCACAACCTCCATGCGGGACCATGCGGCCTCGATGGACGTAACGTCGGCGTCGAGGCCGTCGAGGCCGTCGATGGCGTCGATGATCATGCCGAACTCGGAGTAGCAGAGGTGGGTGTGGATCTGGGTGGCGTCCGCAGCACCGGCGGTTGCCAGGCGGAAGGAATCCACAGACCACTTCAGGTAGTCGGCGTGGTCAGCCTTCTTCAGCGGAAGGAGTTCGCGCAGGGCGGGCTCGTCCACCTGGATGACCTTGATGCTGGCAGCTTCGAGGTCGGCGATCTCGTCCCGCAGCGCCAGGCCCACCTGGTTGGCTGTCTCGCCCAGCGGCTGGTCGTCACGGACGAAGGACCAGGCCAGGATGGTGACCGGACCGGTGAGCATGCCCTTCATCGGCTTGGTGGTGAGGAACTGTGCGTACTCGGCCCAGGCCACCGTGATGGGGGCGCTGCGGGTGACGTCGCCCCAAAGGATGGACGGTCGGGTGCAGCGGGAACCGTAGGACTGGACCCAGCCGTGGACGGTGACGTCGAATCCTTCGAGGTTCTCGGCAAAGTACTGCACCATGTCGTTGCGCTCGGGCTCGCCGTGTACAGAACGTCGTAACCGAGCTCTTCCTGCAGCTCCACGACGCGCTTGATCTCGTCCTTCATGAGCTTTTCGTACTGCTCGTCGGTGAGAGCGCCCTTGTTGTTGCGGGCCCGGGCCGAACGGACCTCCGAGGTCTGCGGGAAGGACCCGATCGTGGTGGTGGGCAGCGGCGGAAGATTCAGGGCCTCTTCCTGGCAGCTTCGCGTTCGGAGTATTCGGAGCGGCTGAAGTCGGCGGCCGTCAGGGCCTCGGTGCGGGCACGGACCTCCGCACGGCGGACGCCTTCAGCGGTGGCACGGGAAGCGATCACTGCAGTTGCTTCCTCGATGGCTGCCCTGGCCGAGGTCGGTTCTGCCAGGTAGGAGGCCAGGGTCTTGACCTCAACTGCCTTCTGGTCGGAGAAGGCCAGCCAGCTGCGGAGCTGCTCGGGAAGCTGCGTCTCTTCGGCGACGTCGTGCGGGACGTGTTGCGTGGACGTGGAGGTGGAGACGGTGAGCCTGCCCGCCGCGGCCTTCAACTCGGCAATTCCTAAGTTGCAGGTAGTGCTTACGGGTGGTGCGGAGGAAGAAGTGTTTAGCCGGCGAGCTGGCGGCCGGCGGCCGCTGCCTGGCGGGTGCCGGCCCTGCTGCGCCGTGGAAGGGCCAGCTTGTCCAGGACCTCGAGGGCGCTTTGGTGCTCGTTGAAGGTGTACAGGTGGATACCGGGAGCACCGGCCTCCAGTGCTGCGTTGGCAAGGTCCACGGTGGCGTTTACGCCGATGCGGAGCCTTTCAAGGTCAGTGTCTGCGCCGCCGAGGCGCGCGATCAGCCGGGGATCAGGTTCCACACCCGCCAGTTCGCCAAGCCGGTTCAGGCGGCGGAGGCTGGTGAGGGGCATGACGCCGGGAATGATGGGGATGGTGACGCCTGCGCGCCGGGCCCTGGTGAGCAGGTCCGCGTACTGTTCGGCGTGGAAAAAGACCTGGGTGATGGCGAAATCGGCGCCCGAACGCTGCTTGGCGAGCAGCACCTCGACGTCGTGTTCCTCGCTGGGTGATTCAGGATGGCGGGTGGGATACGCCGCGACGCCCACCGCAATTTTCCCGGCACACAGCAGCGCCGAGCGGCGCTGTTCAACACGGCGGATCAGTTCGATCAGATCCTGTGCATAGCGCAATGACCCGGGCACATGGGCCCCGCCCTCCTTGGGCAGATCACCGCGCAGGGCGAGGATGCCGCGCACGCCGGTGTCCAGCAGTTCACCGATGATTCCAGCCAGCTCCTCCGGCGTGTTTCCGACGCACGTGAGGTGTGCCAGCGGGCGGAGGGTGGTTTCGATCAGGAGCCGGTTGATGAGTTCGACGGCGGTGTCCCGGTTGGAGCCGCTGGCACCATAGGTGACAGAGACGTAGTCCGGTTCCGTGGTTTCCAGCTCGCGGATGGTGGTCCAGAGGGTTTCCGCAGCTGCCGGCGAACGTGGCGGGAACAGCTCGTAGGAGAGGGCCACCGGAGCGGCGTCGGAAAGATTAGGGTGTGTGTCAATAGGGCTGGGTGGCGACATTTGCGTCCTTGGCTTTGGGCCATTAACGGCTGCCTGTCAACAGTTGTGACAGGACGCCGGCAATGATTCGAGTTTGGGGAACACGGAGGAACTTCACGAGGACGCAGCCGCGACTGTTACGCCTGGAATGAAGTTGTCCGTAGGCAAATGTCAGGCCCACATGGGGGCACCCACACCCTCCGCAACGGAGGATCGCTGACACGTTACCGCGGTAACTTGTATAGAACTCTAGGAGCGCCAGGAAGAGCATTCAAGGTGCGGACCGAATTAAGACGCAGTCTTACGCCCCGCTTCGGCCTTGTGGCAGAACAATCTTCGTTGCAACCCTTCCCGGTGCGGCTCCCTTACCGGGCCGTTCCGACAGAAAGGCCCCTCTCCCCACTGTGCCTTTCCAGGTTTATCCTTTTGACATGAGCGAGCTTCCAGCCAGTTACAAGGAGTTTCTCGCCGACAGAAGCGAGATGTTCATCAGCACCGTCAAGCCTGTCCTGCAGCAGTCTGCTGCGGACAAGCTGCATGGCGTCCGAGTCACCTACAACCCCGGCCCCACTGGCCATCAGGCCCACCTCGACGACACCCTCCCTTACGGAGTGGTCATCGAGGACATCGACTGACGTCCGCTTCCGGGCCAGGCCGCTCGCGCTGCAGGGCCGGTTCAACCCCTCACCGCGCCCGAAAGGGCGAAGGAACTTCCGGCGCCCTTGGCGACGATGACGTACATGGCCAGGACCGGCAGTGAGTACAGGATGGAAAACGCAGCCAGCTGGCCGTAGGCGACTGCCCCGTGCTGTCCGAAAAAGCTGAATATGGACACGGCGGCCGGCTGGTTCGCCTCAGAAAGGAGCAGCACGAACGGGACGAAGAAGTTCCCCCATGCCTGGATGAACACAAAGATGAACACCACGCCAAGCCCCTGGCGCATGAGAGGGAGGACGATGGTGCGCAGTGCCGTCATCCTCGACGCGCCGTCCACCCAGGCAGCTTCCTCCAGGGAGGCAGGCACTGCATCCATGAAGTTCCGGGTCATCCAAATGGCCATGGGCAGGGCGGTGGCGGACATAAATAGGATCGTGGCCGGCATCGAGTCCAGGAGTTCCAGCTGAACGAACAGCCCGTAAACCGGCACCATGATGGCTGTGATGGGCAGGCAGGTGCCGAAAAGGACGGCGTACATAAACGGCGTGTTGAACCTGGACCGGTAGCGGGACAGCGGGTAGGCGGCCAGCACGGCCGCAGCGAGGGTGACGGTGGCCGTGCCGGCAGACAGCACCAGGCTGTTCCACAGCGGCTGGAACAGCAGCCCGGGTGTCATGATGGCTGCGAAGTTTTCGAGACCGGGTTGGGCAGGGACCCTTGTTTCGTGCCCGGCCCCGGCGTCCAGGGAAGCCAGGACCAGCCAGAGCAGTGGCAGCAGGAAACAACAGCCCAGAATCAGCAGTGACACATCAGCGGGAGTGCTGCTGCCGCGCCCTGAATGGGTCCGCGCAGGAGCTTGCCCGGAAGGAACGGCTTCCGATGCGTGGGCGGGCGCTGTCATTGCTTCGACTCCCTGAGCAGCCGGATGTAGACGGCGCCGAAGACCGCCCCGATGAGGATCAGCACGCAAGCTACGGCAGTGCCGTACCCGATGTCCCCGAACCGGAAAGCTTCCTGGTAGGCCAGGATGGGCAGCGTGGTGCTTGCGTTGGCCGGGCCCCCGGCCGTCATCACCCAGATCAGGGTGAAAACGGCCAGCGTCTGCAGCGTGATCAGCATCAGGTTGGTGGCGATGCTCCCGCGGATCATGGGCAGCGTTATGAAGGCGAGGCCCTGCCAGCCCCGGGCACCATCCATTTGTGCGGCTTCGGCCACCTCAGCGGGAACATCGTTCAGCGCCGCGCGGTAGACGAGCATTGAGAAGGCTGTTCCCCGCCAGACGTTGGCCAGCACCACCGCGGCCATGGGCCAAGAGTAGAGCCAGTCCTGCTCGCCCATACCCAGGCCGCCCAGCAACTGGTTCAGGGTACCGTCGCGGCTGAAGTAGGCATAGGCGGCAAAGGCGGCAACGATCTCGGGAAGCACCCAGGCTGCCACCACCACTGTTCCAACAACACCGGAGACAACCCGGCGGGCGCGGCGCATGAGGACGGCAAGGGCAAGCCCCAGCAGGTTCTGCCCCAGGACCGCTGACCCGATAACAAACAGCACGGTGAGCCCCAGCGACAGGGGTAACACCGGATCCACCAGCAGCCGCTGGTAGTTTTCCAGGCCGATCCAATTGGGGCTGCGAGCGTTGCGGCCGGTCAGTCCGGCGTTGGTGAAGGACGCGTGGAAAGCCCACAGCACCGGGCCGGCAAGGAAAACCACCAGGAGCAGGACGGCAGGCAGGACGGGGAGGTAACGCAGCAGGCTGCGTCCCCTCGTTCGGGCCGGCACGTTTACTTCCGGACGGTGTTGTCGCCGCCCACGATGTCCGTGACCGCTGAGTCGTACTCCTCAGCGGCCTGTTCCGGCGAGCGGTTGCCGGTGATGACGGCCTCTGTGGCCTCCTGGACTGCGGCGGAAATCCGGGGATAGTCGGACGTTGCAGGGCGGTACCGCGTCACGGAAACGAGGTCGGAGACATCCTTCACGAACGGATTTGCCGCCTGGTAGCCGGAGTCCCCGGCAACGTCGCTGCGGACAGCGATCTGCGAACTGTCCAGCGTGAAAGCGAGGGAATTCTCCCGGTTCATCGCCGTGGTGAGGAAACTGAAGGCGAGGTCGGGCTCCTTCGTGCCGGCGCCGACGGCAAGGGTCCAGCCGCCGGACATGCTCACCGCTCCCGGGGCGCCGCCGTCGCGCGTGGGGAACGGGGCAACTCCCATCTCCTGCTCGTAGCCCGGCCACTCGTAGCTGCCGCCTTCCTGCCAGAACGACGGTGCGTAGGAGCCTTCCACGGTGGCCGCGAGCTTCCCGTTCGGGAACCATTCGCCGAACACCTTTTTCCACACGTTCGCATCCAGGGCTTCCGCAGGCGTTACGGCAAGCCCTTCGTTGTAAAGGGTCTTGAGGAAGGTCAGCGAGTCCTTGAAGCCGGCGGAACCCACCACCCACTTTTTCGTTTCCTCGTCGTACAGCGCAGACCCGGTTCCGTGCAGGAGCTGGTAGAAGCCCTGCATCACAGTTGCCTCCCCGGTGCCCTTTCCGGCGTACATGTTGAAGGGGACCACCGAAGGATCATTGGCCTTGATCTTGCGTGCGGTGTCCACGATGTCCTGCCAGCTGCGCGGCTTCCAGGGGACGGTAATCCCTGCCGCTTCAAGGATCTTCTTGTTGTACCAGATGGCCCGGGTGTCGGTGCCCAGCGGCACTGCGTAAATTCCGCCGTCGTCCGCCCGCCCTGCCGCCTTGGCGCCGTCGTCGAATTTGTCCCAGTCCGCCCAGCCCTCAAGGTGGCTGTCCAGTTTAAGGAGGTACCCGGCGTCGACGTCGGAGCGGACCTTGAAGGTGTCCTCGTAGAAGACGTCCGGCGCCGTGGAGGGCGACCTCAGGGCGAGGGCCAGCTTGGTGCCGTAGTCGTCGTCATTGCCCTGGATGGGCTGCAGCTCAACTGAGACTCCCGGATTCGCGGCCTCGAACTGCTGCTTCGCTGCCTGGAACATTGTGTCCAAGGCGGTGAAGGAATCAGTCTTCTGATAAACCACCTTCAGCGTCTTGGTCTCGTCCTCGGCAGCACCTGGCGTACACGCCGTCAGGACCATCAGCGCGGAAGCAATCAGGGACATGGTCTTCAGGGCCGGGCGACGCATGGTGCTCCATTCAATCAAGGCTGCGGTGCCCCTTTGTCGGCGGGCCCCAGCCGCGGCAATACGCAAATGCTAGATCGGTGCCCAGCCCCAGGCAAGGGCACCGTTTCAGCTCTCCAGCAGAAGCCTCTGGGCGCGGGGGGCAAGGGTATGTTCCAGCACCAGGGATGCTGCGCCGATGGCGCCAACATCCTCGCCCACCCCGGTCCCCACCACCTCGATGGGATGGATCAGCCGGGTGTCGCTGTTGGCATCGAGCAAGGCAGGAATCTTGTCGAGATACCGTTCGGCGAGGCGGCTCCAGAATGGCCCGCCGAACACTACCCGCTCCACGTCCAACGTGTTGGTCACCACCGAAGCCGCCCGTGCCACCCGCACCGCGGACTTGTCGATGATGGCCAGCGCCTGTTCGTTTCCTGCGTCGGCAAGGTCGCACAGCGCGGAAAAACTTTGCTGGATTTCTGCGCCGCTGTTGCCGGACCGCGAGCCGTCCAGGATACCGGCGGCTTCGGCCTCGGCCACCAGCACCTGCGGGATGCAGGAGGACTTTACGCAGCCGCGGAGGCCGCAGTCGCAGGGCGGGCCGTCCGGGTCCACCACGATGTGCCCGATTTCGCCGGCGTTGCCGGACGTGCCCCGGACCACCTCGTCGTTCAGGACGATCCCGCACCCGATGCCGGTGCCCATGTACATAAAGATGAAGCTGCCGGCCCCGCTCGGACCGCCTGCCCAGGTTTCCGCCACTGCCGCGCTGGTGACGTCCTTGTCCATGAGGACCGAGTAGCCGGTGGCTTCCGAAAGCGCGTTGCGCAGTTCCACCCTGTCCCAGCCCGGGAGGAGCGGCGGGTCAACCACCGTGCCGTTGTCCAGGTCGATGGGGCCCGGAGCCGCCACGCCAAGGCCGGCAATCCTGTCCGTGTCCACACCGGAATCCGCGACGAGCTGGGAGATCTCGGCAGCGATGGTGGCAATGACGGAGCCGGGATCGTTTCCGCCGGGCGTCTTGATCCGCGAGTGCTGCACCACGGCGCCCACCAGGTCCAGGACCACCAGGGTGGTCACGGCAGGGTCGAGGTGGACGCCAACGGCGAACATGCCGCCGGGGTTGAGGCGGAGGATGGTGCGGGGCTTGCCGGGACCGCTGCCCTCCTTGCCGGCTTCGACAATAAGGTTCTGGTCCAGGAGGCGCCGGGAGATGTTGGAGATGGTCTGCGGCGAAAGCCCGACGATCTGGGCGAGCTCCACCCTGCTGAGCCCCCCGGCAGTCCTGCGGATGGCGTCCAGGATCACCGTGAGGTTGAAGTCCCCCATCCTGGGCAGGTTGGTGCCGCGTCGTGGTGAGGGTTGGCGGATCTCAGTCACGGCGTCCCCTTCGTGTCCGGCACATAGATGCTGATGCTTGAATCGTACGTTACCCATCGGCGCAGACCCATAGGACCGGCCGACAGCGCGGCGCACCTTTGGCTGGCCATCCCTTCGGGCTGCTCAGGATTCAGGCATGGTCAACGCGGTATGCGGCGGGTGCTTACGGTCACCGTGAACTTGGGGTTTTGGCCTTTCACGACGGTGGGCCCGACGCGCCGCTCAAGCGCGGGCAGGTACGCAAGGTGGCGGTTGTAGACGGTCCACAGCTCGCCACCGGGGGCCAGCACGCGCCCTGCTGCTTCGATCAGCTTCAGGCCCGCCCCGGCATGGACGCCGGCGCCCACGTGGAACGGCGGATTGAGCAGGATCAGGTCCGCGCTCCCGTCCGGCATAGTGCCCATGGCGTCATCCTGCACAGCACGGATCCGTCCCGCGAGGCCGTTTGCGCGGGCAGTTGCCAGGGCGGAGGCGACGGCGGCGGCTGACTGGTCTGTGGCGGTTACTGTGGAACCGGGATGCTGCCGGGCGTACATTGCCGCAAGTATTCCGGTGCCGCAGCCGAGGTCCACGGCGTGCTGGGCGGGCCGCATGGACGGCAGGAACGTCAGCAGGAACCGGGTGCCGATATCCAGCTTTGGCCCGGCAAAGACCGCACCATGGGCGGCAACGTCGAGATCGATTTCTGCCAGGTTTTCGATGACGGGAAAGTGTTCCGGGCCTTCGCTCCCCTGAGGCCCGGCGGCGACAATCACCCGGGACTTCTGCCGGGCGAGCTGCGGCGTGACGGACTTGAAGTGACGCTCCAGGACCGCATTCATGCCAAGGGACATGTGCTTTACACGGCCCCCGGCCAGCAGCACCACGTCGGGGGAAGCGTAGCGGGCCACTGAGGCCGCAATTTCA
Source organism: Arthrobacter sp. sptzw32 (assembly GCF_059089735.1). NCBI lineage: Bacteria > Bacillati > Actinomycetota > Actinomycetes > Micrococcales > Micrococcaceae > Arthrobacter > Arthrobacter sp. sptzw32. The sequence continues at coordinate 49,574 of NZ_JBNHEZ010000002.1, read as the reverse complement.
TCCAGCTCTGCAAGGGTCTTGGGCAGCTGCAGCACAACAGCTTCTGCACCCTCCAGAAGCTCGCGCCCGAGGGGCAGCTGGAGGAACGGGAGGCCGCTTTCGGTCCCGGCCTCCAGCACCTCCGCGGCATTCAGGCGGAGCGCCTGCTCGCCGGTGATGAGGTCCTGGTGCACGCGCAGCACAGCGGGGCTGAGCACTGCGTAGGCACCCAGGGTCAGGGCACCGTAGCGATCGCCGATGACGGTCAGTCTGCTTCCGGCGGACACGTGTTCCGCTGCCGAATCAAGCAGCAGGCGGTCTGTGGCATCCCAGGCCTGCAGGTTGGGCGCGTCAACATCCGGCCGCCGCCGAAGCACCGCAAAGACGTCCTCAAGAGTTTGTAGTGCCACCAGGTTCCTGCCGCCTTGTCCCGTCTGCAATGTGTGCCCTGCTCCCGCCATCAGCCCCAATTTACCGTCCCGGCAGCAGGCCGGACTCCCGGCAGTTTGAGGATGGAAGCGACTGCTGCGCGGCCCGCCCGGTTGGCGCCGATGGTTGACGACGACGGCCCGTAGCCCACGAGATGGACGCGCGGCTCGGCTGCCACCCGGGTTCCGTCCATCACGATGCCGCCGCCCGGTCCGCGAAGGTGCAGCGGGGCAAGGTGCTCGAGTTCGGCCCGGAAGCCGGTGGCCCACAGGATGACGTCTGCTGCCAGGAAGCCCCCGCTGGCCAGGCGGACGCCGTCGCGTTCAATCGCTGCAAACATCGGTTGCCGGTTGAGGGCACCGCGTGCCGCAGCCGCACGCAGGGCCGGTGTCCGGATCAGCCCGGTTACTGACACCACGCTTTGCGGGGGCAGGCCCTGGCGCACCCGCTCTTCGACCAGTGCCACTGCGTCGTGGCCGGCCTTCGCGTCGAATTCCGCCTCCCGCCACACCGGCTCCCGCCGGGTGAACCAGCTGGTGGAGGTGACGCGGGATATTTCGTCCAGGAGGCCGACTGCAGAGATTCCGCCGCCAACCACGATCACATGCTTGCCGGCGAACTCTTCGGCAGAGACATAGCCGGCCACATGGAGCTGCCTGCCCCGAAACGTGGACTGCCCGGGATAGACGGGCCAGAACGGCCGGGTCCAGGTGCCGGTGGCGTTAATGACCGCCGCTGCACTCCAGATGCCGGCAGAGGTGGCAACCAACAGCCTGCCGGCGGGGTCCCGGTCCTCGCGGCTGACCGACCCCACCTTGACCGGACGCTGGACGTACAGGCCCAGTTCCTCCTCGTAGGCGCGGAAGTAACGCGTCAGGAACTCAGAGCTCGGTTCCCTCGGATCCACCGCTGGCTTGGCGATGCCGGGGAGGTCGCTGATGCCGTTGACGGTGGCCATCCGGAGGCTTTTCCAGCGGTGCCGCCATGCCCCGCCGGGACCTTCCTCGGCGTCGAGCACTACGAACTCCAGCCGCCGGCGCTGGAGGTGATAGGCGGCGGAAAGACCTGCCTGGCCCGCGCCGATGACAACAACGTCGGCGCGGGCAGGATTCACCCACCCATGATAGTCGTGCAGGGCGTGCCTGCCTTAGTCTTGGCCCCAAAGGACATAGGGAGGACTGCCATGACCACCAGCAAAGGGAACGCCGCACGACTCGCGAAAGCCCTGGCCATCGTGCTGGGCACGGAAGGAATACCGCTCCGCCTGCGCGCATGGGACGGCTCGGAGGCCGGGCCGGAAGGAGCGCCGCTGCTGGAGTTCCGGTCCCGGCGAGCCCTGCGGCGGATGCTTTGGTCCCCAGGCCAGTTGGGCCTCAGCCGTGCCTACGTTTCCGGCGACATTGATGCGCCCGGCGACGTATTTGCCGCCTTCACCGCTTTGAGCTCCGCCGGGAAGTTCGCTCAGCCAGGGCCCTTCAAGCCGCTCACCGCCGGGGAACTCTGGACACTGCTCCGGACGGCCGTCAGATTGGGGGCAATCGGCGCCAACCCCGCCCCCCCGCCGGAAGAGGCGCGGATCGCCCGAAAGGGCAGGCTCCACTCACGGCGCCGGGACTCCGCGGCCATCTCCCACCACTACGACGTCGGCAATGACTTTTACGCAATGGTCCTGGGAGCCTCGATGGTCTACTCCTGCGCTGTGTGGCCTGAAGAGGAGGACGGACTGACCCCCGCAGGGGACCGCCTTGCCCGAGGCCTGGACGCCGCCCAGGAGGCAAAGCTGGACCTGGTGTGCCGCAAGCTGGGGCTCAAGCCCGGAATGCGCGTGCTGGATGTCGGCTGTGGCTGGGGCAGCTTTGCCCTGCACGCTGCCGCAAAGTACGGCGTGACCGTGGTGGGTGTTACCTTGTCCCAGGAACAGGCCATCATGGCCCGCAAACGTGCGGCAGAGGCCGGCCTCACCGAAAGAGTGGACATCCGGGTGCAGGACTATCGGGATGTCCAGGACGGGCCCTATGACGCCATCAGCTCTATAGGGATGTCCGAACACGTGGGACGGACAGAAATGCCACGCTACACCGCGGCATTGTTCGAGCTGCTTTGCCCTGGCGGCCGACTGCTTAACCACGCCATCTCCTGGAACGCCGGGCCCACCGCGCCGGACCCGGACTCCTTTATCCCCCGCTACGTATTCCCCGACGGTGAGATGATCAGCCTCAGCGAAATGTCCGCCGCCCTGGAAGCTGCAGGCTTCGAGATTCTGGACGTGGAGGCCCTGCGCCGGCATTACGCTCTCACCCTGCGGGCATGGGTCCACCGGCTGGAAGAGCACTGGGACCAGGCGGTACAACTGACCAGCCCAGGGCGGGCCCGGGTGTGGCGGCTGTATATGGCTTCCAGCGCGCTGGGGTTTGAAAACAATCTGACGGGAGTTAACCAGGTCCTTGTCCAGCGGCCAGGCGGGGACCAGCCGCCCCTGCGGCGCAGGCAGTGGCTGTAGCGGTTCGGACCTGTAACGTCCCCGGAAGCAGAAAAGGAACCACCCGCACGGGTGGTTCCTTTTTCCTCCTGAAAGGAGGATGACCGGTGGAGCTGAGGGGACTCGAACCCCTGACCCCCTGCATGCCATGCAGGTGCGCTACCAGCTGCGCCACAGCCCCGGATCTTGCTGCCGCAGTGGGAGGGTTCCCGCCGAAGCAACCTGATCAGCTTAATGCACTTTGCTGCTGCGCGCCAATCGGCACCTTCAACCGTTTCCGCGCTTGGTAGCAGGCCGAACCAGCCGCTTCCCGGGCGGTTAAACACAAATCCGCCGGGATCCTGTGATCCCGGCGGATTATTGGTGGAGCTGAGGGGACTCGAACCCCTGACCCCCTGCATGCCATGCAGGTGCGCTACCAGCTGCGCCACAGCCCCGAATTATTGCCGCTCAAAGAGCTTTTCTTCCGGTGTTCGCCGGAGCAACTCAAATATCTTAGAACAGCAATTCCGAAAATTCCAAATCGGGCATATTCGGCCGGTCTGCGTGCCTACTCCGAGTCTGTGGAAGCAGCAGCCTTCGCCGAAGCGTCGTCTCCCAGCTGCAGGTCCACCACGGGGCAGTCCTTCCACAGGCGCTCCAGCGCATAGAAGACGCGGTCTTCTTCATGCTGGACGTGAATGACGATGTCCGAGTAGTCGAGCAGGACCCACCGGCCGCCGGAACGGCCTTCGCGCCGGACAGGCCGCAAATCCTGCTTGGCAAGTTCCTCTTCAATTCCATCAACGATGGCGTTGACCTGCCGCTCACTGGGGGCGGAGGCAATGAGGAAAACATCTGCCAGGGCGAGGCGTTCACTCACGTCCAGAGCCACGATGTCCTGGGCAATCTTGTCCGCAGCTGCCTTGGCGGCAGTGCGGGCTGTGGTGATGGATGTATCTGATGCAGTCACGCGGACTCCTTGTTGGTTTTGAAAGCTTGTGGTGCCGGCAGCGCCGGTCAGCGGGACATTCCGCTGATGATCAGGAGGATGCCGGCGATGAGGGCCAGGATCCCGAAGGCAAGGACAGAGAACTGAAGGATGCGGTTCCGGGTGGCCCGCGCCATTCCTGCCGTTGCCGCGTCCAGCGGATCCAGCCCGTGGGCCTGCCGGGCGGGCACACGGGGCAGGTCCTCGACGGCACTCCCGATGTGGTTCTCTGCCACCACTGCCGGCGCCAGGACCGCAGGCTTGGACAGAACTGCTGCCTTCGCCGCAGCCTCTGCCCGGGCTAATACCTGCGAACGGCCTGGTCCCGCGTCGGACGAGGCCGGACGGTCACCGCCCGCGGGACGCCGCTTCCTGGTGCCGGACGGCACCACTTTCGTCCCGGGGCGTGTGGTGACCGGAACGTGGCTCGTGGCCGGTGGCTTCATGACTGGCCGGTCGACGCCCGGCACCTGGACGAATTCCAGAGGGGTGACCATCGCCAGGTTGCTGGCGGCCGAGGGAGCCGGCCGCTGCGCCGGAACGGGGGCCGGCTTCGGTCCTTGCTGCCGGGGCGCGGGGTCTTTGGGCGAGTCGGTGGCGGGGGCCGGTATGCCGGTCTGTTCGGCAAGCTTCTGCTTGGCCATGGCACGCCGGTTCATCACGGCCGCACGTTCCGCCAGGGCGATCTGCTCCGCCAGGATCTCCGGATCCACGGCTTCCGGATCCAGCGAGGCGATGTGCTGCATCTTCGCGATCTGGTTTTTGGCCTGCTCTGCGATCAGTGACCTGGCTGCCAAGGCCTGTTCGACGGTCATCCCATCCGGGGCTACTGGCGCCAGTGCAGGCGCGGCGGTTCCAACGGAAGCACCGCCTGGGAAAGGCTTGCCCTTTGGCTCTTGCGGGTCCTGCTCCCCTGCCTTGTTCCTGGCGGCGGCGGCGGGGGCTGCGGGAGCCTTGCCCTCTGAACCATCCGGCACGGCCGGGGCAACGATCGGGTTGGCACTGGTAAGCGCCTGTTCCTTGAGCTGCTGCAGGCGAAGCTGACGCCGGGTGGGCTGCCCTCCCGCTGCCAGCTGACCCTCTTTTTCTTCCAGTTCCTTGATGGTGCGCAGTGCCGCGCGGTCCCGCGCGCGGATTTGCGAAGAGCGCTGGGTGTGCGTCTGTTCAGGAGCCGTGGCTGCGGTGCCCGGGGCGGGACGGTTGGGAGCCGGGTTCTTTTGGGCAGGCGAAAGCTCGTCCGTGGCGGTGGACACGGATGACTGTTGCGCGTCCCTGGCCTTCCGGAGTTCCCGGCGGCTGCGGATGGGGGGCTGTTCCTGACTCATAGAGAACTCATTCAGTGCTGGCTGGTTCGCTTGCTTCGGAGATTGGAGCACTGGCACCCGCCGTGCCGTCCAGGTAAAGACCATACTTGGCGATGTACTGGACAACCCCGTCCGGCACGAGGTACCACACCGGATTGTTGTCCGCCACGCGGGTGCGGCAATCGGTGGAAGAAATGGCCATTGCGGGCACCTCAAGCAAACTGACGTCGCTGCGGCCCATGCCGTCGAGCACATGCCCCGGCCTGGTCACTCCCACAAAGTGGGCCAGTGACCACAACTCGTCGATGTCCTTCCAGGACAGGATCTGCGCCAGCGCATCGGCGCCGGTGATGAAGAAGAGATCCGCGTCCGGGCGCTGGGCCCGGAGGTCCCGCAGCGTGTCGATGGTGTAGGTGGGTCCAGGCCGGTCAACATCCACGCGGCTGACGGTAAAGCGCGGGTTGGACGCCGTGGCGATGACAGTCATGAGATAGCGGTGCTCAGGCTCGCTGACCTGTTTGTGGGACTTCTGCCAGGGCTGGCCGGTGGGAACAAAGACCACCTCGTCCAGATCAAACTCGGCAGCCACTTCACTGGCTGCCACCAGGTGGCCGTGATGGATGGGATCAAACGTCCCGCCCATGACGCCCAGGCGCAACCTGCCGTTGGCACCGTTATGGTGAAGTGCGCGGGAAATGTTAGTGGCCCTGCCCGTGGTCGTGCTTGTTGGGGTGCTGGCGGTGCGGATCCGCATGCTCCTCCGTTGCGGCATGGCGGTTGCCAAGGTTGGAGTAGGACAGCGTGATGAACATCATCACCAGCAGGATGGCGAAGATCACCACTCCGAAGACCCACGGCTCAGCCCACAGCGGGGCGAGTTCGTGCTCTTCGCCTTCGGCGATGGTCGTGGCAATCTGCTGGAACAGCATTTTCTCCCCTTGGGTTCAACAATTGTGGCAGCGGAAAGCTCCGCCGTTTCTGACTTCTGGTATATGTTACCGCGTTGCTACCCGCGGATCTGGCCCTCGCCCTGAACGATCCACTTGGTGGTGGTGAGTTCCGTCAGACCCATCGGGCCGCGTGCATGCAGCTTCTGGGTGGAAATGCCCACCTCGGCACCCAGGCCAAGCTCCCCGCCGTCGGTGAACCTGGTGGAGGCGTTGACGATGACGGCGGCGGAATCCACTTCGGCAATGAACCGCTCCGCGTTGGCGAGGTCGTTGGTGAGGATCGCCTCGGTGTGCCCCGTTGACCAGGTGCGGATGTGCTTCACGGCCTCGTCCATGCTGTCCACCATGGCAACAGCGAGGTCAAGGTCCATGTACTCGGTGGCCCAGTCCTCGTCAGTGGCAGGTTCGGACGCGATCGAAGCGGGAAGGGATGCCCTGACACGCTCGTCGGCGTGCAGCCGGACGCCGGCCTTGCTGAGGGCGGCGGCAACGGCAGGCAGGACCGTTGACCCGGAGTGGACCAGCAGCGTCTCGACCGTATTGCACACGCTGGGCCTCTGGGTTTTGGCGTTCAGCAGGATCTCCACGGCCATGTCTTCGCTGGCGGACTCGTCAATGAAGATATGCACATTCCCCTCCCCCGTCTCGATAACGGGAACAGCGGAGTTGGTGACCACAGTCTGGATGAGCTCGCGGCCGCCGCGGGGAATGAGCACGTCCACCCTGCCGCGGGCGCGCATCAGGACATTGGCGCCGGCACGGCCGTACTGGTCAACTGTCTGGACGGCGTCGGCAGGCAGGCCCACCGATTCGAGTGCCTCGCGCAGGATACGGACCAGCACTTCATTGGTGGCCTGGGCCGCACTGCCGCCCCGAAGGATAACGGCGTTGCCGCTCTTGAGGGCCAGGCCGGCAATGTCCACCGTGACGTTCGGCCGCGCCTCGTAGATGGCCGCCACCACGCCCATGGGTACGTTAACCTGCCGAAGGCGCAGCCCGTTCGGCAGGGTCTGCCCTCGGACCACGTTGCCCACCGGATCCGGCAGGCCGGCCAGGTTATCGAGGGCGGCCACGAGTCCCGCAATCCGGGTTTCTGTGAGGGTAAGCCGGTCCAGCATGGCGGCGGAGGTGCCGTTGGCCTTTCCAGCTGCGACGTCCGCGGCATTCGCAGAGAGGATGGCGGCGGTGCCCTCCTGCAGTGCAGTGCCCACGGCGCGAAGGGCCCGGTCCTTCCAGGCCCGGTTGGCCATGGCCATCCTCCGCGCTGCGTGGCGGGAACGGTCTGCGACGGCGTGCACTGCTGCCTCAACGTCACCGGAAGAAAACGGAACGTCAGCCGGGACCGATGCTGCGGGGAACTCGACGGACGGCGCACCGGCAGGCGCAGCAGTGTCTCCGGAGTTTTCAGCGGTCTGGTGGATCAGGGCTTCAGTCATGCTCCAAGTTTAGGCGAGCCCGGGGCTCACACCAGCACGAGGTCATCTACATGAACAACTTCGCGGTCATAGCCGCTGCCCAAAGTCTCACCGAGGTCCCTGGTGGACCTGCCCAGCATCTGGGGCAGCTCGGCCGCGGAGTAGTTGACGAGTCCGCGGGCAACCACGGTGCCGTCGGCACTGGCGATCTCGACGGCGTCGCCGGCTTCAAAATCACCGTGCACGGCAGAGATTCCAGCGGGCAGCAGCGATGTGCGGTGATGGCGCACAGCTCTGACGGCGCCGTCGTCCAGCACCAGGCGGCCCTGGACGGACGCCACGTGAGCCAGCCACAACAGACGGACCGGTTTGCGGGCCCCGTTGACCGTAAACCACGTGCCCACGTCTTCGCCGTTCAGCGCGGCAGCGGCGTTGGGGGTGGATGTGACCAGGGCGTGGATGCCGGAGCCGGCGGCCATGGACGCAGCCTCCACCTTGGTCAGCATCCCGCCGGTACCAACACCGGCTTTGCCGGTCTTGCCGATGGACACGCCGTCAAGGTCGTGGGGGCCTTCCACGAGCGGAATCCTCTTGGCACCGAGCGAGGGCGGTCCGTCGTACAGGGAGTCGACGTCGGAGAGCAGCACCAGCGCGTCCGCGCGCACCAGGTGGGCCACCAGGGCTGCGAGGCGGTCGTTGTCGCCGAACCGGATTTCGTGCGTGGCTACAGTGTCATTTTCATTGACCACCGGGACCACGCCAAGGTTGAGCAGCCGGTCCAGGGCGCGGAACGCATTGGTGTGCTGGCTGCGCCGCATCAGGTCCTCGGCGGTGAGCAGGACCTGGCTGACGGTGACACCGTGTGCACCGAAGGCCTGGGTATAGCGGGCCATCAGCAGGCCCTGCCCAACACTCGCCGCTGCCTGCTGCGTGGCGAGATCGCGGGGACGCTTGGCAAGGCCCAGCGGAGCCAGGCCGGCGGCAATGGCGCCGGAGGAGACGAGGATGATCTCGGTCCCCGCATTCCGCTTGGCGGCCAGGGCGTCCGCCAAGGCCGTCAGGGACTCCTCGGAGATGCCGCCCTTGATGCTTGTCAGTGACGACGAGCCCACCTTGACCACAACGCGGCCGGCGTTCGCAAGGACGCTCCTGTCTACGGACCGGGTGAGCGGTTCCGCAGCCCCGGCCTTAGAACTCATCGCCTGCGTCCAGTCCACTCTCCTTGAGGGGCTTGGCCACCCTGCGGCTGCTGACGGACTCGGTCCAGATGCCGGCCTTGCGTTCCGCTTCCAGCTCGGCGCGGGCGGCGGCCTTGGCATCCTTGCGTTCCTGCTGCTCTTCGCGCTTCTGGCCGCGCGTGGGACGGTCACCGATGTCGGCAAAACGGATGTCGGTGCCGCGGGGAGAGGCCAGGAGTTCCGCGCCCGCCATCATGGTGGGTTCCCAGTCGAAGACGACGCCGTCGTCCCCGCCGATCACCACGGTGTCGCCGGGCTTGGCGCCCTGCTTGAACAACTCCGTCTCCACACCGAGCTTGGCCAGCCGGTCGGCCAGGTAGCCGATGGCTTCCTCGTTGGTGAAGTCCGTCTGCTTGACCCAGCGCTCCGGCTTCTCTCCCAGGACGCGGAACAGCGGCTCCAGGCCCTTTTCCTCGCGGCGGATCCTGAATCCGGATTCATTCACGGCCCGGGGCCGCAACACGGCCGGCTGGACCTTGGGCGGCGCGGCGGCCACTGCCTCGCGGGCAGCTTTAACGATGCCGGCCATGGCGAAGCCGAGCTGGCGGAGGCCCTCATGGCTGGTGGCCGACACCTCGAACACCTGGTAGCCGCGGGATTCGAGTTCCGGGCGGACGAACTCGGCCATGTCCTTGCCGTCGGGCAGGTCCACTTTGTTCAACGCCACCAGGCGGGGGCGGTGATTCAGCGGAACAACTTCCCCGTCCTGCCCGGCGTAGCTCATGTCCACGGCGTACTTTTCCAGTTCGGCCTCAATGATCGCGAGGTCGGCGAGTGGGTCCCGGTCCGACTCGAGGGTGCCACAGTCAAGGACGTGGACCAGTGCGGCGCAGCGCTCAACATGGCGCAGGAAGTGGTGGCCCAGTCCCCTGCCTTCACTGGCGCCTTCGATGAGGCCAGGAACGTCGGCGATGGTGAAGCGCACGTCACCGGCCTGGACCACGCCGAGGTTGGGAACCAGCGTGGTGAAAGGATAGTCAGCAATTTTAGGCCGGGCGGCGGACATGGCGGCGATGAGGCTGGACTTGCCGGCGGACGGGAAGCCCACCAGGGCGATATCGGCGATCGACTTAAGCTCCAGGACGATGTCGCTGGACTCGCCCTCGATACCGAGCAGGGCGAACCCGGGAGCTTTGCGCTTTTGTGATGAGAGCGCGGCGTTGCCGAGGCCGCCGATGCCCCCTGCTGCGGCTACGTATTCGGCGCCTTCACCAACGAGGTCCGCGAGAACCGTGCCGTCCTTGGATTTGACCACGGTGCCGTCAGGGACGGGGAGTATCAGGGTTTCGCCGTTCTTGCCGCCACGCCAGTCACCCATGCCCGGGCCACCGTTGGTGGCGTGGCGGTGGGGTGCGTGGTGGTAGTCAAGGAGGGTAGTGGTCTGGTGGTCAACGCGAAGGATCACGTCGCCGCCATTGCCGCCGTTGCCGCCGTCGGGACCGCCAAGCGGCTTGAACTTTTCGCGGTGGACGGAGACGCATCCGTGACCGCCGGCACCGCCGGATACGTGCAGTACTACCCGGTCTACAAAGCTGGCCACGTGGTTCTCCTCAATGCTGTTTCCTGGACGCCGCGGGGCGCCAAGACGATTGTAATGCGGTTAAAAGAACAGTGGAGCGGGCCAACTGGCCCGCTCCACCGCTTCAGAACTGTTTGTTACTCTGCAGCTGCAGCAGCAACGATGTTGACGACGCGACGACCGCGGCGGGTGCCGAATTCAACGGCTCCCGGGGTCAGTGCGAACAGGGTGTCGTCGCCGCCACGGCCAACGCCGGCGCCCGGGTGGAAGTGGGTGCCACGCTGGCGGACGATGATCTCGCCTGCGGAGACGACTTGGCCGCCGAAGCGCTTCACGCCGAGGTACTGAGCGTTGGAATCACGACCGTTGCGAGTGGAGCTCGCGCCCTTTTTATGTGCCATTTGAAATGCCTGCCTCTAAATTCTGGGGATCTGCTGAAAAACCTGAACAGTAACGAAGGTTACTGGATACCAGTGATCTTGACCTTGGTCAGTTCCTGGCGGTGACCCTGGCGCTTCTTGTAACCGGTCTTGTTCTTGAACTTCTGGATCACAATCTTCGGACCACGGAGGTCGTTCAGGATCTCAGCCGTAACAGTTACCTTGGCCAGGTCAGCAGCGGCGGTGGTGACCTTGTCACCATCAACCAGGAGCAGTGCGGGCAGCTGGATAGTGCTGCCAGCTCCACCGGCGACGCGGTTAAGGGTAACGAAGTCTCCAACGGAAACCTTCTCTTGGCGGCCGCCTGCGCGGACAATCGCGTACACCACTTGGGAACTCACTTCTCTCGACGTTTATTACAAAATTTGCGTGCGGAACCGGCCAATAAAAGCCTGGTTTCTCGCTGTGCCTCAACGCCGTGGGGTCATAACCCAAGTGTTGGCGTAAGCACCGAAGATCCAGAATACGCTAATTTTGGCTTCGGCCGCAAATGAGGCTGGTTCCGGCGGGCTGGCTGTGATAAGTACCACTGCTGAATCCCGGCCTCGGGACCGTGCCCCACCATACTACCGGCAAGGCCGCGGCCACGGTGTCAGGCATGGAGGCGCGGCGCGTCGAAGAAGTCCACTTCCAGGCGGCAGGACTGCTTGAATGCCGTGATCATGGCGGCCCACTCGGCAGCGGAGGCCCTGCGTCCCGCTTCATCCACTATGGCAATGGCCCTGCGGGTGGCGGCGGCGAAGTCTTCGTCGGCATAGGTGCGCAGCCACTCCGCGTAAGGGTGCGCGGAAGGTTCACCGGCGGCAACAAACTGGGCGTGGAGCGTGGCGCCTACCTCGGCGTACAGCCAGAAGCAGGGCAGGACTGCCGCCGCGAGGACCGCATAACTGCCCGACGCCGAGGCCGCCGTCAGGTGGTCAACGTAGGACTTGGTGACGGGGCCGAGCCGGGGCAGGACCGAGCGCGCGCCCAGCCAGGAGCGGTGAAGCTCCGACTCGACCTCCAGGCACTGCCCGGCCGAAGCAGCCCAAAACAGTTGCTCCGCCTCGGTGGGCGCCAGCGAACTCGCCCTTGCCAGAACCCGTGAATAGCCGTTGAGGTAGAGGGCATCCTGCGCGAGGTAGTACTCAAACTGGTGCTCCTGAAGGCTGCCCGTAGCCAGGTCGCGGATGAAGCCGAGGGCATAGATATCCTCCAGGTCCGGCTGCGCCTCACGCCGCAGCTGCGCCGCGAAGCTGCCTTCCGCCGGCACCGGCTGCAGGTGGTGGAAATGATGCACGGGCCCGTTGCCTGTCCCCACCTCCAGGGTTCCCGAGGCCTTGAGGGCGCCGGCGAGCCACGGCTTGGCTTCCCGGAGTGACGCTTCCCAGTCCCCCAGCCGCGCCTGGGCGGTGGCCATTGCAGAGGACAACGAACAGCCTGTGCCGTGGCTGTTCGTCGTTGCAAGCCGCTCCCCTGGCACCTCCACCACTTCATGGGACAGCAGGCCCCGGGTGTTGACCAGCGCGTCCGGGCACTCGTTGCCGTCCAGGTGGCCGCCCTTGACCAGTACGGTTGCGCCGCTGGCGGCTGCGAGGGCGCGGCCCTGGTCCAGCGCACCGGCCCAGCTGTCCTGCAACTGCCCGCCCACAAGCATGGCGAGCTCCGCGAGGTTGGGGGTGATGAGGTGTGCCAGCGGCAGGAGTTCGCGCAGGACCGTTTCGGCAGACTCGTGCAGGAGCCGGTCGCCGCTGGTGGCAACCATCACTGGGTCCAGGACCACGACGGCGGGCCGCACCTTCTGCAGCCACTGCGCCACCGTTCCAATGACGTCGGCGTTGCCGAGCATTCCGATTTTCACGGCGTCGATGGTGATGTCGTCGCTGATGGCGTCGAGTTGCTCTGCCAGGAATGCTGCAGGGGGCACGTGAACGGACCTTACTCCGTGCGTGTTCTGGGCTGTGAGGGCAGTGATGGCTGCCATCCCGTACCCCCCGAGGGCCGCGATGCTTTTCAAATCCGCCTGGATACCGGCACCGCCGGAAGGATCCGAGCCGGCGATGGACAGGACCCTGGGTACCTGCCGGCCCGGCAATGCCGGCGCCGCAGTGGCGGGTCCAGGGGTGGCTGCGGGCATTACAAGAGTCGTAGACAAAGGACATCCCTTCGCCGGTGCTAACCGGACAGGTTCAACGGGTCTGAATCTCAGCCGGCTCTCTGCGCGGCACCCCGTGTCGGTTCCCCAGCCTAGCTTTTTTGCCCGCCCCAGGCTGAAGGTGACACATTGCGACCCGAAGCCGCACGCTGATGGCGCGCAGCTCCGCATCCCGCCCTGCGGGCCCTGCACGCAAAAGTCCCCGCCCAGTGGACAAATCCCCTGGAAATTCCTGGGGTTTTGTCCACTGAACGGGGACTTGTTGAAACGCGCCGGTACGTGCCCGTGAGCGCTCCGGCTAGAGCTCCGAGGCCGGTACGCCTACGCCCAGGATGATGGGCGCCTCTGCGGGCTTTGTTGACGCTTTTTCAAGGCCGGCACCGCCGTCACCGGCCGGCGCCGGAGCCTTTGCCTCGTGGGTATGCCCTGTGCTGGCTGCCGTCACGCTTTCGTGATGCTGCACGGAGGTTTCGTTGGCTGCTCCCTGGGCACGGCTGGCACTGCGGTTGCGCCGCGGGCGCCGTTGCCGGGACTGCTCCAGCGTGTGGTCCGTGTAGTCCTTCGCCGGTTCCCCGGCAGCGGCTGCAGCAGGCACGCGGGCCGGCTGTACCGGCTCCACGCGCTCCGCCGGTTTCTGCTCCGGTTCGGTCTGCTCAGGCTCCGCTTGTGCGGGCGCCGGCTGGCCCAGGTGGGCGAACGCTTCGGCAAGCCGGTCCAGGGTCAGTGCGGGCTTCTGCGGCTGCTCCTCAGCATGGTCAACGAACGGCAGCACCACCTTCTCGCCGCCGAAGGTCAGCACGGCGGCCGGGCGCGCATCGTCGTCGCGGTTTGTTTCCACTGCGGGAGCCGGGGCAGGGGCGGGCGCGGAATGGTCCGCGGCAGCCTGCCTGGCTGCGGCCACTTCGTCGTCGTGCAAGTGGGCTGCATGCGCGGCGGCGGCGATGTTGGCAAGGGCCAGCCGGGTGGCTTCCGCCTTCGCGTGCCGCTCAGCGTCAGAGGGGTCGGGCTGGACTGTGTGGACGGGCACGGCAGGCGCGGGGGCAACCTCGGGCTGCTGGCCGCCACGGCCCCGCCGCCGCTTCCGGTCCGGACGCACGCCGGCCTGGCTGCTGTCGATGCGCGGGGCGTCATTGCGGTGGCCTTCGCTGCGGGGTTCCGGCCGGCTGTCGGTCCGCTGGACGTGGTGTTCGGCGGCCACGATGTTGGCCCGCCGGTGCTCAACGGGGTCGTCATGGGTGACGACGCCGCGGCCGGCGCACGCTTCGCACTGCTCGCCGAAGACTTCCAGGAGTCCGGTGCCCATCCGCTTTCGCGTCATCTGCACCAGGCCAAGGGAGGTCACTTCGGCAACCTGGTGCTTGGTGCGGTCGCGTCCCAGGCATTCCACCATGCGGCGCAGAACGAGGTCGCGGTTGGATTCAAGGACCATGTCGATGAAGTCGATGACGATGATGCCGCCGATGTCGCGGAGGCGGAGCTGGCGGACCACTTCCTCAGCAGCCTCGAGGTTGTTTTTGGTCACCGTCTCTTCGAGGTTGCCGCCGCTGCCGGTGAACTTGCCGGTGTTGACGTCCACCACGGTCATGGCTTCGGTGCGGTCGATCACCAGCGAACCGCCGGACGGGAGGAAGACCTTCCGCTCCAGCGCCTTGTGGATCTGCTCGTCAATGCGCCAGGCAGCGAAGATGTCCTGGTCCTTGGTCCACTTTTCGAGGCGTCCCACCAGGTCCGGCGCCACATAGGTGACGTACGCCTCGATGGTGTCCCAGGCTTCCTCGCCCGAAACGATCAGCTTGGAGAAGTCTTCGTTGAAGACGTCACGGACCACCTTGATGGTGAGGTCCGGTTCGCCGTACAGCAGCTCAGGAGCAAGGATCTTGGTGGACTTCGACTGGCTTTCGATGCCTTCCCACTGCGCGCGCAGGCGGTTGATGTCGTGTGTCAGCTCTTCCTCGGACGCTCCCTCGGCGGCGGTGCGGACAATGACGCCCGCCTGCTCCGGGAGCCGGTCCTTGAGGATGCGCTTGAGGCGGTTGCGTTCTACGTCGGGCAGTTTGCGCGAGATGCCGGTCATGGAACCGCCGGGCACGAACACCAGGTAGCGGCCGGGGAGTGAGATCTGGCTGGTCAGGCGTGCGCCCTTGTGTCCCACGGGGTCCTTGGTCACCTGGACCAGCACGGTATCACCGGACTTGAGCGCATTTTCGATACGGCGCTGCTTGCCCTCGAGGTTGACGGCTTCCCAGTTCACCTCACCGGCGTAAAGGACGGCGTTCCGGCCGCGCCCGATGTCCACGAAGGCGGCTTCCATGGAAGGCAGCACGTTCTGGACCTTGCCGAGGTAGACGTTGCCGATCAGGGAATCCTGCTGGGTCTTCGACACAAAATGCTCGGCCAGGACGCCGTCTTCGAGGACGGCGATCTGGATTCTGTCGTCGCGCTGGCGCACAATCATCTGCCGGTCGACAGACTCGCGGCGGGCAAGGAATTCGGCCTCGGTAATGACGGTGCGGCGGCGGCCGGTGTCACGCGACTCGCGCCGGCGCTGCTTCTTCGCCTCCAGCCGGGTGGATCCCTTGACGCTGGTGACGCGGTTACTGACGGCCGGTTCAGTCACGGCGCGCGGTGCGCGCACGCGGGTAACCGTGTTGGGCGGATCGTCGTCTCCCCCACCCGTCAATTCGAGGTCCTGGTCGCCACGGCGACGGCGGCGGCGGCGGCGGGACGTGACGCCTTCCTCCACCTGTCCCGCGGACTCCTCGTCGGCGTCGTCCGGGACATCTCCGTCAACATCTTCGCTGCCTTCGAGGTCGGTGTCGGCTTCCCGCTCTCCGAGGCGGCTGCGGCCGCGGCGGCCCCGTCCCCGGCGCCTGCGGCGGCCGTTGGCGTCTTCCGCATCGCCGTCCTCGGCGTCGTCCTCTCCAACCTCTTCCGCTACTGCGGGAGCCGGACGCACCACGGTGCTCAGGTCCGGCGCCTGGAACAGCACGGAGGTGGGGGAAGCGGGTTCCATGAAAAGGGAACCGAAGGGGCTGGAAGGAGCCGCGGGCGCCGTTTCCGCGGTGGCTGCCTGCGGTGCCTCAATGTTGGGAGCAGCCTGTGCGGCCTCCGGTTCGGGGGCTGGCTCTTCTGCAGCTTCTTCTGCAGGGGCCTCTAGTGCGTTCGGCCGGACTGCTGCTGCGGGCACTGCGGCGGCTGCCTCAGCAGCGCCGGCCGGAGTTACGGCTGCCGGGAGATCTGCGGGTGACTGGGTAGCGGCGGGTTCCCCTGCCGGCTCTGCCGCTGCGGCTGGGGGTTCCACTGCGACGGCAGGCGCGGAGGTCTTGCGCGTGGCAACCCGGCGGCGCCGGACGGGCTTCGTTTCAACGACTTCGGCGGCCGGCTCCGCGGCGTCGAGCCCAGGGGTCCCGGCGCTTGCACCGGCATCAGCACCGGTGTCCGGCGTGGAGTTATCGGCTGCTGATTCGGGTTCTGCGTCTTCGGCGAAGGCGGGGAGCGGTTCCGCTGCTTCTACCTTTTTCCGGGCACGCGTCCGCCGGACGGGAGCTTTGGCCTCCGGAGCGCCGGATTCCACAACACCCGCTTCCACTTCGACGGCGGCAGCTGCGGAAGGGTCAGCGCTGGCGGCGCCCTCTGCGGGAAGGTCCGTTGGCGGAGTCAGGGCCTCGGCTTTGGGAGCGGCCTTCCGGCGGGTCCTCGTAGCCTTTTTGGGGGCAGCGTCTGCCTCCGCGGCCGATGCTTCGTCGTTAACGGCTGAAACTTGTTCATTATCCATATGTGGCAACACTCCTGCCCCTGACGTACCGCCACATCCGGCACCCATTGGGGCACATATTGTCAAGACCCGCAGGCGTTGACAGAAGTCAAGTGGATACCCCCAGGTTCGCACCGGCAGTGGGGTGCGGCAGCCCGTGGGGGCCGGTGGGATGTTCTGAAACCCGTTGTTCTACGTGCCACAACCAGGTGCCGCGCAATGGAGTCGCGGGAGACTGCGTCGGTGAGACCGATGCCTGCCCTGCTCGTCATTGGCGGTCTTGGGAACAAGCCACCGGACCGGAGTCCGAATGTGGATCGGCTTCCAGCCACCATCATTCTCTCATACCCGGACTAAATCACGTCGGAGGCAGCACCGGATCCGCCGGCTGTTCCCGTCCGCCTGGACCTTCCTTCCAGCCTCCGGCGTTACAATCAGGCAAGGAGCACCGGATGAAAAGGACGCCACACCAATGCCCAGCATCTCCCCCCTCAGCAGCACCCCTGCACAGGAACGGAGCCTGAACCAGGACGCGGACCCGGCCGGGAGGACAGCAGGTGCTGTGCCGGCGATGACACGGAACAAGCCCTTCGGCTGGCTGCTGGTCATCACAGGAGTCATCGGCTGGCTCGCCTCGGGGACCCTGGTCCTGGAAAAGCTTGCAGTGCTTCAGGACCCCAACCACACCACCGTGTGCGACGTAAATCCCTGGATCTCCTGCGGCCAGGTGATGCAGACCTGGCAGAGCTCTCTGTTCGGTTTCCCCAATATGTTCATCGGGATCGTCGCGTTCGCCGTAGTTATCACGGTGGGCATGGGACTGCTGGCCGGAGCCACCTTTGCCCGCTGGTTCTGGGCAGGACTGCAGGCAGGCGTCACGCTCGGCTTTGTCTTTGTGGTGTGGCTGTGGTCGCAGGCCCTTTACGACATCCACGTGCTGTGCCCGTTCTGCATGATCGTTTGGGCGGCGATGATTCCCCTGTTCGTCTGGGTGACAATCCGGAACATCACCGCCGGGGTTATTCCGGTGCCGGCCAACGCGGCCCGGATCCTGGGCGATTCCGGGTGGATTATCACCGCACTGCTCTACGTGGCGGTCATTGCCACCATCTTCTTCGCCTTCATCCAGGTTTTCGCCGGAACTTCGGGCTTCTGACGCTGCAGCCCAGCCAAGCGAGGTGACAGATAAGGCCGATGTTCGCGAAGAACATCGGCCTTATCTGTCGTCCCGGACTGTTAGCCCTGGAACCAGATCTTGATCTCGCGCTCGGCAGAGTCCGTGGAGTCGGAGCCGTGCACCAGGTTCTGCTGGACCTTCACGCCCCAGTCGCGGCCGAAGTCCCCGCGGATGGTGCCGGGGGCGGCCGTAGTGGGGTCAGTGGTGCCGGCCAGGGCGCGGAAGCCTTCGACGACGCGGTGGCCTTCGAAGATGGCTGCTACCACCGGACCGGAGAGCATGAACTCGACCAGCGGCTCGTAGAAGGGCTTGCCCACGTGTTCCTCGTAGTGCTGCTCCAGCAGCTCACGGGATGCCTCCACCTTCTTCAGCTCCGCCAGGGTGTAGCCCTTGGCTTCGATCCGGGCCAGGATGGCCCCGGTGAGGTTGCGGGCGACGCCGTCGGGCTTGATCAGGACGAGGGTGCGCTCAGTAGTCACAACTGCTCCAATGCGTTGGTAGAGGTTTTCGGGTCAAGTCTACGGTGACTTTGTTTACGGGGACGGGGGCTGCTGGCCGGGCCCCGCGGACTCTTCCGGATGGGCCGCTTCCCAGGCCGCCTGCTCGCGGGCCCTTTCACCGGCTTCCCGGTCCAGCCGGATTCCGGTACGGATCCCGTACCACCAGGCTGCTGCGAACAGGGCACCCACCAGGAACATGGCAGGCTCGAAGATGCCGGTGAGGATCAGGACAAGCTGCAGGATCCAGCCAAGCCCAATGCCCCACGGTTTGGTGAGGAAGGCGCAGGCCACAATCATCAGCACGCTCAGGCCGATTCCCACCCCGAGGATGAGTGCGGGCGGGAACTCCCCGCGGCGAAGCCCGAACACCGCCAGGGTGGCGAAGAACATAACAAAGGCTTCCAGGAGCAGCACGGTGGACGCGAACATCATTTTGGTGGAGCGCCGCTTCCTGGGCATGCCCGGCCGCCATTCGCGCTGGGCTTTGGTCAGCTTCGCCATCGGCTATGCCTCCGTCTTCCCGAGCAGGATGCGGGCCTCGGCCACCAGTGTGATGGAGCCTGTGACCAGAACGCCGCCGGAAAGGTCGTCGTTCGCTTCGGCGCGTTCCACAGCCCACTCCAGGGCGTCATCGAGTTTCTCCGCTACGTGCACGTTGTCTTCGCCGAAGCCGAGATCGATGGCGAGCTCGGCCAGTTCGGCTGCCGGCACGGCGCGCGGTGAATTGGACTGCGTAAAGCAGAACTCCTCCGCCATCCCGCCCAGGGATTCCTTGAGCTGGCGCAAAATCTCTTCGGCGTCCTTCTCCTTGAGGATGCCCACCACCGGGACAAGCCTGGTGAAGGTAAAGGCCTCCTGAAGGGCAGCCGCGGAAACTTTGACGCCGTCGGGGTTGTGGGCGGCGTCCACCACGATGGTGGGCGCTGTGCGGACCACCTCAAGCCGGCCGGGCGAAGTGACCTCCGCGAAGCCCTCCTGGAGCACGTCGAACCCAAGTTCCTTTTCGCCGCCGAAAAACGCTTCCAGCGCTGCAACGGCAACTGCTGCGTTCTGCGCCTGGTGTGCCCCGTGGAGCGGCACCAGCAAGTCCGGGTAGCGGCCGGCAATGCCCTGGATGGTGACCATCTGGCCGCCGACTGCCACGGTCCGGGACTCGACGCCGAACTCCACTCCCTCGAACTTGAAGGGCACGCCAACGTCCTTGGCCTTCTCCAGCAGGACCTGGGCGGCGTCCAGCGGCTGGGCGGCGCTGACGAGGTAGCCGCCGGGCTTGATGATGCCGGCCTTTTCGTAGGCGATGTCTTCGGTGGTGTCCCCGAGCAGGTCGGTGTGGTCCAGCGAAATGGGTGTGACCACCGAAACCTGCCCGTCCCCCACGTTGGTGGCGTCCGTAATGCCGCCCAGGCCCACCTCGATGACCGCCACGTTAACGGGCTGGTCCGCGAAGACCGCAAAACCAAGGATGGTGAGGCACTCGAAGTACGTCAGCCGCGGCTGGCCCTCTGCCTCCAGCTCGGCGTCGACAATCTGCAGGTACGGCCGGATCTCATCCCAGATCCGGACGAAGGTCTCGTCCGGGACGGGATGGCCGTCGATGCTGATCCGTTCGGTGACCTTCGTCAGGTGCGGACTGGTGTACCGTCCGGTGCTCAGGCCGTGGGCCCGCAGGACCGATTCGATCATCCGGGCGGTGGACGTTTTGCCGTTGGTCCCGGTGACGTGGATGATCGGGAACGCTTTGTTCGGCTCCCCCAGCACGTCCATCGCCCGGAACAGCGGGGCAAGCCGCGGCTCCATCTTGTTTTCCGGCGCCCGGCCCAGCAGTTCGGCGTAGACGCTCTCTACGGAAAATTCGTCAGTCATGGATTACGCCTCTACTTTTTCGACGCCGACAGCCGGCTCTGCGATATCAGTGGGTTCCGCCGTGAGGTCCACGGTGAGCGTTTCGCCCTTGACCAGGTCAGCGTTGGCAAGCAGGGCGTCGACGACGTTCTGCGGGGCCGTCACTGAGGTCCGGATGCGGTCGCTGACCTTCAGCCCGGCGTCCTTGCGTGCCTGCTGGATGGCACGGACCATGTCGCGCGCCAGGCCTTCGGCTTCCAGTTCGGGGGTGACCTCGGTGTTGAGGACGACGAATCCGCCGCCCGGCAGGACAGCGACTGCTTTCGTTGATTCAGCAGGTCCGCCCTCGGAATCAGCCACCACTGTCTCCAGCGTGTACTCCTGCGGTTCCAGCTGGAGCCCGCCGGCGGTGACCGTACCGGCGTCGTCCACGGACCAGTCGCCGGACTTGGAGCCCTTGATGGCCAGCTGCACGTTTTTGCCCAGGCGCGGGCCGGCGGCACGGGCATTGACCACCAGCTTCTGCTGGATGCCGAACTCCTCCGGCGAGGCAGTGGCCGCATCCAGCAGGCGGACTGAGCGGAGGTTGAGCTCATCGGCCACGACGCCGGCAAAACCGGTGAGCGCGTCGGCGCCCGGTGCCACGACCGTCAGTTCCTGCAGCGGCAGGCGGACACGGAGGTTTGCTCCCTTGCGGAGGGAGGACCCGGTGGAGCAGATCTGCTGGACCTTGTCCATGGCCACCACCAGGTCCGGGTTGGCCGGGAACAGGTTGGCATTCGGCCAGTCGGCCAGGTGCACGGAGCGGCCTCCGGTCAGGCCGCGCCAGATCTCCTCGGTGACCAGCGGCAGGAGGGACGCGGCCACGCGGGACACGGTTTCCAGTGCGGTGTACAGGGCGTCGAAGGCGTCCTGGTCCTCATCGAAAAACCGCTGGCGGCTCCGGCGGACGTACCAGTTGGTCAGCATGTCCAGGTAGCTGCGCAGTTCGTCGCAGGCGCCGGAGATGTCATAAGTGTCCAGCTGCACCGTCATGTTCCGGACCAGTTCGCCGGTGTTGGCCAGCAGGTACTGGTCCAGGGTGTCGGCGTACCCGTCGTAGCGGAGCTGGGCGTCATAGCCTGCGCCGCCCGCCGCGGCGTTGGTGTACAGCGTGAAGAAGCTGTACACGTTCCACAGCGGCAGGATGACCTGGCGGACGCCGTCGCGGATCCCCTGCTCGGTGACCACCAGGTTGCCGCCGCGGAGGATGGGGCTGGACATCAGGAACCAGCGCATGGCGTCCGAGCCGTCGCGGTCCAGCACCTCCGAGACGTCCGGGTAGTTGCGCAGGCTCTTGGACATCTTCTGCCCGTCGGAGCCCAGCACGATGCCGTGGCTGATGACGTTGCGGAAGGCAGGCCGGTCGAACAGCGCCGTGGAAAGGATGTGCAGCATGTAGAACCAGCCGCGCGTCTGGCCGATGTACTCCACGATGAAGTCCGCAGGGTTGTGGGTGTCGAACCAGGCCTCGTTCTGGAACGGGTAGTGCACCTGGCCGTAGGGCATGGAGCCGGAGTCGAACCAGACGTCCAGCACATCCTCCACGCGACGCATCACCGATTGGCCCTCTTCCGGAGTGCGGGGGTCATCCGGGTTGGGCCGGGTCAGGTCGTCGATGAACGGGCGGTGCAGGTCAACTTGGCCGTCCTTGTTCAGCGGCAGGCGGCCGAAGTCCGCTTCGATCTCGGCGAGGGAGCCGTAGACGTCGGTGCGGGGGTATTCGGGATCGCTGGACTGCCACACCGGGATGGGGCTGCCCCAATACCGGTTGCGGCTGATGGACCAGTCGCGGGCGTTTTCGAGCCACTTACCGAACTGGCCGTCCTTGACGTTGCCGGGGATCCAGTTGATCTCCTGGTTCAGTTCGGACATGCGGTCCTTGAACTTGGTGACTTCCACGTACCAGGAGGACACGGCCCGGTAGATCAGCGGGTTGCGGCAGCGCCAGCAGTGCGGGTAGCTGTGTTCGTAGCTGGCCTGGCGGACCAGGCGGCCCTGGGCGCGCAGCACCTGCGTGATGGGCTTGTTGGCTTCGAAGGCCTGCAGGCCCACGATGTCGTGAAGGTCGCCGTGCTTGAAGAGCGGGAGGAACTTTGCGCCTTCGTCAACGGAGAGGATCACCGGGATGCCGGCCTCCTCGCAGACCTTTTGGTCATCCTCGCCGTAGGCCGGGGCCTGGTGGACGATGCCGGTGCCGTCGGTGGTGGTGACGTAGTCGGCCACGAGGAACCGCCAGGCGTTTTCCATGCCGTATTTTTCGTTGTCCGCGAAGTCGTGCCACAGCGGCTGGTACGCCAAGCCTTCCAGCTCTGCGCCGGTGTGCGTGGAGCTGACGGCGGCCTGCGCTGCCTCGAAGTCGTCGTACCCGAGGTCCCTGGCATAGTTAGCCAGCAGGTCCGCAGCGAGCAGGAAGCTGCCGCTCACGGGTGCGTCGGCGGAGGCGGCTTTGATGCCGTTGGGTCCCGCGGGCAGTACGGCGTAGGTAATGGCGGGTCCGACGGCGAGCGCGGCATTGGTGGGAAGCGTCCAGGGTGTGGTGGTCCAGGCGAGCGCCTGCACGCCGGCGAGCTGCCGGGACAGTTCCGATTCGCCGGCAGTCACGGGGAAGGTCACCGTTACCGTCTGGTCCTGGCGGTTCTTGTAAACGTCGTCGTCCATGCGCAGCTCGTGGTTGGACAGCGGCGTCTCATCCTTCCAGCAGTAGGGCAGCACGCGGTAGCCGTTGTAGGTGAGGCCCTTTTCGTGGAGCTGCTTAAACGCCCAGAGGACGGACTCCATGTACTCGACGTTGAGGGTCTTGTAGTCATTGTCGAAATCCACCCACCGTGCCTGGCGGGTCACGTAGTTGCGCCACTCGTCGGCGTACTTCATGACAGAGGCGCGGCAGGCATCGTTGAACTTGTCGATGCCCATGGCTTCGATCTGGGTCTTATCCGTCATGCCCAGTTGCTTCATCGCTTCCAGCTCTGCCGGCAACCCATGGGTGTCCCAGCCGAAGCGGCGCTCCACGCGCTTGCCGCGCTGGGTCTGGTAGCGGCCCACCAGGTCCTTCGCGTACCCCGTGAGCAGGTGGCCGTAGTGCGGCAGGCCGTTGGCAAACGGGGGGCCGTCGTAGAACACGAACTCATTGCTGCCGGGTTCACCGCCGGGGACGTCCGCGCTGCGCTGGTCGATACTGGCCTGGAAGGTGCCGTCCTGGTCCCAGTATTTGAGGATGCGCTCTTCGATTTCCGGGAACTTAACGGAAGCGGAGACACCTGCACCGCTGGAGGAGGTGCCACTGGTGGCGGCTGAGGCCTTGGGGTAATACGTCATTCTCGACATCCTGGGTTGAGCTGGGCGAACTGCCGGCCGGGGCCGTCAGTTCCGTTCAGGATGCGAGGACGGTTGCCGTGCTGTCCGCCTGGACTTCACGCTCACCGCGGTACCACCTCACTTACCGGCGCTGCCAGTTCCCGGGGGAACAGGCGTGCTCCGGCCTCTCATTACTGCTGTGACGGGCTTACCCGTCCGGTTCTACTGACGCTTCCCACCTGGCCGGCGGTAAAGGCGTTCTTCCGGAAGCTCACCGGTGATAGCCGGGTCGTAGCCGCTTTCGAGTCTACTATTCCCGGGCCCGGGCCACCATTCCGCCTTCCGAAAGGCGAAAGTGCTTGCTGCGCGGAAGCGGGCTGCTGCCTAAACTCGACAGCATGGCTGGTTCTGCAGACATCCGCTCGCCTGAAAGGCCTGGTCCGGCTTACAAGTGGCTGTGGGTCCTCCTAATGCTGCCGAGTGGAAGTGTGTCCGTACTTCGCGCCATCCCGGCTGTGTGGCCTTCGCCCGTGGTTCAACTGCTTTCCTTCATTCCGTGGCTGGTTTGGCCCGTTACGGTGGGGCTCCTGCTTGCCTTGCTGGGAGGGAGCCGGTGGCGAACCCTGGTCAGCGCGGCACTGGTTGCCTGCCTCGTCTTCTGGCTGTTCCCGTTGACGCCAACTAAACCGGTTTCCGCCGGAGGGCCCACACTGGAACTAAGAGTAATGAGCCTTAACTCAAAGTTCGGTGATGCCGATGCAGGCACCGTTGTCCGTCTTGTAAAGGAGAACGGGGTAGACGTTCTTGCCATCCAAGAGCATTCCCAGGCTTTTCAGGACCGGCTGTCTGCTGAAGGCGTGCATGCACTTCTGCCGGAGAGTGTCACGGATCCCTCCAGTAACGCCGGTGGCAGCGCTGTGTACTCCCGCTTCCCCCTTGAGCTTACCGGACTTATTCCCGGCACTCCCTTCGCAATGCCCACATTGAGGACTACAGTTACATCGGCCGACCGGGCCGCCGTACTCGAGATAACCAACGTCCACACAGTGGCACCGGTCATTCATCAAGTGGACCAATGGCGCAGCGATTTGGCTGCCGTTAAGAAGGTGGCCGAGGGCGCCGGGACCCGACTCCTTCTGGGAGACTTCAACGCAACGTATGACCACACTGAATTTCGCGACCTCCTAAGCGGCGGACAGGGCTCGGGCCTTGTAGACGTTGGGATTGCGTCCGGTGCACGTCTGGTCCCCACGTGGCCTATGGATGGGCAGCTGGTGCCGGGCGTCACCATTGACCACATCGTGACAAGCCCGCGCATAGCAAGCTCAGGCTATGCGGTGCACCGGGTACCTGGAACTGACCACGCCGCAGTCATGGCCGTCCTTGGTATTCCTACAGATGAACATAACTCGGGCTCACTGGCCGTTCGCCATGGCTGGCTAACCCTTGCGGATGATTTTGTGGTTGGCGGCCTGGGCCACCGGACGGATCACGATCTGGTCCAGGTTGACGTGGTGCGGTGCAGTTACGGCGTAACGGACTACCTCCGCCACGTCTTCTGCCGTAAGCGGCTTCTCAACTCCCTGGTAGACCTTTTCGGCGGCCTGCGGGTCACCCAGCCGGTTCAAGGCAAATTCCTCGGTTTGAACCAGGCCGGGCGCCACTTCGATCACCCGGATGTTGTTTGCCACTTCCTCCAGCCGCAGCGCACCGGTCATGGCGTGCTGCGCGAACTTGGCAGCGTTGTAGCCACCCCCGCCCTCGTAGGCCGATATGCCCGCCGTGGAGGTCAGGTTCAGCACAGTGCCTTCGCCGTGGGCGCGGAGCATCGGCAGGAACGCCCTGGTGAGCTTCATGGTGCCCAGGACGTTGACACGGTACATCCACTCCCAGTCCTCGGTACTTGCGTCGCCGATGGTGTCCGCTCCCCTGGCTCCGCCCGCAATGTTGACCAGGGTGTCTATGCCCCCCGCTTCGGTCACCCGGGCAAGCAGCCGGGACACGTCGTCGTCCTCTGAGATGTCAGCAGGAAGCGCGACGGCGCCAGTCTCGGCTTCGAGGGCGGCAAGACGCTCTGCGCGGCGGGCCACCGCGAACACTGTCCACCCCTGGGTTGCCAGAGCGCGGACCGTTGCCTCCCCGATTCCGCTGCTCGCACCGGTTACCAAAGCTGCCTTTTCCTGGAAGTCCGAAGTCATGGCACCACCCTAGCGCCAGCCGTCCGGCGAAGGCCGGAAGCTGTGTCGGCCTGTGAAGCTGATGCCCGCGCTGCGCGGCTGATGCCCTCCGGCAGGCGGACGTGCGGGGACATGAAACAATTGGCAGATGGCTGAAGACACTCAGGGTACAGACACGCCCAACACCGCCCCCATCAACGTTCCGGACAAGCCGGCCCTTGAAGGCCTCGAAGCTGCCTTGACGCAGCGCTGGCTCGCCGAGGGGACCTACAAGTTCAACAGGGAAACCACCCGGGAGCAGGTCTATTCGATCGACACTCCCCCTCCCACCGCTTCCGGATCACTGCACGTGGGGCACATGTTTTCCTACACGCAGACCGACGTGCTGGCGCGCTACCAGCGCATGACCGGCAAGAACGTCTTCTACCCCATGGGCTGGGATGACAACGGCCTGCCCACTGAACGCCGTGTGCAGAACTACTACGGCGTCCGCTGCGACCCTTCTATTCCGTATAACGCTGACTACCAGCCGCCGGCACAGCCAGCCAAAAACCAGCGTGACTTCGACGTCGTCTCCCGCCGGAACTTCATCGAACTGTGCGAGGAACTTGCCGTCGAGGACGAGAAGGTCTTCGAAAACCTGTTCCAGACCCTTGGCCTGTCCGTGGACTGGGAACTGACGTACCGCACCATCGATGACAACTCGCGCGCAGTCTCCCAGCGGGCCTTCCTGGCCAACCTGGCTGCGGGCGACGCCTACATGGCCGAGGCGCCCACCCTCTGGGATGTCACCTTCCGCACGGCCGTCGCGCAGGCCGAACTGGAGGACCGCGAGGTGCCCGGGGCGTACTACCGCTACCCGTTCTTCACCGAGGACGGGGAGAAGATCTACATCGAGACCACCCGTCCCGAACTGCTGGCTGCCTGCGCCGCGCTGGTGGCGAATCCCGACGACGAACGGTACCAGCCGCTGTTCGGCAAGAAGGTCACGTCCCCGGTGTTCGGCGTCGAGGTTGAAGTTAAGGCCCACCCACTCGCCAAAGCGGACAAGGGGTCCGGCATCGCCATGGTGTGCACCTTCGGCGACCTGACTGACGTGACCTGGTGGCGTGAACTGCAGCTTCCTACCCGCGCCATCGTGGGGCGGGACGGCCGGATCATCAGCGAGGCTCCCGAATGGATCACCACCGAGATCGGCCGGGAAGCCTTCGCCGCCATTGCGGGCAAGACCGTCTTCAGCGCCAAGGAAGAGGTGGTCAAGCTCCTCACCGCTGCGGACCTGCTCGAGGGCGAGCCCAAAAAGATCATGCACCCCGTCAACTTCTATGAAAAGGGCGACAAGCCCCTTGAAGTGGTGACATCCCGCCAGTGGTACATCCGCAACGGTGGCCGGGACGAGGACCGGCGTGAGCGGCTTATCGCCCGCGGCCAGGAAATCGACTTCCACCCCGCCTTCATGCGCTCACGTTATGAGAACTGGATCTCAGGCCTGAACGGTGACTGGCTGGTCTCCCGCCAGCGCTTCTTCGGCGTGCCCATCCCCGTCTGGTACCCCCTGGATGCCGACGGCAACCCGGACTACGACTCCCCCATCGTGCCGTCCGACGACCAGCTCCCCGTGGACCCGGCTGCCGACGCCGCCCCCGGCTTCGATGAAGCCCAGCGCGATGTTCCCGGCGGCTTCACCGGCGACGCCGACATCCTTGACACATGGGCTACGTCCTCCCTGACACCTAAGATCGTGGGCGGCTGGAAGCGTGATGAGGACCTGTTCGCGAAGGTGTTCCCGTTTGACGTCCGGCCCCAGGGCCACGACATCATCCGCACCTGGCTTTTTTCCTCGGTGGTCCGTGCGGACGCCCTGGAGAACAGCGCCCCGTGGAAGCATGCTGCCATCTCGGGCTGGATCCTCGACCCGGACCGCAAGAAGATGTCCAAGTCCAAGGGCAACGTGGTGGTCCCCACCGACGTACTGGAGGAATACGGCTCTGACGCTGTCCGCTACTGGGCCGCTTCGGCGAAACTGGGGGCCGACACCGCCTACGAGATCGCCCAGATGAAGATCGGCCGCCGCCTGGCCATCAAGCTGCTGAACGCCTCGAAGTTTGTCCTGAACCTCGGCGCAACAGAAGCGTCGGTGCTCTCCGGCGATCTACCGGTACTGACCAACCCCTTGGACCGGGCTGTTCTTGCCCAGCTCGCGGAGGTCGTGGCCCAGTCCACCAGGGCGTTCGAAAACTACGATTACGCCCGCGCGCTGCAGATCACCGAAAGCTTCTTCTGGCAGTTCACGGACGACTACGTGGAACTTATCAAGGACCGGGCATACGGCGCCGCGGGTGAGGCCGAACAGGCTTCCGTGCTCGCAGCACTGGCCACCACCCTGGACACCCTGCTCCGGCTGTTCGCACCGTTCCTGCCCTTTGCCACTGAAGAGGTCTGGGGATGGTGGCGCAACGGCTCGGTGCACCGGGCGCCGTGGCCCGCACCGCTGGACGTTCCCATCGGTGACACCACGATGCTTGCCACCGTCGGTGTTGCGCTGAGCGGAGTCCGCAAGGCGAAGTCCGAGGCAAAGGTCAAGCAGCGGACAGAGGTTCTCTCGGCCACCATCACGGCCTCCGAAGCGCTTACCGCACAGCTGGAGGCGGGGCTTGGCGACCTGAAGGCCGCGTCGAACGCCCGGGAAATTACCCTGCTGGTGGGCGACGGCGACCTGACGGTGAGCGACGTGGCCCTGGCTGCCTCGGAGGAGCCGGCCCAGGCCTGACCGGACTAACCGTCCCAGGGCAAAGGGGAAGCCCCATCAGCGTTTTGCCGTTGGTGGGGCTTCGACTTTTTCGGCCATCTGGTGACGCCTTGATGGTCTGGCAGAATCCTCAGAATCTTCAGGTCTTCCTACCTCGTCACTGGTAGCCTGCTTCTAACTTTGCCGATGGCTGCGTTTGAATACATGTCACTGAATCTTTGGTTTCTGCGTCCCTCTTCTTTCGAAGGGGGTAAAACCATTCTTGTCCTGCCCTCGGGGAAGCACAAGAGCCCCGGTGAAACTACAAACGAGTAGTTCCAGCGGGGCTCTTCGGCTCCCTGCCGCGGGGCCGGCACCACATGATCAGTCGAATTCGGGCCGCCCTGTGCGGCTGCGCTTGAGTTCGAAGAAGTGCGGGTAGGAAGCGATGGCCGTGGTGGCGTCCCAAAGCTTGCCTGCATCCTCGCCCCGCGGGATCCTGGTGAGGACCGGGCCGAAGAACGCCGTGCCGTTGAAAGCGACCACAGGCGTTCCCACGTCCTCGCCCACCAGCGAAATGCCTTCTTCATGGCTTGCACGCAGATCGGCATCGAAGGCATCGGTAGTGGCGGCTGCCGCCAGGTCGGCAGGCAGACCGCACTCCGCCAGCGCCTTCGTGATTACGACGGCGCGGTCCTTCTCGCCGCGCTCGTGGATCATCGAGCCCATGGCGTCGTACAGTGCCTTAACCGCTTCCTGGCCGTAGTCCTTCTGCGCCGCGATGATGACGCGGACCGGGCCCCAGGCGTTGTCCATGGATTCCCGGTAGGCGGGCTCGAGGTCACGGCCCTCGTTCAGGACGGCAAGGCTCATGACGTGCCATACAGTTTCAATGTCGCGGACGCCCTCCACTTCGCCAATCCACCGGGAAGTGATCCAGGCGAAGGGGCACAGCGGATCGAACCAGAAGTCCGCCTTGTTCCGTGCAGGTTCAGTACTGGCAGCAGCTTCAGTCATGGAGAGTCCTTCCGGGGTGGGTGGCTGCGCAGGGGGCAGCCACAACTGGCGTAGTGGTACGCCGCCTGTATCAACACGAGGGCCCGGGCAGGCGCCGGATCAGGCAGACTTCCGGCGCTTGGTGACGTGCGGGATCATGGTGGGCTCGGCGCCGTTGAGGACGACGTCCTCGGTGATGACCACGCTGGCCACATCTTCACGGCTGGGAAGATCGAACATCACAGGAAGCAGCACTTCCTCCATGATGGCGCGCAGGCCGCGGGCACCGGTGCCGCGTTCCAATGCCTGCTCCGCGATTGCGTCCAGGGCGGTGTCATCGAACACCAATTCCACGCCGTCGATCTGGAACATCTTCTGGTACTGCTTCACCAGCGCGTTCTTGGGCGTGGAAAGGATCTGAATCAGGGCGTCCCGGTCCAGATTGGACACGGTGGTGATCACGGGGAGCCGGCCGATGAATTCGGGGATGAGTCCAAACTTCAGCAGGTCCTCCGGCATCACTTCGCCGTAGGAGTCGATCTTCTTGCTGGCCTCATTCAGGGGCGCGCCGAAGCCGATCCCCTTCCGTCCGGACCGCGAGCCGATAATTTCCTCGAGGCCGGCGAAGGCGCCGGCGACGATGAACAGCACGTTGGTGGTGTCGATCTGGATGAATTCCTGATGCGGGTGCTTCCGGCCGCCTTGCGGAGGAACGGAGGCAACAGTGCCCTCCAAAATTTTCAGCAGGGCCTGCTGGACGCCCTCGCCGGAGACATCGCGGGTAATGGAGGGGTTCTCGCTTTTACGGGAGATTTTGTCGATCTCGTCAATGTAGATGATGCCCTGCTCGGCCTTTTTGACGTCGTAGTCGGCGGCCTGGATGAGCTTCAGGAGGATGTTCTCCACGTCCTCGCCCACGTAGCCGGCCTCGGTCAGGGCCGTGGCGTCGGCTACAGCGAAGGGCACGTTCAGGCGGCGGGCGAGCGTCTGGGCCAGGTAGGTCTTTCCGCAGCCGGTGGGGCCGATAAGGAGGATGTTGGACTTGGCGATCTCGACGTCGTCATGATGGCCGCCCTCGGCCAGAGTGCCCGACTTCGGCGCGTGGCCGGCCTGGATCCGCTTGTAATGGTTATAGACGGCGACGGCGAGGGAGCGTTTTGCAGGCTCCTGGCCGATCACATATTCCTGCAGGAAGTCGAAGATTTCGCGGGGCTTGGGAAGCTCGAAGCTGCCGAGGTCTGCAACTTCCGCCAGTTCTTCTTCGATGATTTCGTTGCAAAGCTCAATGCACTCATCACAGATGTAGACACCGGGCCCGGCAATGAGCTTGCGCACCTGCTTCTGGCTCTTTCCGCAGAAAGAGCACTTCAGCAGATCCGTGCTCTCGCCAATCCGAGCCATATGTGAACCCCTTAGTATTTTGCTGCCAGGCAGCCTTGCACCGTTGCTGGAATCCCACCCAGCCTGCGTGGACCGGTTGTGACAACATCCACTCTAGGTCACATTCGCTTCCGAGGGTGGAAGGAAAAGGCCGGTGGAGCCAAATGATTGGCGCCACCGGCGCTTTACTTTACCGCTACCTGCTGATGGCCTGCGGTTTGATCTTGCGTGAATCCAGGACCTGGTCGATCAGGCCGTACACCTGCGCTTCTTCTGCGGTGAGGATTTTGTCGCGTTCGATGTCGTTGTTGACCTGTTCGGACGTCCGGCCGGAGTGGTGCGCCAGCGTGTCCTCAAGCCAGGACCGCATGCGCATGACCTCGGCGGCCTGGATCTCAAGGTCCGAAGCCTGGCCGCCCTGGCCGCCGGACAGCGCCGGCTGGTGGATCAGGACGCGGGCGTTAGGCAGGGCCAGCCGCTTGCCGGGCGTACCGGCGGCCAGCAGGACGGCCGCAGCACTGGCCGCCTGGCCCAGGCATACAGTCTGGATCTCGGGGCGGATGTACTGCATGGTGTCGTAGATTGCCGTCATGGCGGTGAAGGAACCGCCGGGCGAGTTGATGTAAAGCGTGATGTCCCGGTCCGGGTCCGTGGACTCCAGGACCAGCAGCTGCGCCATGATGTCGTCAGCGGAAGCGTCGTCCACCTGGACTCCGAGGAAGATGATGCGGTCCTCGAAGAGCTTGGTGTACGGGTCCTGGCGTTTGAAGCCGTAAGGGGTCCGCTCCTCAAACTGGGGCAGGACATAGCGGCTGGACGGAAGATTACCGGCGGACCACCCGAAGTTGTAGTTCATGTTTTTGTTGCTCCTGATCTGAGTGTTCTTGTGCCGGTTTAGTTCTCGGAGGCTGATTCGCCTGAGGTGCCGTTCGACGAGGTGCCGCCGCCGCCGGCAACGGAGCCTGCGTGGGCAGCGATCTTGTCGAAGAAACCGTATTCAAGCGCCTCGGTGGCGGTGAACCACTTGTCGCGGTCGTTGTCCTTGAGGATGGTGTCCACAGTCTGGCCGGTCTGTTCCGCGGTCAGTTCCGCCATCACCTTCTTCATGTGAAGGATGAGTTCGGCCTGGATCTTGATGTCGGAAGCCGTGCCGCCGATGCCGCCGGAGGGCTGGTGCATCAGGACGCGTGCGTTCGGGGTGGCGTACCGCTTGCCCTTGGTGCCGGAGGAAAGCAGGAACTGTCCCATGGAAGCGGCAAGGCCTGTGGCCACGGTGACGACGTCGTTCGGGATGAACTGCATGGTGTCGTAGATCGCCATGCCCGCGGTGACGGAGCCGCCGGGAGAGTTGATGTAAAGGTAGATGTCCTTTTCCGGGTTTTCCGCGGAAAGGAGGAGCAGCTGCGAGCAGATGGCGTTGGCGTTCTCGTCACGCACCTCTGAGCCCAACCAGATGATCCGCTCCTTGAGGAGGCGGTTGTAGATGTAGTTGTCCTGGGCTGCAGGATCGACAGTAGCCATCCGGGGGGCCTCTGCGTGCTGTGACATGTGTATTTACCTCTCACTGGTGACGGTGACATCACTGAAAATCTCTACTTGGACACTAACCGGTTTCACTGACGTTTTGTTCGCGCACCGTGGGCTGTTCGCTGACGGCGCACGATCGGCGGGCCCCTGCTGGAAGCACGCTCCGGTCCAACGCAGACGGCCCCCGGATCCAGGGATCCGGGGGCCGTTCGAAATGCTTTACAGCAAGGAACCGCGTTTACGGCAAGGACTAGGCCTTGGCCTCTGCCTTGTCTTCCTCGACAGCAGCCTCGGGTGCTTCGGCTGCGTCGTCGGCCTCCACTGCCGGAGCTTCCTCTTCACCGCCGGGGTTGACGAAGCTGGTGAGGTCAACGGTCTTGCCCTCGGTGTCGGTCACTGTGGCCTGCCCGAGGACAACGGCCAGCGCCTTGCGGCGGCGGACCTCGGAGACCATCATGGGGACCTGGCCGCTCTGATCGATGATCTGGGCGAACTGGTTGGGGTCCATGCCGTACTGGCTGGCGGTGGTGACGATGTAGTCGATCAGCTCGTTCTGGCTGACGTTGACTTCTTCCTTCTCCGCGATGGCGTCGAGGATGATTTCGTTCTGGAAGGCGCGGGCAGTGTTGGCCCGGACCTCTTCGCGGTGCTCCTCGGTGTCGTGCTCGCCCTCACCGTGGCCGTTGCCCTCCTTGAAGTGGGCTTCGAGCTGCTCTTCGACCACCGAGTCCGGA
The DNA here is from genome assembly GCF_059089735.1 of Arthrobacter sp. sptzw32. Taxonomy (NCBI): domain Bacteria; kingdom Bacillati; phylum Actinomycetota; class Actinomycetes; order Micrococcales; family Micrococcaceae; genus Arthrobacter; species Arthrobacter sp. sptzw32. The sequence continues at coordinate 16,566 of NZ_JBNHEZ010000002.1, read as the reverse complement.
ACGGGAACCTCTACCAGCTCAACGAGCTTGTCCAGGACCTTGTCGCGGGCTTCGACGCCCTGCTCCACAACCTTGGAGTCGGCCGCCTGCTTGGCGAGGTCTTCGCGGAGCTCGGCAAGGGTGTCGAACTCGGACGCCAGCTGGGCGAAGTCGTCGTTGGCCTCGGGGAGTTCGCGCTCCTTGACGGCCTTGACCACTACCTTGACCTGAGCTGCTTCGCCGGCGTGGTCGCCGCCCACCAGGGTGGTGTTGAAGATGGCGTCTTCATCAGCGCTGAGGCCGGTGACGGCTTCGTCGAGGCCCTCGAGCATGGTGCCGGCGCCGACCTGGTAGGACAGGCCTGCGGCGGAGTCCACCTCTTCGCCGTCGATGCTGGCGTTGATGTCGATGGTGAGGAAGTCGCCGTCGGCAGCGGGACGGTCCACGGACTTCAGCGTGCCGAAGCGGCCGCGCAGTTCGTCCAGTGCCTTGTCAACGTCTTCATCCGAGGACTGGGCTGCAGCAACTTCAACCTGGATGCCGGCGTAGTCCGGAAGTTCGATTTCGGGGCGGACGTCAACCTCTGCCTGGAACTTCAGTTCGCCATCGGTGGAGGTGGGGTCTGGAACCTCGGTGATTTCCACCTCGGGACGGCTCAGGGGGCGGATGCCGGATTCCTGAACAGCGGACTGGTACCAGCCGTTGAGGCCTTCGTTGATGGCGGTTTCCAGGACGTAACCGCGGCCAACGCGCTGGTCGATGAGCTTGGCCGGCACCTTGCCCTTACGGAAACCGGGGACCTGGATCTGCGAAGCAACGGTCTTGTAGGCCTCGTCGATGCTGGGCTTCAATTCCTCAAAGGGGACCTCAACATTGAGCTTGACCCGCGTGGGGGTGAGGTTCTCGACAGCGCTCTTCACGGTCTAAGTACTCCTGGGTTTGTGGGATGGGTTTCTGCAAACGCAATGTTCTTGCCCGGGCCGGGGGCCAGGGCGGCAGAGTCGGGGTGACAGGATTTGAACCTGCGACTTCCTGCTCCCAAAGCAGGCGCTCTAGCCAAGCTGAGCTACACCCCGTAAGTGCACAGGCAAGTCTACGGTGATACGCGCCGTGTTTGCACATTTGACACGTAGGCCATGAATTAGGTTTAGTTATATCCGGCTTGAACAGCCAGCCCGGAGTTGCCAGCCTGCCGGCTCTACGCAGTGCAGATGGTTCTTCTTTCGGGGACGTAGCTTAATGGTAAAGCCTCAGTCTTCCAAACTGATTACGCGGGTTCGATTCCCGTCGTCCCCTCCACAAGTAAAAGGCCCCTCAGCTGAGGGGCCTTTTTGTTGCGCCGCGGCCCACGGCCGGCCTGTCGCTCCTACGACTGCTGGCAGTACGGGCACCAGTAGAGCTTGCGCGCCACCAGTTCGGCCATCAGCACGGTGGTGCCGCATACCCTGCAGGGCAGGCCGTTCCGCTTGTAGACGAAGTGGGCGTTTTCCCTGGCAGGAAAGGTGTCGCTCTTGAGCGAGGCATTCTCCGCCGCAGCCCTGGCCGTCCTGCCGTCTCCGGACCAGTACCGCGGCGTTGTAGTGATGATCCGCCCGTCCGCCACGCCGTCGCTCATGACGGAGACGACGTCGCGCCACAGCCTGCGTGCCACAGCGTCAGGGACGTTGGTGCCCGGCAGCCACGGATCGAGCCGCCGCCGGAAGAGGACCTCCGCCCGGTAGACGTTGCCCACCCCGGCGATGACCTTCTGGTCCATCAGCAGCGCGGCCACCGGCGTTGTGCGGCTTCGGAGCGTCTCAGCAAACCGCCCGGCATCCCCCCGCCGGTTCACCAGCGGATCCGGACCCAGCCGGGCCAGGACGGCGCCGGCTTCGCCGGCGGTGATGGTTTCGCAGGTGGTCGCCCCCCGCAGGTCGGCCCAGCCGTTGCTGCCGACAATCCGGACCCGGACTGCCCCCACCGGCGCCGGCGGACCGGCGTACACAGTGGAATCGCCGCCGTCGCCGTCCCCGAAGGTCTCCTGCTCCCCCACCCGGCGCGGGGCACCGATGCTGGAGGACCCTGTAAACGTGCTGTCCCCGCCGAAGGTCCAGGCCCCGTAAAGGCCCAGGTGGACGTGCAGCACCAGCGTGTGGTCAAAATGCAGGAACAGGTGTTTTCCGTGCGCTTCGGCAGCAACGAGGGTGTGCCCGTCCAGCAGCGCGGCTCCACCGGTAAACCTGCCCTGCGGGCTGGACACCGAGAGCCGCTGGCCACCGAAGACGTCCCCGAACTGCCGCGCCAGGCGCCGCAGTGTATGCCCTTCCGGCACTACTCGATGACCTCACCGGTAGTTTCGTAGGCGGCGATTTTGCCAATCCGGCGGACGTGCCGTTCATCGTTGCTGAACGGCTCGGCCAGGAAGGCTTCGATCAGCTCCGTTGCTTCCTCAACCGTGTGCTGGCGGCCGCCCACGGCCACCACGTTGGCGTCGTTATGCTCCCGCGCGAGGGTGGCGGTGGAGTGGTTCCATGCCAGGGCTGCCCGGATGCCCTTGACCTTGTTGGCCGCGATCTGCTCGCCGTTTCCCGACCCGCCCAGGACGATGCCGAGCGCGTGCACGCCGGCCTGCTGGTCTGCCACCACTGCGAGGGCTGCGTTGATGCAGAACGACGGGTAGTCGTCCAAAGCGTCGTAAACCTTGGGACCGTGGTCCACCACTTCGTAGCCCTTGGCGGTGAGGTGGGAAACCAGGTGGGCGCTGAGTTCCATGCCTGCGTGGTCGGTGGCAATGTGGACCCGCGGGAAGGCAGGGGAAGAAGTCACGAGCAGAATCCGTTCGGTGTGGGCGCTGGCGGCCGGCACGGAAGGTGCGGGCCGTGGTCAACAACACCCACAAGAATACTAGGACTCGGGCTTGCCGGCCGCGGCCGAACCGCCTCCGCGGTGTGCCCTCGCGGCCACCCGGGTCAGGACTTCGGCGAGCCGTGCAGCGGAGTCCTCGCTTCCGCTGCTCACTGCCAGGCTCTGCCCGTCGGTCTTTTTCACGACGACGGCGGGGCCGCTGCTGACCAGCATGGCTGCCGTTCCACTGTGGTGCCGGTAGCCCCACCCGCCGTAGTCGGCAGCGCGGACGTCCGCTGCGCTGGCTGCCGAGATGGCGCCGGCGGGGACATCCATGACGGGGACGACGCCGGCCAGCAGGACTTTCAGGCCCCGCCGGTCCGCCTTGATCCTGGCACACAGGAAAGCCGCGCCGATAACGGCCAGGACCACGAGCAGCACCCCAAGCCAGGGCACGGCGATGGCAATCAACGCGGCCGGAAACAGCGAGGCTATGCCGATCATGACGAAAACAGAACTGCGGGCATGGACCCAAAGCCGGATGCTGTCCCGTGCCAAATCGGGATCCAGCTCCCTGGCGATGGCAAGCTGGAGGGCCCTGTCGTCATTGGACGACCACTGCTGGTCCGCCTTGTAGACGAAGCCCATAATCACCCCCAGGGACACGGCGGCTCCGCTTCCCAGCGCAAGCACGGTGAGGTCCACCCGGGACTCCCGGGCGTCCGCCAGGCCGGTCTGCCCAACAAGGCCCGCAGCGAGCGCCGTGGCGACGAAGAGGCACAGGAAAAGTCCGGCGCCCATCATGATCCGGCGCATGGGCACGGGCCGGCTGAGCGGAAGGGCCTGGAAGAGGACCAGCCAGCCCGCGGCCACAATCAGCAGGGCGCCCACCGAGACATAGGCGGGAAAAGGCGCGAAGGCGGCGCCGCCGTCGTCCGTCCACCGGATGGCGAGCGGCTCAGGAAGGTCCGGCCGAAGCAGAAAAGCACACACTGCGAACGCGGCCCCGACCACCAGCGGGAACCCCGCGACAAAGCGCAGGGCCTTGGTGTCCACCGACTCCATGAACTTCCCCATGATTTAACGCTACTCCCGACGCCGGCCGCTGACTTGGTACCTCTCTCCGTACCCACTGTGAGCTGCGCTACCTGTTCGGGGGTAAAGGAATGCAAGAATGAGCAGTGCCGCCGCTGGGCACCGCCAGCCGGCAGACGCCATTATTCCGGAGGCCCCACTTTGCCAGGTATGAATCTGACCCGCGCCGAAGCCCGTGAACGTGCCGAACTGATCACCGTCCAGTCCTACGATGTCAGCCTGGACCTGACCCGCGGCGGGAAGGTCTTTGGCAGCACCACCACCGTGAAGTTCAGCGCGGAAGCCGGAGCCTCCACCTTCATCGACGCCGTCACCGCTGCGGTTAACAGTGTCACGCTCAACGGCCGCAGCCTGGATCCGGACACGGTGGCGGACGGCGTCCGGATCCAACTGCCGGATCTCGCGGAGGACAACGAGCTCACCATCGTGGCTGATGCGCCCTACATGAACACCGGCGAAGGCCTGCACCGCTTCGTGGACCCGGTGGACAACGAGGTGTACCTCTATACGCAGTTCGAGGTCCCGGATTCACGCAGGATGTTCGCGGTGTTCGAGCAGCCGGACCTGAAGGCTGCCTTTACGTTCACGGTCACCGCGCCCTCGCACTGGGATATTATCTCCAACTCTCCCACGCCGGTGCCCGTGGAAACCACCCCCGCGGACGACGGCGGTGCCCGCTCCGTGTGGTCCTTCTCCCCCACTCCGCGGCTCTCCTCCTACGTCACTGCCCTGATCGCCGGTCCCTACCAGTCCGTGCGCAGCGAGGTGAAGAGTTCCGACGGCCGGGTCATTCCGCTGGGGGTCTTCACCCGGAAGTCCCTGATGCAGTACCTGGACGCGGAGAACATCTTCGAGCTGACCCGGCAGGGCTTTGAGTTCTTTGAGGTGCAGTTTGGCTGCCCCTACCCGTTCGAGAAGTACGACCAGCTCTTCGTTCCGGAATTCAACGCCGGCGCTATGGAGAACGCCGGAGCCGTGACCATCCTCGAAGGCTACGTTTTCCGCAGCAAGGTCACCGGGGCGCAGATCGAACGCCGGGCCATCACGGTCCTCCACGAGCTCGCGCACATGTGGTTCGGGGACCTGGTGACCATGCGCTGGTGGAACGACCTGTGGCTCAACGAGTCCTTTGCCGAGTACATGTCCCACCTCGCCGCCGTCGAGGCCACGGAGTTCACCAGCGCCTGGACCACCTTCGCGTCGGTGGAAAAATCCTGGGCCTACCGCCAGGACCAGCTGCCCACCACCCATCCCATTTTCGCTGACATCAACGACCTCCAGGATGTTGAGGTGAACTTCGACGGCATCACGTACGCCAAGGGCGCCTCCGTCCTCCGCCAGCTGGTGGCGTGGGTGGGACCGGAGCAGTTCATGGCCGGGGTCCGTGAGTACTTCGCCAAGCATTCCTGGCAGAACACCGAGTTAAGCGATCTTATGGTTGAGCTGGAAAAGGCCAGCGGACGCGACCTGGACGACTGGGGCCGGCAATGGCTGGAGACAGCCGGCGTCAACACCCTCAAGCCGGACCTGGAAGTGGGCAGCGACGGGCTGCTCACCTCGTTCGCGATCCTGCAGTCCGCCGTCGAGGAGTGGCCCACCATCCGTCCGCACCGGCTGGCGGTGGGGTTTTACAACCTGAACGACGCCGGAAAGCTTGAGCGGGTGCACCGCGAGGAACTGGACGTGGACGGTGTCCGCACCGAGGTGCCTGCCCTGACGGGGATGGCACAGCCGGACCTGATCCTGGTGAACGACGACGACCTTGCCTACGCCAAGGTCCGGCTGGATGAAAGGTCCCTTGCCACCGCCACCGCCCATCTCAAGGACTTCAGCCAGAGCCTGCCGCGGACGCTGGTGTGGAACTCCGCCTGGGACGCCGCCCGGGATGGTGAGACCCCTGCACGGCGTTACGTGGAACTGGTCCTCGCCAACGTGGCCGCCGAGTCCGACTCCTCGGTGATCCTTGTCCAGCTCCGCCAGCTGGCCACCACCCTGAACTTCTACGTGGCTGAGGAGCACCGGGAGGCAACCACCGCGGCCGCGGCGGACCGGCTCTGGGAGCTGGCCTCCGAGGTACCCGCCGGCTCGGACGCCCAGCTGCAGTTCGTGAAATCCTTCGCCTTGCTGGCTGGCAACGGAAGCCAGCTGGACATCGTGGCGGGTCTCCTCGACGGTTCGCTGGTCCTGGACGGGCTGGCCGTTGACCAGGACCTGCGCTGGGAACTCCTGACGTCGCTGGTGGTGGGCGGCCGCCTGGGCCAGGACGGCATCGATGCCGAGCTTGCCCGGGACCACACGTCCACCGGACAGAACGCCGCCGCGCAGGCCAAAGCTGCAATTCCCACCCCCGAGGCGAAGGCCGCTGCCTGGGATTCGATCGTGGTGAAGGGCGAGCTGTCCAATGCCCTTCAGGGCTCCGCGGTCAGCGGGTTTATGCGCGTCCTGGACCGGTCGCTGCTGGAGCCCTACGCGGAAAAGTATTTCCAGGCGGTGCCCGCCATCGTCGAGACTCGGACCCACGCCCTTGCCCAGCAAATCGTCGTCGGGCTCTACCCCGCGCTGCTGACCACGCAGGCGACAGTTGATCGAACGGACGGCTTCCTGGCATTAATTCCGCCCCACAGCGCCGCCCTGCGCCGGATGATGCTGGAAAATCGCGACGGCGTTGCCAGGGCCCTGCGTGCCCGCGCCGCTGATGTCCTGCCCGGCGAAGCAGGGCCGGGCCTGTGAATTTCGGTGAGCACCACTATGCGTTGACGGTGCAGTGGACGGGCAACCAGGGGGAAGGGACGTCGTCGTACCGCGGCTATCTGCGGGACCACGACATCCTGATTCCCGGACTGCCGGTCCTCAAGGGTTCGGCCGATCCCACCTTCCACGGCGACCGGGCGCGCTACAACCCGGAGCAGCTGCTTCTCGCCGCCCTGGCGCAGTGCCACATGCTTTCCTTCCTGCACGTGGCGGTGAAGCACGGGGTGGTGGTGACGGACTACCGGGACGAGGCCGCCGGGCTGATGAAGCTCAACAGGGACGGCAGCGGCCAGTTCGAACGGGTGACGCTGCACCCGCAGGTTACGGTGGCAGACGAACAGCACGTGGCGATGGCCGCGCAGCTCCACCATGAAGCCAACCAGGTGTGCTTTATTGCCCGCAGCGTGAACTTTCCCGTGGAACACATGCCGGTGACGGTGGCGGCCTAGGACTGCCCGGGGCCTCCTGCCAGGCGTCAGCTTGTGTGTCCGCCCTGCAGGAGCCCAACCAGCCGCTTTTCCGTTTCCGGAGTTAGGCCCGCCTTGCGGGGCCGGTTCAGTCCGAGGCGGCGTTCATCAGCCAGCGCGTCGGCGAGTGTCTCCTGCCAGGGCCGGATCTTCAGGCCGGCATCAACGGCAGCCTTGTTGCTCCTGGCCATAAACCCCTCATGCCGGGGAGGGAGCCAGAGGGGCAGCGAGTCGGGCCCCGCCCAGTAGCCGACGCCCTGGTCCACGAGCCAGTCCCCGGCCGCCGGCACCACCTCGCCGCCATGGCCCGCCGCCTGCCGGGACGCTCTGATGTACTCCCCGAACGGTACCTGGTCCCCCAGCGCGTTCAGCGTTCCAGTGGTCCCCTGTTCTGCCGCGAGCAGGATCCAGGCGGCGAGGTCCCGTACATCGATGACTTGGGTGGCGTGGCTGTTGATGGCAGGGACGATGGCGGGACGGCCGTCCCGGGCAAAGCGGGCCGGCCAGTACCCGTAGCGGTCGGAACCGTCACCCGGTCCGCCGATCAGGCCCGCACGGCACACATGCGCTTTTCCGCCCGTTGCCCTGACGGTGGACTGCTCGATGGCGGCTTTGGACTCACCGTAGGTTTCCGGCGTCGAAGGAGTACCCGGCGCCAGCGGCGGGAGGAGGCCGGCGTCCTCAGCCGCGCCGGGAACCGATGCGTCGGCATAGACGGAGCAACTGGAGACGAAGGTCCAGTGGGCGGTGCGGTGGGCGATGGCGTCCAGCGCTTCGGTTGCGGGCACCGGATCGCGGGCGACGTCAATGACCTCATCCCACTTCCCCTTGACGCCGCGGTAGGCATCGGGACCGAGAGAGCGGTCAGCTTTCAGCCACGCCGCTCCCTCCGGAGGATCAGCCGCGGAACCACGGGCAAGGCACGTGACCTGATGCCCCCCGGCAACGGCCTGGCGGACAATTTCTGCTGACAGGAAGGCCGTCCCGCCGAGCACAAGAATACGCATGCAGCCACGCTACGGCGCTAGGGTTGAAGGAGAACAGAGCCTTCCGCGCCGGGCGAAACCGGCGCTCCGGAACCCTATCCCGGCGCCGCCGGGGAACCCCAGGAGTATTTCCCACCTATGGTCAGCATGTTGTCGATCCTTCCTTCCGCCGCCACCGCGCCCGACGGCATCAGCATCACGGGCATTGTGATCAGCCTCGGGGTGGGCGTTGCCATCTGGCTGGCTGCCACCTTTGTCATTTCCCGGATCACCACCCGCGTGGCCGCAGGCAGCAACTTCTTCAAGCGGCCCACGTTCAAGTGGGCGGCGCCGGCACTGCGCGCCCTGGACCATGAACGGCGGGTCCAGCGCGCGGAAACGATCGGTTCGCTGCTGAACAGCATCGTGGGCGTGCTGGTGGTGGTCATCACCAGCATGTATGTCCTGCAGAACCTGGACATCAACATCGCCCCGCTCCTCACCAGTGTGGGTATTTTGGGTGTAGCCATCGGTTTCGGCGCCCAACAGCTGATCCGCGACTTCCTCGCCGGGATTTTTATTACCATTGAAGACCAGTACGGAATCGGCGATGTCATCGAAACCAGCGAAGTTGTTGGTGTTGTGGAGTCCATGGGCCTGCGCATCACCCGCGTGCGGTCCGACGACGGCGCCATCTGGTACCTGCGCAACGGGGAGATCCTCCGCGTAGGCAACCGGTCCCAGGGCAACTACGTGCCGCTGCACGAGGGACCGGACGGCACCACGGACCAGGCAAGCGATCACGGCACCGAAATCAAAAAGACTGACCAAAAGGCCGGAGACTAGCAAATGACCATCCCCATCGAACCGCAGCGGCCCCGCCAGCTGATGCAGAACGATCCGTTCAGCCGGCCCGGCTACACCGACAACTTTTATGAAGCCGTGGGCGGCCACGAAACCTTCGTTAAACTGATTGACGTCTTTTACGACGGCGTCGCAACGGATCCGCTGCTGCGCCCGATGTACCCGGAAGAGGGCCTGGCCCCGGCCAAACGGCGGTTCCTGATGTTCCTGGAACAGTACTGGGGCGGGCCCACCACCTACGGGGAAGAGCGCGGCCACCCCCGGCTGCGCATGCGCCACATGCCCTTCACGGTGACGCCCGAAGCCAAGGACCGCTGGCTCTTCCACATGCGCACGGCGGTGGACGCACTCGAACTGCCGCCGCTGTATGAGGGAACCCTTTGGGACTACATGGAGCGTGCAGCGCTGTCCATGGTCAACAGCCCGGCCGGCTAGCCGGTCGCAGGCTGGCGCGGCTGCCCCTGCGCGGCGCCCCTGCCGTCAGAGAAGCCCGCTTCCCGTCCGCGCCAGGACGTGCCCGCGCGGGCCGCTGAGACGGAACCAGCGGCCGGCGCGGTAGAGCTTCTGTTCGCCGGCCGCAAGGAAACCAAGGGCCAGGGCGGCAAAGGCGGCGCCGGCCGGCAGTCCGGAGTTATCGAGTTCCCTGCCCCACACCGCAGCCCGGGCGTTGTTGACGATCAGCGCCCCGGGCTTCTCCGGCACAATTCCTGCCACTTCCCCGATCCCTGCTTCTGCAGCCGTCCGCAGGGACGCATCGCTTCGCGAACCCAGCAGTTCCCACCCGCTGCGGGGGGCCCCGACACCGGTCCAGGACTCCGTGACGGTGGACGGCGGCACCGGCAGCTCGACGTCGTCCTGGCCCGCCCGCGCGATGCGGTCCAGCACCGCCGCCAGCGGAACAGTGACATCGGTGCCCGACGGTTCAGCCAGCGCCATGGTCCGCAGTCCCAGGATGGTGGGGGTCGATTCACCAAGCACCCGCGGCCGCAGCACGCAGACGTACGCGGCGAGAACGGAACCTGCCGCCTGAAGCCGGATGGCGCCGTCGTTAATGGTTTTCGCGCGCGTGGCGAAGGTTTTCAGGTCGGCGAGATCCTGCGGATCAGCGAACCGGAAGGAGGAGGTGAGTAGATCAGACACACCAAGAACACTACCGGCTGCACCTTTGTTGAGCGGTGCCGGGGCGCCGTCTAGAGTCAAACCATGACTGAAGCCGACGCCGAAATCCTGGCGCTTCCCAGCGAAGACCCCACCTCATCGCTCATCTCCCTGCTTGACCTTGGCGAGCTGGAGGGCGCCCGGACCGATGAGGACATCTTCCTGGGCCCGTCCCAGCAGCAGCCCCACCACCGGGTCTTCGGCGGACAGGTGCTGGCGCAGTCACTGATTGCGTCCATCCGGACCGTTGACCCTGCACGGTTTGTCCATTCCATGCACGGTTACTTCCTCCGCCCCGGGGATGCCAACAAGCCCATCACCTTCGGAGTCCAGCGCCTCCGCGACGGCCGGTCTTTTTCAGCCCGCCGGGTGCACGCATACCAGGAAGGCGTGCCCATCCTGTCGATGATTGCCTCGTTCCAAGGCGAGGACGAAGGCGTTGAGCACGGGTCCGTAATGCCCGGCGGCATTCCCGACCCGGAGTCACTGCCCAGCACGGCCGACCTGCTGGGCCAGTTCGACCACCCTGTGGCGCGGCACTGGGCCTATGAGCGGCCCTTCGACATCCGGCACGTTGACCCGCCGCTGTATGTATCGGCAAAAGGTGAAAGGGAAGCACGCAATGCGGTGTGGATGAAGACCTTCGGCCCTATGCCGGACAACCCCAACCTGCACCGCGCCGCCTTGGCTTACGCCAGTGATTACACCCTGCTGGAGTCCATCCTGCGCCGGCACGGGCTCAGCTGGATTACTCCCGGAATGAACGTGGCCAGCCTGGACCATGCCATGTGGTGGCACCGTCCCGCGCGGGTGGACGAGTGGCTGCTGTACGTCCAGGAATCGCCGAGCGCCCAGGGTGCGCGCGGGCTCGCAACCGGCAAAATCTTCAACCAGGCCGGACAGCACGTGGCCTCGGTGGCACAGGAAGGGATGGTCCGTGTGCCCACCGACCTGAAAAACAAGGTTGCGGGTGCATTCCAGTCAAAGGTGATGGAGCACCGGATCCGGAAAGCCGGCCGGGGCTAGCCTTCCGGTCTTCAGTCCCGGCCGGCTGTGCAGACGGCGCTCGGCCAGAGGCAGTTTTCGGGGGCTGCGTCCGGGGAACCGCAAACAGGCCGGGTAAAACGCAAACAGGCCGGCACCCGTGGGTGCCGGCCTGTTTCTGCCTGTAGCCGGTAACGCTTTTGCGTTCCCGGCGCCGGAGACGGTCAGTCGCGGGTCAGACGGCGGTGCGTCACGCGGTGCGGCTTAGCCGCATCCGGGCCAAGGCGCTCCACCTTGTTTTCCTCGTACGATTCGAAGTTGCCCTCGAACCAGTACCACTTGGACGGATTTTCCTCGTCACCTTCGTAGGCCAGGATGTGGGTTGCCACCCGGTCCAGGAACCAGCGGTCGTGCGAGACCACCACGGCGCAGCCGGGGAATTCCAGCAGGGCATTCTCCAGGCTGCTGAGGGTTTCGACGTCAAGGTCGTTGGTGGGCTCATCGAGAAGCAGCAGGTTTCCGCCCTGCTTGAGGGTCAGCGCAAGATTCAGCCGGTTGCGCTCACCACCGGAGAGCACACCTGCCTTCTTCTGCTGGTCCGGGCCCTTGAAGCCGAAAGCGGCGACATAGGCGCGGGAGGGCATCTCCACATGGCCTACCTGGATGAAGTCCAGGCCATCCGATACGACTTCCCACAGGGTCTTGTTGGGGTCGATGCCGCCGCGGCTCTGGTCGGCGTAGGAGATCTTGACGGAGTCACCGATTTTCAGGTCGCCGCCGTCCAGCGGTTCCAGTCCCACGATGGTCTTGAACAGGGTGGTCTTGCCGACGCCGTTGGGGCCGATAACACCTACGATGCCGTTGCGGGGCAGGCTGAAGGTCAGCCCGTCGATCAGTGTCCGGTCCTCGAAACCCTTCTGCAGGTTCTTGGCCTCGAGCACCAGGCCGCCCAGGCGGGGTCCCGGCGGGATCTGAATTTCTTCGAAGTCCAGCTTGCGGGTGCGGTCTGCTTCTGCAGCCATCTCCTCGTAGCGGGCCAGACGGGCCTTGGACTTGGTCTGGCGGCCCTTGGCGTTGGAGCGCACCCACTCAAGTTCCTCGCTGAGGCGCTTGGCCTGCTTGGCATCCTTCTTGCCCTGGATCTCCAGGCGCGCACGCTTCTTCTCCAGGTACGTGGAGTAGTTGCCCTCGTACGGGTACAGGTGGCCGCGGTCCACTTCGGCGATCCATTCCGCTACGTGGTCCAGGAAGTAGCGGTCGTGGGTGACGGCCAGGACTGCGCCGGCGTAGGTGGAAAGGTGCTGTTCGAGCCACAGCACGCTCTCTGCGTCCAGGTGGTTGGTGGGCTCGTCCAGGAGCAGCAGGTCCGGCTTCTGCAGGAGCAGCTTGCACAGGGCAACACGGCGACGCTCACCACCGGAAAGGTTGGTGACGTCGGCGTCGGCCGGAGGGCAACGGAGCGCGTCCATGGCCTGCTCCAGCTGGGAGTCCAGGTCCCATGCGTCCGCGGCGTCGATGGCTTCCTGCAGGTGTCCCATTTCCTCGAGGAGGGTGTCGTAGTCAGCATCCGGGCTGGCCATTTCCTCCGAGATTTCGTTGAAGCGCTGGATCTTGCCGTAGATCTCACCGACACCTTCCTGGACGTTGCCCAGGACGGTTTTTTCTTCGTTCAGGGGTGGTTCCTGGAGGAGAATGCCTACGGTGTAGCCGGGGCTGAGCCGGGCCTCGCCATTCGAGGGAGTGTCCAGCCCTGCCATGATCTTGAGGATGGTGGACTTACCGGCACCGTTCGGGCCCACAACACCAATCTTGGCGCCGGGAAAGAAGGACATGCTTACGTCGTCCAGAATGAGTTTTTCGCCAACGGCTTTTCGGGCCTTGGTCATTGTGTAGATAAATTCCGCCATGGTTCCAAATCTAGTGGGTTGGCGGGCATATCTCACATTCGGTGCGCCCGGATCAGGAGCCTACAAAGCACTTGCCGCTGGCCAGCACCGGAAGAACGGTCACCGTGACCGCACCTTCCCGGACCTGCCCGATGACACAGTCCCGGCCCTGCAGCACCGAGGCTTCGATGGCGTCAGCCTCCAGGCCAGTGGGGGTCCGGCTCTGGGAAACCTGCAAAGAAGCAGGCGCGATGCCCGCTCCGGTCAGGGCGTCCGTGACCTGGGCGGTGGCCGGCTTCGGTGATCCCGCAGCCAGACGTTCAAGGGCATCCGTCACGGTTTTCCTGACCGTTTCGGTGGCGGCGGCGTCTGCGTCAGCTGCCCGCTGCCCTCCGGGTCTCTCTGCCGGTGGTTCAGTATACGCTGTCCCGGGTGCGGCCGTGCCTGCGGCACTGCCGGCGGTGGTTGGCGCGGCGATCACTGGTTCGGTTGCCCCGGGTTGGAGGACCGACTGCCCCCCGCCCACGCATCCTGCCAGCACGGCAGCCAGCGCGGCTCCGGCGACTGCTGCCACCAGGGGACGCGCGGCGAGGACCGGAGCGGAAGGAGCGGCCGATGATAAACCTGACATACGTTCTTGCCGGTGGTCAGGAGTGGTCCGCATGGTGTCATTCTGCCATGCGGTCCGGCGGCGGATGCGCGGCCTGGGCGGGCAAGGCGTGGCCGGGGGTGCCGCGGTCCTGCCCGCCCAGGAATTTAAGGGCGACGTTGATACAGGGAATGCCTAGACTCCGGATTCGGCCAGTTCCCCCGTCTCCAGATCCAGCGCGAGCAGCTCGCCGTTGCTGTCTTCGATGTAGGCTGCGGCCGGATCGCCGTCGCCGGGAAGCTCTTCTTCGTTGTCCTCCGGCTGGTCGAAGGGACCGTCCGGGTTGCGGTGGGGATCGGCCTCGAACCCCGGTTCCTGTTCCACAAGCGAGAGGAGTGGCTTGGTGGAGGACCGGGTGAAATTTGCCGTGCCCCAGGTGAGATCGTGGCCCACGGCGTCAGCGTCAATGGTGTGTGAGTAGTAGACCCGGCCGTCCTTTTCCCAGCTCCGGATCTTCAGCTTCCCCACCACAATGACTGGCTGGCCTTTCCTGATGCTGCAGCCCATGCTTCCCGCCAGGTGCCGGTAGCCCTGAACCAGGAACCAGTTCGTGTGGCCGTCCGACCATGTGCCCGATTCCTTGTCATAGCGGCGGGAGTTGGATCCGATGCGGAAGGAGGCGGTGGCCACTCCCCCCGTTGTGGTGGAGCTCTTGATCTCGGTGGCAACGAAGCCCCGGATCGTTATGGTGTCGCTCATCTCTTCGTCCTGTCTCCTAGTGATGCCTTAGCAGGCAAAACCAGCATCGCGCCCGCGCCGGGCGCGGCGGGAGGCAGCACTTTCCCTATGTGCACAACTCTGCCCCTGGTGTGCCTGTGGAGGAAGAGTCCGCCGCTGCACGCAGTGACGGCACCTGCACTCCAGGCAATGTAAACTTTTTGAGGCGCCGGACTTCAGCTCCGGAGCCATTTGCCTCAGTAGCTCAGGGGATAGAGCAGCGGCCTTCTAATCCGCCGGTCGGGGGTTCGATTCCCTCCTGGGGCACTTCGAGAAGCGGCTTTGGCCTGCGGGATGCAGGCGAAAGCCGCTTCCTGTGTGTTCTGCCCGGGTCCGTAGTCAGCGGCGCACGCCAACGGTGGCGCGATGCTAGGACTGCAGCCGGTGCGGTGCTTCCAGGAGGGACCGCACCACACTGCCGGCGGCCCCCAGCAGGGCGCCATTCTCCCCGGCGGCAGCCGTGGTGATGTGCTCGGGCAGAAACTTCCCCGGCGCATACCGGCTGAGGCTGTCCAGCAGCGGCGGGCGCAGCCACCGCTCGAGGACGGCGAAGTGCCCACCGAGCACCACCGCCCTGATATCCACCACCCGCGATGCGGACGCAACGGCCACGCCCAAGGACTGCCCGGCTTTCCGGACGGCCAGCAGCGCGGCGGGTTCGCCGGCGGAGAGCGCTTTTGTCAGGGCAGACATGCTTTCCGACCTCGATTGCCGTTTGGCTGCTATGCCCGCCGCTGAAAAAATGGCGTCCTGCCCCGCTACAGTCTCCAGGCAGCCTGTCCCGCCGCAGGAGCAGGCGCTGCCGTCAGGGTCGACAACTATATGGCCCACCTCCCCCGCATGCCCTTCCGGGCCGGTGAAGAGCTCAGACCTGATGATCAGCCCGCCGCCGACGCCCACTTCGCCGGAGATGAAGAGGAAGTCCTTCCTGCCACTGGCGCCGCGGGCCAACTCCGCAAGGGCAGCAGCATTGGCTTCATTGAAGAGCCTGACACCCAATGGCAGGCCGGGGAGCAAACCGGCAACGTCAAGCTTTGCGTCCCGCCAGCCCAGGTTAGGGGCAGTGATGACGGTGGAAGTCCCGTCGTCGACAAGTCCAGGAACCGCGAGTCCTCCGCCCAGGATTTCGACCCCCTTCGCCGAGGCCGCCTTCCGCACGCCGGCGGCCACCGCTGCCAGGGCAGTCATCACCGCCCCACTGGCACTGTCCCGGTTATCCAGTTCCCGGATCTCCTGAACCACTTCGGCTCCGGTCAGATCCGTAACGCCCGCGGCAATGTAGTCAACGTTGATTTCCATGCCCATAACGCCCCGCGCCGGATTCATTTCCAGCCCCACGCCCGGCCGGCCCCGTTCACCCTGGGGGTTCAGGCCTAATTCCCGCAGGATTCCGGCGTCGAGGAGGTCCAGGACAATGCTTGATACTGACGCCTTGGTCAGCCCGGTGGCGGCGGCAATCTGGGCCCGGGTGAGGTGGGACGCCGTGGAGGACGCGGCCACCGTGCTGAGGACCAGGGCAAGGTTGCTCCTGCGTACGTCTCCCATGCTGCCCGGGGCTGCGGCATTGGACGGTGCAGGCGCTGTGGCCGTGTTCGCCATGCCGGTCTCCCTCATCGATACGGGACCGTTGTCGGGTTCCCAATTTGCTATTGACCCTAGCGTACCGATGGTTATATAGTTCAGGCAATAAACTAACTGGCCGGACAATCGGCGCAACCGAGTGCAAGGACGCATCATGACTCTTTCCCCTACCCCTGCTGATAAGTTCACTTTTGGTCTGTGGACTGTGGGCTGGACCGGTGCTGACCCGTTTGGTGTGGCAACCCGTGCGGCGCTGGATCCGGTAGAGGCGGTGCACCGGCTCGCTGAGCTGGGCGCGTATGGCATCACGTTCCACGACAATGACCTGGTTCCCTTTGAGGCCACGGCCTCGGAGCGGGAGCTGATCCTGAAGAACTTCAAGGCGGCGCTGGCCGAGACCGGTTTGAAGGTCCCGATGGTGACCACGAACCTGTTCAGCCACCCGGTGTTCAAGGACGGCGGGTTCACCTCCAATGACCGTTCCATCCGCCGCTTTGCCCTGTCCAAGGTTTTGCGGAACATCGATTCGGCCGCGGAGTTCGGCGCCGAGACGTTCGTGATGTGGGGCGGGCGTGAAGGCAGCGAATACGACGGGTCCAAGGACCTCGCCGCGGCCCTGGACCGGATGCGCGAGGGTGTGGACACCG